>CAVZKV010000025.1:252500-439595 GCA_963775835.1 uncultured Alphaproteobacteria bacterium | reverse complement strand
CCTGACGCCGGAGGAAGGGAATCAGCTCACAGGGAGTGAACCAAACATGCAGACAATCATCCGTGCAATGGTCCTGGCCGCTGGCCTGGGTCTCGCAAGTGTCTCGAACGGCGTAGCCGCGCCTGTCGGCGTTGATGTCCGCGGCGCCAGCTTCCCGGAAAGCCTCGTAGAGCAAGTGCAGTACGGAGGGGGCTATTGCGAGCGCCTGCGCCGCGCCTGCATCTACAAAGAAGAACGCGGTGAAGCGGGAGAAGGAAACTGCCGTAGATACCGCCAGGAATGCGGTGGACGAGCGTCGTACTGCGAGCGGCTGCGCCGCGCCTGCATCAACAAAGAAGAGCGCGGTGAGGTCGGCGAAGGCAATTGCCCGCGCTACCGCAACGAGTGTGGCGGATACGGCCGGTAAAGGCGAGGATTAAGCCTGCACGGCATCAGCTGATCGGCTTACTTCCCCCAATGCTTATGGGTGAGGTGGTGTAAGCGCGCCTGTTGCCACGGCGCCCAGGGGTATATCCGACCACGAGTATCCGCGAAGCCTTGCTGAGCACGATCCGCTACATAATGTTGAGGCAGTTCCGCCGACAGCGATAAAATCGCGATGGGTGACCCTTGCGCGCGAGCTGGCAGATCCGATCCCTGCGGAGCCTCAATGAGGTGAACTGATGGAGATGATGTCTCCTCATCCCAATCTTGTCGTTGCCGCGCGAGCAAACTGAAATATGGAGGAAGCCGATGTCTTGCGCGCGACCAATAACTGTCCTCCGCGCTCTCTTGGTGCTGCGCGCCAAAGGCTTGTGAATAGCGCATTCATGCAGCATTCAGACGCGGTGAGTGAAATTGATAACCAGCGTAGCCCACTGTGAGGGGCGACCCTGGGCAACAAAAATGGCCGAGGGTTTAACGCTTCAGGAGATTACCATGCGTAAGACCAACCTGATTGCCACTGCCGCCGCTCTGGTCGCAATGGCACCGCAATTGGCGTTTGCGGCACCGGTCTCAAACGGCGCTGCAATTCAATCCGGAACAACGTTCGCCGAACCAGCGACATTCTATCGCCGCGACTACGACTACTATCCCCGACATCGCTATTACGGCCACAGCTACTATCCGCGCCACCGCTCCTACCGCTATAACGACTACGATAGCTACTATCCGCGTCGCCATCATCGGCCCCAATACCAACACTACTACCGGCGCTACTGGTATTAGTGGGTCGTTGTGCGCTCGCAGCGTGCGAACCGTGATATCGGACCGCTCGACGCGAGCGCGCCTCACCGCGGCCGATCAGGTGTGAGGTGGCAACGCCCGCACGGCTCGGCTGAGCGCGCCTGGCCTTTGCTCGGCTCGCGCTGGGCATATCCCGGCATTGCGCAGGCTTCTCAAATACGCCCTCTGACGCGACAAACCCGGGAAGCCACTGATAGTAGTCCGCCAGTGTGATGAGCGCGGTTGGCTCATCCGCTCGATGGCGTCACCATAAACACCATCGGTCGACCGTCGAAGGTGTACCACGTCCAGAAATTTCGCGGTTTTGTTGCCGGACAGCTGAAGATCTGAACGCTGCCGTACGGCGTCAACGACGTGGTGCCCTCGATGACCGCCTCACACGCGCACGGGGCCTCGCTGATCCAATTTGGTCGCGGGGTTCCAGGCAGGGCTGCAAGGCATTGCACGAGGCCTGCACGCTGGTGGGTCACGCTATAGCCTCGCGTCGCCAGCATGAGCACGTCTTCGTGTGCGATCAGCGAGTTGGCCGACCAGAACATGCGCGTCCGCTGCGACCGCAGGTTCCAGCTGTACTGAACTTCGGCTGCTACGGGATTGGTGTGAAAATCGAGCGGTGTCAGAAGCAAAGTCATGCCGAGAGCCTCGGGCCAACTGGGACGCGAGATGGGGCAGACCGAATTGAGCTCGGGAAAAAGGCGGTTGATGTCCTTGTCGGCTCGCGCGCCCGACCGCTCCATGGTCCTCAGTACGTTATGCAAAGCGGAGGGGCCGGACTGTTGCGCCCGCTTGCCTTGCTGACACGATACGGCGACTGCTGCGAGGTCCGTTTCCGAAAGCGTCTCGAACTTCACCTGATAACTGAGGGCATAAGACGAGAGGATCGAGAGCCGGTCGCCGGGCTTTTGGAAGAGAAGCCGGAAAGGCGACTGGTCGGAGGACTTGAACCAGATCCAGTCGGCCAGGGGAGCCGGTTGGGTTGGAGTCTTCCACCATTGAACCGATGTTTCGGAGAGTGGGGCTGAGCCTGCGCACTGCGCACCTTCTGCGAGCCAGTCCCGGGGGAGCGGCGTCCAGCCCGTGTCTCCCAACTCCTCGCATCGGTCGTCGGAACCATCCTGGGGAAGCAAATATGTCTGGTTTCCGATGACGAAAAACCGGGTCGCGCCTGACCGCACTCCATAAAGCTTCACCAACATTGCCGGAAGCGATCCGTCGTAGATGATCTCGCTGAGCGCAAGCTGGGAAGCGGTGAATGGCGCCATGAGAAATACACCGCCCCACTTGGGGGGCAGTAGCGGGTGGGATACGTGCTGGCAAGCCTCCAGGTGCGGCAATGGCAATGGCGTGTCGCTGTTTTGAGCCGCAGCGCGCAGTGGACACAGAAAACCTAGGTCTAGGCCGACTAGAAAAATGTATATCGTTGCGGCGGAGATAAGCCGCCAAACTGGTCCGCACGAGTCTATAGCGATTCCCGCACCAGTTCGGCGTTGCTCGAAATGATTGGGTTGCATCTTAACGCCGAGACCATCCAATTCTGCACCAAGAACATACGTTTCATGTGCTGGGGATAGTGAGAATGGCACCGTGTTGTCGCGTTTTGCAAGAATTCGAGTGTGAGACAAAGTGGCCTCAGATTGGCCGACGCGTCAGGCCGAATGAAGAACGAGATGTCCAATGCGGTCCTTAAGCTGTTGCACGCCCGGATGCTCCTTGTGGCGTCTGGCGGCTTCCTGACTGGCTATGACGACAAAACGCTGAACGCACTCGTAGCGATGGCCATAGAATACGACGTCAAGCTGTTCCTGTGCGAGCCCAACTATTGCGGAGCCATGTTCACAAGGCTGCTCTTCCCCGCCGTGCAGCAATACCCCTATGAGTGTGGTGTTGAGGACGCAAAATTCAGGACAGTGACGAAGGAGCCCATCACGAACCAGCATCGCCTGATTGTATGCCCGTCTATGATCGAACAGGACTTGGACTCGACCCAGATCCTCGGCGCTGAACGCGGTCCCCTCTATCGCCTGTTCTACCAGATAGCGCGCATGGTTCGCGCTGAGGGCGCCCTCGCTTAGCACGAGGGGCTCGACGTTCTCGCCGGGGCCGTCAGCTTCTCCGTCGAACGTATCGCGCGGGACGGTCACGTGGCTGCGCTTGACAACCACGCTCCGGAATTTGGCGAGGGACTGGATAAGTTCTTCAAGCATGCCGTGGCCACCAGGGAGCGCTACCTCGGCGGCACTCTTCGGCCATAAGCAAGGGCCATATGAAATGCGGAGTTCAACCACGACGGCGGGGCCTAGCGTTTTTCAGCACAAATTGAGCCCTACTCCCCGTACCTACTCCAGATACAAGCTCCATTTAGGGAGCCGTGGTCTCAATGGGCACGCCATCCTCCGGCCTGCGTAATCCGAGCTTGCGGAGCTGCGACACGGCTTCGAACGACAACACACAGTAGGGCCCACGGCAGTAGAAGTCGCGAAATCCCCATGGCGCCATCGACGTGTCCGATTCAAGTGCGATTGATGTGCGGACGGACCCGCGGGACGCGTGGGTCATAGTCAAGCTTCAGTTTGAAGGGAGCTAGCGCATGATCAGTCGGCGCACAATTCTCGCTTTGATCACATCAATCGGCACAATCGCAGCATCCGGGGTGGCTCTGGCAAAGAAGCAGAAGAAGCACCAAAATGGTCGCGCGCTTCTCGGCGACAACGTGAAAAAGAACGGCAAGCACAAGCTCCACAAGGCGGGCAAAGTCGATGTCTCGGTGGACGTCAGCAATGGCAAGGTCGTCGGTCTCAGCGCCGCCCATCCGACCAAGGGCAACCTGCAGGTGCGCAAAGTGAAGTCGCGGCAAAAGTTGGCAGACACGCAACCAGCGGTGATCCAGACCAGCATGCGAATGGCCCAGGCTGCCGATTGGTATTATGGCTGGTGGTTTGTCGATGATGAAGAGGACGACTGGTACTACTGGTTCACGGCGGATGTTGTCATCGTCGATGAGACCTGGATCGTTTACGGCTAGGGCAAGGCAGTTACACTGTGGGACATTGAAGGGCAGGCCGCTGCGCCAAGGTGCGGTCACCTGCGCTAATCACCTCGTCGTCGCGAGAAGCTGCAGAATGACGGTCAATGCCGAGGTGAGAGAGTTGTCGCGGCGCTGAACTTTTCCGGGTCGCTGGGGCCGAGGACATACGCGGTAGCGGTGGCCGATGGGCAGCCTTCCTGCTCATCGCGCTCGACGCACCACCACCCTCGACACGGCATCGCATGGGTTCTGTTCCGACTATTGCCGCAGCATTACAGTCCCAGTAGCAATGTCGGAGTATTACACGGGGAAGCACCGGCATGCAGTCGACGGCACTCAAAGGCGTAGTGATCGTGGGCGGCGTTGTCGTCGCTTTGCTGGTACCCACGGCGATGCTGCTGACGACAAAGGATGACGGCGGCGGCGGCAAGATCGTCCTGGGTATCCCGGGCGTGCAGTATGAGGAGTTGGTGAGGACGTATCGGGGCGACCTTGAACGTCACGGTGTGAATTTGGAAACGCGGCAAAGCACGGAGGGATACGCGACCTTCAGTACCCTCATTGATTCCGCCTCCGGCATGCAAGCAGCGCTCGTAAAGGGTGGGCTATTCGGTAGCCTCCAAGGCCGGTTGGCGACGTCAGTGGAGCGCGAGCTGCATGACAAGCAGATGGCGGGGAAGTTGCGCTCCATCGGGCGACTGTTCTATGAGCCGATCTGGGTCTTTACCCGCGGCGACCTGCCGATCGAAAGCCTGCGCGACCTCGGGGGCAGGAAGATCCTGGTTGGGGGTGCGCAGAGTGCGACACGCCGTATCGCCGGGCAGCTCCTCAAGGCCAATGGGGTCGATGCGACCAACGCTACCCTCGTCGAGGCGCAATTGTCGGGCAAGGCGGAGCAGCTCGTAAGCGGCGAAGTCGATGCCGGTATCGTCATCCTCCCCGCGGACAGCGACCGCATTCAGGAGCTGCTGCGCGTCCCGGATATTCGCCTGATGGATTTCTCGCCAGAGGCCGAGGCCTACACCAATAGATTTCCGGCTCTGGCCAAAGTCGTACTGCACAGGGGGGCGGTAGAGTTCGAACCGCAGCTGCCATCGGCCGACATCACCTTGCTGACGACAAGCGCGGCGCTGATCGTTCGCGCCGACATGCCGCCCACCCTCCTGAATATCCTGACGTATGCCGTCGTCCACAACCCGAAGTCGGGTTTGGACAAATCGGGCGATCCCGTCCTCTTCCACAGGGCCGGAGAATTCCCGTCAGTGCACAATCCCGAGTTGGAAACCGCTAACGAAGCGCGGCCAATTTACAAGACGGGGGAGCTGCCCGTTCTGCTGCGGATGCTCGCCCCCATCAACAAGCAGATGGGCCTGCCGTTCTCGGTGACCACATTCATGTGGACGCATGCCGCGACATTCCTGCTGCTGATCCCGATCCTGGCCGTAGCCCTGCCGATGATACGGGTCGTGCCGATAATCTACATCTGGAATGTCCGCCGGCGTCTTCTCTACTGGTATCGCCAGCTGCGGTGGCTGGAGAGATCGCTCGACAGCGGAGCCCAGGCCTACGCGCCCGACGCAGCTCAGGCGGAGCTCGATCGCATCGATGCTGCAGTGCGCCGCATCCGGATACCGCGCAATTTCTCAGACCAGCAGTACGACTTGCGCGGGCACATCGAATTGGTACGTCAGCGGCTTATGGCCGGGCCAATGCGGATGGCCGCGGCGTAGGCCACCAACCGAAGGGCCGCAGCGAGTTTGAGATCGTGATGAGAGTTGCAGCGCCTGACGCGCTCGGCCCGGTCAAAATCGTATGCGGCCCGCAAGGTCTCAAAGGAAGCCAGGTACTCCTGGCGGAACGTGCGCGCGTCGAACGAACGGAGCGCGTTGTCGATCTCCTCCTGCGGTACGTTGCCGCCCTCAAGGGTGTTGTACTTCCACGATTTGTGATCGGGCAGGCGGCCCAGCAGGACTTCCTGGTAGAGCGGATCGTCCGGCTGCAGGAAGCCCGGCTGCCCCTGGCGATAGCCCTTGTAGAGCGCGGCAAGCCCTTGGGCGTGCCGATAAACATGGCGTGCCCGTTGCAGGTGCCGAGCATGGACCGGATGATCTCGTGGCAGGATCACTGGCTTGGCGTCGTCCCACTCGTCGCCCAGGAAGAACCACAGGCCCGAGCCGCGCAGCGCATCGGGGTCGTCGAGGCCGACCACGCGAATGACGTGGCCGGTTTTCATCGGCGTCACGCATTCGGTGTTGTTGGGACGGCCTCTGACCCAGTCCTCGGGGATGTTCCGCTTCAAGCGGTTCCACATCACGCGCTTGGCCTGGTTGAAGGTTGGCGCGCCGTACCAGATCTCGTTGTCGGGGTGGATGTTGTTCTCGACGGCAAGCCGATAGGCGCGGCGGATTTCCTCCGCGCCCAGGTAGGTCTTGCCAAACCGCCGGCCGCACACCGCGTAGCGGAAGCGGGCGTCCTTCTGCCAGCCCCAGGTGTAAATATTCGCCTGTTTGGGCGACAGTTGAATGCGCGTGGAGGGCCGGCGCGCGCGCTGTGCGCCGCTCATGTCGCAGCTCTCCCCGCATGTTGAGCTAAACGGTCTCGGGTGCCGGCGTCAATTCAGGAACCGGACGATGTGCATTGCGTTTAGGGCGCAAGTTCCGGGGGCTCACACACGCGCGCCTTCCCTCGACGGTGCGCAGCCCCTTGAGGGGGCACCTGTCTAGCGGGGGGGCGGGTGCTTCCTTCAAAGCACCGGCGGCGCCGGCACGGCTCATCAGGGCGCGTAGCGGCACGCGATCTAGAGAGCACCGGCCGCGCCGGCACGGGCTCGTCAGGGCGAAGCACCGGCGCGTCGCCCTTGATCGGCGGGCAACCCAAAAAAAAAGGGCACCGCACATCGAGGGGGTGGTGCCCAGATATCTCCGCGGGAAGGTCGGGAAGGCCCCGCGCGAGACCGACAGTAACCTAATAGGATTTGAGCTCTGCAAATGTGGCGGGAAAAGCGCGCTCGCCAAAAATTGGTGTGGCACGGCGTGCTTGTCGAGATAAAGAGGACTGCGCCTAAAACAAAGGCCCCGGTAGCGAACTCGACACCCAGGCCAAAGGTGCCGAAAGGTTAACGGGGCCAGTAGCTGACGCTGTGCGTTGGGGTCGTCTGGGGCTAAAGGCTAGCGAGGTTGCGGCCGCGGCTGGGCCTGAAAGCAGTCAAAGTTTGAACCTGGAACCGCTACAGGTGGGAGTTTTCGCAGAACAACCTGGCAGTCATATCAACCGCTCTAGCACTCCAGTGAAGATGGACGGCCTTTACGCTTTGGTGGCGGTTCAATGAACTCACCCTCGAAGACGTAATACCCATCTGCCTTCAGATGATCCAGAACTCCTTGGAAGTCGGTGATGTCCCACGGGTCCGGAAACTTCAACGTGTCAAGGGCTTCGAGGAAAATCCATTCTGTATGTGGCGTGACCGCCGGAATGTTTGCCCCAGTCCCAGACGTTGGAAAGGAGTGAAATCATGGGACGCAAGAAATTGCCGGGCCTCCTCAAGCGGGGTGACGTCTGGCACATCGACAAGCACATCGGCGGGCGGCGCGTTTGCGGAAGCACTGGCGCAGCTCAAATCGAAGAAGCGGAACGCTATCTCGCAAGAGTGATGGAAGCGACCCGGCAAGCGCAAATCTACGGCGTCAGGCCCTCTCGCACATTCGAAGAGGCCGCGGCGAAGTTTGTGCTGGAGAACCAGCACAAACGCAGTCTCGTCGACGACATTCTGCAACTTAAATTGCTGATGCCGTGGGTCGGGCGTGAGGCCATAGATCACTTGCATATTGGGCAGACTGCAGCCGTGGATTGACCATCGGCGGCAGGAGGGCAACGCGGTAGGAACGATCAACCATGGTCTCAAGATCGTTCGGAGAATCCTAAACCTTGCAGCGTCAGAATGGGTGGACGAGCAGGGGCTGACCTGGATCTCAGCAGCCCCGAAGATCAAGCTCATTGCAGACCATCACAAGCGGCCACCCTATCCTCTCACGTGGGAGGAGCAGGAGCGGCTGTTCAGCGAGGTCCCGGCCTATTTGGCGCAGATGGCTCTCTTCACCGTCAATACGGGTTGCCGTGATCAGGAAGTCTGCTCGCTGAGATGTGAATGGGAGCTGGCGATCCCGCAACTGGAAACGAGCGTCTTCATCATACCGGGTACGTTCGTCAAAAACGGCGATGAGCGCCTGGTTGTGCTCAATCGGATTGCCAAGTCAGTGGTGGAGGCACGCCGCGGGATCAGTCCAACGTACGTCTTCACGTATAAGGGCAAGCCGATCACCCGCATGATGACCGCGGCCTGGAAGCGAGCTCGTATTCGGGCCGAACTTCCACAAGTGCGCGTGCACGATCTGAAGCATACCTTTGGGCGACGCTTGCGAGCTGCCGGGGTGAGCTTTGAGGATCGGCAAGATCCGCTCGGACATCGCTCCGCGCGGATCACAACGCACTACTCAGCCGCCGAGTTGTCGCGCCTCATCGCGGCGGCGAACCGTGTGTGCGGACGCAGCACGACGCAGGTCGAGTTGGTCGTTCTGCGCGGTTCGATCCAGTTGGAGTCCCGCAAAACTCCCGCAAGCGCCGACGATGGCGGTTGCGGAAAACTACCAAGTCCTTGCAGGACTCGAACCTGCGACCCGCTGATTAAGAGACTTATGCTGCTGCGAGGTTGAGCGGGCTACGCCTCCGGATAACCGGTACCGTTTTGCCGCAATATTTTGCCCACGCACTCATGAGAGCTTTGCGCTCCTCCAAGAAGTCCGTGCGCAAATAAGCTGCACGGGCTTTTTCACGAATTGCGTGTGCGAGAGCCGCTTCGCTCACTTCATCGCGCACCCTCGCAACCTCGGCACACCATACTTTAAAAGCGCTTCTCATTCCATGCGGCGTAGCCTCCGTGGCGTACCCGATGTCCCGCAGCACCTTTGTGAAGGTCATGTCAGAGAGCGCCGAACCCGATTTCGTTCCAGGGAAGATGAGGTCTGAGGAAGGATACAGTGCTCGCGCGTGCCTCAAAATCTCCAGGCAGCGCCTGGAAAGCGGTACGATGTGCGTGCGTTTCGCCTTCATCCGCTCGGCAGAAATCGTCCAAAGCCGAGCTTGCTCATCGATCTCGCTCCAGCGAGCAAGCCTCGTCTCGCCGCTCCGCGTTGCTGTCAGGATGAGCCATTCGAACGCAAGTCTTGTAGCGGGCTGAGAATTGCTGGCGCGCAGGTGGGCGAGGAACGCAGGTATGCGCTGATAAGGCAGAGCACGATGGTTGAGCGGCTTTTGATGACGCGTGCCGAGCTCTTCCTTGACACCGACACATGGCGACACCTGCTGGCGATAGCCGCGCAGAATTGCGGACTTGAAGACCACCTCCATGCGCTGCAGCACGCGCCTTGCTGTCTCAGCCTTCCCAAACCAAATCGGCGTCAGAAGATCGAGGATCTCTCGCGCTTCAATCTCTGCCACCGGCCGATTGCCAATGCTCGGAAAGACATAGGTCTCCATTGTCGATTGCCACTGCGCCGCATGCTTCGCGTTAGATAGGCTCTTGCGCTTAGTGGCGAAGTAGGTCTCGAAAGCGCGGCGAAAAGTTACGCCACTCGCCGTGCACTCTCGCGCGCTTCGATCGGGTCGATTCCATCCTGCCGTTGCTGCCGGCACTCTGCCGCTTTTTGCCTGGCATCCCCGAGCTTGACCTCGGTCAACGATCCTAAGCCCATCTGCCGTTCGCGGCCGCCAACGGAATAACGAAAAAGCCAGCTCTTGTTGAGCTGTCCCGCGACCGTCGTTGTCACCTGCAGATAGAGCCCACCCCCGTCGGCATGCACGCCCACTCCAGCGTTCGCCACCTCGAGCGGTGAGAGACGATTTATAGTCTGGGACACCAGGGATCCCTCCGCCTACGGACAACTGTACCCACGTCCGTACCCACGTTTTGTTCGTGGATTGTACCAGACGGCGCCGGACGGCGAAAAGCGCTAAAATGTCAGGAAGGCAATGAAATTATTGGAGCTTCTGGACGTCTTCGGATTTCCTAAAATCGTCCGCTGGCGGAGAGGGCGGGATTCGAACCCGCGATACCCTTGCGAGTATGCCGCATTTCGAGTGCGGTGCTTTCAACCACTCAGCCACCTCTCCTAAATCCAAAAAATCCGAAGGTTATTCCATATCTCCCTGTGCTCTGATCTGCCTAGCTGCCAATCACACATGCCAATCACACATGCCAATCAGCCTCGCTAAACCCCTATCTGATCGCGGCGTGGCTGCGAATAAGCTAGGGATCGAACGGGCGCGCGCGGTGATAGCAACCGGTGCCAGTCGACGCAAGCCAGGGGGTGGAATGTCCGATAGGCAAATGGGCCAGGGCTCGCGCAATTGCCGCTGAGGAACAGGCTTTCCAGGAATAGTACGAGAAGCACGAGCGGATCCAAAGCTGGAGAACCGCTTCCGTCGCGCCAGCCCTGCAGATGCGCCCCGCATGTTTGAAACCCGCACCAACGAAAAAGGGCCGAGACGCAGAGCCAGTTCGAGTTTGAGGCGATGTTTGAGCGTCGGTGCGCGGTATTCGGCGAGCTGCCGCCCTTGGGGACCACCTGATGACGGGCCCAAAACGAAACCCGATCCCAACCGCCCGATGATGCCATTTTAAGACTGAAAGACCTGGGTGCAGATTACTGCGCTTTCCAAGAGCACAATCAAGGGTTGGGCGAACGATCCTGACAGCGCCTTTCCGAACCCGATCAAGCTGTCGCACGATGGATCGGTTGGCCTGCTGCTCAGGTGAAGGCCCCTACGGGATTCACACATTCCGACGCTCGTTAGCAAGCCTAAAGCCTTCGATACGGTCGATGAGGCGATCGAGGCCGCGGGCCATGGTCTTGGGGCCTGGTGGCTTATAGTAGCAATTCCAGCCGCCGAGCCGTGCAGCGATCCATGAGAGCCAAGCCAGCGTGCCCTTCTTATGCGGGTTTTTCTGATGCTCTGTGCCGCCCTCGAGAGTGGCCGATATCGCTGCTGCCGCTTTGATGTCGTCTGCCTCGATCACGTCCGTGGCCGGTCTGGTACTGCCGTCGCGAGCATCGACGAGCTGAATGATGCGTGCTGCCGCGACGAGCCCGAACGCGGCGAGATTGAACAGTCGGTCGGCGGTCTCGAGCTGGCTGTCCTCGATCTTTAGCCCATTGCTTTTCAAGATTTGGAACACCTCCTCGATCCGCCAGCGCAGGCGATAGAGCCGAACCACCTCCAGCGCATGGGCCCGCGTTGCGACGGGCAACGTCGTCAACAGCCGCCACAGCAGCGGTTCGACTTTGGCCGGCGCAGCTTCCTCGCGCACTTCGACGAGCCCCAGCGTGAGCTTGGTCGCATCCTGTCGATCCGGAGTGCTATTCGGCCGCTTGATCGTCACTGTCCTCGCTTTCAGGACGAGCCTTGCCGTGCGTCCTTTATCGCCGGGCCGCTTCGGCACGACCTTGATTTGTACCCTGCCGAGCGCCGGCCAGGCTGCCGGTGCCGCCAATAGCGTACCGCCCTCTGCCAACACGCGGTTGTGGCGTGCGCGCACCACGAAGTCGATCGCCTCGGGTCTTCGTGCGAACATGGGATATATGTCGCCCTCGCGGTCGGCCACCATGATGACCTGGGTTGCGACGGGCGCCAGATGTGTCGCCGCCAACTCAGCTGCCTCAAGCCAGCGACGGCTCTCCTTCTCGTCGAAAGAAATGTCGTTATGGTTGGGCGTCGGCTCCTCACCGCGCGTCCAAATCCGTGCTCCCGCCACGCCAAGCAGCGCTTCGTCATCGGCGTCCACGGCCACGACGGGATGAACGAAAAAGCCCCGTATTTCGTCGTTACCGGTCGGACCAAGACCGGCAGCTGGACGACGGTGCCGATCGAAATTGATCTCCGTCGTATCCTGCACCGCCACAACCCTGCGGCCATTGCACGCCGCAGCTGTTCGCGCGACATGGGGCGTCAGCAGCGCGGTCGGATCGACATCATCAGACGACAAAAGACGATGCGCCGCCATCTCGCCTGAGCGTGTACCCCCCAACGCTCTAAGCACCAGCGACCCGCTGGCGACAATACGCTCCAGCATCCATTCCGCACGCTCGTCACGCCGCACGTCCCCAAGCACGGACTTGGTCCGAGCCATCGCCGCCCTCCGCGAAATCTTAATCACGTTCGGACATCGCATGGAATTGATTTGTGTGAATTCCGTAGGGTGAAGGCCCGGAGCAAGCGGCTTGAGGATAAGGCATCGAGCCGGGCGCTCTGATGGCTTGGATCCCCATCTCCCCGATCGCGTTCTCTCAGCCGAGTTCACGGACAATCCAACGGGATACCTCATGTCAGGCCAGCTTGACGGACGCTTGGTGCTTGTCGTCGACGACCAAGCTCTCATCGCATTTCACATCGGCAAGTTTCTTGAGGGGTGCCGGTGCCGGGATCCTCATGGCACACACGCTCTCCACTGCTCGTGTTCATGCTCGAAATCCTGACCTATCTGCCGCGGTTCTCGATCACGGGTTGGACAAGGACGACACGTCAGAAACCTGCACGATCCTTAAAGAGCGAAACATCCCGTTTGTCGTCTACAGCGGCTACAGCAAATTGGACGGTGACTGCGCTGACGGTGAACTCGTCCATAAGCCCAGCAGTCCGCATGTTCTGGTCGCGACGCTAGCAGGTGTTCTGGCCGAGCACCAACGTCCTACGATCAACTAGCCCTGGATTTCCAAAGGATGCGAACCTTACCGTCGCCGATGAAGGTCGCATAAACCAACAACTCGCGGACCGATTACGCGGCGCGTTGGCGTTGCGCACTCGATCGCACGACTGGCCGCTGATATGCATTTGCCCGTTGCACGAAGCGTCCCGTCGCGCCTGCTGCACTCGTTTTACTGCATGTGGCTGTCGCGGCGAACGTCGGCACACTTCTCATCAATGGAGTGTTTCTGCGCTTCCGTCTCGCTTACCCTGCGCTTCTCGGCATGCTCGACGTTCCGTAGGCCGCAGATGTGCTTCCAGGCGGCCTTGAGCTGTTCCTCCAGGGACATTTCTGGTCCCGGTGCAACCGTAATCGACTGCGTCGTCAGGGGTCCGTTGTGTGCCGCAGCACGAGACGCCTGGTGCGCGAACGCCCGCTTCGGCGTCGGCTTCTGATATTCGGCGCACCCGGCCACCAAAGCGACCGCACCCACTACCACTCCAAATCTCTTATGCATGGCTTGTCCCCAGTCCCGATGCACAAAACACGTGGCCCGAGACGATGACTGTCCCGAGCCTTGATTACGCTCAACGTTTTGCTTAGCGAGTTGGGGCGCTGTGACGAAACCGCCGACACGCCCTGTGTGACGCCATGCTTAGCGGGTAGACCCGTCACGTTCCGACAAGCGGTAACGAATTTTCCCGTCGCGAACCATCTGTTTCACGGAGGATTTAAATTAGCAATCACCCCGCGCATCAATCGAGTCTAGGATGCCGACTGGTTTGTGTTTCGGCGTCACCCGCGCTCGCAAACAAGCATCTCACGCCTTTTGCGCCATAGTCATCACGTTGGTCGGTGTCCGCACCGTCTTCCCTGCCGATGTGTTCGACGTGATCGGCGCATTGCTGCCAGGCATCCCCTGGGCGCATTCCCTGGGCGCATTCCCTAGGCGGTGTTCCGACGGCGCTCAGCACAAAAGCCGTGTGGAGGCACGCCCGTCGGGCACGCGCGGATCGCTGCGGGCGCAAATCCACAACAATTGCGCCTTCGAGACCACTCAGCCCACGGCGGTTGTGATCGACACGGCCCATCGCACCGTGGAACAGTGCCTGGCGGCCTTGCACGCCGCCTTGTCGGCGGGTCAGCCATAAGCCTTATCTCCACCGGCGGCCGCGGCTCTTGACACCTCCATTGTGAGGCCCAACTTCGGGCGAAGCCACAATCAGGTCTAGTACCCATGTGCCCTTGCAACGACGACGCGCAGTACCGGACCTCGGAGAAGCTTTCTCGACGCGCCGATTTGTTCAAACAGTTCGGGACAGGGGGCTGGCACGCGTGGGTGTTTGATCACCTGCTTGCCGCCGGCCTCCCAGGCGAGGCGCGTATCGCCGACATTGGCGGGGGGCCTGGCTGGCTTTGGCAACAAAATGCGGCGCGCATTCCCGTGGGCTGGCTGGTGACGCGACCTGTCGTCCGGCATGGTGGCGGAGGCGCGCGCAAATATTGCCCGCCCCGGCAGCGCCTTGACGTTGTCGATGCCCAACACCTACCATTCGCCGATGCAAGCCTCGACGCTGTGGTCGCAAACCACATGCTTTACCATGTGCCGGATCGCGCGCGGGCGATCCGCGAGTTTGCCCGCGTACTCAAACCACGCGGGCAGCTCTTTGCCACAACGAATGGCGAGGAGCACATGGCAGAAATTCTCGTGCTGATCGCAGCGTTCAACCGTCTCAACGGCGACATTTTGCCCGCCTGGCCAAAACTGGGCTTCACGCTTGAAAGCGGCAAATCTGAACTCAAGCGCTATTTTGCGCAGGTAGAGCGCTATCCCGCCCAACGGGGGGTGATGCGCATCACCGAGGCTCGACCGCTGGTTGCCTGCATCACCTCGCTAGGCCCGCCCGACGAGGCAACCAAGGCAAAACTATTGGCCTATGTGGAGGCCCTGATCGCTGCCCAGCGCACCGTCTTGGTTCGCACACAAAGCGGGATCTTCATTGCCAGGACGTGATGCGCGTCCGGCATCAGGACTGCCTTTCCCGCAAGAGCAAGTCCCCGACATCGCCCGCGTTGCGGATGCGAACAACGGGCTCATCGTCAGTGGGAAATTGAAAACGATCCCTATGGTGCCAAAAGACCTGATCGCGAATGCGATGGCGGATGGAAAAGCGATCGTTGGCCTGCCGTCGCGCCTCGATTTCCGACAAAGGCGTGTCCATGAAGATGATCAGGAAACGGCTGCCATTGTCGTGGGCAACTTGCTTGCATCGGTCGCGTAAAAAGCGATGCGAAAAGGTGTCATCGACGACGACGGAGCGCCCCTGCTGCAACAACACCCGCAGACGATCCATAGCGATGGCGCTCGTTTCCTCCCATTGCCGATCGCTCATGCCCTCGCCGCCACGCATTCCTCGTTCAGCGTTGACGGCATCGAGGCTGATGAGCTCGGTTTTCAGGTCGCGCGCCAAGATCGCGGCAACCGAAGACTTGCCCGAAAAGGCAAGACCACACATGGCATAGACCGTTTGCGGCACGCGTCGGATCCCACGCAGCGAGAGGGAGGACTGAACGCCCCAGGTCAAAGCCCAGATCAGCTCCTCACCCGAGCCGCTGTTCAGGCAGACCAAGGCTCTGCAGGATCATTTTGTGGACCTGCTCGACCGGCAACGACCCATCGATGCGGTACACCTTTCTGCCCGTCTTTTCCAACATCGCAATGGCCGGTAGCGTCTTTTCCGCCCACCAACGAAAGCGATTGCGCGTCTGCTCTTCGCGCACCTCATCACCGCGACCGCGCCGCGCCAGACGTTTGCTGGCCTCCTCAACCGAAAGCTCGAGAACAATGATCGTGTAGTCGGGGCGATCGAAGAAGACCATCAGCTCGTCAAACATCCGAGCTTGCAGATCGTAGCGGGCGACCCCATCGAATACAAAATGGGCCCCACTCGAAAAATGGCTGCTCACGTATTCGGCCAGCAGGCTGGTGGCGACAAAATTTGGCACGAGCTTGCCGGCGGCCATGATTGCCGTGATGCGCCGACCCAGCTCGTCGTCCTGCTCGGCGCGCGCGCGGAGCAACGCTCCCTGATCAGCACGAAGGACAGTGCGATTGGGGTCTACTCCTGCGAGATGGCGCACGAGAAGATCGGCCTGCGTACCCTTGCCGGCGCCCGAGATGCCAAAAAAGATAACGGCCCTCGCTTGCACCATGGGAACGGCCGAATGGGTCGCGTTGTCCGGCATCATCGGCTCATCCTTGGGCGCCTTGGGCCGTCTTGCCTTCGAGGTTTCTCGTTCGCACAGTTCGCGCGCCGCATCCAGTTGATTTTCAGGGCGCTAATCACTAGTTTACGGTCATGCGTACGATAGTTGTGACCGCCAGCGTTCGAATGTTCCGGCCCGACCGTAGGGATACTGGCCGGAAGGGTTGACGCGCGTCCGCGCGAGACATGTGCTGAACCCGAGCTCTTCCGTCCTGACGGGAGGGCTTTTTGATTTTTGGGGTTCGGCGTCCGCACAAAAGGATGCAGTCCATGACCCGCTATCTCGTGACCAGCGCCATTCCCTACGTCAACGGCGTCAAACATCTCGGCAATCTCGTCGGCTCGCTGCTGCCCGCTGATGTGCACGCGCGCTTCCGCCGTCAAACGGGGGCCGAAGTCCTGTTTATCTGCGCCACCGACGAGCATGGCACACCAACCGAGCTCAGCGCGGCAGCGGCAGGCCAGGATGTAGGCACCTTTTGCGAGCAACAGCATGCCATACAGGCGGATATCTACCGCAGATTTGACTTGTCCTTCGATCACTTCGGCCGCTCGTCGTCGCCGCAGAACCATGCCCTGACCCAGCACTTTTATCGACGCCTCGATGCCGCAGGGCTGATCGAGGAGCGGGACGTCGAGCAGGTGTGGTCGCCGACGGACAACCGCTTCCTGCCCGACCGGTACATCCTCGGCACCTGCCCACATTGCCAATACGAGGCCGCGCGCGGTGACCAATGCGACGGCTGCGGGGCCCTGCTAGATCCGCCCGAGTTGCTGGCGCCGAGATCGGCCATCTCCGGCAGTCGCGACCTTGCGGTGCGGACCAGCCGGCATCTCTTCCTGCGCCAATCATTGCTCGTCGACCGCCTGCGCGCCTGGGCCGATCTTCGCCACGGCTGGCCGGCCTGGGTTACCTCACTGGCCCAGGGCTGGCTGACCTCAGACCTGCGCGACCGCTGCATCACGCGCGACCTCGCCTGGGGAGTTCCGGTGCCACGCCCCGGCTTTGAGGCGAAAGTCTTCTACGTCTGGTTCGACGCGCCCATCACTTACCTTGCTGCAAGTAAAGAATGGTCGGACGCCAAACCCTCCGAGCGGGACTGGCGCAGCTGGTGGTGGCAGCCCGAGGACGTCAACTACGTGCAATTTTTGGGCAAGGACAACGTGCCCTTTCACGCGGTCAGCTTCCCAGCGACTTTGCTCGGCAGCGGTGAGCCCTGGAAAACGGTCGATGTCATCAAGGGCTTCCACTGGTTGACCTACGAGGGCGGCAAGTTCTCCACCAGCCAGCGCCGCGGCGTGTTCACGGACGCGGCGCTGGATGTCCTGCCGGCCGACCTCTGGCGCTGGTGGTTGATCGCCAATGCGCCCGAAAGCGCCGACGTCGATTTCGACTTTCGCCGGTTCAGCGCCGATGTCGGCAAAGACCTCGCCGACGTGTTCGGCAATCTTGCAACCCGCGCGACCACCTTTGCCTGCCGCGCCTTCGACGGCCGCATTCCGGCGGAGGGTGAGGCCGGCTTGCCGGAGCACGCGCTGGCGCAGGACATCGAGCGAAGGATCGACCTCTTACGCGGCTGCCATGAGCGCCTGGCGTTTCGTCGCGCCGCAGCTGAGACGCGCGCGCTTTGGGGGTGCGCGAACGGCTACCTTCAGGAGCAAGCACCGTGGTCGACGATCAAATCGGATCCGGCGCGGGCCGCCGTCACGACCCGCACGGGGCTAAACCTTTTGGCCCTCTGCGCGGCCGTGAGTTGGAGCATCATCCCGACGCTGGCAAGCCGGGTGTTGGCGGCATTTTCTGAGGCTGGTCGCCCGCCCTGGCCCACCGGGCCGGCCGCACGCCATCTCGCGAGCCGAAAGGGACAACCCATCGCCCGGATTGACCCGCTGGTCGGCAAATTGACCGAGGCCGAGATTGCGCACTTGGAGCACCGATTTTCGGGGCGCCAAGTGTGACAAGTGTGAGGTGGGGCGCGCAGGCCGCAATCGGATTAAGCCGCCCAGCGGCGGCATCTCCGCCTGCCCGCCAGCCCGAACCATGGCTGGGGTGAGCAAGACCTTGCAGCGCGTCCCCGCGCAGCTTTTGGGGCCGGGTCGATGCGTGTGTGCCCGGCTGTACGATCCCGGGAGGTGCAAGGGCGGTGAAAGCAGCCTTCGGAAGCGAGCCAAATATGGCGACGGTCCCGCCGCAGCCCTCGTTGGCGGCGAAAAAACGCGCTGGATCGCTCGTCGGCGTCTTCTGTTTGGTCTGCATCCCTTCGTGCAAAGAATTGTCAGCCCACCCCATCGGAACGGGCCTTGCCGTTGGATAAAAGACCGTTCGGGCCGGCTGCGAGCCCCGTTAGTTGCGTTGCAGGCTTTCAAGATAGCGCTTCAGTTGCAGAACGATGCGACGCGAGTGCAAGGCTCCACGCTCACCGCGCCCCCCTTCGACACTGAAAATCTTGCCCCACACCGGCATCGATTGGCTGCCGTGGGCGGAGATGCTGCCGCCATACGCGATCACTTGAAAGACCCGCGCCGCGGGAAAGGTCCCGCCGGCGCGCCGCGTGATCGTGGTCAGATCGGGGGGCGCAACCTTCAGGGCTGGGGCGACCGGCCCATCACCCTTGCCACCGAGGCCGTGACAACTGGCACAGCGCTCCTGATAGATGGCGGGCCCTGCCGATGTGGGAAATTGGTGGGCAGGTTCAGCGCGGGCCGAAATCGGCAGCGCTATGACGACGAGCGCCGGCCCGATGCAAAGCAAAAGCACAAATGCCGCCGGCGCTAGCAATAAGAACGCTCTGCTCGCGACCATATCAGCCGACCCGCGCACAACCTGTCTGCGATCTTCTTCCGCCATCGGAGGGACGGGCATCCGAAGTAACCCTGATATTTTTACCGGCGCTCACCTCATCGGCCCGGCGCAGTCGGGTTGCAACATGTGACGCACAGGGGAAATCTTTGTCATCGCCTGGCACGCGAGCGAATGCGCGGCGATCAGCCCGGCAGGACGCAGCACCCGCCAAGGCATAAACGCCAACGCGGGCGCCCACGGGCACGCGGCCCGAGCGCGGCGCAAGGCGGGTGGCGAGCACCCCTCTGCCATATCGAATTCGGCGGGCAAGGACGGCGCGTTCGCGCTGCAGCACGCCAATTTCCAGCGTCGATTTTCGGATTTGTGTACGCGGAGCGGTCGCCACAATCGTCCGGTCGCTGAGGGGGGTCATCCGGGTGAAAACACCGGGTTGAGCCGACACCCGCCCACGCTGAGCAAAACGGGACGCTCACTCCAGGTGGAAGAAGCGTCCCTAACCCCATCCAGCCTCGATGCGCGGGCGAAACCGGATTAGGCTTGGTGAGGGAACGGCCGGTTGCCTCGAGTTATTCCGTGCTCTTACGCCGGAATACCGCCGGGTGAGCCAACCTGACGCATCCCGCACAGCGCCGCAGCCCCGCGCCAACTGAATGGTTGCATGGCCTCAGCGCGAGGGCGCGAGCCGGCCAAAGGTGCGGGCTAGATCCTGGCGCACGTCACGATCCCACGCCCGCAGCACGATCGGCACGTAGGCGACGCTCACAACAGCCATGGTCGCAAACAAGGTCGAAAGCGCGAGGCCGGCCGACTGCAGCACGGCGACCACCGCGCCCCCTGCCAGCATGTAGGCGGCATTGAGAACGTTGACGGCGGCCACCACGCGCGCCCGGCGATCAACGGGTGCCCAGGCCTGCACAGCCGCAAAGGCCGGCACCACAAAGAGGCCCCCGGCAATGGCAAGCCCGCACAGGGCGATGGTCACAAACACGCCGTTGCGCGAGGCCACGAAGGCCCAAGGTCCGATCTTGCTGGCCTCCGGCACGACCACGGCGGCGAGCCAGGCCGCGAGCAGGGCGAAGGCGCCGATCAGCAGCGCGCCGATCGGAACTAGCGCCAGATTGGGACGGTCGCGGCTGGCGCGGGCCGCAAGCAGCGAGCCCACGGCGATGCCGACGGTGAACACCGAAAGACAGTAGGTCACCACGCCTTCGCTGCCACCAATGCCCTCCTTGATGAGGGTCGGCAGCAAGGACAGGGAAACGAACCCCACCACCCAAAACCACGAGACGATATGCGCGCCGCCCCACAAGCGCCGGTCCGCCTTCAGCTCGCGCAACAGCCCGATCGTCGAGGTCCAAGGATTGAAGTCGATAACGAGCCGCGGCGCGGCGGGGCCGGCCTCGGGAATGAGCCGTGCCAGCCCCCACGAGGTCAGCGCCAAGAGGCCAATGACGAGGGCCACCGCGCCGCCGCTTTGCGCCTCCGCCACGGCCACCCCGCCGGCGATGGTGCCGGCCAGAATGGCAAGGAAGGTTGCCCCTTCCACGAGCGCGTTGCCGGCGGCGAGCTCGGCGGTTTCGAGCTTTTCCGGCAAGATGCCGTACTTCACCGGCCCAAACAGCGCCGCCACGATGCCAAAGAGCGCAAGCGCGATAAAAAGGATTGCGACCGAATGCAGAAAAAAGCCAATCGCGGCGATCCCAGCGATGGGAATTTCCGCCAGCCGGATCGAGCGGGCAATGAAGGCCTTGTCGAACCGATCGGCCACCTCCCCGCCAATGGCCGACAGCACAAAGAACGGGGCAATGAAGACGACGCCGGAGAGCGTCACGAGCACGCCGGCGTTCTGGCCCAGCCCCCCCGTCGCCCCGCCCAGGCCAAAGAGAATGAGCATGCCCAGCGCATTCTTGAGGAAATTGTCGTTCAAGGCCGAGCAGAATTGGCACCAGAACAGGGGGGCAAACCGCCGCGATCGCATCAGGGTCTCGAACATCTCAGGGCCCTATCCCAGGTTGGAACCCGCGGCCGTTGCGGGAGGATCCACGACCATTATGAACCATGTTCAATGCCCGCGGCGACCCCGACCCCGGCAAATCTGATGGGCCAGGCGGCAGGATCGGGCGCGTGTGGCCCAGCAATGCTTGCATCCGTAACAAGGCCATCGCAAATATCAGGCAGCATCGCGGCAACCCAGACAGTCCTATGCAGCTCAAGGTTTTCGTCAACGGCGAGGCGACACTCACCAGCGCGGCCACACTGGCCGAGCTCGTGGCCCAGTTTGGCTTTGCCGAAACGGGCGTCGCGACGGCCCTCAACGGTGACTTCGTGCCCCGCGGTGCCCGCCAAACCACGCAGCTTGCCGGTGACGACAAAGTCGAAATCGTTTCCCCACGCCAGGGCGGGTGACCCATGAACACCGCGCTGCCAAACCCGGCGATGCCACCCTCTCTCAGCCTTTATGGCGTGAGCGTGTCGTCGCGCCTGCTGCTGGGCACCGCGCTCTATCCCTCGCCAAAAGTCATGGCCGAATTGGTCAAGGCGGCGGGCGCCAGCATTGTCACCGTCTCCGTGCGTCGCGAGTCGGCCCGCGCCAACTCCGGCATGGGCTTCTTCGAGCTCGTGCGCAGTCTCAATGTGCGGGTGATGCCGAACACGGCCGGCTGCCGCACGCCGCGCGAGGCGATCGCCACCGCCCACATGGCCCGCGAGCTGTTCGGCACCGACTGGGTCAAACTGGAGGTGATCGGCAACGATGATACCCTGCAGCCCGACCTGTTCGGCTTGCTCGAAGCCGCTCGCGCGCTGATCGGCGACGGCTTCAAGGTGTTTCCCTACACCACGGAAGATCTCATCGCCGCCGAACGCCTGCGCGATGCAGGCTGCGAGGTCCTGATGCCCTGGGCCGCCCCGATCGGCACCGGCCGTGGGCTCGCCAATCCCTACGCGCTGCGCTCCTTGCGCACCTACTTTCCCGACACGCCGCTGATCGTCGATGCCGGTATCGGCGCCCCGTCTCACGCGGCGGCGGCGATGGAGATGGGCTTCGATGCCGTCCTGCTCAACACTGCGGTGGCCCGCGCCGCCGATCCGGTGCGCATGGCGTCCGCGTTTGCCGCCGCCATCGCGGCGGGACGAAGCGCCTTCGAGGCCGGCCTTATGGAAATGCGCGATACCGCCGCGCCATCGACACCGGTCGCGGGCACGCCCTTCTTCGGCCTGGACAAATCCTGATGCCCGCCGCCGCCCTCGACGCCTTTTACCCCATCGTTCCCGACGTCGATTGGCTGGGACGCTTGGTGCCCCTCGGGGTGAAAACCGTTCAACTGCGACTAAAGGAGGCCGCGCCCGAACGCGTCCGCCGCGAGATCGCCCAGAGCTTGGAGATTTGCGCCCGCCACCGCTGTCAGCTGATCGTTAACGACTATTGGCGCGAGGCGTTGCAGCTGGGGGCCGATTTCATTCATCTGGGCCAGGAGGACCTGGCCGGTGCCGATCTCGAGGCCATACGTGGCAAGTCTGCACGCCTTGGCATCAGTACCCATAGCGAACAGGAGTTGGCCATTGCCCTGGCGGCGCGGCCGACCTACGTTGCCCTTGGCCCGATTTTCGAGACCAAACTCAAGGTCATGAAATGGGCGCCGCAGGGCTTGCAACGCGTCACACAGTGGAAAGCGGCAATTGGGTCGATACCTCTCGTGGCCATTGGCGGAATTACCCCTGAGCGCGCGGGAAAGGTTTGGGCCGCCGGTGCGGACAGTGTTGCCGTTATTACCGATTTCTTCACGCATTCAAATCCGACCGAGCGCGTGCGCGAATGGATCGCCTTGGCGCGCACGCACCTTTCTCAGCCGCAGTAAAGACGGGGGTGGCTTATGACGATCGTAATGACGTTGATCACCGGCAGCATGGGATGAGCACGCGCGGCGCATAGCCCGCCCATTTTTTCGCATGGCGTATCGTCTCAAGCTGAAAACGACGTTGGCGCTAGAGGTGCGCCGCATTGCTCTTGAGCAGATCGACATTGCGCGCAGTGCGTTGGCGCGTCGTGACGATCGTGCCGCCGGCGTGCACGACGCCCGCCGGTCCCTCAAGCGGCTGCGCGCCATGCTGCGCCTGGTGCGCCCGGCCCTGGGTGAGACCTGGTTCAAACAAAGCAACCGACAGCTTGCCGGCCTCGGCCACCGGCTTTCGCAGAGCCGTGACCTCGACGTCATGGTCGTCACACTGAGCAAACTCGAGAACGGCAGCGGCGGCCTGGCAAAGGACGTGGCGGAGCGGTTAAGACGCACCGTCGCCCGCGGCCGCAGCCTGGCCAACGGCGCCACCAGGCCCGCGTCCGATCGCACCCTTGGCGGCGCCCTGCAGCGCGCGGAAAAACTGTTTGCCGCCGAGCGGCTGCGCGGCCTCGCCCTTGTGCACGTGGCCGCTGGACTCGAGCAGAGCTACCGCAAGGCGCGGCGCACCTTCCGCGCGGCCTACCAGGAAGAAAGCGACGAGGCCTTCCACAGCTGGCGCAAAGCCACGCAGGCCCACTGGCGTCACATGCAGCTGCTCGGCCGCGGCTGGCCGGAGAGCATCGGCGCGCGCGCCGCCGAAGCCAAGGAGCTCTCCCGCCTGTTGGGCGAGGATCACGATCTCTCCGTGCTCCTCGTCTTTGCGCAAAAGAACGGCGCCACCGGGCTCGCGGCGGCCGATCTCGACACCCTGCGGGCCTCCTGTCTCAAAGGTCAGCGCCAGATCCGAGACCTCGCCAGGCTCCACGCCGAACGCCTGTTTGCCGATCGTCCGCGCCAACTCACCAAACGCATCCTGCGCTACTGGAAGGCGGCCGAGCAGCTTTCGACCTTGCTGCCGCCCGACCGGGAACCGCAACCGAGCCCGGCGCGCCCGACCGTCACCGACCCCAGGCCGGCGCCGGCCGGAAACCTCCGCGCGCACGCCACCTCGGGCAAAAAGGCGGCCCGGCGCCGCAGCCGCCCGCGCCCCAGCCGTTAAAAGGACCGCAGCGGCGATGCCTTGCCCTATCCCCTGGCGTGCCGGACACGCCGGCAAACCGCTCCTGTGGATGCCCACGCCGGGCTGGCGCAGGTTGAGGTTGCATGGGGCGGAGCCGTTTGCTAGTCGCCAGGCGATGAGGCCGTCGCCTCCTTGCGGCAAACCGAACCGCGCGGCGCGAGGCCGTGAGATCTCGTCGGGGTACCACCAAACCAAGGTGATAGATCCGACACTTTTCAAGAACCGCTTTAGCCAAGGACATTGAGGCATGCGCATTGCAATGATCGGCACGGGTTACGTCGGCTTGGTCTCGGGCGCATGCCTTGCCGATTTTGGTCACACGCTCACCTGCGTCGACAGCGATAGCAGCAAGATTGCCGCCCTCAAGCGCGGCGAAATTCCCATTTTCGAGCCCGGGCTTGCCGATCTGGTCGCGCGCAACGTGCGCGAAGGACGCCTCGCCTTTACCACCGATCTAACGGCACCGGTGAAAGCGGCCGAGGCGATTTTCATAGCGGTGGGCACTCCGTCGCGGCGTGGCGACGGCCACGCCGATCTCACTTACGTGTTCCAGGCCGCCCGCGACATTGCCGCCGGCCTCGATGACTACAAGGTCATCGCCACCAAATCCACGGTGCCGGTCGGCACCGGCGACGAGGTGGCCCGCATCATCGCCGAGGCTCGGCCCAACCTGAGCTTTTCCGTGGTCTCCAATCCCGAATTTCTGCGCGAGGGGGCCGCCATCACCGACTTCAAGCGGCCCGACCGCATCGTCATCGGCGCCGAAGACGAGCGCGCCCGCAAAGTGATGCGCGACGTCTACCGTCCACTCTACCTCAATCAGGCGCCTATGCTGTTCACGGATCGTCGCACCGCAGAGCTCATCAAGTATGCCGCCAACGCCTTTCTGGCGACGAAGATCACCTTCATCAATGAGATTGCCGATTTGTGCGAACGCGCCGGTGCCGACGTGCAGGACGTGGCGCGCGGCATCGGCCTCGACAATCGCATCGGGGCCAAGTTCCTGAACGCCGGTCCCGGCTTCGGCGGCTCCTGCTTTCCCAAGGACACCTTGGCGCTGATGAAGACCGGCCACGACTTCGGCGTGCCGAGCCGCATCGTGGAGACGGTGATTGCCGTCAATGATCAGCGCAAGCGCGCCATGGCGCGCAAGGTGATCGACATTTGCGGTGGCAACGTGCGTGGCCGCACCATCGCCGTGTTGGGACTGACCTTCAAGCCCAACACCGATGATATGCGCGATGCGCCCTCGATCGCAGTCATCACCGCGCTGCAGGACGCCGGGGCAAAGGTGCGCGCCTACGACCCCGCGGGCATGAAGCAGGCAAAAGGCCTACTCGACAACGTCGAATACTGCAGCGATCCCTACGCCTGTGCCGAGGGCGCCGACGCCCTTGTCATCTGCACCGAATGGGACGAGTTTCGGGCGCTCGACGTCGAGCGGGTGCGGGCAAAGCTCAAAAGGCCCATTCTCGTCGATCTGCGCAACATCTATCGTCCCGAAGAGATGGCGCGCCAGGACTTCACCTACGTGAGCGTCGGCAGGCCGCCGGCGCGCAAGGAGGAATGAGTATCGCCAAAAGCGCCGTTGCCGACCCGGCAAGCTGGCGCAGGTGAGCGAGGCCCCCGGTGAACGCGCAAGACGCTGAAAGCTCTCTTCCCGCCGCGGCCCCGACCGAGGGGCCCGGCACCGGACCTGGCACCGGATGTGGCACCGGATTTGTCCCCGGACCTGGCCGCATCGGCGTGCTCCTGCTCAATCTCGGCACGCCCGATGCGACGAGCTATTGGCCGATGCGTCGCTATCTCAAGGAGTTTCTGTCCGATCGGCGCGTCATCGAAGTGCCGCGCCTCAAGTGGTGGCCCATTCTCAATCTCATCATACTTACCTTCAGGCCCGGTCGAAAAGGCAAGGACTACGACAAGATCTGGAACCGGGAACGCGATGAAAGCCCGCTCAAGACCATCACGCGAGCGCAAAGCGAAAAGCTGGCGGCCGCGTTGGGCTCGCAGGCCGTCGTCGTCGACTGGGCCATGCGCTACGGCAATCCGGCAACGGCGGCCGCCATCACCCGGCTGCAGGCGCAGGGCTGCGAGAAGCTGTTGCTGGTGCCGCTCTATCCCCAGTATGCGGCCGCGACCACGGCCAGCGCCTGCGATCAAGCCTTCCGTGCGCTGATGCAGCTGCGCTGGCAGCCCGCCGTGCGCGTCGTGCCGCCCTACTATGCCGAGCCGACCTACATCGAGGCCCTGGCGCAATCGCTGCGCCAGGCGATGGCACGGCTCGAGCGCGAACCCGAGGCCGTGGTGATCTCCTTTCACGGCATGCCGCAACGCAACGTCGACTTGGGCGATCCTTATTATCAACACTGCCAGGCGACCTCGAAGTTGCTGCGCGCCCGGCTAGCCTGGCCGCAGGCGCATTGGCACACGACCTTCCAATCCCGCTTCGGTCGCGAGCAATGGATCGAACCCGCCACCATCGAGACCATCGAGCGCCTCGCCAAGGGCGGCGTGCGCCGTCTGATCGTGATCGCGCCCGGCTTTGCCGCCGACTGCCTGGAGACGTTGGAAGAGCTCGACATGGAAAACCGCGCCGTCTTCCTGGCAAACGGCGGAGAGAGCTTTGCCTACGTTGCCTGCCTCAACGACGGTGCGGCGGGGATGTCCGTGATCGAAGCAATCGTGCGGCGCGAATTGAGCGGCTGGATTTGACAAGGCACCCGCGATAATCGCCGCTTGTCTGCTGAAAAGCCCCTGAAAACACTTTTGAATTCATTATCCGTAAATCTGTCATTTACCCGTCATTTGCACGGCTTTGAAGCATTTGTAGTTGTTTTCCTGGTGCTGGCGGCCGTTGCCCTATGGTCGACGGTGAAGATGGTGCCGCAGGGTTATAACTACACGGTGGAGAATTTCGGGCGCTACACCCGCACGCTCAATCCCGGCCTGCATATTTTGGTGCCGGTGATGGAGCGCGTCGGCGCCAAAATAAATATGAAGGAGCAGGTGATCGATATTCCCTCGCAGGACATCATCACGCGCGACAATGCCATGGTCACCGTCGATGGCGTCAACTTCTATCAAGTTCTCAATGCCGCCAAGGCGGCCTACGAGGTCGACCGCTTGGAAGGCGCCATCGTCAACCTGACGATGACCAACATCCGCACCGTCATGGGTTCGATGGATCTCGACGAGTTGCTGTCCAACCGCGACACCATCAACGCGAGGCTGCTGCATGTGGTGGATGCGGCGACCGAAGCCTGGGGTGTCAAAGTCACCCGTATCGAAATCAAGGACATGGCACCGCCGCGCGACCTCGTCGACAGTATGGCGCGCCAGATGAAAGCGGAACGCGAGAAGCGCGCGCAAATCCTGGAGGCGGAGGGCCTCCGCCAGGCCGCCGTGCTCAAGGCGGAAGGCGAGAAGCAGGCGGTGATGCTCGCCGCCGAAGGTCGCAAGGAGGCCGCCTTCCGTGACGCAGAGGCGCGCGAGCGCGCGGCCCAGGCCGAAGCCAAGGCCACCGAAATGGTGAGCCAGGCGATCGCCGGCGGCAATGTCCAAGCCATCAACTACTTTGTCGCTAACAACTACGTAAAGGCGCTCGAAGCCATTGCCCGCTCCCCCAATCAGAAGGTGCTGATGCTGCCGCTCGAGGCTACCTCCGTCATCGGCTCGTTGGCGGGATTGGTCGAAATCACGCGCGAGGCGTTCGGCAAGAACGGCGGGGGCCCGCAGGCAGCCGCGGGGGGTCGTAGCTCTCCCCGCAACAGCAGCGTGCCCTCCACTTGAAGGCCCCTCCACTTTGAGGTGAAGAGCTAGCGAGCCGCGTCACCCTTTCGGATCCGCCACCAGGAGGACTGACATGCCGTCCGCGTTCGCCTTCCTCGCCGGCTTCGGGGGGTGGAACTGGTTCATCCTCGCCGCCCTCCTGTTTACGCTCGAAACCTTTCTGCCCGGCGTGCACTTTTTATGGTTCGGCATCGCCGCCGTCGTCGTTGGCGCGCTGGCGCTTCTCACCGGCGTCAGCTGGCCGTGGCAGATCATCGCCTTCGGCGTGCTTGCGATCGCCACCGTGTTCTGGGTGCGGCGCTACGTGCGGCCCGATGTGGCCTTGAGCGACCTGCCCAATCTCAATGAACGCAGTCAGCAGTATGTCGGCCGCTCGCTGATCGTCGAACAGGCCATCCAGAACGGCCGCGGCAAGGTGCGCGTCGGCGACACCCTATGGCAAGCCGAGGGGCCGGATCTGCCCTCGGCAGCTGGGTCAAGGTCACCGGCGCCAAAGGAACCATTTTGGTCGTAGAGCGTGCTTCGGCCTAGACAGGAGCCCGGCGCCTTCGCCTGGATGCTGGCCACCGTCAGCCTGGCCCTGCCCTGGCTCGGCATTGGGCTTTGCCTCGGCGGGCTCTTTCGCCTCACCCACGGCGAGACGACGGGCGGCTGGCTGCTGCTCGCCGGGCTCGCCACCATCATCGCCGACATCGCCATCGATTTTGTCTGGGCGCATCCGGCCGTCAGTAAAAGCGATCAGCCCGACCTCAACCAACGCGCCAGCCAGTTGGTCGGTCGCACCCTCATCCTCGCCGAAGCCATCGAAGGCGGCCGTGGCCGCGTGCGGGTCGGCGATACGCTCTGGCAGGTCGAGGGCCCCGACCTTCCCTGCGGCGCCGAGGTGAGGGTCGCCGCCGCAAAGGCAACCCTCCTGCAGGTCGAGCGCGTCGGGCCCTGAGCGAGGAGCGGCAATAACTCCCAGCCGAGCACGGCTTGCGCCCGCCGAGAACCGCCCCTGGGAAAAAAGCGGTGGCAACCCCAAAAGGCACCCACGCAACCGCCGCGCCGCCCGCAACAACGTTGAAATCTCGCGCTCTTGCCTTCCTTTGGCCCCAAGTCAGCGCTTTTCTGGGCAAGATTTTGTTGGCGGCAGGGGGCCGCGCCTTGCACAAAGCGTTGGTGATTGTTCCGATTTTGGGTTGGGTGGGCGTCGGCGCGCTGTTGCATCAAACCCGAGGCTGGCCCGCCGTCAAAGCCGACGAGGGGCTCGTCGTCGTCGTACCACCACGCCCGGCGGCCACGAGCCCGGCGGCTGCCCCGCACGGTACCCTTCCCCGCGCTTCCGATCGGGCGGGGCTGGCGCGCGAGCTCCACAAGGAGCTGAAGCGGGTCGGCTGCTACGAGGGCGACATCACCAGCACCTGGACCCCGACCTCGCGCCAGGCCATGCGGCGCTTCACGCAAAGCGTCAACGCCAAGCTGCCCCTCGAAGAACCCGACGTCGTCCTGCTGCGGCTTGTCCAGAGCCAGGCGCACCGCGTCTGCGCCTGTCCGGCCGGGGCGGCAGAGGGGGCCAAGGCCGCGTGCACGGAAAGCGCCGCTGCCCCCGAGCCTGCGAAAAAATCGGTTGCCGAGACGCGCCGGGACGACGGCACCCCCCAGAGCTCGACGCCACTGATCGTGGGCGCAGCCGCCACCACGGCCGCCGCGGCAACCGTGCTGGCGCGACCCGAGCCCAACGCTGGCACCGCCCGGCCGATCGTGGCCTCACCGTCGGCGGGCGAGGAGGATAATCGCGCGCCGCGCTCACCCCGCCAGAGCGGTCCCACGCCGCCGGCCGACGTCTACTCCGGCCGCCGCCGTCACCCGGCCCGTAACGCCGAGTTGCGTCCCCCCGTCGTGGTGCAATCGCTGGTGCGCAATGTGCAGCGCGCCCTGGGCTCCTTCGGCATCCGCTAGCGGGGCCCCCCAACGGCCCTCGGCACTGGCCCGTTGCGTCCGCGCCGGCGCCCTCCTACATCTTGCCCAGGAGACCCCCGAGTTTTGCCGGTGGGGCGGACCTTGGCTTCGCCCCGATGATCCTGGCGCCGCAACGAAAAGCCGATGACCGCGCCCGATCTCAAAATTACTCGCGAAGAGAGCCCCACGCGCGGCCGCTACGCGGCGCGTCTTGCGGGCCATGAGGGCGAAGGCGAACTCGCCTATAGCCGCACGAGCAAGACGCTCGTCATCGCCGAGCACACCGCGGTCGACGATCGTCTGCGCGGCAACGGCGTGGCGCTGGCGCTGGTCCGCCGGTTCGTCGAGGACGCGCGCACGGAAGGCTTTAAGATTTATCCGCTCTGCCCCTACGTGAACGCCGAGCGCCGTAAGCATCCCGATTGGGCCGACGTCTTCCAGGACTGAGCGCCCCGGTTCGGCCGCAGAGCTTCCACATTTAGCCGCTAGCTAAACGGGACGTGCGGGATTTGTTTTGCGTGGACCTTTGAGGGGAAAGTCCGCGCCCGCCGGATTGGACCCCGTATGCCGACGCTCAGATTGCTATTGGCGCTCAGTCTCATAGCCTCGGGCACCACCGGGGCTGCGTTTGCGATCAGCGGCTATTTCGAGCCGCGGCTGTCGCCGCAGGAGGCGAAGGCACCCGAGAAATCCAAGCTCGAAGTGGGGGCTCTGAAGCCTCGGCAGCGCTTCGTTGCCGTCGAGGCCAAGGCGAAGCAGGCCGCAGCAACGACCGCCGCGGGGGTGCCGCCGCCGCGCCCGAAGCCCGCCACCGCCACCGCCCCCGCCAAGGCGCCGGCGAAAAAACCTCCGCCTGGCAAAGATGCCAACGTGCAGCAGGCCGCGGCCTGGTGGCCGCTCAGCAATCTTTTCAAGAACTAGGCTCAGGCCACGCCGGCGCGCAACAGATCGTGCACGTGCAGGACGCCGACCGGCTTGCCCTTGTCGACCACGAACATCTGCGTGCGCTTTAAGGCATTGAACTGCTCCAGCGCGGTGGAGGCCAGCGTGTTGGATGTGAGCGTGTTCGGCTTGCGCGTCATGATGTCCTGCGTGCGCTGGCCGAGCAGGTTGGAACCCATGTGGCGGCGCAGGTCCCCGTCGGTAATCATGCCGACCAGCCGTCCCTTGGCGTCGACGACGCCGAGGCAGCCGAAACTCTTCTGCGTCATGATGACGATTGCCTCGGACATGACCTTATCTTCCCCAACCAGCGGCAGGCGCTCGCCCGTGTGCATAATGTCGGCGACGAATTTGAGGCTGGCCCCCAGCGAGCCGCCGGGATGGAAGACGCTGAAATCGTGGGCCGTAAAGCCCTTGTTTTCGAGCAGGGCAATGGCGAGGCAGTCGCCCAGCGCGAGCTGCATGGTCGTGGACGTCGTCGGCGCCAGCCCGTGCGGACAGGCCTCCTTGGCGCGCGGCAGCTCCAGGACCACGTCCGCCTGTTTGCCCAAGGCCGAATCGGTGCGCGACGTTAGCGCGATCAGCGGCACCTTGAAGCGGCGCGAGTAGGTGACGATGTTGCGCAATTCAACGCTCTCCCCGGACCAGGAGATCGCCACGATCACGTCCTCCCGGGTGATCATGCCGAGATCGCCGTGACTGGCCTCGCTGGCGTGCACGAAAAAGGCCGGCGTGCCGGTAGAGGCAAAGGTGGCCGCCAGCTTCTGGCCCACGTGTCCGCTCTTGCCGATACCGCTGACAATAACTCGGCCTGCGGCCGCGGCAAGAATGGCAACGGCGCGGTTGAAAGGCTCCTTCAGCTCGCCTTGAAGCGCGGTCCGGAGCGCCGCCAGACCTTCGCATTCCAAATCGAGCGTGCGCGTTGCCGACTGAGCCGCCGGCGGCGGAGAGACATGGAGTGGCACGATCTGCAGCTTGCGTTTGGCGCCGCTGATGCGCATGTGGCAGACCCCCTGTTCGACCCGGCGTGCCCGTTTTCCCTCACGGGTGCTGGCCTTACCTCTACCAGAGCTCGCTCTTTTCTGCCAATTGCCTCGGCGCCGGCGCGGCGCCCTTCAACAACTCCTTAACCAGCACCCCCCTGGCTGATCGACGCGTGTGCGTATCCTCGGGGGCCATGGTGTGGGGCCGGCGTGATCCGCGACCGCTTTGTTGCCGTTTTTCCGCTTGCGCCGATCGCCGCGGGCTCCCCTGGGCCCAGCGACCGCCCTTGTAATTGGGCCCTGGCAAATCACCCTGGGGAGCCTGCTGGCCAACCCTTGCGCGCTGCCCAGAGCGCAAAGAAGGCGCGCATCAGCCCTCCGATCTCACGCAAGGCCACCCCCGCCGGGCCCAAAGCCCGCCCCCGACCCCCTGCGCGACGACAGCGCCGAATTGGACGTCGCGACCGCCCCACGATGGGCGAAACCGACACGGTCCCCGTCAGGGAGCCGTCTACACCGCCGACACCGGGGGCGAGCCCGACCCCCGAGGGGGACAAGGGCTGACGCCCGTCGGCGTGGTCCTCGCCGACGGGACCGTTCCGGTCCTAGACGGAATTGCCGTTTTGGGGACCGAGCCGCGCACGCCGAGGAGATTGCGGCCTTCGAGCTGCCGCCCGCCGCCTATGATCCCTATATGTTCCGCATCGAGCCCGAAATTGGCGCCGGGCATCGCGTTTGCCCCGCTGGGCAATACCGACCGCGGCGAGCTCAGCCTGGGCTGAGGACGCCAGCGTGTCCGAACGTCACCCAACTGCCCGCCCTCGATGGCGTGCTCATTGACGCCAATCTCGCCTGGCGCGCCTCGGCCCTGACCACCTTCCTGCTGACCGCCCAGTCGACCTTTATCGACTCGATCGCCGTCGGCGCCAGCGGCGAGCTCGCACGCAGCTGGGATTTAAGGTGCGCCATGCCCTTCTGGCGCCGGCCGATCGGCAGCGTCGGCGTGCGCTATACCTCGACGCCCTACGAGGGTGTCGAATTTGAGCGAGCGCGAACTCATGGCTGAGCTTGGCCTCGACTACTATGTCGGTGGCGACGGCATCCTGTTCGGCCGCTATCAGCACATCGCCTTCGATAGTATGCAGCCGGCCAGCGACTCCAACGCCGACGTTTTGCGCCTCGGCGTGCGCGTGCGCTATTGACGGCGCGGCGCCTCCGCCAAAAGCTTTGCAAGTTCGCCGCGCAGGGTTGGGCCCAAGTCATCACGCTCGAGCGCGAGCGCGATGTTGGCCATCAGGAACCCCATGCGGCCACCGCAGTCATAGATGGTGCCGTCGAAGCGCACCGCAAAGAACGGGTCGCGCTCGGCCAGCCTTTTCATGGCATCGGTGATCTGGATTTCGCCGCCAGCCCCCTTCTCGCCGCGTTCGAGAATGGGAAAAATCGTCGGCTCAAGGATGTAGCGCCCCGATATGTGCAAGTTGGAGGGTGCCTGTCCCGCTTTCGGCTTCTCGATCATGGCGGTGATGCGCGAGACCTTGGCGCTGGCATCCTCCACGCCGACAATGCCGTATTGATGCGTCTCCTCGGGCGGCACCGGGGCCACGGAAATGTAATTGCCGGGCTGATCGCGATAGGCCTCCATCATTTCGCCGATGCAGGGTTCGGCGGCGTGATGCAAGACGTCCGGCAAGAGCAGCGCAAAGGCCTCCTCGCCGACAATATCGCGGGCACACCACACCGCATGCCCGAGCCCGAGCGGGGCCTGCTGGCGCGTGAAGCTCGTTTGCCCCGCCGCCGGCAGGTCGCGCCGCAGCCCCGCCAGCTCTTGCGTCTTGCCGCGCTCCTCGAGCGTGCGCTCCAATTCGTATTGGCTGTCGAAGTGATCCTCGATCGCCCCCTTGTTGCGCCCAGTAACGAAAATGAAATGTTCGATGCCGGCGCTGCGTGCCTCCTCCACCACGTGCTGAATGATCGGCCGATCGACCACGGTCAAAAGTTCCTTGGGCAGGGCCTTGGTCGCCGGCAGAAACCGGGTTCCGAGCCCCGCCACGGGGAAAACAGCCTTGCGAATGGGCTTTCGCGATTTGTTCATGCTTGTTAACTCAATCTCCGGCAGGGTATGAGCGCTTGGTCGGGCGGCCACTGTAGCGCATCCGGCGCGGCTGAGGAAAATCGAGGCCGCCGCGATTGCCCCAGCAAGATGTCAATGGGATCGACAGCATGCGTGCGCTTGTGACCGGTGGAGCGGGCTACATCGGCAGCCACATGACGCTGGAGCTTTTGGACGCGGGCCACAGCGTCATCGTGCTCGACGACCTGTCGACCGGCCGCGCCGCCGCCGTGCCCGACGCGGCCACCTTCGTGCGCGGCGACGTTGGCGATCAAGCCTTGCTGCGCCGCCTGCTCGAGGACGGCGTGGAGGCGATATTGCATTTTGCCGGTTCCATCGTGGTGCCGGAGTTGGTGGCAAATCCCCTCGCCTATTATCTCAACAACACGGTGAAGTCGCGCGCCTTGCTCGAGACGGCCGTCGCCACCGGCGTGCGGCACTTTATTTTTTCCTCCACCGCCGCCGTCTACGGCATGACCGGCAGCGCTCCCGTCACCGAAACCGCCCCGCTCAAGCCGCTCTCGCCCTACGGCAGCTCCAAGCTGATGACGGAAATGATGCTGGCCGACACCGCGCGCGCGCACGCGCTCACCTACGTCGTGCTGCGCTACTTTAATGTGGCCGGCGCCGACCCACGCGGGCGCTGTGGACAATCGACGCCGCGCGCGACGCACCTCATCAAGGTCGCCTGCGAAGCCGCGCTCGGCAAGCGCAGCCACCTCGACGTCTTTGGCACCGACTACCCGACGCCCGATGGCACCTGCATTCGCGACTATATCCAGGTGAGCGATCTGGCGCGCGCGCACAGCGCTGCCCTCGCCTATCTCGTCGCCGGCGGCGCCAGCGACACCTTCAACTGCGGTTACGGGCGCGGCTTTTCGGTGCTGGAGGTCGTCGAGGCCGTCAAGCGCGCCGCGGGCCGAGCCTTCGACGTCCGCCTCGGCGCCCGCCGCCCCGGCGATCCGGCCCAGATCGTGGCCGCGTCCGAAAAAATTCGCAGCACGCTTGGCTGGGCCCCGGCCTACGCTGACCTTGATGTCATTGTCCGCCAAGCGCTCACATGGGAAGACCAGCTCGGTGCCGCACACCCCTGACGGAGAGGCGCGTTCCGCTATGCTCAGGCCTACAGCACAGGTCGCGCTCAAGGCGCGAGGACGAGGCGTCCCGCCCCGGGCAGCGCCCGCTTGGCGGCGGCTTGCGGTTGGGATCATCATGGCCCCCATCATGGCCCTGGCCTGGCTTGCCGGTGCGGCGTCCAGCCGACCGGTCCTGGCCCAGGCCGACGCGGGTTATCGGAGCTTCCTGACCGAGCTGTGGCCCGAGGCCCAGCGGCTCGGCATCTCGCGTGCCACCTTCGATCGCGCCTTTGAGGGCGTCGAGCCCGATCGATCGCTGCCCGATCTGCTGCTGCCCGGCCAAGAGGTCAAAGGTCAGCCGGAGTTCACGCGCACGCCGGCCCAGTATCTTGACGCCGACTACCTCGGCCGCCTCAGCGAGCAGGGCCGCGCGCTCCTCAAGCAACACTCCGCACACCTGGAAAAGATCGAGACGGAATTGGGCGTGCAGCGCCAGTTCGTGCTGGCAATCTGGGGCCGCGAAACCGCCTTCGGCAGCCATCGCTCCAACTACTATGTGATCAAGGCGCTGGCCACCCAGGCCTATCTGGGGCGCCGGAAGGACATGTTCCGCACCGAACTCCTCTACGCCCTGAAGATGCTCGAGGATGGGGTGCGCACCCGCGAAAACATGACGGGGTCGTGGGCGGGCGCCATGGGCCTGACGCAGTTCATGCCGTCGGAATACTACACCGTCGCCTATGATCTCGACGGCGACGGGCGCAAGGATATCTGGACGTCGACGGGCGATGCGCTCGCCTCCGCCGCCAACCAGCTGCGCGCCAAGGGCTGGGTCCCCGGCCAGAGCTGGGGCTACGAGGTGCGCCTGCCCGCGGGCATCCCCTGTCTGCTGGAGGGCCCGGACAATCGTCGGCCGCTCAAGGATTGGGTCAAGATGGGGGTCAGCCGCGTTGCCGGTGCCTTTCCCGCCGACGTCATGGAGGCGCCGGCCTTCCTGCTGATGCCGGCGGGCAGCCATGGCCCCGCCTTCCTGGCGCTTGAGAATTTCCTGGTCATCAAGGCCTACAACATGTCGGACCTTTATGCGCTGTTCGTCGGCAACCTCGGCGATCGCATCGGCGGCGGGCAAGCCTTCGTAACGCCCTGGGCTGACCTCAAGCAGCTCTCGGCCACGGGGATTCAAGAAATCCAGACGGGGCTCAAAAAATTAGGCTACGACGTGGCCAAGATCGATGGCAAAGCCGGCATGAACACCCGCTCCCTGATCGGGGTCTACCAGAAGGCGAGTAACCTCAAGGTCGACTGCTGGCCGACCGAGGCCGTCGTCAAACATTTGCGCGCCAACCCGCAGCTCAGAGCCTCCGCGGCCGGCACCCCGGCCGAAACGGGCGCGACGGCGCCACGCTAAAACTTGAAGGCAACGGGTGTGCGAGCGCCCGAGCAACGCCCTGCGGCCGCCATAGTCTCAGACCCCAGTCGTCTGCGGCCCAACGCCCCTTGGCACAGCGTCCCTTGGCCAGGCCTGCCCGGGCCCAGCATCCTCCCGGGTTCAGCCGTCCCGGCCCAGCCCTCCTGGCCAGCCACCTTGCGAGGGCGCGCGAACTTGAGCATGCTGGCACCGCGCCGCCGTCTCGCGCGCTGCCATTTGGGTTGTCGTTATTGAGTGGTTGTCGGGGTTACGGGGATAGGGGCCGCCAACGCACGGCGACGCCGCGCCCGCCGATGAGCCCCTAGGGTTTAAGCGAGCAGAGTTTAAGCGAGAAGGGTTTAAGCGAGGACCATGTCGCCTAGGTTGCACGCTCTACTTGCCGTTCTCTTTATCGCGTTCCGGTTTGCCACCGGCGCCGCGGCGCAGGAGGGACCGTCGGGGACCAGCTATCTCACCCCCTTTCCCGAGGGCGACACCTATAAGCTGCAGGCCTACGGCGATGCCTTTGCCGAGGGTTTGATCGAAGGCCTGAACGAAGCCTTTGCCGGCGACCGCCGCATCCAGGTGGCCCGCAAGCATCGCCCCCTGGCGGGCATCGCACGCGCCGATTTCGATAGCGAAATGAAGGCCGAGGAAGCCTCGCGCGAGCCGCTGCACATCGCCGTGATCATGATCGGCTATGGCGATCGCATTTCCATCCGTCAGGACGCGCGCGAGCGCTTCGTGCTGGGCTCGCCGGAATGGCGCGAGGAATACGGCCGCCGCATCGACCGCTTCATCAAGATCCTGAAACGGCGCAATGTCGGGCTCTATTGGGTCAGCCAACCGATCATGCGCCGCTACGAGGTCAATGACCCCTCCCAAATGATGAACGACATCGTGCGGGACAAGGCCTATCTCAACGGCATCAAGTTCATCGATATTCAGGCGCAATTTGCCGACGAGGCCGGCAACTACTCCGCCTACGGTCCGGACATTACGGGCCGCCAGCGCCTGTTGCGGGAGGCCGACGGGATGGGCTTCACCCACGCTGGCAATCGCAAGCTCGCCCTCTTCGTCGAGCAGGAAATCAAGCGCGACCTGTCGCAGGCCCGCAAGGAAAGATCGATCCCGCTGGCCGGCAGCGAGAGCGAGCAAGAACGCATCAGCGCCTTGCGGCCGCGTCCCAACGCCGAGCCGGAGACCGCGGGCGGCGGCAAGACCGGCAGCGGGAACGCGCCGGAGGCCAAGGCGGCCGCAGCAGCGGGCGCGTCGACCTCGGGGCCGGCAACGGACGGCGCCTTGGACCAGAAAGCCGACAACGGTCGCATCACCCTAAAGAGCATCGGCGCCGCCGGGCGCGAGGAATCCTTCACCCTCGACCTGCCGCGGCCCGCCATTCCCTCCGCGGTGGTGGCGCTGGTGACCCGCAATCAATCGGTCGAGCGTCCGGTCTCGATGGGCGACGTCGTCGCCGACGAGATCGGCGGTGGGCTCGTCGTCTTGAGCTCGATTACGCCGGCGACCAGCGGCTCGGGCTTGAACCGGCGCCAGGCCCCGAGCCAGGCGCCCTACTATCATGTGCTGATCAAGGGCGAGCGGCTGCCCACAAAACCTGGGCGGGCCGACGACTTCGGTTGGCCGCGCGTCGAGCCCGACATCCCCGAGCCCGAGCCGGTGCGGCGCGCGCGACCAAACCCGCCCAAACCCTCAGCCCCGCCGCGCAGCTGAACCGGATTGCCGGGCCAAGAGCGTAAAAACGAGCCGCAGCGCGCGCTTGCCCTCAAGCCGTTGCTGGGCCGCGCGCCGGGGCATTTGGCCGACGGCGACCGCGTTCGAGCCGGCTGCGCTGGCCGCGCCGGCTCGCCATCCCATCGATCTTGCGCAATGCCGTCTCGAAGGCGTCGCGCAGCGCCATGGTCAGCTCTTCGCTGGCGTGGCTGCCGACCCGCTCATGACACACCACAATGGACCGCTGACGGGGAACCCCGATTTCGATCTTGATGCAGTAGACTTTTGGTTTGAGCGCCGTGCGCTGGGTGGCCTCGAGCACGACGCGGCAGCTCGTCATGCGCTCGAAATGCTTCTCCAGTTTGGCAACCTTTTCGCGTACCCGCTGCTCGATGGCTTCGCTTCTCTGGATCCCGTGGAAATGCACCTCGACCGGAGCGTTCATGGGTAAACCCTGCCTGCTGAGATCGGACCGACATATCTCAGCACGTAGGGCGGGCGCTGGCCAGATCAAGAGCGCGCTTTCGTTTAAGATTTTCCGCCGCGGTGCCCGCCGCTAGCGGGCAAGGTCGCTCCGGCCCATCAGGAAGCTGTCGATGGCGTGCGCCGCCTGCCGGCCCTCGCGAATGGCCCACACCACCAGGCTCTGGCCGCGCCGGATGTCGCCGGCGGCAAACAGCTTGGCTTTACCTTTGATGCGATAATCGCGTTCGTTGGCATCAAGCCCCTTGAAGCGCCCGCGCGGCACCACGCTGAGGCCCAGCTCGGCCACCAGGTCGCTTTCCACCGGGCCGGAAAAACCCATGGCGAACAGCACGAGGTCGGCCGGCAGCTCACCCGCGGCGCCGGCAACGGGCTTGAGCGCGGCATCGACGCGCGCGTAGAGCAATTTTTCCACCTTGCCGTTCCGGCCGGCGAAGCCCGTGGTGGAGATCGAGTACTCGGTCTTGGCACCCTCGGCCTGGCTGGAGGAGACGCGCAGCTTCAGCGGCCAATGCGGCCAGGACAGCGCCTTGTTCTCCTTGGTGGGGGGCTGCGGCATGATCTCCAGCTGCGTCACCGACTTGGCGCCCTGACGGAACGAGGTGCCGATGCAGTCGCTTCCCGTGTCGCCGCCGCCGATGACGATCACGTGCTTGCCGTCCGCCGTGATCTGCGGTTCATCGCGCTGCGGCTGACCCGCAACGCGCCGGTTCTGCTGCGGCAGAAACGTCATGGCGAACACCAGGCCGTCGAGCTGGCGCCCCGGCGATTTCTCGAAGAAGTCGAACGGTTGTTCCGAGCCTCCCGCCAGCAGCACGGCATCATGCTGGGCCTCGAGCCGTTGCGCCGGCAGTTCGCGACCGACATGAACGTTGCTGTGGAAGACGACGCCTTCGGCTTCCATCTGCTTGACGCGGCGCTCGACGATGCTCTTTTCCATCTTGAAGTCGGGAATGCCGTAGCGCAGCAACCCGCCGGGGGAGGGATGCTTGTCGTAGACGTGCACCTCGTGGCCGGCGCGCGCCAGCTGCTGCGCGGCGGCCAGGCCCGCCGGCCCGGAACCGACGATCGCGACCTTCTTGCCGGTCTTCTTCTCCGGCGGCTCGGGCGCAACCCAACCCTCGGCAAAGGCCTTGTCGGCAATGCTGCACTCGATGGTCTTGATCGTCACCGGGTTGTCGTCGATGTTGAGCGTGCAGGCGGCCTCGCAGGGCGCCGGACAGACGCGGCCCGTAATCTCGGGAAAATTATTGGTCGAGTGCAGATTGCGCGCCGCCGTCCGCCATTGTTCGCGGTAGACGAGATCGTTCCAGTCCGGGATCTGATTGTTCACGGGACAGCCGTTGTGGCAGTAGGGAATGCCACAGTCCATGCAGCGCGACGCCTGTACTTTCGTGTCCGCATCGTTCAGCGGCACCACGAATTCGCGCCAATGCTTCAGGCGTTCGTCGACCGGGCTATAGCCGCGGTCGTGCCGTTCGAACTCCATGAAGCCGGTGATTTTGCCCATCGTGTCGCCGATCTTTAACTCAGGTCTTGAGGGGAAGCGCGCGCCGCCGTGAGGCCGAGCGCGCCTTCGCAGCGCGCGATCCAGGCGCGCAGGTGCTGGCGCTGGGAAAGGTCAAACCCGCCCTCGGGGGAGAGCCGCGTATAGGGCAAGAGGACAAGATCGGCAATCGAGAGGTTGTCACCGACCAGCCAATTGCGCTCCTTGAGCAAGTTGTCCATCAGATCGAGCGCCTTTTCCCCGCGCTCGACGCGCTGCGGTTCGCGAGCCTCCTTCGGCCGGCCGAGATAGACCATGTGAAAGCGGCAGACCGCGAGGTAGGGCTCGTGGCTGTATTGCTCCCAAAACAGCAGCTCGTCGACCTTGGCGGCAACGAACGGGTCTGCCGGCAGCAGCCGGCTGCCCTGCGCCAGGTAGCGCACAATGCCGTTGGACTGGGCCAAGCGCCGGCCATCGGCGAATTCCACGGCCGGGATCTGCGCCATCGGAAACTTGGCGACGAACTCGGGCGTGCGCGTGTCCCCCTTCAGCACCTCGATCGGCACCCAAGTGTAAGCGAGCCCGAGAAGGTCGGCCGTGTACTTGACCTTCAGGCAGTTCCCGGACCCCAGATCGCCGTAGATCTTCATGACAAAAGTCGCTCGTGACAAACAAAGTGCGCCTTCCGGTGCCGGCGTTTTTAGCCTTTGGCCGGCAAGCCGATCTCGAGCACATCAAAGCCGGTCTTGTCGGCGGCCTGATGCTTGCTCATCTCTTCCAGCGCCCGCCGGTACTCGACCGGCATCACCTTTTTGAACTTGCCCTGATAGTGCACCCAATTGTCGAGAATGACCTTTGCCTTCGCGGAATTGGTGTAGTGGGCATGCCGGGCGATCAGCTGGTGCAGGCGTTCGGCATCCTGCTTGGTCATGTCGCCCATGATGTCGACCAGGCCGTGACTTTCCAGGTCGCCACCCTGGTTGGACAGCTGGCGCATCACCCGATCCTCGGCCTCCACGGGCTCGAGGTCGATCATCGACAGATTGCAGCGCCGCTCGAAGCTGCCGTCCTCGTCCAGCACGTAGGCGATGCCGCCGGACATGCCCGCCGCGAAGTTGCGACCGGTCGGCCCGATGACGACGACGATGCCGCCCGTCATGTACTCGCAGCCGTGATCGCCGGTCCCCTCCACCACGGCGACGGCGCCCGAATTGCGCACGGCAAAGCGTTCGCCGGCAACGCCGCGGAAATAGCACTCCCCGCTGATGGCGCCGTAGAGCACCGTATTGCCGACGATGATGCTTTCCTCCGGAGTGATGCCCGAGGTCGGGTCGGGGCGCACGATCAGCTTGCCCCCCGACAAGCCCTTGCCAACGTAGTCGTTGGCCTCGCCGACGAGGTCGAGGGTCACGCCGTGCGCGAGCCAGGCACCAAAACTCTGGCCGGCCGTGCCCTGGAAGGACAACCACACGCAATCCTCGGGCAGACCGGCATGGCCGTAACGCTTGGCAATCTCGCCGGACAGCATCGCCCCGGTGGCGCGATCGCGGTTGGAGATGGCGAGCTGTTGCTTGACCGGGCGCTTTTCGGCGAGCGCCGGCATGGCAAGCTCGAGCAACCGCACGTCCAGCACCTTGCCGAGCCCGTGGTCCTGCCGCTCGGAATTGTAAATCGCCACCGATTCCGGCACGTCCGGCTTGTGGAAGAGCTTCTCGAAGTCGAGCCCGCGGGCCTTCCAGTGCCCGATCGCGCGTTGCTTGTCGAGGCACTGGGACTGGCCGATCATCTCGTTGAAGCTGCGGTAGCCGAGCGCGGCCATGAGCTCGCGGACTTCCTCGGCGACGAAGAAGAAGAAGTTGATGGCGTGCTCGGGCTGACCCTTGAACTTGGCGCGCAGCAGCGGGTCTTGCGTCGCCACGCCGACGGGGCAGGTGTTGAGGTGGCACTTGCGCATCATGATGCAGCCGAGCGCGATCAGCGGCGCGGTGGAGAAGCCGAATTCGTCGGCGCCGAGCAAGGCGCCGATGACAACGTCACGACCCGTGCGAACGCCGCCGTCGACCTGGACGGCGATGCGGCCGCGCAAGCGGTTGGCGACCAGGGTCTGGTGCGTCTCGGCGAGCCCGATCTCCCAGGGCGAACCGGCGTGCTTGATGGAGGTGAGGGGCGAGGCGCCGGTGCCACCCTCGAAGCCGGCGATGGTGACGTGGTCGGCACGCGCCTTCGCCACCCCGGCAGCGACGGTGCCGACGCCAACCTCGGACACGAGCTTGACCGAGACGTCGGCCGCCGGATTGACGTTCTTCAAATCGAAGATGAGCTGCGCCAGATCCTCAATCGAATAGATGTCGTGATGCGGCGGCGGCGAGATCAGACCGACCCCCGGCGTCGAATGGCGCACCTTGGCGATGATGGCGTCCACCTTGTGGCCGGGCAATTGGCCGCCCTCGCCGGGCTTGGCGCCCTGCGCCATCTTGATCTGCATCATATTGGAATTGGCGAGGTATTCGGCGGTGACGCCGAAGCGGCCGGAGGCCACCTGCTTGATGGCCGAACGCATCGAATCGCCGTTCGGCAGCCTCTTGAAGCGGTCGGCCTCCTCGCCGCCTTCCCCGGTATTGGACTTGCCACCGATGCGGTTCATGGCGATCGCCAAGGTGGTATGCGCCTCGCGCGAGATCGAGCCGAAGCTCATGGCTCCGGTCGAAAAGCGCCGCACGATGTTGGCCGCCGCTTCCACCTCTTCGAGCGCGACGGGACGGCGCCCGATCTCCTTGGCGCTCTTTAGGCGGAACAGGCCGCGCAAGGTCATCAGTTGTTCGGTCTGGTCGTTGATCTCTTGCGCATAGGCACGATACTTATCGGGGAGATTGCCGCGCACCGCGTGCTGCAGGTCGGCGACCACCGTCGGCCGCCACATGTGGGCTTCGCCGCGGATGCGATAGGCATACTCGCCACCCACATCGAGCGCGCCCTCCAACACCTGCACGTTGCCGAAGGCTTGCCGGTGCCGCTCGGTGGTCTCGCGCGCGATCTGGCGCAGGCCGGCGCCCTCGACTTGCGTGTGCGTGCCGGTAAAATACCTTTTCACGAACGTCGACTTCAGTCCGACGGCATCGAAGATCTGGGCGCCGCAGTAAGACTGGTAGGTCGAGATGCCCATCTTCGACATCACCTTCAAGAGGCCCTTGTCGAGCGCCTTGATGTAGCGCTTCTGCGCCTCCTTCAGGGTTAGCTTCTCGTCGAGATCGGGCAGCAGCTGCTCCAAGGTATCGAAGGCCAGGTAGGGGTTGATGGCCTCCGCACCGTAGCCCGCGAGCACCGCGAACTGATGCACCTCGTGCGCCTCGCCGGTTTCCACCACCAGCCCGACCGACGTGCGCAGGCCCTGCCGGATCAGGTGATGATGCACGGCCGAGGTGGCGAGCAGCGACGGTATCGGAATGCGATCCGGCCCCGTTAGGCGGTCGGACAGAATGATGATGTTGTACTCCTTGGAACGCACCGCCTCCTCGGCCTCGGCGCAGACCACATCGAGCGCATCGGCCATGCCGCGCGCGCCCTTCTCCACCGCGTAGGTGATGTCGATCGTCACGCAGGAGAACTGGTTATCCTTGACCAGGCCGATTTGCCGGATGCGCTCCAGATCCTCGTTGCTGAGGATCGGCTGGTACACCTCGAGCCGCTTGATTTTGGCGGTGCCCTCGAGATCGAGCAGGTTCGGCCGCGGCCCGATGAAGGAGACGAGGCTCATCACCAGCTCCTCGCGGATCGAATTGATCGGCGGGTTGGTCACCTGGGCGAAGTTCTGCTTGAAATAGGTATGCAGCAGTTTGGGCTTGTTGGAGAGCACCGAGACGGGCGTGTCATTGCCCATCGAGCCCACGGCCTCTTGGCCGGTGTGCGCCATCGGCGCCATCAGGAACTTCAGGCTTTCCTGGGTATAGCCGAACGCCTGCTGCAGATCGATCAGGGCCACGTTCGACTTGTTGCGCGCCACCTGCTTGGGCAGCGGCAGATCGCCGACCTGCACCTGGGTGCGGGAGAGCCACTGCTGGTAGGGATGGCGCGAGGCAAGGTCCGCCTTCAGCTCATCGTCGGAGATGATGCGACCGGCTTCCAGATCGATCAGCAGCATCTTGCCGGGCTGCAGACGCCACTTGCGCGCAATGTTGGCTTCCGCCACGGGCAGCACGCCGGCCTCCGACGACATGATCACGGTGTCGTCCTTGGTCACGAAATAGCGGGCGGGCCGCAAACCGTTGCGGTCTAGCGTGGCGCCGATCTGCCTGCCGTCGGTGAAGGCCATCGCCGCGGGGCCGTCCCAGGGTTCCATGAGACAGGCGTGGTATTCGTAGAAGGCGCGCCGCTTGGCATCCATCAGCGAATTGCCGGCCCAGGCCTCGGGGATCAGCATCATGGCCGCGTGCGCCAGGCTGTAGCCGCCCATCACCAGGAACTCGAGCGCGTTGTCGAAACAGGCGGTGTCCGATTGCCCCTCATAGGAAATCGGCCACAGCTTGGGGATGTCGCTGCCGAACAGCGGCGTCTTCACCGACGCCTGCCGCGCCGCCATCCAGTTGACGTTGCCGCGCAGCGTATTGATCTCGCCGTTGTGCGCGACCATGCGATAGGGATGCGCCAGCTTCCAGGAGGGGAAGGTGTTGGTGGAAAAGCGCTGGTGCACCAGCGCCATCGAGGAGGCCAGAAGCGGGTCGGTCAGGTCCTTGTAGTACTTCTTCACCTGGTAGGACAGGAACATGCCCTTATAGACCAGGGTGCGGCTCGACAGCGACACCGAGTAGTGACCGATGTCGCGGCCCTTGTAGGCGAAGTAGAGCGCATTGGAGACGACCTTGCGGATCATGTAGAGGCGACGCTCGAACTCCTGCTGCTCCGTCATCGCCTTCGGCCGGCCGATAAAGATCTGCCGATGCACGGGCTCGGTCGCCTTCACCATTTCGGAGAGGCAGCTGTTGTCCACGGGCACCGAACGCCAACCCAAAAACTCGAGGCCCTCCTCGCGAATGATGCGCGTCCAGACGCGCTCGCAGTGGGCCCTGAGCCGCTCGTCCTGCGGTAGGAACAGATGACCGCAGGCGTAGTGGCCGGGCTTCGGCAGCTTGAATTTGAGCTTTTGCGCCTCGGCCTCCAGAAAGGCGTGCGGGATCTGGATCAGAATGCCCGCGCCGTCACCGGCGATCGGATCGGCGCCGACCGCCCCGCGGTGTTCGAGGTTCTGCAGAATGCAGAGCGCGTCTTCGATCAGCTTGTGGGTCTTGCCGCCTTTGAGGTTAGCAATAAAGCCGACGCCACAGGCATCGTGTTCGCGGCGGGGATCGAACAGACCGCTCGCCTCGGGAAAAAAGGGCATGGCACGGGCATCCGGACTGCCGCCGCTGTGGGTTCTATCCGTCGTCATAGGCGTTACGCCTTCTGGCTCAGATGGCCTCATCGCTCGGCTGGGGGTCTACGCGCAGGTACCCTGTCCGTTCCCAGAAGCTGGGCCTGGGCAGCGAGCAGCCGTGCACGCGGAGCGGGACGCCACTGGTCCGTTGCGCCGTCCTGAAATTGCCGCCCTGGCCCCCGTCTCCCGGATCGGACGATGGGCTTGCGGGCAGCACGTCAGGCCGCGGTCCAGGCGGCTGATCTTACCCCAGATCCTCTCATCGAGCGCCCGCGCCGCTCAGCGCCAATACCGCCGCGGCCGGGTCTCCCGACGTAAAGGACAGCATAGCTGACCTATTTCGCGGGTGCAAAGATGATTTGCGCCGTTGCCGCCCCCAATGCCAGATTTTTTTTCATCCTGTGCCCCAACGAGCCCCATCCCGCCACGCCCCCTGGTTCCCCGACCATGCCCAAGCTGCCCACCCCCTTTGGACATTGGCCCTCGCCGATCACGCCCCATCTGGCGGCCGCAGGCAGCCGGCGTTACGGCAGCCTCAAGGCGGAGGCCGGCGCCATCTACTGGAGCCAATCGCGGCCCGAGGAGGGCGGGCGGCAAACCATTTTGCAGGGCCGCGCCGACGGCAGCGTCCGCGACCTCTTGGCTGCTCCCTTCTCGGCCCGATCGCGCGTGCACGAATACGGCGGCGGCGAATTCTCCGTCGTGGGCGAGACCATCTACTTCACGAATGACAGCGACCAGCAGATCTATGCCGTCCGGCCGGGTGAAGCGCCAAGGCGCCTCACCAATGCCCCCAACATGCGCTTTGCCGATTATAGCCTCGATGACCGACGCCAGCGCCTGATCGGGGTGGGCGAGCGGCACGCTGGCGCAAGGTGCCGGTGCGCAACCTGCTGGTGGCCATCGATATCGCCCGCGGCAGCGTCACCGAGCTCGCCGCCGCCCACGACTTCTATGCCTCCCCGTGTTTGTCGCCCGCCGGGGACAGGATCGCCTTCCTGGCCTGGGATCTGCCGGACATGCCATGGGACAGCGCCACCCTGTTCGTGGCCCCCGTGCACGCGGACGGCGCGCTCGGCGACGCCGTCCCCATTGCCGGCGGCAACGGCGCGGCCGCCTTTCAGCCGGCATGGTGCGGTGGCAGCGGGCACTTGAGCTTCGTCTTGGACGCGAGCGGCTGGGGACAACTTTACCGTTTGGGATGGCGCCAAGGTGCGCCGCCGCTATGGGCAGCGCGGCGCCGACCTGTCCCGACCGCAGTGGGTGTTCGGTACGCGCAGCTATTGCCCGGCACCCGACGGCAGCATCGGCGTGGTCGCCCTGCACCAGGGTCGACCGCTGCTGGAGGTGTGGGATCCCAAACGCGGACGTCGCACGCGCTACGCCAAGCTCGCCGCCAAAACCGCGCGCATCGATGACCCCGTTGCCTTCGCCGGGGGCTTTGCCGCCTTGATCAGTCGGCCGACGGCCATGCCCGAGGTCATGCGCATTGGCCGGCGCGACTTACAAGGTTTTGCCAGCCCGCCCGCGCACGCCCTGCCGCTGGCGGAGCTGTCGGGCTCCCTCAGCGTCGGCACCGACGTTGCCTTTCGCGCCGCGCGGCGCACCGTCTATGGCCTCTACTATGCCCCCACCAACGCCGCGCATCGGGGGCCCGCCGGCGCCCTGCCGCCCGCCCTCCTGTTCGTACACGGCGGTCCCACCAGCATGACCGATGCCGGCTTGAAGATGCGCACCCAGTTCTTTACCAGCCGCGGCTTTGCCGTGTTCGACATCAACTACTCGGGCAGCACGGGCTTCGGCCGCGCCTATCGCGAGCGGCTCGATGCTGCTTGGGGCATCGCCGACGTGGCCGATTGTGCCGCCGCCGCCCGGCATCTCGCCCGCGCCGGCCTCGCCGACGGCAAGAAAATCGCCATCTCCGGCGGCAGCGCCGGCGGCTACACCACCTTGATGGCCTTGGCCACCACGCACGCCTTTGCGGCGGGGAGTTGCCATTACGGCGTGTCCGACCTGGCGCTGCTGCTCAAGCACACCCACAAGTTCGAATCCGGTTACCTGCACCGGCTGATGGGAACGACGCCCGCGGACTGGCAAGAGACCTTTCGCGCCCGCTCACCGCTCACGCTGATCGACGACATCAGCGCGCCCGTCATCCTGTTCCAGGGCCTCGACGACAGGGTGGTGCCGCCGGAGCAGTCCCGAGGCATGGTGAGGCGGCTCAAGCAACGCGGGGTCGACGTGGCCTATCATGAGTTCGCCGGCGAAGGCCACGGCTTTCGCCGGGCGGAGACCATCATCGCCGTCTTGCAGGCCGAGCTCGACTTCCTTCGCCGCGTGCTGGGCCTTTAAGACGCGACCGCAGGCGCCGGGATCGGCGCCGCGGCGGCCTCGAGCCAGGCGCGGTCAGCGGGGCCGAGCTCGGGCCCGATCACATCGGCCACACGCGCGTGATAGGCGTTGAGCCAGGCCAGCTCCTGAGCGCTGAGCCGCGCCGGCACGATCAGACGCCGATCGATCGGTGCCAGCGTCAAGGTTTCGAAGCCCAGCATGGCGCGCTCGCCACCCTCGACGACGCGCGGTTCCTCGACCAACAGCAAATTCTCGATGCGAACCCCGTACGCCCCGGCCTTGTAGTAGCCAGGCTCGTTGGAGATGATCATGCCGGGCTCCAGCGGGGTCATGCCGCGCTTGGAGATGTTTTGCGGGCCCTCGTGCACGGACAGGTAACTGCCGACGCCGTGTCCGGTGCCATGGTCGAAGTCGAGACCGGCCTCCCACAGCGCCCGGCGGGCCAAGGCGTCAAGATCGACGCCGCGCGTGCCAGCCGGAAAGCGCGCCTTGGCAATGGCGATGTGGCCCTTGAGCACGAGCGTGAAGCGCTCCTGCATTTCCCGCGTCGGGCGTCCGATCGCCACCGTGCGCGTAATATCGGTGGTGCCGTCAAGGTACTGGGCGCCCGAGTCGACGAGGTAGAGCTCGCCCGCCTTGAGCTTGCGATTGGTCGCCGTCGTCACTCGGTAGTGCACGATCGCGCCGTTGGGTCCCGCCCCGGAAATCGTGTCGAAGCTGATCTCCTTCAGCGCTTGGGTCTGGCTGCGCATCCCTTCCAGCTGCCGCGCAACGGCGATCTCATCGAGACCGCCACTGCCGGCCTCGCGGTCGAGCCAGGCCAGAAAACGCGCCATTACCGCGCCATCACGCTTGTGGGCGGCGCGGGCGCCGGCAATTTCCGCGGCGTTTTTGCGCGCCTTGGGGAGGAGGCAGGGGTCGGCGCCGCGCACGATCCGCCCCTTGCCGCCCTTGAGCTTGCGGAAAAACCAGTTCGCGGCCGTGTTGGGATCGAGCCGCACCCGCTTGCCCGCGGCCTTGAGCGCGGCAAGCCGCGGCGCCAGCAGGGCGGGCGCGCTGAGCTTTGCCAACGGCGCCAAATGCGCCCGCGCGTCGCGGCCGATCTTGGCTTTGTCGATGAAGAGCTCGGGTTTGCCGGTGGCGGCGACGACGGCAAAGGCCAGCGGCACGGGATTGTGGGCGACGTCGGAGCCGCGAATGTTAAAGAGCCAGGCAATCGAGTCGGGCTGGGTCAAGATCACCGCGTCGGCCTGGTCCCGGCGCAGGGTGTCCTGCAGCTGGGCAAGCTTCTCTTGCGCGGGCTTGCCGGCGAAGGCCAAGGCCTGCGGCAGCACCAGGCCCGTCGGCGGCGCCGGCCGGTCACGCCCCCAGATCCGGTCGATCGGGTTGCGCGCCAGCGCCTTCAGCTTTATGCCCTTGGCGTCCAGCGCCGCGCCCAAGTCCTCGAGGCCGGCCTGGGCGTGCAGCCAGGGGTCGTAGCCGACGCTGCCTGCGCCTTTGAGCGTGCCGATCAGCCAATCGGACAGCTTGGCCTGCGGCACCTGCAGGATCTGGAACAGGCCGGTGTCGACCTGGGTTGGCGCCTGCACCACGTAACGCCCGTCGACGAAGAGGGCCGCCGCGGTGCGCGCGACGGCGGCGAGGCCCGCCGAACCCGTAAAACCCGTGAGCCAGGCGAGGCGCTCGGCCGCAGGCGCGACGTACTCGCCCTGGTGCTCGTCGGCGCGCGGCACCAGGATGGCATCGACGCCAAGTTCGGCCAAGAGCTGGCGCAGGCGGCGCACGCGCAAGGCGTGATCGCCGCCCAAGGGGGGAGCCTCGTAGGTCTGATACACGCGCTCCTCCGGCGGGCAAGACGGGGCTCAGGCATAAAGGCGCGCACGCTGCCGGGCTCCAAGCCGTGGCGGGCGCGCGCCGATCCTGCCCTAGTTTGCGCCCGAGCGCGAGACGCGCCCGCCGTCTTGCCGGTCGTCACCGTCGTCGGGGCCGCGGACATAAGCGCGGGCGCGCTAGGCTGCCGCCGGTCCCCCCGTTGCGCCATCGAATTCGTGGCCGGCGGCGACCGGGTCGGGCAGCTGATCGAGGCACAGGTCCCACAGCTTATCGATCTGGGTGGCGGCGGCGTGCGGGGGCAGCGCCCGCAGCGTGCCGTCCGGCAGCTCCGTGACAAGCCCGTCCTGTTTCAGGCGGCTCAGGGCATCGGAGATATCGAAGTCGACGTCGAGGTCGAAAGTGTCCTTGATATAGGTCTCGATGGCCTCATCGACGGCCTTCAGCTCACGCACATTGACGGGCGCCTTGGCCAGTGCGCTGTAAAGCAGCATCTCCTCTTTGACGTCCTCCTCCGCGGCGCGATCCGCCAATAGCGTCATGACGCCGCGATTGTCGGCCACCGCGTGGAAGTAGAGATTTTGCGCCATCACGATCATGTAGCGATTGCGCTGGGCAATGAAGTTCGACGCTTGCCGCATCGCCACACCGCCCAGCCCGGCCAGCGCGCCGATCAGGGCCATCGGGTTGGTCGACACCAGCGCGATCTTGCCGACCGTACCGGCCACCCCCATGCCGAGACCACTGCCGGCCGTCACGCCGAATTTGATCTTGTCGAACAGCCGGAACTGCACCTTGGTATTGGGAAAGATCATTTCGATGTCGGTGCGCGGGATGTTTTTAAAGAGCTTCATATAAATAAAGTCGCTCTTGACCGAGCCGGGCAGCAGGCCGCGGGTGCGTTTGACGACCTTTTCCGCCTCCTTGCGCTCGAGGCCCTGCTCGCGCATGACCTCGCTCACCCGCACCTCGAACGGCTTCAGCTTGAACAGCAGGAACAGCCGCTGAAACACGGGGATCTTCACCTCCTCGTGCCACAAGAACAGCCGCTTGGCCGTACGCCGCCGCTCGGTCATGGTGGTGGCCCCGCGATAGAAGATCAGGATTTCCTCGAAGGCACCGAGGTCCACCTGCAGGTCGAGACCGTAGTAGGAATCCTTGGTCAGGATGATCTTCACGTCCGAGGGATCGACGTGCTCGAAGTTCGCCTGCACCAGGAAGTGGTGCATTTGCTCGACCACTTGCTTCTGCATGGCGAGCTTCTCTTGCGCCGTGAAAACGCGCGTTGTCAAAAGGTCGCTGTCGGGACTGAAGGGCTCGTAGAGCTGCTCGAGCTCGAGCAGGCTGGCGGCATAGGAATGCCGACGCCAATAGTCGAGATAGCGCATGAGGCGGCGGGCGTCCTTGGCCTCGCCGGCGGGCCAGCTCTGAGGATGGGTGAGCCGATCGAGCAGGGCGTGCCGCGTGATGGGCAAAAACTTTTCCCGCGCCGGCGGGCTTTTGGCGGCCTCCGCCGGACGCGCGGCCGCCGTCGCGTTGACGAGCGCGCTCCACACTCCGCCCCGCATCATCGTTCCTGCCGACGCCATGTTTTCCCCCGCCAAGCGTTGCAACGGCGAATTACCCTTGAGCAAGAGCCGGTTCGTTCTAGAACCGGCCGACCGCGATTGTCGAGGCTAGCGGGCGTTTGGGACGTCCCTGTGACGCAAAATGCACAGGGCAGCGGCTAGGGGGCGCGCTCGACGAAACTGTCCACCACCCGCTTGCGCCCCGCCTTTTCAAAGTCGATCGTGAGCTTGTTGCCGTCGACGTCGGCGATGCGCCCGTAGCCGAACTTTTGATGGAAAATGCGCTCCCCCGGCGCGTAGCCCGCGGCCGCCGCCGCCGAGGCAACGAGTTCGCCGTCGAGCGTCAGGGGCGTGCGCTTCTTGCTGCGGTCCTCGCGTTTCCACTGCGCCTTGGCGCGCTGCCACCCCGGCGTCGCATAGCCGCTCTCAAACCCCGCCGCGGGCTCATCGAAGCGGCTGTGCCCGTAGGGGTTGAAGCGGCCGCCGGTGCCGCCACCGTAGGGGCTTTTGGCTTCGCTCACCTCGAGGTGGGCCTCGGGCAGCTCGTCGACAAAGCGGGACGGCGCCGCGGCCTGCCAAAGGCCACGATTGCGGCGGTTCTGGGCGAAGCTGATCTTGGCCAGTTGCTTGGCCCGCGTCATGCCGACGTAGGCCAGCCGCCGTTCCTCTTCGAGGCCGGCATTGCCATTCTCATCGAGGCTGCGCTGATGCGGGAATAGGCCCTCCTCCCAGCCCGGCAGGAACACGACCTCGAACTCGAGCCCCTTGGCCGCATGCAAGGTCATCAGGGACACGCGATCGCCGGCCCCCGCGCCGTCGGCGTCCATGACCAGGGAGACATGCTCCAGGAAGCCCTGCAGCGTCTCGAACTCGTGCATGAAGCGCACGAGCTCTTTCAGGTTCTCGAGCCGCGTCTGCGCCTGTGGAGTGCGATCGTGCTGCCACATCTGCGTATAGCCCGACTCGTCCAAAATCAGCTCGGCCAGCTCGGTGTGCTTCATGCCGGCAACCTGGGCGCGCCAGCGCTCGAAGGTGGCGATCAGGTCGGCGAGCGCCTTGCGGGTTTTGCCGGCGAGCTCCTCGGTGTCGACGATTTCGCGCGCGGCCGCATAGAGCGAGATGGCGCGCGCGCGCGCCAGCTCGATCAGGCGTCGCACCGTACTGTCGCCGATGCCGCGCTTGGGAACGTTGATGATGCGTTCGAATTTGAGATCGTTGGCGGGATTGAGCGTGACCTCGAGGTAGGCGATGGCGTCCCTGATCTCCTGGCGTTCGTAGAAGCGCGGCCCCCCGATGACCCGATAGGGCAAGCCGAGCGTGACAAAGCGATCCTCGAAGGCGCGCATCTGAAAGGAGGCGCGCACCAGGATGGCGATCTCGCTCAGCCGCCGTCCGGCCTTCTGCTGCGCCTCGATCTCCTCGCCGATGGCACGCGCTTCCTCCTCGTCGTCCCAAACCCCGGCAAGGCTTACCGGGCGCCCCAGGTCCCGGTCGGTGAACAGCGTCTTGCCCAGCCGCGCCTTGTTGTGGGCGATGAGGTGGGATGCCGCCGCCAGGATATGGCCGTTGGAGCGATAGTTGCGCTCGAGCCGAATGACCTTGGCGCCGGGGAAGTCCTGCTCGAAGCGCAAAATGTTGTCGACCTCGGCCCCACGCCAGCCGTAGATCGACTGGTCGTCATCGCCGACGCAGCAGATATTGGGCACCCCGCCACCCGCCAGCAGCCGCAGCCAAAGGTATTGGGCAACATTGGTGTCTTGGTATTCGTCGACCAGAATATAGCGAAAGCGCCTGCGGTAATCCGCAAGCAGATCGGCATTGTCGAGGAACAGCCGCAAGACCTCGAGCAGCAGATCGCCGAAATCGGCGGCATTGAGCTCCTTCAAGCGCTGCTGGTAGGCGGCATAAAGCTCGGCGCCCTTGCCCTCCGCGAAGCCGAAGGCCTCCCCGCGCGGCACCTTGGCGGGCGTCAGGCCGCGGTTTTTCCAGCCGTCGATCAGCCCCGCCAACTGCCGCGCCGGCCAGCGATCCTTGTCAAGGCCGGCCCCCTCGATCACTTGCCGCATCAGCCGGAGCTGATCGTCCGTATCGAGGATCGTGAAGCCATTTTTCAGGCCGACGAGCTCGGCGTGCCGGCGCAGGATCTTGACGCCGATGGCGTGAAAGGTGCCGAGCCACGGCATCGCCTCTACCGCCCCACCGATCAGGCCGCCGATGCGCTCCTTCATCTCGTGCGCGGCCTTGTTGGTGAAGGTCACGGCCAGGATTTCGGAACCCCGCGCCCGGCCCGTGCACAGGATATGGGCAATGCGCGTCGTCAACACGCGCGTCTTGCCCGTGCCGGCGCCCGCCAACACCAGAACGGGACCATCGAGCGCCTCCGCCGCCGCGCGTTGCTCGGGATTGAGGTCGGCCATATAAGGGCCGGCAAGGCGGCCCAAAGCGCGAGCGGAAACGGAGCCTTGCGGGCTCGCCGCCGCCGGCGGGGGCGCAGAATTCGGGGACAATTGGCGATTCGCTGGCATTGAGGTTGACTATAGCACTGGACGGGCGCGGGCAAATCGGCCGTCCACTCTGCCCACAAGCCGCCAATTGGTCGCCGTGGCACCAAATTCGCGGTCCATTTTGGTGGTCATCCCGTGTATAGTTGAAACCAAAATAAAAGCGTGAAAATGCGAGCGGGCAAATCCGTCGGCAATGCGTAGGCGAAGCGGCGAACAGACGCGCAGTTTGGGCAATGCGGCACGGCCGTACGGACGCGTCGCCCGCGCGGCTGCCTGCCGGGCGCAGGCGGCCGGAGGCGGCCGATGAGCAATTTCTTCGTCGGCCTCGCCGTCTTCATGATCACCGTAATCTCCTCCCTGTTTGCGATCCCCTATTTCGTCGATTGGAACTCCTACCGCGGCGTGTTTGAGGACGAGGCCACGCGTTTTCTGGGGCGGGAGGTTCGGGTCAGCGGCGCGGTCAACCTGCACCTGCTCCCCACACCCAGCTTTCGCTTGGAGCGGGTCAGGATCGCGGAAGCCTCGAGCAATTTGCGCGAACCCTTCTTTCGCGCCGAAAGCTTGGCCTTCAAGCTGTCGATCGCGCCGCTGTTTCGCGGCATCATCGAAGCCAACGAAATCGAGTTCCGCCGCCCGATGCTGAGGCTGGCACGCGAAGCGCGCGGCAATTGGAACTGGCAAAGCTTCGGGCAAGTGTTCGCCAATGCCGCCTATCTGCCCTCCAACTTCGCCATAACCTCGCTCAAGATCACCGATGGCGCCCTGGCCGTGCATGGCCCGAGCGGTGTTGAGAGCCTGCGGCTCGAGGGCATCGACGGAGAATTGTCGGCGCCGGCCATCGACGGGCCCTATCGGTTTCGCGGCAGCTTTGGCAAAGGCGGCAGCGAACGCGAAATCAGATTTGTCACCGCCAAGCCGGATGGCGAGGCCGGCGTCCGCCTGCGCGCGTCGCTGCGTTTAGCGGAAACGGGCGCCAACTACCTGCTCGATGCCCGCCTCACCGACCTGATGGCCGAACCCAAGCTCGACGGGGAGCTGACGGCGCGGCTGCCAATCGTGGGCCTCGCCCGGGCGCCCCCCGCGCGGCCGCTTGCCGGCGCCGTGGAGGACCGCGAGGGTGCCGCCGGACAAGCCTTCGATCTTAAGGCCGTGCTCAGGGCCGATGCGGCCGGCGGCACGCTGTCCGACTTGGCGCTGTCGTTCGAACAGGGCGGCAGGCCACAGCTCGTCGTCGGGGAGGCATCGGCGCGCTGGGGCGATACCTTCGCTTTCGAGGTCGATCTCTCCTCGCGCTGGCTCGATCTCGACCGCATCGCCGGCGCCGGCGAAGGCGCACGACCGAGTGAAAGCCTGGTCCCCTTCGCCCTGCGCGCCCGCGACCTGCTACCGGCCGATGGCCGCTCGCGCCTGACGCTGTCGATCGATCAGGCTAACCTCGGCGGCGAGGCCGTCAGCGGCGTCCGTCTCGCCGTCGCGCGCCTCAAGGACAAGCTCGAGATCGAGCAGTTGCGGGTCGGCATGCCGGGCGGCAGCCGCGCCGAGCTCAAGGGCGCCCTGACGGGGCCCGCCGGGGCGCCGGAGTTTGCCGGCAGCATCAACCTGCGCGGACCCAGCCTGCTCAGGGCGCTCGGGTGGGTTGCCAAGATCCCCGCGCCGGCGGACGGCAAGGGCGACGGCGCCTTTGGCATCAGCGCCCAGCTGGCCATTGGCACGGGTCGCGCCGTCGTGCGCAACATCGTCGGCGACGTCTCGGGAACGCCGCTGTCGGGAGACGCCGACTGGCGCTGGCAGGGGCGCCCGGAACTGGCCCTGCGGCTCGAGGCACCGCAAATCGATGTGCGGGCCTTTCAGCCAGGCGAAGCCGGCATCGGCGAGGCCTTCAATGCGCTGGCACAGGGGGCCTGGTCGGATGCGCTGGCGGCCAACGCCGCGCTCGGCAAGCGCGGCGACGGCGGTGAGCCCGACCTGCGCCTGAGCCTTGAAACGGGTCGGCTCATCACCGCAACCCACAGCTATCGCGACGTGGCCATGCAGCTGAGGCTCAAGTCGGGCAACCTCGAGCTGCCGCTGCTGCGCCTGGTCGACGAGCGCGGCCTCCTGATCGATCTCAAAGGTGCGCTGGAAAACGTCGCCACCCGTCCCAAGGGCAGCCTGTCGGGCATGGTCGCGGTAGGCAGCGCCGCCGACCTCGGCGATCTGGCCCGCCTCATCGGCGTGCCCGAGGGATTGCGACCCGACGAGCGCCTTGGCCAAAAGTTGGCGCCGCTGCGCCTTGCCGGCACCTTGGTGTTCGGGGGACGAACCGCCACCTCGCGCGACCTCACCCTTGCCGGCGACGTCAACGGCTCGACCCTCAAAGTCTCCGGGCGGCTCGACGGCGCGCCCGGCGGCTGGCGGTCGGGCCCGGCCGAGATCGTCGCCACCCTCGACGCCCCCGACGCCCGCAAGCTGACGGCGTTGATCTCCGATGGCGGTCAGGCGCGCGCCGACAAGGCGGCACCCGGGCAGGCCTTCTTCAAGGCCAAGGGCGTGCCGGCAGAGGGGCTGTCCACGGTGCTGACGCTCTCGGCGGGTGATTTGGCCCTCGACTTCCAGGGCCTCCTGAACGTGCTCGAGAAAGGCAACAAAATAGCCGGCGACCTGCGTCTCAAGGCGGCCGATGGCGAGCGGCTCGCCGCCATGGCCGGGCTTTCGCCACCGCTCAGCTTAGCGGGCATCGGCGTCGACGGCGGGCTCAAGCTTGTGGTCGAGGACGGTGCCGTCAGCCTCGAGCAGCTCCTCATGACGGTCGGTGGCAGCGAGGTTCGCGGCCGCATTGCGCTTGCCCGGGCCGCCGAGCGGCGCCAGGTTGACGCCCGCCTCGAGCTCAGCGAGCTCAGCGTCCGCTCCCTGCTCGCCCCCTTGCTCGACCTGCGGCTTGCCGCGATCACCGGCGCCGCCGAAGCTGCCCTTGCCGGCCGGCAAAGCGCTTGGCCCGACGAGCCCTTTGATCTGGGCGCGCTTGCCGGCATCGACGGCCACGTTGTCCTCGGGCTCGGGCGCTTGGCCCTGAGCGAGGGCATGGGGCTCAAGGACGCCACGGTCGACCTCAGCCTCAAAGACGGCAAGATCACCGTCGGCGGCATCGAAGGCGCCGCCCTCGGCGGCCGCAGCCGCATGCAATTTACCATCGAGAGCACGGGCACCGGCGCCGCCGTGAACGGCTCCCTGCAGCTCAGCGACGGCAGGCTCGAAGCCTTGAGGGGACTTGGCGTCGGCGCGAAGGCGGGGACGGTGGGCGGCATCAAGGCGGACTTGGCCTTCAGCGGCCGCGGCGCCAATCCGCGCAACCTCATCGCCGCCCTACAAGGGCAGGGGCGCGTCCAGAGTGACGGCAAGCTTGCTGGTCTGTGGCCGGGCGCGGTCGGGCTCGCCACCGAGCAGGTCCTGAAAAACGATCCGGAGCGCCTGCGCGGCGTCCTCAAGGAGGCGCTGGCGCAAGGCCTCACAGTCGGTCGGCTCAATTTGCCCGAGGAGATTGCCTTGGAAATCGGCGATGGTCAGCTGCGCATGCGCCCCATCGTCATCGACATGAGCGCCGAGCGCGCCTCGGGAAGCGCCGCCATCAATCTCTTGAGCTTCCTGTTTGAGTCCGAATGGCGCTTGCAGCAAGTTCCCGGCAAAGACACCGCGCTCGCCAGCAAACCGGTGCTGCCGCCGGTGATCGTCAGCTACCGCGGCCCGCTGGCGGCGCTCGACAAGGTCGAGCCCGTCATCAACAGCGAGGCCCTCGAACGCGAGCTGGCGGTGCGCAAGATGGAACACGATGTGGAAACGCTCGAGCGCTTGCGTCAGCTCGACGAGGCGCGCCGACGCAGTGAGGCCGAGCGCCTGCGCCAAGAGATGGAAAACCCGACCCCGCCACAGCCGCTGCCGGTCGCACCCGCCAGCCCGGCGCGGCCGGCGACGCCGGGCTAACCACCCGGGCGCCCGGCGCGGTAGTGCGCCAACAGCCACACCCGCACGGCGCTGGAAAGGCCGCTCGAGCCGCGCTCGGCGTCGATGCGGCTGATCAGCCGGCTGACGGGCTCGTTTTCGCTCGCCGCCACGTCCTTCAGCGCATCCCAGAAGGCCTGTTCGAGGGAAATCGACGTGGGATGCCCGTCAATCTTGAAGGAACGCTTCACAGGCCGGCTCATGGGCGACCCCGACAAATCGTTCCGCACCCGCGTTTGACCCGCCCTTGGCCGCCGGGCCGGGCCGCCGCACCGGCCTCGCGCGGTCGGGCGCCGTCACGGCGCCTCGTCAGTCCTCCCGCTCGGGCGACCGTTCCTCGCGTCGCATACCATCGAGGCGCCGTTTGTCCAAGCTGCGCTGCGCAGCATTCTTGCTGTGCTCGATCTTGGGCAGACCAAAGAGCATGCGTTTTTCATTCGCTCGGCGTTCCCGGGCAGCGCGCTGCTTCTCCTTGCGATAGCGGTTCAAGTTGACGACGGTGCCCATTACGCCTCCGGTCCGATCATCTTGCGCGGGTCGACGATCGCGTCGAACTCCTCAGCCGAAACATATCCCCCGCCGACAGCCTCTTGCTTCAAGGTCGTCCCGTTTTTGTGTGCCCCCTTGGCGATCTTGGCCGCAGTGTCATAGCCGAGCTTGGGGGCGAGCGCGGTTACCAACATCAGCGACCGCTCGAGCGCAGCCTTGATGTTATCCTCGCGCGGTTCGATCCCGACAACGCAATTGTCGGTGAAGCTGATGACAGCGTCGGCCAGCAGCTGCACGGACTGCAGAAAATTATAGGCCATGACCGGATTGAAAACGTTGAGCTCGAAGTGGCCCTGGCTGCCCGCAAAGGTCACGGCGGCGTGATTACCGAACACCTGCACACAGACCTGGGTCAGGGCCTCACATTGCGTCGGATTGACCTTGCCAGGCATGATCGAAGAGCCGGGCTCGTTCTCCGGCAAGGCGAGTTCGCCCAGACCGGAGCGGGGGCCGCTGCCGAGAAAGCGAATATCGTTGGCAATTTTGAACAGCCCCGCCGCGGTGGCATTGATGGCGCCGTGGCTCATCACCATGGCATCGTGGGCCGCCAGCGCCTCGAATTTATTGGGGGCGGTGGTGAATGGCAGGCCGGTGATGTCAGCGATGCGCCTGGCCACCCCTTCGGCAAAGCCCTTGGGCGCGTTGAGGCCGGTGCCGACCGCCGTCCCGCCCTGCGCCAGCTGCATCAGGTCGGGCAAGGTCGATTCGATCCGGCGCACAGCGTTTGCGACCTGGGCGGCGTAGCCGGAGAATTCCTGACCGAGCGTCAAGGGTGTGGCGTCTTGTGTATGCGTGCGGCCGATCTTGATGATATGCGCCCAGGCCTTGGCCTTGGCGTCGAGCGCGGCATGCAGGTGCTTGAGCGCCGGCAGCAGACGATGCTGCGTCTCCTCGGCGCAGGCGATGTGCATGGCTGTCGGGTAGGTGTCGTTCGACGACTGGCTCATGTTGACGTGGTCGTTGGGATGCACGGGCTTCTTCGAGCCCTTGCTGCCACCCAGCAGTTCGATGGCCCGATTGGAGATCACTTCGTTGGCATTCATGTTCGACTGGGTGCCCGAACCGGTCTGCCAGATCACCAGCGGAAAATGCTCATCGAGCTTGCCGTCGATCACCTCCTGGGCCGCCGCGACGATGGCCTTGCCGATCTTCGGGTCGAGCCGATCGAGCGCCATGTTGGTCTCGGCGGCGGCACGCTTGACGATACCAAGAGCGCGGACGATCGCCTTGGGCTGCCGCTCCCAGCCGATCTTGAAATTGCCGAGGCTGCGCTGCGCCTGCGCACCCCAATACTTGTCGGCGGGCACCTCGATGCTGCCGAAGCTATCGGTTTCCGCGCGCGTCGGCTTGGGACTGATTGTGCTCGTGGCCATGGTGATTTGCGCAGCCCGTTTGCGCTGAAAAAACGCCGCTCCCGTAGCACGATCGATATGACCACTCCAGCTACAACAAGTCGAACGCGATCAATTTTTTCGATCCGCACTCGGTCACGACGTATGAAGGCTAGCAAAGCTAGAGCTGGGATGTGAATGAACTCTTAGTAACGTTGCCCGAGTAACGTTGCCGCGAGGTAACGTTTCTTGAGTGGCATGCACACGCCGCAATCTTTGAAGGCGCGGCGTCACGGCGCGCAGGGCTTTAAACATTGGTCTTGCCTCGGCCTCGGCGCCTTTGCGCCTGTCGCGGCGAAAGCCGCAACAAAAGGCTCGCGGCCGCAAACCGCCCCACCTCCTCGATTTGCGCGCCGAGCGTGGCGCGGGCGCCAATTGTCTTCAAATTGAACGAAAGCAACGTCGGCGCCGTGAGGCGTTGGCAGCACCTGTCGTGCCGATGTTCGCGCCCGACGAGCCCGACCCCGCCAATGCCGAGGGCAACGGCTACGCCAACAACTATCTGTTATCTGTCGGACACCGGCGGGCGGTGTGTGGCGCCGACGCCCGTGCATGCACATGAGCCGTCGCGGCCGCGGTACATCGTGGTCGACACCCGCGCTCCCCGCCGCCGAGGCCCAGGCCCGCACTTGCAAATACGATGGCGGCTCCGTCGCTGCCGCGCCCGGTCGCAACGCGCTCTGCGACAGTCGACCGATTCTGGCGCTGACCGAGCACAAGAGCGCCGTTGAAGCCGTCCTTGCGCAAATGCACGCCAAGGGCAGCACCAACATTCTCGACCTGATGTGGGGATGGCGCGTGCTGTCGCCCGAAGAGCCGTTCACGCAGGGGCGTCCCTACGGCGATTCGGAAAACAACAAACATCTAATCCTGATGACCGTCGGGGAGACCATCCATCAGGCCGCCGCCAACCACAACAACTCGATCTACCACGCCTTCGGCTATGCTTCGAACGGCAGGCTCGGGGCCACGGCGACGTCGACGGCCCTCATCGGGCAGATGAACAACAAGACGCGCGCCGCCTGCGAGAACGCCAAGGCCGCCGGCATCACCGTCTACACCATCGCCTTCCGGCTCGAAAACGATGCCAACACGCGCGCCCTGCTGGCGAGCTGCGCCTCGAGTGCGGCGGAAGGCCTACGCGGCGAGCAACGGAGCCGCCCTGGTGCAGGCCTTCGAGGCGATTGCGCGCGAAATCGCGAAATTGCGAATCGCCAGTTGAGACCCGGCAAGGCCGCCGCCTTTTCCGGCGGCGCGCGTTTGTGCACATCTAATTGGGACGTGAGCCAAAGGCGCGAGCCGCCGCGCGGCGCGGGCGATGGCCCGCATCCCGGCGCGGCTGCCAGGCGACGGCGTGGGCGCCGGCACCGCCGCGGCGAAGGGGCTTTTTGTCGTTGCCGCGGCCGGGAGGCCGCAGCGCGCCGCGAACCGCCGCGCGCAAGCGCGGTGCGCAAAGCTGGGCAGAAGCTGTCGATAGATTGGGGACAAGCGTTGAGGACGCCGGCGGGCGCTAGAGCTCGGCCCGCGAATGTCGCAAGACTGGGCTGCGTTCAGCGTGCGCGTCATGTTCAGCGTGCGCGTCAAGTGTCGGGTTCGGCGGCGGCAAGCTCGAGGCCAACTTGCGGCAATCAGCGGGGTGAGTTGCCATGGTGAGCCTGCGAGGGCGCAGGACCGGCTTCGATTGGGCCGCAGCCGCGGCGGCGTTGTGCCTCCTCGCCATGCTTGCCGCAGGCGGATCGGCCGGCGCCCAGGCATCGGCGCGCGCGCCCTGGCCGCCGGGCGATGCCACGCATCGGTCCCACATCGTGGCGCCGGCGCTGACGCGCTTTGCCCTGACGCGGAAGATCACCATCGGTGTCGACAAGTCGATGCTGATCGAATTGCCCGTCGATCTCGCAGCACGTCCTCGTCTCCAATCCGCAAATCCTCGACACCGTGATGCAATCCTCCCGGCAATCTTTCTCTTGGCCAAGGACGTTGGCGACGCCAACGCCTTCTTCTTCGGCGCCGACGAGCAGAAGCTCGTATTCCTGGAGGTCACCGTTGCCCCCGACCTCAGCGACGCGCTGGCGTGCCTGATCCCGGCTCACTCAAGGCGCATCTACGGAGTGCCCGGCCATGCGCCGCCCGCGCGCTACGAGGGCGACTACGGCTTCATTATCGAATATCCGAACGCGGGGGGTTAAGGCATGAAGGCACGCGCCCAAGGCGCCGCCGTGCTCGCCGCGCTGGCGGGTCTCCTGCTTGCGGCCTGCGATCACTATCGCGGCGCAGAGCATCGCGGGCTCGACAACGCAACCGCCGTCGGCTTGAGCGATCCGGAATTACGCCACCCCATGCAATTCGCGGCAACGCGCGAGACGCTCGACATCGAAGTGCCGGACGCCGACGGCCTGAGCCCCAACCAGCACATCGATGTTGTGCGCTTTCTTGAGCCCCAGCAGCACGAGACCAAGCGCCGGCTGGTGGTGTTCGTACCGCGGGCCGCTCGCCCCGCTTCGATCGCCCGATCCTTGCGGGACATCCAGCGCCACGTCGCCGATGCCGGTATCAACTACCGCATTATCAAGATGACGGCGTGGGAGCGGGGGCCCAACACCGTGCCGAGCATCCGGCTCGCCTACGAGCGCCCGATCGCGATTGCGCCCACCTGCGACGATTGGAGCGAGGCTGTCGGGCGCAACGAGGAGCGCATTCCCTACCCCAGCTGGGGCTGCGCCACCGTGCGCAATTTGGCCGTCATGGTCGACAACCCCCGCGACCTCAGTCTACCGCAGCGGGAGGATCCCCGCGCCAGCGAACGGCGCGCTCAAAGCTGGTCGACCTACGTCACCGCCGGCAAAGCCGGTGGCGGGGAAGTATGGTCGGCAGCGTCCAGCAGCAAGGGCAGCGGCGCCGGCGTGGCCAAGCAATGACCGGCCCACCCAGGCCGGGCAAGGGCAGGAGGCAAGGGCGTAGCAGTGGTGCAGGCCGCACGCTTGTCTTAGACGTCCCCTCTCAGGTACGCTGTCGGCGACCCCATACCCCCAGCACACGCAACGGAGTACCGCCGTGACGTTCAAGCTCCCAGAACTCCCTTATGCCTACGACGCACTCGGCCCGTACATGTCCAAGGAGACGCTCGAGTTTCATCACGACAAGCATCATCAAGCCTACGTCGACAATGGTAACAAGGTTGCTGGGCCCGGCACCAAATATGACGGCAAGAGCATTGAGGACATTTGCCGGGAGGCCTTCGCGGCAAAAGACGCCCCCGTCATCAACAACATCGGCCAGCACTACAATCACATCCACTTCTGGCAGTGGATGAAAAAGGGCGGGGGCGGCAAGAAGCTGCCCGGCAAGCTGCAGACCCTGGTCGACAAGGACCTTGGCGGTTTCGACAAAATGCGCGGCGATTTTGTGCAGGCGGGCGTTTCCCAGTTCGGCTCGGGCTGGGCCTGGCTCGCCGTCAAGGGCGGCAAGCTCGAGGTCACCAAGACGCCCAATGGCGAGAACCCCTTGATGTATGGCGCCTCGCCAATCCTCGGGGTCGATGTGTGGGAGCACAGCTATTACATCGACTATCGCAATGCGCGCCCGAAATACCTGGAAGCCTTTTTCGACCACCTGGTGAACTGGGAGCACGTGGAGGCCATGCTCGAGAAGGCGAAATAAGTCGGGGCCTCGCGTTTAGGGGCGGCGGACCGCGGCACGCTCGCCCTCAACGCTCACCGGTAGGCAACGGCGCCCGCGCAGGCTGGTGCCAAGGCAACGCTGAAAGCGATCAAGGAAGCGGTTGGCGTCGTTGTAGACGGCGGCAAGACAGGCGCGGTCGGCGCTGCATTCGTTGCGCTGCTGGCGCCAATCGCTTTGCCACACGCGCAAGCCGAGATAGGGCCCGTAGGCCAGCTGGCGTGCCGTTCGCGCCAGCCGTCGGCTCAACAGGTCGTCCAGGCGCGCCAGCTGCGCGTCGGTACAAATCGCCAGGTCCGCCGGCGCCATCCTCGGCGCTCGGCAGTCGACAGCCGCCATCGCGGGTGCCGCAGACAGCAGCAAGCAGACCGGAATCGTGCCAAGACGGGTTCGGATCGTCATCTCGCCGCACTCGAGGGCTGGAACGGCCTCCCCCATCTGTGCCTGCTCCGGCGGTTTTGGTCCAGCCCCTTCCTTGCGGCGACACGCAACGGTGCTTAACGCTGGGCACCGGCTGCCCCGGTTGGCCGGCATGTCCCGATTGGCCCGCCCGAACGGGGGCCAAAGACCGGCTGGGGTGTCGCGCGCGCCGGCGCCGCGTCAGCCCCCGAGCGTTGGCTCAGCAGACGGCGGCGGTCGCGGGGGCAGCCGTGCCGCCGAGCGGCCCCGCCTCTCCTGCCCGCGCCGTGGCGGCATCCGCCCCGGCCCGCTCGGCGGCCAAGGCGGCGCGCGCCCGCGCCTGGGCCGCCTCGGCCCGGCCCGGCGTCGTGACCGCGGCGGCGGCCGCGCAAACTCCCAAAGCCGACGTCGTCTCCTCCCGCTTGCTCGCGCCGGCCGCTAGCCGTCGAGCTGCCAACGACCGCCGGCGATGCGGCAGGCAGTGCCCTCAAATCGTCCCGAGCGCAGGCCGGCGCTCAAAATCACAGTGATGCGGCGGCAGATGCGGCCGCCCGGATCCTTGAAGGACTGCGTCGGTTGCACCAGCCCACCCAGCCGGCCATGGCGGCGATGCCAGACATAGGAGGCCCCGTCGCTCACTTCGGTCAGCGCCACACGAATGGCCTCGAGCGCGGCAATCTCGTCGTCCTCATCCAGCATGGTGTCGTGGCCGACGCGTTCGGCGGCGCGCGGCGGCTCCGGCGCGAGGCACGGTGCGCAAGGCCTAAGCTCCTGGGCCTTTGCCGGCGTGGGCTGGGACAGGTTGATTGGGAAGAGCGCGGCGGCCATTCCAGCCGCCAGCAAGCCGCGATATGCTGAAACACGCATGACCAACTCACTCGTTGCATCGCCCACAGCTGGGCGAGCATTGGGCGCGGAACACATGCCCGACCCAACTGTGAACGAGCGTGGTAAAGAACGCGTAAAGGCAAGAAACGAGATCGACGCCGATGGCCGAGGACAAGGCGCACCCCGACGCAGGGCAGCCGGCGCGCGATTTCACGCAAAGCCAAGATCCCTTTGCGCTGTTTGAAACCTGGTTTGGCGAGGCCGCGCGCTGCGAACCCAGCGATGCCAATGCGATGGGGCTGGCCACGGTCGATGCGGCCGGCCTGCCCAACCTGCGCATCGTCCTGCTCAAGGGCTTGGATGGACCGGAGCATCCCGCACGCGGCTTTGTCTTCTATACCAATTTCGAAAGCGCCAAAGGCCGCGAGCTGCTGGCGGCCAAGGCGGCCGCCCTCAATTTTCATTGGAAGTCGCTGCGCCGGCAGGTCCGCGTGCGCGGCACGGTGACGGTGGTGGACGACGGCGAGGCCGATCACTATTTCGCCACGCGCCCGCGCGGCAGCCGCATCGGCGCCTGGGCCTCGCAGCAATCGCGGCCGCTGGAAAGCCGCTTCGCGCTGGAGAAGGCGGTGGCGGCCATGACCGCCAAGTATCTGATCGGCGATATCCCGCGCCCACCCTACTGGTCAGGATTTCGCCTGACCCCGCTCGAGATGGAATTCTGGCACGACCGCCCGTTCCGGCTGCACGAGCGCGTGGCCTTCAGGCGCGAGGGCAACGGCTGGCGCAAAGCCTTGCTCTATCCCTAGTCGTGCGCTCCCTCCTCGGGCGCCGCGCCGCTAGCGGCGGTGCGAAAGTAGGGCTCGACCTCGCCCGCCAGCTTGATCGTGAGCGGTCGGCCGTGGCGGTCCTTGGTGTTGCCCACCGCCAGCCGGACCCAGCCTTCGCTGACGCAGTATTCCTCGACATTGTTCTTCTCCACGCCCTTGAAGCGGACGCCCACGCCGCGTTCGAGCATGGCGGCATTGTAAAAGGGGCTGCTCTCGTTGGCCGAGAGGCGGTCGGGCGGGGTGTCGCTCATGCGCGTTGACCTTTTAAACCAAGCAACGCGGCTTCTTTAGCCAGCCGCGCCGGCAATGGCAAATTGCCGGGCCAAGCGACCCCTTGGCCCGCACGAGGGTCACGCCAGGTGGCGCTTTTCGAGCATGACGTGGATGCCCTTGGCCCCGTTCACGACCTGCGTCACGCGCACATCGGCGGCCAGGCTGCACAAGGCATAGGCCTGCTGTTGGGAGAGCCCGGTCTTGCTGGCGATGAGTTCGAGCATCTGGCGTAAGGCAATGACAACGCAGGTGTCGAGGTCGGGGTCGAACGCCATGGTCATGACGTGGGTCGGCGTTTCCGCGCGTGGCCACGCCAGGCTGAAGTCATCGCGCACGATGAGCTCAAAGGTGCCGATCAGACCCGTCTCGATAGCCGTCACGCAGACTTCCCCATCGCCCTGCACCCCGTGTCCGTCCCCGACCGAGAACAGCGCCTCCTCGACGTGGATCGGCAAATAAAGCGTGGTGCCGGCGACCAACTCCTTGTTGTCGAGATTGCCACCGTTGCGGCGCGGCGGCAGCGTCGAAACGCTTCCCCAGGCGGCAGGCGGCGCCACCGCCATCACGCCGAAGAACGGCCGCAACGGCAATTCCGCGCCCCAGGGCAGCCGGCCAATCATCCGATCCCGATCGAGCGCAATGTGCATGAGGTGGCGCTCGGCAAAGTCGTCGGGCAGCGCGCCCGTCAAGGGACCCGAAAAATTGTAGCCCCAGTCATAGTTGAGCGTGATCTCCTTGATGCGCACCTCGAGGACTTGACCGGGCTTGGCCCCTTTAACGGCCACCGGGCCGGTGCAGATGTGGCCCGGAAGCTTGGGCTGGCGCGCGGCGTGAATGGCGCTGAGCGCAGCAGGGACGGCGAGCGGCGGCGGCGGCATCACCTCGCGCCCGCCGGAGACGGTGGAGATGACGACCGTGTCGCCGCTCTCGATGCGAAGCAAGGGGGGAAGTTTGGCGTCGAAATAGCCCCAGTGCACGGTCTCGGGGCCGGCGTCCAGACGATGGGTGGTGCTTGGCATTTGACTTGGCCTCGTGGTCTCTTTCGGCGCGCCAGCCTAGCTCGCCGGTAGCCCGCCGCGATATCCCCCATGGCGCGTGGCGGGGAGACTAGCCGCCGCGCACGCCAGGCGCGTGACGCCAACGGGCCATGGGAGGCAGGCCGCGCGGTGGGGACAGGTAACCGCGCCTTAATGCGCCGGCCCTAGGCTGGGGCCGGCCGGGCGTAACCCCGGCACTAAGGTGGCGTGAGGGTTGGCGGCAGCCATGGGACTGTTGCGTCGGTCTCGATCGGGCACAGCGGCGAAATCGGCGCGCGCGCCTGCTCGGAGCGCGGCGGCGCGCAAGAAGACCCTGTTCAAGCGCCTCCCCTGGGAACTGCGCATCCTCATCGTTGCCGCGATCTACCTGGGCCTTCCCATCGGCTTCCTCATCAGCTGCGCGTTCGCCTTTTTCAGCGCCGCCATTCCCGATCCGATCCAACTGCGCCGCAAGGAGAGCGCGCCCGTCGTGCGCGTTCTGGCCCGCGACGGCAGCTTGCTCGGTGGGCGCGGCGGTGACGGCTCCTACGTGCCCATCGATTTTCTGCCCCCGCATCTGATCGACGCCGTCGTCGCCACCGAAGATCGCCGCTTCTTCGAGCATTGGGGCGTCGATCTGGCCGGTGTGATGCGCGCCCTTTTAACCAACCTGCGCGTTGGCCGCTTGGTGCAGGGCGGCTCGACGATTTCCCAACAGCTCGCCAAGAACCTCTTCCTCGGCCCCGAGCGCACCCTGACGCGCAAGGTCGGTGAGCTGGTGCTGGCGCTATGGCTCGAGTTCCGTCTCAGCAAGCGCGATATTCTGGAGCTCTATCTCAATCGCGTCTATTTCGGTGCCGGCGCCTACGGCGTCGAGGCGGCGGCGCACCGCTTGTTCGATAAACCGGCCCAGGCCCTGACCTTGGCCGAGTCGGCGGTGCTCGCCGGCGTGCTCAAGGCCCCCTCGCGGTTCTCGCCCGTCACCAATCCGGTGTTGGCGCGCGCCCGGGCCCGCAGCGTGCTGGCCAAGATGGTGGAAGCGGGACGCCTCGATCCGGCACGGGCCGAGCAGGTGGCCCGCACCGCCTTCCGCTTCGCCGCCTTGGCCAGGCAGCGCCAGTCGGGAGCCGACTATGCCGTCGATGCCACCCTGGAGCGACTGCCGACGCTGATCGGGCAAGCCGGCGAGCAGGATCTCGTCATCGAAACGACCATCGACGGCGGCCTGCAGCGCAAGAGCCAAGCGCTTGTCCACGACTACATGAGCGGGGAGGCGCGCGCTGTCGAGGCAAGCCAGGCCGCCCTCATCGTGCTGGATCTGGACGGCGGCATCCGCGCCCTCGTCGGTGGGCGCGACTACGCGGAGAGCCAGTTCAATCGCGCGCTGAAGGCCAAGCGGCAACCGGGCTCCGCCTTCAAGATGTTCGTGTACCTGGCCGCGCTCGAGCGCGGCCTGACGCCGGACAGCATCGTCCAGGACCTGCCCCTGATCGGCACGGGCTGGAGCCCGCGCAACGAAGGGGGCGGCTACCGCGGTGCCGTCCCCCTGCGCGAGGCCCTGGCCCACTCCATGAATGCCGCGACGGTGCGCCTGCACATGGGCTTAGGCGCGTCACGGACGGTGGCGGCGGCGCGGCGGCTCGGCATTCGCTCCGAGCTGCGCCCGGACGCCTCGCTGGCGCTCGGCACCTCCGAGGTGACCTTACTCGAGTTGACCGGAGCCTACGGCGTCATCGCCCACGGCGGCCGCGCGCTCGAGCCCTTCCTGATCCGCCGCGTGCGCTCGGCCTCGGGCAAGGTGTTGTTCGAGCGCAAACCCGAGGCCGCGAAGGTGCTGGTCGCCCCGGCCGTCGCCGGCGCCCTGACCGAGATGCTGAGCGGCGTCGTCAGCGGCGGCACCGGCCGGCGCGCGGCGCTCGGCGAGCATGCCGCGGCCGGCAAGACCGGCACCTCCCAGGATTTTCGCGACGCCTGGTTCGTCGGTTACACGGGGCAGCTGATCGCCGGGGTCTGGGTTGGCAACGACGATGCTCAGCCGATGCGCAAGGTTGCCGGCGGCACCCTGCCGGCGCGCCTGTGGCACGACGTCATGACGATCGCGCACGAGGGCCTACCGGCGCGAGGCTTGCCCGGCGCCGCGGCAAACGAGCGCGCTCACCTGAGCGCGCCGCGCGCCACGCAAGCGGCGGCAGGCCCACTCCCGGGCCTGCCCGCGCAGCGCCATGCGCCCGAGTTTTTTGTCCCGGCGCGCGATGCCGCCGAGCCGGCGTTGCCGGCCTTCTCTCAGGTTGTCGTGCGCTGAAACTTGATGGCCGTGGCGGCGGGCAGGCCGCGTTCGACCGCGCCGTAGCGGTGCAGATCGGCGCCATCGTGGCGCAACCAGCGCCTTGCCGCATCGAGCTCCGGCATCAGACGCGACACCAGCGTCCAGAATTTTGGTCCATGGTTCATCTCGCGCAAATGCGCAACTTCGTGCGCCGCCACGTAGTCGAGCACGTGCGCCGGGGCCAGGACCAGGCGCCAGGAAAACGACAGCAGGCCGCTGGTGGAACAGGAGCCCCAGCGCGTGGTCTGATCGCGCAGGCAAATGCGTCGCACGCGCACGCCGAGCGCGCGCGCATGCTTGGCAACGCAGGCCTCCAAATCGGCGCGCGCCTGACCTAACAACCAGTCGGTCAGGCGCCGGGCGGCGTGCTCGGCGCGGCCGGCGACCTCCAAGGTCGGCGTCTTGGCGTGAGCGCGCACGACCCGCACCACCGCCCCGCCCGAGCGTGGTCCGATGAAGCGGAGGCGATGCATCGCCCCGCGCAATGGGATCATGGCCCCATCGACGAATGGAACCGGCTCGGGCACGGAGCCCAAACGCTCGCGCACCCAATCGATGTGGGAGCGCAAGAATCGGTCCGCCTCCTCCATGCGGCATTGTGCTGGGAGGGTCACCACCACCCAGCGTCGGGTATTGCTAACGCGCAATGTCAATCGGCGCGCGCCCGGGTGGCGCCGCACTTCGACGGGTGCGCTGATGCCCTGCACTCTCAGCGCCACGGACTTTCGCTTGCCTGCCGGCAATGTGTACCCCCCTCTCGCGACAACGGCGTGCGCAACGGACAACAAATAACGCGCCCAGCGCACGAACAGGAATGCTCTTGGCCTAGCAAAATATTGCGAGCAGAACAGTGGCAACAATCGTGTTGCGCGCTGCGCTGTGGCGTCGCTGCGACAGACGCGACGAGACCGGTTGACAGCGCCACAGAAGCGTGGGTCAGCGCGCCGAGAAGCTGAAGGCCAAAGCCTCGAGGTCCGCCGTGGTGCGCCGGCGGCGTGGCATCGTCGCCATATGCTCCAGCTGGGCGATGCTGAGGCCTCCGGCCGAGCAGGGATCGTGGGCACGCATGAATTTGCTGATCCGCGGCGCGATCTGGGACCGAAACCGCGAACCATTGAAGATGCCGTAGTGTCCAACCTTCGGGCACTCGAAGTGCAGCTTATTGGTTTCGGTAATGCCCGCGCACAGATCGAGCGCGGCCCGGCACTGCCCGGTTCCGGTAATGTCGTCCTTCTCGCCTTCCACGGTCATTAAGGCCGGTCGGCGGATGGCGGCAAGATCGATGCGCCGGCGACGATGCCTCATCAATCCGCGCGGCAGCAAGTGTTTGACGAACACGGTATCGACAGTTTGCAGGTAGAACTCGGCGGTCAGATCCATGACGGCCAAATATTCGTCGTAGAACTCGCGGTGCTTTTCCGCCGAGTTGCCGTCGCCGCGCACCAGGTGGAGGAACATCTCCTTTTGCGCATCAAGGTGGCGGTCGAGGTTCATCGTCATGAAGCCCGACAGCTGCAGGAAGCCTGGGTAGACCATGCGGCCGTGACCCGGGTTTGGCCAGGGCACGTTGGTCACCACCGTGCGCCGGAACCAATCGGTGCCGCGGCGCTCGGCCAATTCGTTGACCATGGTTTGATTGATACGCGTGTCGATGGGGCCGCCGGCCAAAATCAGGGACAAGGGCACGCTCGGATCGGCGTCCTCTTCCATCAGGGCGGTGGCAGCGAGCACCGGCACCGCCGGCTGGCAAACGGCAAAGACGTGCACATCGCCTTTGAGAAAGCGAAAGATGCCGATCATCGTATCGACGTAGTCGTCGAGGTCGAAGGATCCCGCCGCCAGCGGCAGCGTGCGCGCGTCCTGCCAATCCGTTATGTAGACGTCGTGGTCGGGCAGGAAGGTTTCGACCGTGCCGCGCAAAAGCGTGGCGAAGTGACCCGACATGGGCGCCACCAGCAGCAAGCGCGGGTCGCGCGCTCCCTCGCTGGGATCGATGTCACGCCGAAAGCGCACGAGGCGGCAGAACGGTGTGCGCCACACCTCGTCTTCCTCGACCCTTACCGTGCGGCCGCGCACTTGGGTTTGCGCAATGCCAAAGGCAGGTTTGGTATAGCGCCGCGTGGCGCGCTCGAACACCTCGCAAGCGGCAACCGCACTGCGTCCGACCGGCGTGTGCGTCAACGGATTGAGCGGATTGAAAAACAGACGGCAGGAGTCGGCGGCAGCGCGGGCCGGCCGAAACGCAGCTCGGCCGAGCTCATACCAGTGATAGAGCACGAAATAGGTCCCCCGGTTTTGCAGTCCCAGCGCCAACCACGGCTGTGAGCGTTTGTGCGGCTGACGCCGTCTTTGAGCCCACTTGGCCGGTCGATTCTGGCATGGCGCGCAACGAACAGTGCACTGATTCGACAGTTCCTTAAAGTGTTGTGACCTCAATGCAACAGCTTGGCCAGGCGCTCGGCCATGGCATCGACGCTGGTCGCATGCGTGAAGTGGGCAAGGTAGGCGCCATCGGGCCCCATCAGGTAGATGATGGCCGAATGATCGAAGGTGTAACCCGCGCTCGACTTGAGATCGGCCACCTTCTTGACGTAGACGCGGTAGGCCTTGGTGACGGCCTCGATCTCCGCGGGCGTGCCGGTCAAGCCGACGAGACGCGGATGGAAACTCTTCAGGTAGCTGGCAAGCTGGGCGGGGCTATCGCGCTCGGGATCGACGGTGATGAAGAGGGGCGTGATCTTTTGCCCCTGGGGGCCCAGTTTGTCGAGCGCGGCCGCCATCACCTGCAGCGCCGACGGACACACGTCGGGACAGTAGGTGAAGCCGAAGAAGACCAGCGTGTAGCGGCCGCGGAAGTCCTTGTCGGTGACGCGCTTGCCGGTCTGGTCGGTGAGGGTAAACGGCCCGCCGACCAAGGCGCGGCCGACGGAGGGGGCGGTCGCGGGCCATAGGCGCTCGCGCGCCTCGGGAAAGATCGCCAGCGCTGCCGCCGCACCGACCATCAATCCGGCTAGAACGATGAGCGCGAGCCTCAGGCTCGATTTGGTCACAGCTCTGCTACCTCATTCGCCCATCTGCACTAGCGTTCCGTGCCTGCGCGCACTCTGCAGGAAGTAGGCAAAGGCTGCAAACCCGAGCGCGAAATAGATGATATTGAGGCCGAAGGCCTTGAGCATGTAGGCTGCCACGAACTTTCCCTCCAGGACAATCGCGCGCAGGCCTTCGAACACGTAGGTCGGCGGCAGCGCCAGCGACACCGGCTGCAGCCACGTCGGCAGGGTGGCAACGGGATAGTAAACGCAGCACAGCGGCAAGAACACAAAGACGATCAGCCAGGCGAAGCTCTCCGCACCAAGTCCCCAGCGCAACACCACACCGGTCGACACCAGGCCGAGGGCCCAGCTGGTCAGCACCAGATTGGCGAAGAAGGCCGCGAAGGCCAGGCCGAGCGAGAGCACGTTAAAGCCGAAGAAGAAGTAGGCCAGGAAGGCCACCGGCACCATGGCGACCATCAACTTGATAAAGCTGACGGCCATCAAGGCGGCGACGAGTTCGGCTGGACGCAGCGGGCTCATCATCAGGTGCCCGAGGTTGCGCGACCAGATGTCCTCGAGGAAGGCGACGGCAAAGCCGAGCTGGCTGCGCACCAGAATGTCCCACAGCAGCACGGCGCCGATGAAGAGACCCGCAGCCTTGCTTGCAAAGCCCGTTGCGCTGGCCAAATAGCTCTGCAGGAAGCCCCACATCAGCATCTGGACCAGCGGCCAGTAGATCAGCTCGGCGGTACGCGGCCAGGAGGAGCGGATCACATACCAATAGCGCAGGATCATGCCCCAGATGCGCCCTGCCGAGGCCTTGAGCGTCGTCTGCTCGCCGACGCGCAGAGAGGGCTGCCGGGGCTCGCCGCCGGTCATACCAGCTTCTCCTCGCTAGCGCGCGGCCGCCGGGCAATGGCGAGAAAAACCTCTTCAAGCGTGCTGCGACCAAAGCGGGCAATGAGATCCTCGGGGGTCTCATCGGCGATCACGCGACCCTTTTCCAGCATGATTACGCGATCGGCCAAGCGTTCGACCTCGGCCATGTTATGGGAGGCCAAGACAATGGTGGCCCGCCGCGTCCGGCAATAGTGCTCGAGCTTGGCGCGCACCCAATCGGCCGTATCGGGATCGAGCGACGCGGTCGGCTCGTCGAGCAGCAACAGCTCCGGCTCGTTCAGGAGCGCCTTGGCCAGGCTGACGCGGGTCTTCTGCCCCGCCGACAGCTTGCCGTAGCGACGGTCGAGAAACTCACCGAGGCGCAGGTCGTCGGCCGTGGCCGCCACGGCACCCTTAAGGTCGCGCACGCCGTAGAGGCGTCCATACACTTCCAGGTTCTGGCGCACGGTCAGTCGCATCGGCACATCGACGTAGGGGCTTTCAAAATTCATCCGGTGCAACACCCGGTGCCGCTCGCGGGCCATGTTGGCGCCGAACACGCGGGCCTCGCCGGAGGTCGGGATGACCAGGCCCATCAGCATGGAGATGGTCGTGGTCTTGCCCGCCCCATTGCCGCCGAGCAGCGCCGTGACGGCGCCGGCCGCGAGGGTAAAATCGATGCCGTCGACGGCCGCAACGTCGCGATAGACCTTGCGCAAGCGGACCACCTCGACGGGAGGCGGTCGGCTGTCGCGATAGGGTGATAGCGGCTTCTGCATGCCTCGTGCGAGGGGTTTGGCCAAGCTGCAGCTAAAGATCAGCCCGCGGCAACTGGCAGTAGGCTGGTAACCTTGCCCTATCTGGGGTAGCTAGACCGCCGACGCAAGCGCGACGCGAGGGGCCGCTCGGTTCCCCGGCGGTTATCGCACAAACGTACCTTCCCCCATGCTACGGCGGCGTGAAAGACATTGGGATGAAACGGCCGGGAGCCGGCTGCGCCTGCAGACGGCCGTTCGGCTGCGCTGGTTTGGCGTGATCGGCCAGCTGTTGACCGTCGGCGTCGTCTATCTGGTGCTGGGCTTTGCCCTGCCGCTCGGCATCTGCCTCGCCTTCATTGCGCTGTCCGCCTGGCTCAACGTCTTCCTGCGCATTCGCTTTCCTGCCCGCACCCGCCTCAGTACGGGCTTCGCCACCAGCCTGCTTGCCTACGACATTTTGCAGCTCGCTGCCCTTTTGTTTCTCACCGGTGGCGCCGACAATCCCTTCATTTTCCTGTTGGTCGCACCGGTGACGGTGTCGGCCGCAACGCAACCGCCGCGCAACACCATCGCCCTTGGCCTCCTCGGTGCCGGCACCGCGGTGCTGTTGCTGTTCTACTCGATGCCGCTGCCCTGGTATCCCGGCACCCGCCCAGACCTTCCCATGCTCTATAGCGTGGGCGTGCTGGCCTCGGTGCTCTCGGGCATGGTCTTTCTCGCGCTGTACGCCTGGCGGCTGGCCAAGGAGGCGCGCCAGATGTCGGATGCGCTGGCCGCCACCGAACTCGTGCTGGCACGCGAACAGCAACTGCATGCCCTCGACGGGTTGGCCGCCGCGGCGGCGCACGAGCTCGGCACGCCGCTTTCCACCATCGCCGTCATTGCCAAGGAACTGGCGCGCGAGGCAAAGGGCGGCGGCCAGTTTGCCGACGATATCGCCCTGCTGCAGACGCAAGCCCTGCGCTGCCGGGAGATCCTGACCAAGCTGACGCGCAGCCCGAGCGAGCCCGATCCGCTGCACGCGCGCATGAGCGTCACGCAGCTGATCGACGAAGCCGCCGAGCCCTACCGCGCCACCAGCTCACGCTTGGGCGTTAGCGCCCAGCCTGACCAGGGCGTCGAGGGGGAAGCGGCGCACGAGCCAGTGGGCGAGCGCCGGCCGGGGGTGATCTATGGGCTCAGCAATCTGATCGAGAATGCCGTCGACTTCGCCCGCGCGCGCGTCGAGATCGTCGCCCGCTGGTCGGCTCGCGAGGTGCTGCTGACCATCAGCGATGACGGTCAGGGTATTCCCCTCGACGTGCTCGATGCCCTGGGCGAGCCCTACGTCACCACGCGCGGAACCCGCCGCGCCAGGCAGATCAAGGACGGCGAACGCGCCGGCCTGGGCCTTGGCTTTTTTATTGCCAAGACCCTGCTGGAGCGGTCGGGGGCGACGGTAACCTTAGAAAATCGTCCGCGTCCGGACCACGGCGCGATCGTGACCGTCACCTGGCCCCGCCAGGTGTTCGAAAGCAAGCGCCAGGCCGTGCAGGGCTGGGATGCACAGGCGCCGCGCACCCTGGTTGCCGCCCACGAACGCGGCATCAGTTAATAAGCCTACTTCCTAAACAGCGTTGGCACGGCGCCGGGGCTCGCTATAATGCCACACAAGGAGAAGAGCAGTGGTCGACGATCTCGCATTCAAGCCGGACGAGCTGCCCGAGGACCGTTCCTTGGTCCTGGTCGACGACGACCGCTCCTTTGTGTTGCGGCTAGCACGCGCCATGGAAACGCGCGGCTTCGAGGTGCGCACCGCCCACTCGGTTGCCGAGGGCCTGGAGCTGATCCGCCAGAAGGCGCCTGCCTTCGCCGTCGTCGATATGCGGCTGGAGGACGGCAATGGCCTCGACGTCATCGCCGCGCTTTCGGAGCTAAGGCCGCAGGCGCGCACGATCGTCCTCACCGGCTACGGCAACATCGCCACGGCGGTGTCCGCCGTCAAACTGGGGGCCGTCGACTATCTGGCAAAACCCGCCGACGCCGACGACGTGACCGACGCGCTGCTGGCGCCACACGACGAAAAGGCGCGACCGCCGGAAAACCCGATGTCGGCCGATCGCGTGCGCTGGGAGCATATCCAGCGCGTCTACGAGCTGTGCAACCGCAACGTCTCGGAAACGGCGCGCCGGCTCAATATGCATCGGCGAACCCTGCAGCGGATCCTCGCCAAGCGCGCGCCGAAGTGACCGGCGAGGCGCGTGGGCTGGGCTCAGTCTAGGTCGGCAGCGTCGCTAGACCCTGCTCCACCAGCGCCTTCAGCATGACGGCGGCGCCGCATTGCTTGGACACGGCATTGGCGTCCCAGACGTTGTCGGCGACGAATTTGCCCTTGCCGTAGTGGTTGGAGAAGCTCCACAGATAGGGCGTATTGATGCCCATGGCCCGGCTGCGCCAGCCATTGTAGCCCTCCCAATTGTAGAGCGTGCGCGCCAGGCTCCAATCTTGTTGATCGGCAAAGTGGTCGAACGTCATGGCGTCAACGGCGCTCGCGGCCCAATCGTTGGGCGGGTTCCAAACCGGCGGCCGGCCGCTCGGCACCTGCACGGTTCTGCCCTTCAAGGGGTCGCCGTTGTGCAGGTGGGTGCGAAAGTCGAAACTTGCTTCCATGGCATGAATGATGCCGACGAAGTACCAGGGCGCGCAGACCTCCTCGGCAACGCGGTTGTACTGCTCGCGATTGTCGCTATCGCTGAGCTTGCCCACGCACCACTTGACGTCGGCAATATGCTGCTCGCGGATGTCGCAGCTGTCGAAGAGCTCGACGTAACCCTGGCGAAGGGCGTCGAAGGCCGGCCGCGCTACGGTGGCGGCACCGGCGCCCGAGGATGGATCGCGGTCGGGCGGGCTGCGCTCGGCGCGATTGAGCGCCTGCAGCAGCGCCGAGGCGCGGTCCAAGAGCGCCTCCACCTCGGCGGCAGAGGCCGTGCTGGTCTTGGCCGAGGCTTGGATATTGTCGAGAAAATCGACGATCGCCGGCATCAACTTGTCAAATTCCGTGCCCCCCGTGACGCCGGCGGAGACCCTGGGAACCGAGAGGCCCAGCCGCTCCGCCTCGGCCGCGATCGCGGCCAGCTCGCGGTAGGGGTTGAGGCTCGCGGCCTGTCCCGTTTGCTGCGCCAGGCCGCCCGGCGCCCCCAGACTCAACGCCGCCGGGGCGGCCATGAGCGCGCCGGCATTGGCGATAAATCGGCGGCGATCCACACCTTGCCGGCTGCCCGTCGTCATTTCACCCCCCTTTTTGCCCTTGCGCCCAAGCATCCCCGCGCACCCCAACGGACATCCACCCCCCAAGTCTAGTCGAAGGGCACTGAGCGCGCCACGCCCCCTGCGTCCGTGGCGCCGCCCCTCGGCGTCGCGGCGGCGTGGGACCCCTGCCCTCACCGCCAGCCGTGTCATGCCGGCAACACTCGGGCGGGATCCCGGCGGCCACAGCGATTGCAAGGGCCGCCATTAATCGGCAATCGGGTACACTTAAGCGGACAGGCCATGACGGACAGGCCATGACGGACAGGCCATGACGGACAGGCCATGACGGACAGGCCATGACGGACAGGCCATGACGGACAGGATGAGGCGATGCTGAGTGGTGGAGCCAAAGCGTTGATCGGTGCGGCCATCGCGGGCGCGGCGTTGCTGTTCGCCGTGCCGCAGGCTGGCGCGCAAGGCCGCTCCGACCTCTTCGGCTTTGCCGGCACGCCCTGGCAGGTCGGTGGCTTTGTTTTCGTCACCCCCAAGTTCGAGGGCGCCAAGTCCTACGACGTCCTGGGCTTTCCCTTCATCGCGCCGGCGGGCTTCGGCCAGGACGCAAGCACGATCGACATCAGGGGCGCGGACGATATTCGTTTTCGGCTGATCCAGAACAATGGCTTTGAGGCGGGCCCGCTGGCCGGATGGCGCTTCGGCCGCGATCAGGACGATGCCGCCCGCTTGCAGGGCCTCGGCGACATCGACGGCGGGCTCGTCGTTGGTGCCTACGCGGGCTATCGCGCCGGCCCGTGGTTTTTCTCCGCCTCCTATCACCATCAAGTGACCGGGGACGACGACACCGGTGGCTTGGTGCGCCTAGCCATCGATCACACCTGGCGGTTCAGTCCCACCGCCAAATTGGTCACGAGCGTTGGTACGGCCTACGCCTCGAGCGACTATATGCAGACCTACTTCGGCGTCACCGCCGCCCAGTCGACGGCCTCGCTGGCGGGACTGCCGCAATTTGACCCTTCCGCCGGCTTCAAGGACGTCAGCGTCGGCGCCACGGCGACCATCGAGCTCGATCCGCGCTGGACCCTCTATTTGACCGGCCGCTATTCGCGCCTGATCGGGGACGCCGCCGACAGTCCCGTGATCGAGACCGAAAACGCCTTTTTCGGCGGCGCCGGGCTGTCCTACAAGTTCGACTGGATCCGCTAGCCCTTTTTGCCTCGCCTCAGGCGGAAACCGCCGTGCCGCCCCGGTTCCAGCCGCGGGCGCCTTCACCATAGATATCGAAGCCGGCGTCGGTGACCGCCACGGTATCTTCCAATTTGATAAAGCCGCGCCGCGGGTGGTGCAGGGTCGTTTCCACCGAAATCACCATGCCGGTCTCCAGCGGGTGGCCGGCGTCGTAAGGGTCGTAGGCCATGCTACCGCGCGGCGCGAGACGGGGCGCTTCGTGACTGACGAGCCCCATGCCGTGCGCCAGGAAATGCAGATGATTGTGGTTCTTGGATTGGCGCACTAAGGGCGTTGCCGCCTCATAGATCACCGCGCCCATGGCCCCGGCCTTGATCGGCGCCATGGCCTTGCGCTGGATGGTCTCGATCTCGCCCAGCAAGTCTTCCAGTTCCGCGTCGGGCTCGCCCTGGATCGCCATGCGGCAAAGGTCGCCAATGTAGCCGTGATAGTTGCCACCCGAGTTGAGCGAGATGATGTCGCCTTTCTCCCAACGCTGTTCGGAGGGGGCGCGGTTGAGGCTGGTGCCGGCCGTGAGCAGGCAATATTCGAAGGTCATGCCGCGGTTGACCTCCTCGCGGCGCAGCGCCTCGAACAGTTCGCGTTTGCTGGTGCCGGGACCATGCGCGCCGATCACGGCCAGCATGGAATCGATCACCAGCTCCGAGGCGCGGCGCAGCAGCACCAGCTCGTCGGGCCGCTTTTTGGCGCGCAGCCGCTCGAGCACGAACACGGCATCCTTGATCTCGCTGTCGGGCAAACCGGCGCGCAGGGTGGCGGCGGCATCGGTGGGAAGAAACGGCATCTCGACGCCGATGCGCTTGGCCTTGAGCCCCGCCTTGCGCACGTAGGTGATGGCCTTTTCCGTGGCATCGATCGAACCCGAACTCGAGGTCAGGGCTTCCGCCGTCCAAAACGGCGCCACCTCTTTTTGGTGGCTCTCCAGGCGATGCCCGATATAGGCGGCCTGGTCGGGAGCCCCCTTGGGATAGGCCAGGATCGGCAGGTAGCGCGTGATGCCCGTGGCATCCATGTAGTCGAAGAAGATGGAGCGGTGGCCACCCAACAGGTACTGCACGTTGTGCTTCGAGGTCGCCAGCAACAGGTCGATACCGGCGTCCTCCATCAGGCGATCGAGGCGACCCGTGTCGAAGGGGATGGCGGGACGGCCGGCGGCCGGTTCGGCGACGTCGAGCATGGCGTGGGCTCCGTTGGCGGCTTCCTCTGCGCAAATCATAACCCCCTCGCCGGCGCTTCGAAAGGCTGGAAGCGCGGGGCCTCAGTTTGCCCGTGGCTCGCCGCGGCGCAGCGCCAGGCGCCCGACTTGCCGGCGCAAGGGGGAAAGTGCATATCCTGGCGGCCGGGGGCACGGGCGGCCGCTTTCGGCCGCCGGCTCCTCAGCCGCCAGGGAGGGCCAAGCGCCGATGATCTATGAGTTTCGCACCTACACGCTCAAGCCGCGCACGCTGCCCGAGTTCCTGAAGCGTTTCGGCGAGGCTTTGCCGCCCCGGCTGGCGCTGTCGAAACTCGCCGCCTTCTGGTACACGGAAATCGGGCCCCTCAATCAGGTCCTGCATGTCTGGTCCTACGAGAACGTGCTCGAACGCTCGCGCATTCGCGCCGAAGCCGTAAAAATGGGGATCTGGCCGCCAAAGACGCAGGATCTCATCGAGGAGATGCGCTCGGAAATCTTTGAGCCGCTGCCCTTTTCGCCGCCGCTCGAGCCCTCCAATCACGGGCCCTACTTCGAAATGCGCAGCTATGCGCTAAAGCCGGCCAGCCTTCCCGTGATGGCCCAGCGCTGGGGCGAGTTCCTTCCCGGCCGTCTCAAGCTCTCCCCCCTCATCGGCGTCTTTAGCTGCGACATCGGCGGGCTCAATCAGTGGGTGCATATTTGGGCCTATCGCAGCCTCGATGAGCGCCTCGAGGTGCGCCGCAAGGCCGCGGCCGAGGGCATCTGGCCGCCGCCCGGCGACAGCCCGGTCGTACGGCAGGAAACCAAAATCCTGCTCGCCGCACCGTTTTCGCCCATCAAGTAGCCCATGCAAGTAGCCATCTGAGCCCCGGCGAAAAGACGAGGACCAGGGATGCGGTGCGAAGTCATTGCCATCGGCACCGAGCTTCTGCTCGGCATCATTGTGGACAGCAACTCGGCCTGGATCGGCGAGCAACTCGCGCTCAGCGGCATCGACTCCTACTTTCAGGTCAAGGTCGGCGACAACTTCGGGCGCATCGAAGCCTCGATCCGCCAGGCGCTGGAGCGCAGCGATGCCGTCATCTGCTGCGGCGGGCTCGGGCCGACGCAAGACGACATTACCCGTGACGTGATCGCGCAGGTCATGGGGGTCGGCATGCAGCGTGATGCGGTCATTGCCGACAAAATCAGGCGCATTTTCGAAGTGCGCGGGCGCGTCATGTCGCAAAATAATCTGCGGCAGGCCGATATCCCGACCGGCGCCCGGCCGATCGCACAAATGCCCGGCACCGCCCCCGGCCTCGTCTGCCCGGTGGGAGCCAAGGTCATCTACGCCGTGCCCGGCGTGCCGAGCGAAATGCGCGAAATGATGCTGGGCACCATCCTTCCCGACCTCAGGCAGCGCGCGGGACAATCGGCAGTGATCCGCAGCCGGGTGCTGCGCACCTGGGGCATGAGCGAATTGGGGCTGGCGGAAGTGCTGGCCGAGCGCATGGCGGAGCTCGACCAGCTTGGCAATCCGACGATCGCCTACCAGGCCAGTGGCATCGACGGCATCAAGGTGCGCCTGGTCGCCAAATGCAAAGATGAGGCAACCGCGGCGCAAGTTCTAAACGCCGAGGAAGCCTTGATCCGCCGGCTGCTCGGCGACGTGATCTTCGGCATCGACGAGGAGTCGATGGAGGTGGCCGTGCTGACGGCGCTCAAGGCCAAGGGCATGACGCTTGCCGTCGCCGAACAGGTCACGGGCGGACTGTTGGCGGCGCGCATGACGACGGTCGATCCGACCATGGTGACCTTTCGGGGGGCACGCATCGCGTCTGCACCCGGCGAGGCGGGACCGGCTGGGCTCGAAGCTCGCGCCGCCGCGGCGGCGGCGGCGGCGCAACGCGAGTTCGGCAGCACGGTGGGTGCCGCCGCCATCGCCGGCCCGGCGCGGCAGGCCGGCGGCCCGGTCACGGCGCCCGTCGTGCTGGCGGCGCGCATCGGCGATCGCCGCCAGCAGGAGGAGATCATTCTGCCCGCCGATCGCGGCCGGCTGCGCGATTTCGCCGTGATCAGCCTGCTCAACATGCTGAGAAAGGCGTTGACGGCCTAAAGGGGCCGCGGCGGCCGTGGGCCTTGATTTGCCTGCCCCTCAGCAGAAAAATGAGCCGGCGTGAACGACAGCACGATCGGGAAGGCGAGGCCTTGGAGTCCTACGACTACGTGATCATCGGCGCCGGTTCGGCGGGCAGCGTCCTCGCTAGTCGGCTGAGCGAGGACGACACCGCCTCGGTACTGGTGCTCGAGGCCGGGCCCAGCGATTGGCATCCCTACATTCATCTGCCCGCCGGCTTCATCAAGACCTTTCACGATGCGCGCGTGAACTGGCTCTACAGCATGGAGCCGAGCCAGTGGACCGGCGGCCGGCGCATCCTCGCGCCGCGCGGCAAAACGCTGGGTGGTTCCAGCTCCATCAACGGCAACGTCTTCAATCGCGGCCAGCCCATGGACTTCGACACCTGGGCCCAGCTCGGCAACCGCGGCTGGGGTTATGCCGACGTGCTACCCTACTTCAAGCGGCTCGAGCGTCGGCTCGGCGGCGGCGACGACCGCTTCCGGGGCCGGACCGGCAATCTCACCATCACCGACATGGATTGGCGCCACCCGCTGTGCGAGGCCTTCATCGAGGGCGCCGTCAGGCTCGGCATTCCGCGCAATCAAGACTACAACGGCGCGATCCAGGAAGGCGTGGCCTACGTGCAGCGCACGATTCATCGCGGCCGTCGGGTCAGCGCCGCCACCGCCTTCCTGCATCCCGCCCGCAAGCGCGCCAACCTGAGGGTTGTGACGCACGCGCACGTCACCGAGATCCTGCTCGAGGGCAAGCGCGCGACCGGCGTGCGCTTCAGTCGCGGCGGGCGCGGCGGTGTCGAACACACGGTGGCGGCGGCTCGCGAAGTGATCCTGTCGGGCGGCTCCTACAATTCGCCGATGCTGCTCCAGCTGTCCGGCATCGGCCCGCCGGGGCTCCTGCAATCGTTGGGCATTCCCGTCAAGCATGCGCTCGCCGGCGTCGGTGAAAACCTCAAGGACCACTACGCCCCCCGCTTCGTGGCACGGGTGAAGAACTGCGACACCATCAACGAACGCTCGCGCGGCCTGAAGCTGGCGCGCGAGGTATTGCGTTGGGCCACCCACGGCGACGGTATCCTCGCCCTCAACCCGACGCTGGTCTATTGCTTCTGGCGTTCCGAGCCCGACGTCACCAACTCCGACCTGCAGCTGACCTTCACGCCGGCCAGCTACCGGGAGGGCGTGCAGGGTCAGCTCGAAACCGAGCCCGGCATGACGGTCGCCTCCTGGCAGCAGCGGCCCGACAGCAAGGGCTACGTGCGCATCCGCTCGGCCGATCCCTTCGATCCGCCTTTCATTCAGCCCAACTATCTGGCCGAGCCCGGTGACCGGCGCGTGCTGCTCGCCGGCATGAAGCTGGCGCGACGCCTGTTGGCGTCCAAACCGCTCGAGCCCTACTACGAGCGGGAGGATTTTCCGGGTCCCGACGTCAAAACCGACGAGGAGCTGTTGGCGGCGGCCAAGCAGCGTGGCACCACCACCTTCCACCCGGCCGGCACCTGCCGCATGGGGCCCGCAAGCGACCCCGGGACGGTGGTCGACGACGAGCTGCGCCTCCACGGCCTTGGCGGCCTGCGCGTGGTCGACGCCTCCATCATGCCGACCATGCTGTCGGCCAACCTCAACGCCGCCACCTTGATGCTGGCCGAGAAGGCCTCCGACGTGATCCGCGGCCAGGCCGCGCTCGAGCCGATCGTAATTGCGCCCTGACGCTAGCGGGTTGCGATCGGCCCGCCGCTTTCGCCGCCGCTGACCGGCGGCGTGGGCCGCGCTACTTCGCCAAACCCTTCATGATCTCGGTGCCCGGGGCCGCATCGGCAAAACCCCTGAAGCTGCCCTGCTCGGCGATCAGCTTGATCGTGCGCATGATCCCGCCCCAGGCGGCGCGCGCCAAAGCCCCGCCGACGCTGATGCGGCGCACGCCGAGGTTTGTGAAATCGGCCACCGTCAGCTCGCCCGGCCCACCCATCAGAAAATTGACGGGTTTGGGCGCTACGGCCTTCACCACGGCCGCAATCTGCTCACGCGTGCTGATGCCGGGTGCATAAAGGCAATCGGCACCCGCTTCCGCATAGGCCTTGAGCCGTCGGATGGTCTCCTCGAGATCCGGCAGGCCGCGGATGAAGCCTTCGCTGCGCCCGGTGAGCAGCACCTCGCCGCCCGCCTTGTCGATCGCTTGGCGCGCCGCGCGCACGCGCGCAACCGCCGTGTCGAAATCATAAAGCGCCTTGGCCTTATCGCCGGTGTAGTCCTCGATGGAGAGCCCGGACACCCCGGTCTCACAGCACAGCCGCACGCTCTCGGCCACGCCGGCCGGCTCGTGCGCATAGCCGCCCTCGAAGTCGGCGTTTACGGGCACCTTGGCCGCGGCCGAGATCTCGGCGATGTGCGCCAGCATCATGTCGCGGGGCACCGCCCCGTCGCCGAAGCCGCGCGACCAGGCGAAGCCGGCGCTTGTCGTTGCCAGCGCCTTGAAGCCGGCGTTCTCAAGGTAGCGCGTGGTGCCGACATCCCACGGATTGGGAATGACGAAGCAGCCGCTCTGGTGCAAGCGGCCAAACTCCTTGCGCTTCTCCGATACGGTCGGCATGGGGGTCTCCATTCCTGCAGGTGATGGCCGACGACTATAAACGCCCACGCCGCGCCTGCCATCACTTCTGCCGCGCACCGCCGCGATAGCTGACACGATTTGACAGTCGAGCGAGGGCCGCGGCCGGGCAAGGTCTTAACAACCAACCCGCGCCGCCGCGGCCGCGCGACCCGCCTCGGGGCACAGGTCAAGCCCGCAGCTGTGGTGGGCGAGCGCTGCCCCGCGTACCTGGCGCCGTCGGTCGCCCGCTTCCAACGCTTTACGCTGGCAAGTTTTGCCATGGCGGCGGCGCTCACTTTGCGGTCCGGCCCGCATCCGCTATAAGCCGCCGCAGCCGCCCACTCCCCGCAACTTTTGCGAAACTTGCATGGCCAAATCGAACAAGACTGCTGGCCCGGAGGCCCGTTTGCCGAAGGGCTTTCAGGACACGCCCGCCGAGGACATCCGGGCCACCGCCCGCATGCTGGCAAGCATCCGGGACACCTACGAACGCTACGGCTTTGAGCCCCTGGAAACGCCCGCCATCGAGTACACCGACGCCCTCGGCAAGTTTCTGCCGGATCAGGAGCGGCCCAATGCCGGGGTCTTTTCCTTTCAAGACGAGGACGAGCAGTGGCTGAGCCTGCGCTACGATCTAACCGCGCCGCTCGCCCGCTATGTGGCCGAGAACTTCGACCGCCTCCCGAAACCCTTCCGGCGCTATGCCGTCGGCCCCGTGTGGCGCAACGAAAAGCCGGGGCCAGGACGGTTTCGCCAGTTCATGCAGTTCGACGCCGATACGGTGGGGACCGACAATATCGCCGCCGACGCGGAAATCTGCATGCTGGCGGCCGACACCATGGAGGCGCTGGGCATCAAGCGCGGCGACTACCTGATCAAGGTCAATGACCGCAAGGTCTTGGACGGGGTGCTGGAGTTGATCGACCTTGGCGGTGAGGACAATGCCAAACGTCGCCTGACCGTGTTGCGTGCCATCGATAAGCTGGACCGCCTGGGGGAAGGGGCCGTGCGCGAGCTGCTCGGCCGGGGCCGAACCGATGACAGCGGCGACTTCACCCAAGGCGCCGGTCTTACTGGCGAGCAGAGCGACTACGTCTTGGGTGTGGTGACGGGCGCCCTGAGCCGCCCCGAGACGCGCGACGCGGGCCTCACGCTCAAGCCCAATGCGACGCTCACCGCGGGATTTCAAGAGCTGGATGCGATCGCCGAGCTCGTGCGCGCCAGCGGCTTTGGCGAAGAGCGCATCCGCATCGACCCCTCGGTGGTGCGGGGCCTCGAATACTACACCGGCCCCGTGTTCGAGGCCGAACTGAGCTTCCCGGTCAAAAACGAGGATGGCCAGACCGTCCGCTTCGGCTCGGTCGGCGGCGGTGGGCGCTACGACGGTCTGGTCGAGCGTTTCTTGGGGAGCAAGGTGCCGGCGACGGGCTTTTCCATTGGCGTATCGCGCCTGCAGGCGGCGCTCGCCGCCCTCAACCAGGACAAGCGCGCCCGGGCTAGTGGCCCCGTCGTCGTGCTCGTCATGGATAAGGCCGAGCTGCCGCGCTACCAGAGGATGGCGCAGTCGCTGCGCCAGGCCGGCATTCGCGCCGAGATGTATCTTGGCAGCGCCGGCATGAAGGCGCAGATGAAATACGCCGACAAGCGCGGGGCCCCATGCGTCGTCATCCAGGGCAGCAACGAGCGCGCCAAGGGTGAGGTCGAGATCAAGGACCTGGTGGCGGGCGCGAAGGCGGCCGCCAGCATCAAGGATGCCAAGGAGTGGCGCTCCAGCCGTCCGGCACAATTCTCCATCCCCGAGGACAACCTGATTGCAGCCGTGCGCGATCTCATCGCGCGCCAAGAGGATTGAACCATGGCTGATGCCGCCGCCGGCGCTCCCACGCCACCGATCCGCGCACGCCGCCGCCGGCAGCCATGATCGCGGAGAGCACACAACGGTTCGAAGCCCTCGAAGCCCAGGCGCAGCGCCTGATGGCGACCTTCACGCGCGCCGGCTACGAGCACGTGGCCCCGTCGATCATTCAGCCCGCCAACATGTTCCTCGACGTGGTCGGCGAATTGCTGCGCGCGCGCACCTACGTCTTCACCGACCCCGACGGCGAAGAGCTGTGTTTGCGTCCCGACCTGACCGTGCCGACCTGCCGCCTGCACCTAGCGCGCCATCCCCAGGGCGCGGTGCCGGCACGCTACTGCTACAACGGCTCCACCTTCCGCTACCAGCAAGGCGGAGACACCAACGCGCACCCGCGCGAGTTCCGGCAGGCCGGCGTCGAATCCTTCGCGGCCGCCAACCGCGAGCAGGCCGACGCTGAGGTTCTGGCCTTGATCGTCGAGGCCGTGCGCGACGCCGGCATTGCCAGCTTCCGGCTCCGCTTCGGCGATCTTGGACTGTTTCGCGCCCTGCTCGGCGCCCTGTCGTTGCCGGAGCGCTGGCGTCGACGGCTGCAGCATCAGTTCTGGCGACCCGACGCCTTTCGTGCCGAGCTCAATCGCTTGACCTCGGCGGAAGCCTTGCGGGCGCCGGCGCTCAAGGACGAGGTGATCGATCGCCTCGATCCCGAGCATCCGGCCGGGGCGCTGAGCGAGGTTGAGGACTATCTGGAGCGGGCCGGCCTGACGCTCTTGGGCACGCGCACCCTGCCCGAGATCACCGAGCGCCTGCTGGCGGCGGCGGCCGACGCGCGCGAAACCCCGCTGCCCGCGGCAACCGCCAATGCCATCGAGAGCTATGTGGCGGTGAAGACGCCCGCGCGCGCCGCCGTGCGCGAGCTCAATCGGTTGCTGCGCGGCCACCACATCGATCTCAGCGAGCCGCTGCAGGCATTCCGGCGGCGGCTCGATGATCTCGACGCCGCCGGCGTCATCACCGATGAGGCGGAATTTTCCGCCGAGTTCGGGCGCAACCTCGAATACTATACCGGCTTCGTATTCGAGATTGTGGTGCCGGAACTGGGGCCCAGAAGCCCGCTCGCCGGCGGCGGACGCTACGACAGCCTGCTCACGGAGGTCGGCGCCCCCGTCGCGGTGCCCGCCGTTGGTTCCTGCATTCACACCGAGCGCCTGCTGGCCGTGCTGCAAGGAACTGCCGCATGAGCGCGAAGCTCATTCTTGCCTTGCCCTCGAAGGGGCGGCTGATGGAGCAGTGCGCGACAGCCCTGGCGCGCGCCGGCCTCTCGATTGCCAAATCGGGTTCGGTGCGTGGCTACAGGGGCGAAATCGCCGAACTGCCGGACGTGGAGGTGAATTTCGTCTCCTCCTCCGAAATCGCCCACTTTCTGCAGCAGGGCACGGCGCACCTCGGTATCACGGGTGAGGACCTCGTGCGCGAGACGATCCCCGATTGCGAGGCGCGCGTCAGCTTTCTCAAGCGCTGCGGCTTCGGTCATGCCGACGTCGTCGTCGCCGTGCCCATTTGCTGGATCGACGTCGGCAGCATGGCCGACCTCGAAGAGGCGTCGCTGATCTACCGGCGCCTGCACGGCCGCCCGATCCGCGTCGCCACCAAGTACATGAACCTGACGCGCCGCTTTTTCGCGCAGCGCGGCGTCGCCGGCTACCGCATCGTGCCCAGTCTGGGCGCGACCGAAGGCGCCCCGGCGGCCGATCTGGCCGAAGTTATCGTCGATATCACCACCACCGGCGCCACCTTGCGCGCCAACGGGCTCAAGGTGCTGAGCGACGGCGTAATCCTCAAGTCGCAAGCCAACCTGGTCGCATCGAAGCTTGCGCCCTGGTCCGACGGCGCGCGCCAGGCCAAGGCGGCGATGCTGGCGCGCCTGTCGTCCTGGGATTGGGGGTCGAGCGTGCCGCCTCAATCCAAGCGATAAAAGCGCTTGGCCGTGTCGCGGAAGAGGGCGGCTTTCTCCTGGGCCGACGCACCCGCCGCCAGCCGCTTGAAGGCATTCCAGTAGATGGCGTAGGAGCCCGAGATCTTGTCGACCGGAAAGTTGCTCTCGAACATGCAGCGCGACACGCCGAAGGCCTCGATGCAGGTCTCCACGTAGGGCCGCCAGGCGTCGGCCAGATCCTGCGAGGAGGGTGCGCGGTCGCGATGGTGGAAGCGGAAGCCGTTGATGCGCATGCCGAGGCCACCGAGTTTGACGCTGACATTGGCGCAGTCTGCCAACTCGCGGATATCGCGCCGCCAGGTGCTCAGGATCTCCTGTCGCTTGTCGGCATACCAGCCAAGGCCCAGCGGCCCGCCGACGTGGTCGAGCACAATCGGTTGCGACGGAAAGGCGCGCGCCAGATGGGTGAGGTCAGAAATCTGCGGATGGTAGAGCCAGGCGTCAAAGCTCAGCCCCAGCCGGCCCAGCGCGGCGAAGCCATCGCGGAACCTGGCGTGATCGCGATATAGGTGCGGCGGCGGATTGGTGTGGGAATTGTGGATCTCGGGCGCCTTATCCTCCCACGCGGCTGCGTGCCGGATGCCCTTGAAGCGCGGCCCGGCCGCGGCCATGTGCCGGGCCAACACCTCCTCGGCGCGCCCGCCGATCGTCAGGTCGACCAGCCCGACGATGCCGGCCGCCACGCGCGTCGGTCCATAGGCGCCGCTCGCCGCCATGGCGGCAATGCCGTTGGCGAACTCGGTCTCACCCAGCGGGCGCAGTTCGCTTGCAGCATCGGCTCGGTAGCAGGCCGTGCACTCGATGAAGACCGTGCTTTCGATGTTGTGGCCGCTGCCCGTGTCGGCCAAGAGGTCCGGCAGCAGATAGCGGTGCGCGGGAAAATCCCAAAGATGATGGTGCGGATCGACGATCGGCAGATCGGGTTCGAGAATCTCCTCGCGCACTTGTGCCAACCAGTCCTCACGAATACCGGACATGCGCGTGGCAACGCTGCTCTGCGGCTTGCTGGTAGACATGCTTCCTCCTGCCCTGAGCGACGGCGCGGGCCCGTGCCCCTCTCCACGCACTATCGTGTGAGGTGATGGTGCCAGGACCGCAGGCGTTCGCCTAGCCCTCGCGCGCCGGTGGCCGCTGCCAACGGCCGGCGGCCGTATCGTCACTCGCGCGCGCATCGACCCAGGCGGCCCGGCCGTCGGCGGCGATCTCCTTCTTCCAGAAGGGCGCCTTGGTCTTGAGATAGTCCATCAGGAACTCGGCGGCGCTGAACGCCGCCTGGCGATGCCTCGAGGCGGTGATGACCAGCACGATGTTGTCGCCCGGCTTGAGGCCCCCGACCCGATGCACGATCAGGCTTGCCTGCAGCGGCCAGCGCGCGTGCGCCTCCGCCTCGACGCGTTCAAGCTCGCTCTCGGTCATGCCCGGATAATGCTCGAGCGTCATGCCGGCAACCGCCGCGCCCGCATTGTCGGCGCGCATCAGCCCCGTGAAGGTGACGACGGCGCCGATATCGCTGCGACCCGCCGTCAACCCGGCGATCTCGGCACCGACCTCAAAGTCGGCGGTCTGGACGCGCACGCTCAGGATCAGCCTCCCGTCACCGGTGGAAAGAAGGCGATCTCGGAGGCCCCGGCGATGGGAGCCCCTGGCGGCGCATGCGTCCGATCGACGGCGGCGCGGATCACCTCGGAGCGCCGAAACGCCTCGGCGTACTCGGGCCCCTGCTGCTTCAGCCAGGCGATCACCTCGGCAACCGTCTCGATGCCCGCCGGCAGGTCGACGTGCTCCTCGGCCTTGCCGGTCTTCTCGCGCACCCAGGCGAAATACAAAAGCTTTACCCGCATCGGCGTGCCCAGCGGCCCATCTAGTTGTCGATCGCGGTGCGCACGGCGGCCTTCAGGTAGTCGAAGCCCGTCCACAAGGTCAGCAGCGCAGCCACCCACAGCATCGCCAGCCCGGCCGAGGTAATGCCCTGGACGATCTTGTCGCCGGCCGGACCGGCGAGCAGCACGCCCAGCGCGATCATTTGCACGGTCGTCTTCCACTTGGCGAGCTGCGTCACGTGCACGCGCATATTGAGCTCGGCCAGAAACTCGCGCAGTCCCGACACCAGGATCTCGCGACAGAGGATGATGACGGCCGCCACCATGTGCACACCGTTAATGGTGTTGTCGGACGTCAACATCAACAGCGTGGTGCCGACCAGCAGCTTGTCGGCGATCGGATCGAGCATGCGACCCAGCGCCGACTGCTGGTGCCAGACCCGGGCCAAAAAGCCATCGAGCCAGTCCGTGAGGCAGGCCACCACGTAAACGGTCAATGCCCACCAGCGCGCGCCGCTGCCCTCGATTGCCATCAGGCAAAGTGCGACCGCCGGCACCGCCAAGATGCGCAAATATGTCAACACGTTGGGCAGGCTGGCAAGCCCTGGCGTGGTCACCGCGCGTTCCATTCGGCAGACAAGAGCACTTGGGTCCCAGAGCGTCAATGGGGCCTGACCGCCGGGCGCGCGGCCCGGCCTGCGACGAAGGTATCGGCCGCGTCAGTCACGGCGTTCGTGAAAAAAATCATAGATGGTTTGCGCCATCTGGGCGCTAATGCCGGCCACGCCCTCGAGATCCTCGCGGCTGGCGCGCGACACAGCCTTGGCCGAACCGAAGTGCTTGAGCAACGCACGTTTGCGTGTTGGGCCGATACCGGCGATTTCGTCGAGCGGGTTGACGCCCAGCGCCTTGCTGCGCTTGGAGCGATGGGCGCCGATGGCAAAGCGGTGGGCCTCGTCGCGCAAACGCTGCACGAAGTAAAGCACCGGATCGCGCGTCTCGAGCAACAGGGGCTTGTCGCGGCCGGGAATGTGGAAGTGTTCGCGCCCGGCATCGCGATCTGGACCTTTGGCGATACCGACGACGGGGATATCGAGGCCGAAGCAGGAGAGGACCTCGCGCGCGACGCCGAGCTGGCCCAAGCCGCCATCTATCAACATCAGGTCGGGCCGGGCGGGGAATTCCGCAAGTTGGGCGTCCTCCTCGTCCTCGGCCTCAGCGGCGGGGGTCGGCGGATCGCCCGTTTGCGGGTCGACGCGCAACACGCCGAAGGCCAGCGCACTGCCGCCGCGCCGATCGATCGGCGGCGGCTCCGGTGGCGCCAGCCGCGAGACGGTGCCCGCGGGCGCCGCCGCCGCCGCGGGCGCTGCCGGCGCGGCCTTGCCGCCCGCCTCATCGAGCACGAGCCGCTTCACGCGGCGGGTCAGAACTTCGCGCATCATGGCGTAGTCGTCACCGGGCACGAGGTCGGCGGACTTGATGTTGAAGCGCCGATACTGCGGCTTCACGAAGCCCTCCGGGCCGGCAACGATCATCGCCCCGACCGCGTTGGTCCCCATGATATGGCTATTGTCGAAGACCTCGATCCGGCGCGGGGAACGCGCGAGGCCGAAACGCTGGCCAAGCCCCTCCAGCAGCTGGCGCTGCGAGGAACTCTCGGCCAGCCGGCGGGCCAAGGCCTCCCGGGCGTTTTGGGCGGCATGAGCGACGATGCCAACCTTGGCGCCGCGTTGCGGCGTGTTGACCTCCACCTTGCGCTCCGCCTTGGTCGATAGGGCCTCGGCCAGCAGCGCCTCGTTGGGCAGTTTGTGGGAGACGAGAATGCGCGAGGGCACCGGCTTGTCATCGTAAAACTGGGCGATAAAGCTCTCCAGCACCTCCTCGAGGCCGAGCGAACGATCGGCACGCGGGAAATAGGCCCGGTTGCCCCAGTTCTGCCCCGAGCGGAAAAAGAACACCTGGATACAGGTCTGTCCCGCCTCCTGATGCGCCCCGAATACGTCGGCCTCCTCGATGCCGTCCAGGTTGATGGTCTGGTCGGCCGTGACGTGTGCCAGCGCCCACAGACGATTGCGGTAGGCGGCGGCCCGCTCAAAATCGAGATTGGCCGAGGCCTCCTCCATCAGGCGCTGGTACATGCGGCGCGCGTTCTCGCTTTCGCCGCGCAGAAAGCGGCGCGCTTCTTCGACCAGCCCGTTGTAGTCCTCAAGACCGATCAGGCCCGTGCAGGGCGCCGAGCAGCGCTTGATCTGGTAGAGCAGGCAGGGGCGGGTCCGGCTCTCGAACACGGCATCCGAGCAGGAGCGCAAAAGAAACGCCCGCTCCAGCATGTTGATGGTGCGGTTGACGGCGCCGGCGGAGGCGAAGGGGCCGAAGTACTCGCCCTTGCGATTGCGGGCGCCGCGATGTTTGAGGATTTGCGGCGCCCGGTGGTCGGTGGCGATCAGGATATAGGGAAACGACTTGTCGTCGCGCAGCAGCACGTTGTAGCGCGGCCGAAAGCGCTTGATGAGGTTTGCCTCGAGCAGCAGGGCCTCGGCCTCGGTGCGCACGGTCACGAATTCCATGGCCGCGGTCGCCGCGATCATGCGCATGGTGCGGGCGGCGTGATTGCCGGCGCGCGCATAGTTGGTGACCCGCGCCTTGAGATTGCGCGCCTTGCCCACGTAGATGACGCTGCCCCCGGCATCGATCATGCGGTAGACGCCGGGACCGCTGGGCAAAGCCTTGAGATAGCCGGCGATGACGAGGGCCCCGGTCGCGGGCCTTTCCGGCGCCGGGGGCGCAGCGGTCGCACCGCCAGGTCGTTCGGGGCCAGGTCGTTCGAGGGCAGGTCGTTCGGGAGCCGTCTTATCCGACATGGGCAGTGACTTAAGCGGGCTCGCGTCCGAGGTCTAGTACACCCCGGCCCGCCAGGAAACAGGAAGGAACAAGGAGGAAACACGCAGGGTAGAAGAAGGAAAGACGCAAAAGGCGGGCCCGCCGCCGGGATTTATTCCCCTAGCGGAGCCCGGCCCTCGCCGTCCTTGCTCGCCGTCCTTGCTGGCCCTCCTTGCTCGCCCTGGGGCCGCCCCGGGCCCAAACCTGAGGCGCAGCCATACCCCCTGCGCGCGGCCACGTCTGTGGGCCACCCCGCACGTGACCAATTTGGCGGCTTATGTTGGTCGGGGGTGACCCGTTGACGGCCGATCGCGGACGCCAGCCGCCCGAGGCGCGCTAGCCTCAAAAAGCACGGGCCCCCGTGGGGGCCCGCTGCCGTCAGGAAAACCGGGTGCCTCAGAAGGTGAATTTGAGGGTGCCCACGACCCGTTCATCACAGGCGAACAGGGGGCCTTTGCAGTTGTCCGCCCGGTCGATGTTGGTATCCCAGTAGCGTACATCGATCGACCATTTGTCCAGGAAGCCCAGGGTCAAGCCGGCGTTCCAATAGAGGTAATGGTCATCATCGCCGGTGACGTTGGCGAGGTAGCGTGCTTTGTCCGCCCCGTTGCTGGTGGCGGCCTGATAGCCGAGCAGTGCGCTGACGCTCGGCGACCACTCGCGGCCGAACATCATGAACTTCGGCAGGTTCTGCGTGAAGGCGCCCTCCACGGTCCACACATTGCCCGTTTCATACTGGTAGTCGGGCGAGAAGAAGCCCGTGACCCCCAGCGTCCCATCCTTCCAAAGTTCGGCGCTGGCACCCACTTTCAGCTCGACGTAGTTGAAGTCTGCGTTGACGATGGTGGGGTCCGTCAGCGAAACAACTGCGATGTCAGCCCCTCTGGGATAGCTGTAGTAGATCACGCCCACATCCCAGGCGATGCGGCCGGTGTTGAACTTGAGGCCGGCGTACCAGTCCATCTCGATGTTGGCGACGTTGGTGCCGTCGTTGGCACCCCAATCGAGGTTGGAGGCCCACACGCCGGCATAAAACATGCCGCAGGTTGCGTCGAAGCCACCTTGCACGGCCGGCCCTTCGGACGTCTGCGATATGCCGCGGAAGACGTATTCGGTTGCGAGCCCGATGTTGGCCGAGAGCTTGCAGCGCTCCTGCGGGGGCGGTGGCGGTGCATCCTTGACGCTGCCGCGGCGCATGCCATCGGCCTGGGCGGCTCCCGCCAAAAGTGTCAGCGCGAGCGCTGCCGCGGTTGGGGCCGCAAGGGCCGGAAATCTGACGTTCATGGTAGCTTCCCTAGCGATTCGTTGTCTGGCCAATCTCGCCAAATCGACCGCAGATGCAACGAAAAACGGGGTGCGCGCCCACGGTCAACGACCCAACGTGCCACGCCTGCAACAGGCGGCCGGCGATGGGATTTTTTAGCGCGGCTTTGCCTATTAATCGGGCGGTCGCGCGCGCCAATCTTGCTGCTGACGTGGGCAGCCAGCGCCATGGCGCCCGCGGCCTGCCGTCGGCAGGAACAAGCGCGCTTTTGCCGGCGGACGGCCGATGCGCTAAAACCAGCCGCCGGCCCCGCGCCGATCGGACGAGCGTGGGGTAGATCGCGAGGATCTAGGTGTCCGCCGACGCCGCCCCGACCGTTCTCATCACGGGTGCGGCCCAGCGCATCGGCCGCGTGCTCGCCTGTGAATTTGCACAACGGGGCTGGCGGGTGGCCATCCACTGCCGGTCGTCGCGCCAACAGGCCCAGGAGTTGGCCCAGCACCTCGGCCGCAGCGGCACCCCGACCGCCGTTTTGACGGCCGATCTGGCGGTCCCCGGCGACGTCGAGCGCTTGCTGCCCGAGTGCGCCCGCCTGCTGGGGCCGCCGAGCTGCCTCATCAACAACGCCGCCATGTTCGCCCCGGACGCCGTCGGGGGGCTCCAGTCGAACCTCTGGGACGCCCAGCTCGCCGTCAACCTCAAAGCCCCCGTGTTCCTGGCGCAGGCCTTTGCCATGCACCTGCCGCCGGGCGCCGCCGGCAACATCATCAACATCATCGACCAGGGCGTGTTGAAGCCCACGCCGCAGTTCTTCTCCTACACGGCGTCCAAGGCGGCGCTGTGGGCGGTAACGCGCACCCTGGCGCAGGCCCTGGCCCCGCGCATCCGGGTCAATGCCATCGGCCCGGGCCCGGTGCTGCAAAGCACGTATCAGACCGAGGCGGAGTTCCGCGCCGAATACCAGGCCACGCTGCTTAAGCGCAGCACCGCGCCCGAGGAAATTGCCGCCGCCATCCGCTTTATTCTGGAAGCGCCGGCGCTCACCGGGCAGATGCTCGCCCTCGACGGCGGCCAGCACTTGGCCTGGCAGACCGCCGACCGTCGCCCCGAGCGGCCCTTGAACCCCATGCCGACGCCCCCAGCTCCCGCCAGCGGCAAGCCGCAGCACCAAACCGGGCTCCGCCGCGTGTTCGTACGCGACTTCGAGATCGTCGCCAGCGTCGGCGTTTTCGAACACGAAAAGCGCTACGAGCAGCGCATCCTCCTCTCGGCGGATTTGGCGGTGCGCGACGACTATGACGGGGTCTCCGACCGGCTGGAGGACGTCCTCGACTACAGCACGCTGGTCGAGGGCATCGCCCTTTTGGTGCAGCAGGAGCACGTCAATCTGCTCGAGACCTTGGCGGAGCGCATCGCCGGGCACTGCCTGGCTGATCGGCGCGTGGAGAGCGTCAGGGTGCGGATTGAGAAGCCCGACGCGCTGCCGATGTGTCGCTCCGTAGGCGTCGAGATCGAGCGGTCGCGAGCGTAAGGACCGACCCGGCTGCGCGCCCGTGCCGGCGGCAGCCAACCGTCAAATTTGCGCCCAAAAGTGTAGTGCACATTGAAGCTTACGGTTGGCCTCGATTCGTAGCCGAAGGCGAAAACCGCACTGGGGACTTGGGGGAAAATGGGACATCGCGGAATGGGGAACAGGGCCAAGTCGGAGGGTCGAGCGACCGCAACAGCACACCGCGTGCGGGGACGCTAACCGGCCCTTAACGTTAAGGGCCTATCAACGGAATCGAAAATCCGCGTGCGCCTGCAAGCGGGGGCACAAGGGTGAACTTAGGGTGGGTGTTCCATGCAACGCCGCGTCGGAGCGTTTTTCCTTTTTGCCTTCTTTGCTGCCCCAATTCCGCTGGCTGCCGCCGACCTGCCGGCGATCAAAACCACCCGCAACAATACCGTGCCCGCCTGTGCCACGCCTGGCCGCTTGCTCGCTTACCTCGAAAGCCGCAACCCGCATCTCGACCCCCGCTTCCACGCCATCGCGAGCGAATATATGCGCCTTGGGGAAACGCTGGGCGTGCGCTGGGATTATGCCTTTTATCAGATGCTGCTCGAGACCGGATCGCTCAGCTTCCGCGACGGCAACCGCTCCGGTGATGTGAAGCCGGCGCAAAACAATTTTGCCGGTCTCGGCGCCACCGGTCGCGGCGCGCACGGCGAGAGTTTCAAGGACATCGCCACCGGCGTGCGCGCGCATTTAGAGCACCTGTTGCTCTACGCCGGCGAACGGGTCGACAATCCGGTGGCCGACCGCACGCGCAACGTCCAGGAGTGGGGCGTGCTGACGGCTTGGCATAAGGGCTTCGCGCGACCCGTGACCTTTGGCGACCTCGCCGCCAAGTGGGCGCCCGGCACGCGCTCCTATCGCCGGATGATCGAGGGCATCGCCGAGCGGTTCGAGGAGTTTTGCGCCAAGCCCGATCCCAGACCGGAGCTGGTCCAGGAAGCTCGCAAAGACAAGCGCGCCACGGAGGCCAAGGCCACGGAGGCGAAGCCCGAGCGTTCGGCTGGCGCCGAATTGGCGCAGCGGGCGATCGATACCGGCAAGGCGCAAAGCGACGAAAAGCGCTCGGCGCTGGGTCTGCAGCCGGCTGCGAGCCAAGCGGCGGCGACGTCGGCCGCCCCGCCGTTCCGACTGCTCAATCAGCCGGCGGCGGAGGCAAGAGGGGAGGTCGCGCCGGCACCCGGCGCCGCCGCGGACGACGGTGGCGGCGGCAAGCTCGATCGCGGCGAAAGGCCCGCCATCGCGGCCGGCGCAGCAAAGCTTGCCGGCCAGAGCAAAACCGACAAAGGCAACGGCGCCGACAAGCCGCTGCAGACGGCCTCGGCGGCCGCTGCCGCCAAGTCGCTCGCGGCCCCGCCCGCAACGGCCACCCAGAAATGTCGGGTCTGGACGGCCAGCTACGGCGGGCAGAAGGCGATGCTCATCAAGTCCCTGGTCGACAAGGTGGTGAACTACACCGTGCTCGACGTGAACGAGGGTTCGGAAGCGCGCGAGGCCGAGGCCTTCATCTCCGCCTACGCCAAAAACGGCGCCATCGCCGGGCAGTTCGGCAGTCAAGCCCAGGCGCTCGAAAAGGCCTTCGAGCTCTGCCCAGAAGGCTAGGCGCAGGCTAGGGCGTGCAGGCTCGGCGCGGTCTCGGGCGTGCGCGCCCAAATCCCGGACCGGGGCCTCCTCCAGCCCCCCTCGGCAAGCCTCCGCGGCCGGCCCCGGCGCCGCGTCGGAGGCGTTCCGGGAGCCAACGCCATGGTGGCGCCGCAATTGCCGCATGAGAGCTGGGCGGCGCCAGGGACGCCTCGGGCCGGCGCGCGGGTGCCGGCGGCGCCGAAAGCGGCTAAAAGCTCCGAGGCGCGCTTAAAGGGTTGCCCCGGCGCCCGACAAACGAAGCTAACGGACGGCAGCGCGCGATGTGGAAAACCTTCGGTCGGCTCTTACTGGCGGGCCTGGTGTGGGTCGGGGCTGAGGCGCGACCGGCAGCTGGCGAGCAAGCCAAGACGGCAGCACCCAACGATCCCAACTGCCGCAACACCGGCAGCTTCCCAGCCTGGCTCGATCAATTCCGTCAGGAGGCACGCGGCAACGGCATTTCCAATACCACCATCGCCGCCGCGCTCGGCGGCATGACGCTCGATCCCGGCATCATCCAGCGCGACCGCCGGCAGGGCTTCTTCGCCCAGACGTTCACGGCGTTTTCCGGCAAGCTCATCACGCCGAACCGCATCCAGAACGGCCTTGCCAGGCTCCGGCAGCACCGCGATCTGTTCGCCAGGATCGAGCAGCAGTGGGGTGTGCCGGGACCGGTGATTGTCGCCTTCTGGGGACTGGAAAGCGATTTCGGCTCGATGATGGGAAATTTGCCCGTGTTGCGCTCGCTGGCAACGCTCGCCTACGACTGCCGCCGCCCCGAATTGTTTCGCGGCGAGCTGATGGAAGCCTTGCGCATCATCGATCGCGGTGATTTGCGGCCCGAGGAGATGATCGGTTCCTGGGCTGGCGAGCTCGGCCAAACGCAGTTTTTACCGGCCCACTACATGCAGCACGCCGTCGACTATGACGGCGACGGCCGCCGTGATCTGTTACAGAGCGTACCGGACGTGCTGGCCTCGACGGCCAACTTTCTCGCCTTTCTTGGCTGGCAGCGCGGCCAGCCGTGGCTGGAGGAGGTGCGTCTGACCCGGGAGCTGCCGTGGCAGGAGGCCGACCTCGCCATCCAACACGCAATCGAGAAATGGGCGGCCTGGGGCGTGAAACGGGTGGGCGGCCAGCCGCTTCCCGCCGGCGCCCCCGCCGCATCGCTGCTGCTGCCGATGGGGCGGCACGGTCCCGCCTTCCTCGCCTATCCCAATTTTCAGATCTACCTGAAGTGGAACCAGTCCCTCAACTATTCGATCACGGCCGCGCACCTGGCCGATCGGCTCGGCGGCGCGCCGGCAATGGACAAAGGCAATGGCACGGTGCCCGAAATGAGCCTGCAGCAGGTCAAGGATCTGCAGATGCTGTTGGCCAAGCGCGGCTATTTTAGCGGCGAGGTCGACGGCAAGATCGGCGCGGCCACGCGCGCGGGCGTCAAGGCCGCGCAACTGAAACTGGGCCTGCCGGCCGACTCCTACCCCACGCCCGAGTTGCTCGAGCGCATGCAAGCGTTGCGCTAGCACGCAGTTAGCGGCTGGCGGCCGAGACCACGCGGGCCGCCGGCAACGCCGATTCCATCCACGCCGCCGGCTCCGGACATGGCCAGGCCACCGTGCGCCCGCTCGGCCGATCGAGCAAAAGGGAGGTGCAGCCGCCATCCCCGGGCGGTCCGCGGCTGGGAGCGGCGGGCGTGCCGAGCAGGTGGCCGGCCACCTGCCAAAGGCTCGCGAGGTTCCACAGGGCGGCGCCGAGCAAAAGGCCGGCGACCGCCGCCCGCCGTGGGCCGACGATTGGGAAGCGTCCCGGCAAGCGCCCTTGTTTGCACCCCTGTCCCCGCACGATCACTCCTTGGCCAACGACCCGAAAGCTTCGCAACCGGCGCAAGGGCCGCTGCGGCTGAGGCTTTAGCGGCCGTCCCGGGGCGGCAACAATGCCGCCCGCGCCACCCTTAAAGATATTCGCGCTTTCCACAGGGCCTGGCGCGCGCCCGCCGCGCACCGCCTCAAAACCGGCGATCGTCGCGGGGACCGGGGAGGATTTCGCGCGGGGCGGGGCGGCGGGCGGGGCGGTACCCGTCGGGCCCGGGCGCACCGGCGGCACATACATGCGGTTTGCCGAACACGATCGGCGCCCATTTTCGTTGCTGCCACAGGCGCGAAAAGCTCCGCCCTTGTCGAAGCAGATGCGCACCTCGCGCAGCCGCTGCCCTGGCCCGCCGCACTCTATGGCCAGCATCTGTGGCGTAAGACCGGGGTTGGCCTCGACAAAGTCCTGCACGAGCTCGCCGGGCGAGAGCATCAAGCGGTCGTCCGTCAAGCCCACAAAGCGCTGCGGGATCGTGATCTTGTCATAGAGCCGTCGGGCGAGCGCGAAGTAGCCGTCGACGCCGAGCCCGCTGCAGGTGCCATGCTTGCGGTACTCGTTAAAGATAAGCTTGTCGCTCGGCATGATGTCGAGCATGCGATTGGCCACGGGTCTTGGCACGTAGCCGCGGTCGGGGCTGCGGCAATATTCGGGCCAGCCCCGCTGGTATTGCGGCCATAGCCCGTGCAGCACGAAGGCATAACGTCGTTCCCCGCCGGCGTGGCACTGAGGGTCATAGCGCGTCTCGCGCAACTGCGCGCAGTAGGTCGGGCTCCACGACAGCGCCAGCACGTAATAGTCGAAGACCCCGGCGCGGTGCTCAGCCGCCCCCCGGTCGCGCTGATAGCTATCGGGCCGCTCGCGGTAGGCCCCGCCCTGGGCCAAGGCATCGCCGTTGCAGCCGGCCAAGACGATGAACGCGGCCGCCAGTCGCCGGACCGGCGAAGGCCGCAAAAAGGCGGGCGCGGGTGCCATCTCAAACCTCCACCGTGGCGATGCGCTCGAGGCCCGAAACCATCGCCTCCGCCGCTTGCGCCTGTTCCCGCCGCCGTCTTGCGGTCCGGGGCGAGGGCTCACCTCTGGCGTGCGCTTTGCCGTCAGGCTGCGAGCTTGTCCAGAATGCGGGCCCAGCTGCGTGCGCCCTTGCGGAAGGACGACAGGTTATATTTCTCGTTCGGCGAATGGATGCGGTCATCGTCGAGGCCGAAGCCCACGAGCAGGCTGTCCATGCCGAGCGCGGTCTTGAAGGAGGTAACGATCGGGATCGAGCCGCCGACGCCAACGAGCGCCGCGGGTCGGCCCCATTCTTCGGCCAAAGCCGCGGCGGCGCGGGCGAGGAAGGGCGCCTGCGGATCGAAGGCGATCGCCGGGGAGCCTTGGCCCGCCTGGAAGTCGGCCCGGCAATCCTCGGGCAAGCGGTCGCGCACGAAGGCCTGGATGCCTTTCAGGATTTTCGCGGGATCCTGTCCCGGCACCAGGCGGCAGGTGATCTTCACCGAAGCGCGCGCCGGGATCACGGTCTTGGTCCCCACGCCCTGGTAGCCGCCAGTGATGCCGTTGAACTCCAGCGTCGGCCGGGCCCAGATCTGTTCGAGCACGCTATAGCGCCGCTCGCCGGCGGGCGCGCTCAAGCCGACCTCGGCCAGAAACTCTCCGGCATCGAAGGCCAACCCCTGCCACTGCTTGAGAACCTTGGCCGACGGCCGTCGCAAGCCGTCATAAAATCCGGGCACGCGCACCTTGCCGTTGCCGTCGTGCATGTCGCCCAGGATGCGGGCCAGCACGCGAATGGGGTTTTGCGCAGCGCCACCGAAACTGCCCGAATGCAGGTCGCGGCTGGGGCCCGCCACGACGATCTCGATGGCACAGATGCCGCGCAGCTGCGTCGAGATGGCCGGTGTATTCTTGTCCCATTGACCCGTATCGCAGACGAGGGCGAGGTCGGCCTTCACCTCTTTGCCGTGCTTGGCGAGAAAGCCCGGCAACGAGGCCGAGCCGCATTCCTCCTCGCCTTCGAACAGGATGCTGATCGGCAGCGGGGCCGCGCCGGCCACCGTCTTCCAGGCCCGCACCGCTTCGAGAAAGGTCATGAGTTGGCCCTTGTTGTCTTCCGCGCCGCGCCCCATGATGACCTTGCCGTTCGCCTTATCGTTGGCGAGCCGCGGCTCGAAGGGCGGCGTTTTCCACAGCTCGAGCGGTTCGGGCGGTTGCACATCGTAGTGACCGTAGAACAAGACGTGCGGGCCAGCGCTCAGCGCCTGCGGCGTGTCATGGGCCACCACCATGGGGTGGCCCGGGGTCGGTACCACGCGGGCATCGAAGCCCATGGCTTTGAGCTGGCCGGCGCACCACTCGGCCGCCCCCTGGCAATGCGTCTTGTAGGCCGGATCCGTGGAAACGCTGGGGATGCGGATGAATTCGAACAGCCGATCGAGCGCTTCGCTCTGGGTCGCATCGAGCGTATTGAGCACGCGGCGAAGCTGCGTCGACATGGGTCGCGGCACCTTATCAAAGGGCGGGTAAACACTGAGCTGGGACGCGTAGAGTGCGCAAACGACGGGCATTGTCAAAACATTCCATGCCGAGAGCGGCAATCGACCGCCGCCGCGGCTCGAGAACTTTTGCTGTTGCAAAGCGTTGCCGAGGACTATTTGAAAGACCTTCCCGCCGGTACTGGTCGCCAAATTGACTTGGAGGTCGAGCCATGAAGGCAAGCCCCGTTTCCAGCGTGGGAGCCGCGGAGCGGCAAGTCTATGGGTTCGGACCGGGCGGCGTCGACGGCCGTGCCGACATGAAGGAGCTGCTCGGCGGCAAGGGCGCCAACCTCGCCGAAATGGCGAGCCTCGGCCTGCCGGTGCCGCCGGGATTCACCATTACGACCGAGGTTTGCAACGCCTATTACGCCAATGGCAACGCCATGCCGGCGAGCCTGGAGCGGGAAGTGGAGACGGCGCTGGATGCGATCGGCGCCGCCGTCGGCGCCGGCTTCGGCGATCCCAAGGCTCCGCTGCTGGTTTCGGTGCGCTCGGGCGCACGCGCCTCGATGCCCGGTATGATGGACACCATTCTCAATTTGGGTCTCAACGACGCAACGGTTGCGGGCCTGGCGGTGCGATCGGGCAGCGAGCGCTTTGCCTATGACAGCTACCGGCGCTTCATCCAAATGTTTGCCAACGTCGTGCTCGAGGTCGATCACGGGGTGTTCGAGGACATTCTCGACAATCACAAGAACCTCAACGGCTATCAACTGGACACGGACCTTGGCGCGGCCGACTGGCGCGACGTGATCGAGGCCTACAAGGGAGCCGTCGAGAAAGAGACGGGAAAGCCGTTCCCGCAATCAACCGACGATCAACTCTGGGGCGCCATCGGCGCGGTGTTCGGCTCCTGGCACAATGCGCGTGCCAAAACCTATCGGCGCCTGAACGGCATCCCCGACAGCTGGGGCACCGCGGTCAACGTGCAAGCCATGGTGTTCGGCAATCTCGGCGACACCTCTGCCACCGGCGTCGCTTTCACGCGCAATCCGTCCACCGGTGCGCGCGAACTTTACGGCGAATTTTTGCTCAACGCCCAGGGCGAGGATGTGGTCGCCGGCACCCGCACGCCACAGCCGCTGACCGAAGCCGCGCGCCGGGAGGCCGATGAAAAGCTACCCTCGCTCGAAGCCTTGTTGCCGGAAACCTTTCGGCAGCTGGTCGGTGTCTTGGCCAAGCTAGAAGGGCGCTACCGCGACATGCAGGACGTCGAGTTCACGGTGCAGGACGGCAAGCTGTGGATGCTGCAGACGCGCTCGGGCAAGCGCACCACCAAGGCGGCGCTCAAGATCGCCGTCGACCTCGTCGCCGAGGGCCTGATCGATGAGGACGAGGCCGTGCTGCGCATCGACGCCAACGCGCTCGACCAGCTGCTGCACCCCAGTATCGATCCCGCGGCTGAGAAAAAGATCATCGCCAAGGGGCTGCCGGCCTCGCCCGGCGCGGCCGCGGGCGAGATCGTCTTCGACACCGATGAAGCCGAAGCCCTGAAGAACCAGGGCCGCGAGGTGATCTTGGTGCGTATCGAGACCAGTCCCGAGGACATCCACGGCATGCACGCGGCGGCAGGGATCCTCACCACGCGCGGCGGCATGACCAGCCATGCCGCGGTGGTGGCGCGCGGCATGGGTCGCCCCTGCGTATGCGGCGCCGGTGGCCTGCGCGTCGACTACAAGGCGGGCACGATCACGGCCGGTGACGTCACGCTGCGCAAGGGCGAGATCATCACCATCGATGGCGGCAAGGGCGAGGTGCTGGCCGGACGCGTAAAGATGCGCCAGCCGGAGCTGTCCGGCGACTTCGCTACGGTCATGGCCTGGGCCGACCGGGCGCGCGCGCTCAGCGTGCGCGCCAATGCCGATACGCCGCGCGATGCCAAACAGGCGGTGGCCTTCGGCGCCGAAGGCATCGGCCTCTGCCGCACCGAGCACATGTTCTTCGAAGAAAGCCGCATCCTCGCCATGCGCGAGATGATTTGCGCCGACGACGAGGCAGGTCGCCGGCGCGCGCTGGCCAAAATCCTGCCCGTGCAGCGCGCCGACTTCGAAGCCCTGTTCGAGATCATGGCGGGCCTGCCGGTGACGATCCGGCTGCTGGATCCGCCCCTGCACGAGTTCTTGCCGCACGAAGCCAAAGAGGCGGAGGCCGTCGCCAGAGAGCTCGGCATGCCCGTCGAAAAGCTGAGCCGGCGCGTGGCCGAGCTGCACGAGTTCAATCCAATGCTGGGCTTCCGCGGCTGCCGGCTCGCCGTGCGCTACCCGGAAATCACCGAGACGCAAGCGCGCGCCATCTTCGAAGCCGCCATCAATGCCGCACGCAAGACCGGCAAGCCGGTGGTGCCCGAGGTGATGATCCCGCTGATCGCTTACCGCACTGAATTTGCCCTGCTGCGCGACGTCATCGTCAAGACCGCAAACGCGGTGCGGGCCGAGACCGGCGCCGACCTCGCATTCCAAATCGGCACCATGATCGAGCTGCCGCGCGCGGCCCTGCGCGCCGCGGAGATCGCCGAAGGCGCCGAGGGGGCGGAGTTCTTCTCCTTTGGCACCAACGATCTGACGCAGACCTGCCTCGGGCTGTCGCGCGATGATGCCGCCCCGATCCTTGCCAACTACGCGGAGCGGGCGATCTTCGAGGTCGACCCCTTCGTCTCGATCGATCGCGAGGGCGTGGGCGAGCTGGTGGCGATGGGCACCGAACGCGGCCGCGCGGTCCGCCCGGACTTGAAGATCGGCATCTGCGGCGAACATGGCGGCGATCCGGCCTCGATCGCCTTCTGCCACGCCACCAAGCTCGACTACGTTTCCTGTTCGCCCTTCCGCGTGCCGGTGGCCCGGCTTGCCGCCGCGCAGGCCGCGATCGGGCAAAAGCGCGCCGGCGGCGTCCGATAAGGGTTGCAGCTTGCGGCGACCGCAAACGGGTGGTCTTGCCGCGGCACGCCAAACGGACCGCGGCGGCCCCAGAGAACCCTCAGAGAAAGCGCCGCTCGTCGGCCTCCAGTTCGTCCAAGCCTGGGCGCCGCGGGCGCGGTCCCCGGTTGGGGCGCATCAGCAGCAACACGATGAGCATGGGCGGAAACAGGAAGCTCCAGGCCGCCCAGAAGGAATGATCGCGCCGCTTCAGGCCAGCGACGATACCGGCAACGAAGGCACACAGAATGGAGATGATGCCCCAAAAGGCGATGACCTTGACCATCTTCGTCCTCAGCAGCGGCGGCTCCCCGCGGCCAATCTTTGCCGGGTGCGGCCTAATATAGCCCAATCGTGATTGAACGATGGTGGGCGTGGCCCCTGCGCAGCCCCTCTCGAAGTCTTGAAGGGTGCGCTTTTTTCGCGTTTGTAGGGCGCAAGGGGTGCATTTTGGGCGGCGCAGGCCCTACTGAACTGCCCTTACTTGACCCGGCCCTCCTCGACCCGGCCCTCCTTGACCTGGCCCCACTCGACCTGGCCCTCCTTGACCTGGCCCTCCTTGACCTGGCCCTACTTGAACCGGCCCTACTTGAACTGGGACGGATCGAGGGCCGGCGGCAGCGCCGGCATGGGCACGTTGATCTCGACCTTGGAGGGATCGACCGTGGGGCCCTTGTCGAGCCAGTAGGTGACCGAGCCCGGCCAGAAGATCAAGATGACGACCAGGATCAGCTGCAGGAACAGCCAGGGAATGGCGCCCCAGTAGATTTCCGAGGTCTTGATGCTGGGTGGGGCAATGCCGCGCAGGTAGAACAGGGCAAACCCAAAGGGCGGGTGCATGAAGCTCGTTTGAATATTGGCGCAAATGAGCACGCCGAACCAAACCAGATCGATGCCGAGCTTGTCGGCCACCGGCGCCAGCAGCGGGATGATGATGAAGGCGATCTCGAAGAAATCCAAGAAGAAGGCGACCACGAAGATGAAGGCGTTGACAAACACCAGGAAGCCCAGCTGACCGCCCGGCAACGAGGTCAACAACGCCTCGATCCACTCCTTGCCGCCGACGCCCTGGAACACCAGGCTGAACACCCGCGCACCGATCAGGATGTAGACCACCATGGCGGTGATACGCATGGTGCTGGCCATGCCTTCGTAGAGAAACTTCCAGGACAGCGTGCCATAGGACGCCGCCAGGGCGATCGCGCCCACCACGCCCATCGCCCCCGCTTCGGTCGGCGTCGCCAATCCCATGAAGATCGTGCCGAGCACCAGGAAGATCAGCCCCAGGGACGGGATCATGCCGCGCAGGCATTTCAGCCACAGCGCCCTGCCGCGCAGCGTTCGCGCCTCGAGCGGCAGCGCCGGCACGTCGTTTGGCCGCAGCACGCTGAGAATGGCGACCCAGATGCAGAACAGCCCGACCTGGATGAAGCTTGGCCCAATGGCGCCGGCGTACATATCGCCGACCGAGCGGCCGAGCACGTCGGCCAGCACGACCAGCACCAAGGACGGCGGAATCAGCTGGGTGATGGTGCCCGAGGCGGCGATCACGCCCATGGTATGGCGCGTGGCGTAGCCGTACTTGAGCATCGGTACCATGGAGATGACGCCCATGGCGATCACCGAGGCGGCGACCGTGCCGGTGATGGCGCCGAGAATGGCGCCGACGAAAATCACCGCATAGGACATGCCGCCGCGCACCGAGCCGAACAGCTGGCCGATGGAATCGAGCAGGTCTTCGGCCAGACCGCAGCGCTCCAAGATTGCGCCCATGAAGGTGAAGAAGGGGATCGCCAACAACAGGTCGTTGGAGACGATGCCGAACAGCTGATAGGTCAAATTGCCGAGGAAGTCCGGCCGGATCAGACCCAATTCGATGCCGAGAAAGCCGAAGAACAAACCCGTGGCGGCAAGCGAGAAGGCGGCCGGGTAGCCGATCAACATGAACAGGACCATGCCGCCGAACATCAGCGGCGCCATGTTGTGCGCGATCAAACTCATTGCAGCGGCTTCTCGTACTTGAATTCGGCGTCGATCACGTGCTCGATCGCCGCAACGCGCTTGATGATTTCGGAGACGCCCTGCAACGCCATCAGGGCGAAGCCAACCGGCAACAGCAGTTTGACCGGCCAGCGCAACAGGCCGCCGGCATTCGAGGAGCCCTCATGGCCCTGCCAAGAGGCGACGAACCAGGGCCAGGTGTAATAGATCAGGATCAGGCAGATCGGCAGCAGGAACAGCAAGCCGCCGATGATGTCGATCCAAATGCGCGTCTTCTCGGAGACCATGCCGTAGAACAGGTCGACGCGCACGTGCTCATTCATTTTCAGCGTGTAAGGGGCGCCCAGCAGCACCATGCCGGCGAACATGTACCATTGGATCTCCAGCCAGCCGTTCGAGCTTTCGCTGAACAGATACCGGCTCGCCGCATTGCCGGCGCTAATCAGGCAGGCGAGCAGCACCAGCCAGTTCGCCAGCACCGCAAACTGACCGTTCACCCAATCGATGGCCCGGCTCAAACGCAAAAGAATGGGCATGCTTCCTCTTACGGCGTCGCCGGACCTGCCGACGCACAAATGGCGCCGAACCGACAAACCGATGGGTCCAGTCCTGGAATTCCCCCCGGTGGAGTGAGGCCCTTTCGCAGCGGCACCGCACCCGGCGATACAGTTAGCCGAAACGCCAGGCCGGCGGAAGTGCTTGCTTTGCCGAAAGAAACTTTGTCCGGGTGCGGCGCAACGCCGTCGCGGGGCAGGCAAGGACAAGCGACCCCTCGGCCGGGGCTGTCGCGCCTCAGACTTAAATTTTACTGAGACAAACCGGGGCCTTCGGGGCCTAAGGCGACGGCTGGCCGCCGGGCAGGGCCCGGCCACGGCCAAGGCCGCAGCCGAGCGCCAGGCCACCGAGCAGGAGCGCATTGCCGAGCACCACGGCGTGCAGCGCCAGCGCGCTGACGATGGCGTCGGCGTGGGGCACGCCGGCCCAGGTCGTGGCCAACACCCAGGCGGCTTGCGCGGGGCCAAGGCCGGCAATGCCGTTGACGGGGAGCGCGAAGGCGATGTTGCCGGCGGCGGCCCCCAACAGCGCCGCGCTCGGCCAAACCGTATCCACCACGGCGGCGGCGACCAACACCGCCGCACCCCCGAAGGCCAGCCAAATGGCAAAGCCCAGCCCCACCACCAGGCGCACGGGACCCCGGCCGATCGCGCGCAGGCCGGCGACCCAGTCGGCGTCGGGCTCGGGGCTGCGGGCGAAGCGGGCAAGCCCGGCGCCCAGTCTCTGGCCCAATCTCGATCCCGCAAGCCTGTCCCCTAGTCGCGGCAACAGCGCGGCGCCGAGGCCCACCAGGGCGAACGGGGCCAGCGCAAACCCCAAGGCGGCGATCAGCAAGGCGGCCTGCGCCGCGGGCACGCTGAAAAAGAGCGCTGCCGCGCCCAATAAAATCGCCATCACCGTGGTCAAATCAAACAGTCGCGCCAGCAAGAGCACGCCCGCCGACCGCAGCAGGCCATGGCCATACTGCTGGTGCATGAGGGCAGGATAGCCGAGCTCGCCCAGCCGGAACGGCAAGACGAAATTCAGGAAATTCAACTTGAGCGCGATCAGAACCATCGGCGCATCGGGCAGCGTCGGCCGGCCGCTGGTCATCACCGCAAATCGCCAGGCGCGGAGCCATTGCACCAAGCCCGAAAGCACAAAGGCGGCGAGCAGCGGCGCGGGCTTGGCGTCGGCTCGCAGTCGCCCCAGCGCGTGCAGGACCTGTGGCGTCAGCAAGACCCACAGACAGAGCGCGGTGATTGCCGCCGCCAGCAGCGCCATCAGAACTCGCCTCATGGGCGCTGCTGCCCTCGCTGTTCGGCCACCAGGTGGCGGGTCTCGACCGGCCGCTGGGTGCGATGGATGATCAGCTCCGCCAGCATGCCGAACAGGATCAGTTGCACGCCAACGATGACGGCCAAGACGCCCAACAACAAAAGGGGCCGGTTGCCGATGCTGGCGCCGGTCAGCAGCTTGAGCCCGATCAGATAGGCAAGGGCAAGACCGCCGCTCGCCGCCAACAGGCTGCCGATGCCGCCGAACAGGTGTCCTGGTCGATAGGCAAAGCGGGTGATCAAAACGACCGTCAGCAGGTCGAGAAAGCCGCGCAGGTAGCGGGCGACGCCGTACTTGGAGGCGCCGAAGCGGCGCGCGTGATGGCGCACCGGGAGCTCGGCGATGCGATAGCCGAGCGCGTTGGCGAGCACGGGGACGTAGCGGTGCAGCTCGCCATAGAGTTGGATGGAATCGAAGATCTCGCGACGGTAGGCCTTGAAGCCGCAGTTGAAGTCGTTGAGTTTCACCCCGCTGATCGTCGCCGTCACTTTGTTGAAGAGGCGCGAGGGCACGGTCTTGTTGAGCGGATCGTGCCGTTCCTGCTTCCAACCCGACACGAGGTCGTAGCCGCGATCGAGCGTCTCGACAAAACGGGAAATCTCGTCGGGATCATCCTGCAGATCGGCGTCCATGGTGATGATCACATCGCCGCGACAAGCGCCGATGCCGACCATCAAGGCCGTCGCCTTGCCGAAATTGCGCCGCAGCCGAATCGCCTCAATCACCTCGCTGTCGCCGGCGAGCTTCGACATCACCTCCCAGGTGTTGTCGCTGCTGCCATCATCGACCAACACGATGTCGCGCAGCGTGTGGCCGCCGGCGCGGCAGGCGGCAATGATGCGCGCCACCACCAGGGGCAGCAACTCCTCCTCGTCCTTGGCGGGAATGATGATGCTCAAGGCGTGCGCGTCGCGCGCCACGGTCTCGCCCGTCGCCATCCCGCTTAACGTGTCGCTCATCGGCAGTCGCCTTGGCTTGCCTCATACAGTCGATAGAACAGGCGGTACGCGCGCGTCTTGGCGCCGGGCATCAGAACCGGCAAGGGAATGACCAGCTCGCCCGCACGCCGGCGCGCGTCGGCCGGCACGCCCAGGTCGCGGCTGAGGTAGGCGTCCAAGGCGCCTTCCACGTTGCCCTTGCCGGGCCATAGCACCAGGCATTGTCCGTGGCCGGACGGCGGCGGCCAGACCCGCGGCGGGTAGCCGATCTCGACCACCCTGGCGTGCGGAAACTGCACCCGCATATTGCCGCCGACGTGAAAATCGGACACCACGATCGTGCCGGTACCGCCGAAGCCGGCGGCGCTGAGGTGCTGGGCGACGTCCTGGAAAGGAACCAGCGCACGGCACGCCCCCGGACAGGCCGCCTGCACGAGGATGCGTGCGACGACGGCGACGACCGCCACGGCCGCAATGGCCTGCGCGTAGAGGTTGAGCGCGCGGTCCGACGCCCGACCGCGTTCCACCAGCATGAACAAATAGACGGGCAAGATCTGCAAGGCGGGCTGCAGCAGGCGCTCGGAAAAGTTCGTGGCGCCCGCCAGGGGCACCAGCAGCCAATGCAGAACGAGGGCAATGGCCATCACCATGCCAACCAGGTGCGCGCCGATGATCGGCTCGGGAGGCGTGGGTGGCGCCGACGCCTTGAGCCCACGCCAGGCCGCCGGTCCGAGCACGGCGAGGAAGATCGCCAGAAAGGGCATCGGGTAGACGAGGGCGGCCAACAGGAGGTCGGCCGAGCCCAGGACGAGACCGCCGAGCCGGCTGTGCGCCGGCTCGCCCAACAGCGTGCCAAGGCCGTCGCCCGCGGCGGGGCCGACGTGGATGGCCCACAGCGCCGAGGGCAGCGCGATGGCCGCGGTCAGGAGGGCGGCGGGCAGGATGCGCCAATTCAAAACCAGGCTGCGCTCGCGGGGCTGCGTCAGGCAGGCGAGCGGCAGGGCAATGGCGAACATCATGAAATTCCACTTGCCCAGCAGGCCCAGGCCGAAGGCCCCGCCCAGCGCAAGGTAGCGCCCGAGCGAGGGCTTTTCACACAGGCGCACGAAGGCGTACCAGCTCGCCGCCAGGAACGCCGCGAGCACGGTGGTGTGGGTGAGGTCATGGTGGCTGTAGTAGCCAAACACGTAGATCGCCGCGAAACTGAAGGTGGCAAGCGCGGCCAGACGCGGATCGCGAATGAGGGCGCGCGCCGTGAGATAGGTGAAGCCCGCGATCATGGCGAGCAAGCCATAACGCAACAGGCTGATCGGCAGCGCGTTGATGTCCGTCAGCTGGCCGCTGGCGAGCAGGGCCCAGGTAAACAGCGGCGGGGCCCGAAACCGATAGTTGAGCAACCATTGCTGGGCAAACAGCGCCTGCTCGGCATCATCGAGGCCAAGCGTGGGGCCGATCCACAGGCGCACGCCGACGTGGATGAGAAGATAGGCCAGGATAATGAGGGCGACCTGCCGTGGTCTCGCCCAGGTGGGTTGCGATGCCATGCAGGACACTAGTTGGCGGTTTGGCTACTCGTTATAGGGTATCCCGCCCGCGACCGCCACCCGGCTGACCGGGACGCGCGTCGGCGCGACGGGACAAGCCGATCGCCAACAAGCGGGGCCGGCTAGACGCGGCCCTGCTTGATGCGCACGCCAGGCGCCAAGCGCTCGAGCAGCACGTCGGGCCGGAAGCGGTAGAGTCGCGCCGGGCGTCCGCCGGTGCGGAAGCGATACTGGTCGGTCGGCTCGACCAGACCGCCGCCCTCGACCAGGCGGCGAAAATTCTGCTTGTGCAGATGCGGACCCAGAATGGCCTCCACGGTCTTTTGCAATTCGAACAGCGTGAAGACCTCCGGCATCAACTCGAACACCACGGGGCGATACTTGATCATGCGGCGCAGCTCGGCGATGGCGCTAGCCAGCGCCCGACCGTGATCGCCGAGCTCGGCATAGCGCAACTGCGCCAGGGCGCCGTTGGGCGGGCGCACATCGGCGCCGGTGGTGTCGCCGTCCCGGATCAGGCCGGCCTCGCACAAAAGGTCGTAGCGCTCGACCACCTTTTCCTCGTCCCAGGCTGCGCCGTCGCAGCCAAAGCACAAGCGCACGCGCTGAGCCCGGTCGGGATGTTCGCTGAGGCAGGCCGGCTCGGCGCCGGCCCAGGCGTTGAGCGCCGGCTCGATCTCCTGCTTGAGGCAGGCCGGCCGGCCGTGGCGCCAATCCTCCCAGGGGAAATAGTGATACCAGCTCCTCCAGACGACGACGCCGCGTTGGTTGGCCTGCTCGGGTCCGATCAGGGCCAAGTAGCTGATGGAGAGGACGACGGCGGCCACCGGACCATCGCCGCTGGCGCGCGTGCTGGCGGCCGCAATCTGCCGCGTCTGGCGCAACTCGAGGCCGGTCTGGCGCGCGACGGCGGCGACGAGGCCGGCCTCCAGGCTGTCGTGCTCGCCGGCGCGAAAGAGCCCGCCGGGTAAAGCCTGCCGTGGCCGCGTCTCGCCGGCGTCGGCCAATACGGCCACCACCGGCTCGTCGTCGCGCACGGCCAGCACAACGGCAGTCAGTCCGACTGCGATCGTCCCCGTGGCCGGGGCGACGCTGGCAAAACTCATCGGTCTGCGCGCGCCTTCGGGATGGCGCTGGGGCCAAGTCATTGAATGCCTCGCGGCAAAATTTCGCGGGTGGCGCTAGATTGCGTTGGCAATCGTGGCAATTTTCCGCACTAGCTTAAGGCGGTAAGAAAAATCAGCCCCGGAGCGAGAGATCCGCGGCAATGGCAAAGGGGACGGCCTCGCCGGCGACAACCCCGCGCCCGATGGCTTCGATGGCGCGCACCATGCGTCCCTCTCGGCCGAGGGCCTGATCGGCGAGGCGGATCATCAAGCGGTTCGGATAGGCGGTGGGCGAGGCGCGGCGCAGGCGCTCGGCGATCAGAGCCTCGGGCACCTGCGGGTTGATCGAGCACAAGGCGGTGTAAGCGGCGGCCGTAGAGCGACTGATGCCGGCCCAGCAGTGCACCACCAGGGGGCCTTGTCCCCCCAGGCGCGGGCAAAGGCGATAATTTCATCAATGTGCGGCGGCTCCGGATGCACGCAGCCCAGGAGCGGTTCTGAAATGTCGTGCACGCACAGGCGCAAATGCCGCTCCGGCAGAATACCGCGCGGCCGCTCCACCAGGATCTCGTCCTGCAGCAAGGTGATGAGGTGGGAGGCCTTGGCGCGCTCAACCAGGCTTGGCACTGCGCTGAGCGGGCACACGTGCAGAACGCCGGTCTTCGCCATGGGCTCCCCGTCAATCTCGCGTATCAATGGCCCCTGCCTCCCCCGCCTTGCTTTCGGCAGGCTATTGCTGTGATAGTTCCTGAAAGCGCAGCAAAAACTCCTTCTGGGCGAAGGCGATGGGTTTGGCGGCAATCGCCTCCAGGCGACCGCGCAGGCTATCGGGCACGCCGCGCGGCACCCCGAAATAACGGTTGGCTTCGGCCAGTGTAAAGCCGGCGAGCCCGGTCGCCTCATAGTACGCGGCGATGCGGTCGGCCGCCTTGATGGCATTGGCGATCCGATCGGGAAGCGACGGCGGCAGGCCGAAGCGGCGATGGATGGCCTGCAAGAGCTTGCGCTCGAAGGCCTTGTAGTCGAGGCCGAGGGCGGCCTTGAAGGGACTGATCAGGTCGCCGATGACGTATTCGGGGGCATCATGCAAGAGCGCAGCCAGCCGCCAGCGGCGCGTCAGATCGGGGTGCACGCTGGTGGCGATCTCCTCGACCAGCAACGCGTGCTGGGCCACGGAAAAGGCGTGCTCGCCCACGGTCTGGCCATTCCAGCGCGCGACGCGGGCAAGACCGTGCGCGATGTCCTCGATCTCGATGTCGGTGGCGGCGGGATTGAGCAGATCGAGCCGGCGCCCGGACAGCATGCGCTGCCAAGCCCGCGCCACGCGCGCGGCGCCTTCGCCGGCGCCTGTGTCCTTGTCACTCATGCCGGCGGCCCCGCGCGCGGCGCGCTGAAACGGCGCTGCAGCTTGGCGCAGGCCGCGTGGCGGTGGCAGCTGACAAGGTGGTCGTTGACCATGCCGGTCGCCTGCATGAACGCATAGATCGTGGTGGGACCGACGAAGCGAAACCCTCGCTGCTTGAGCGCCTTCGAAATCGCTTTCGACGTCGCGGTCTGCGCCGGCACGCCCTTGAACGAGCGGTGGGCGTTGATCTGCGGCCGCCCGTCCACCTGGTCCCAAAGAAAGGCCGCCAGGCTCATGTGCTCGTTGAGCTGCAAGAGCGCGCGGGCGTTGTCGATGGTGGCCTCGATCTTGAGCCGATTGCGCACAATGCCGGCGTTGGCCATCAGACGTGCCACGTCCTTGGCGCCGTAGCGGGCGATGCGCTGAGGGTCGAAGGCATGGAAGGCGGCGCGAAAGTTTTCCCGCTTGCGCAGGATTGTCAGCCACGACAGACCCGACTGGAAACCCTCGAGCACCAGCTTCTCAAACAGCGCGCGCTCATCGCTCTTGGGTACGCCCCATTCCTCGTCGTGATAGCGCGCGTATTGGGGATCGGCGATACCGACCCAGGGACAGCGCGCTGGCGCGCCCGCCGTCATACCGCCTCCGTGCGGGGCGTCGGACCCATCGCGAAGTGAGCCCAAGCCGGCTTGATGAGGCTGATGGGGACGGCATCGGCGGTGAGGGCGGCGCCGGCCGCCAGCGCCTCGGCGGCGCGATCAAGGCGCACGAGCGCCAGCGCGCGGCTCCCGTCGACCGAGCCGAGCGACCCCAACGGCACGGTGCCGGCCTTGATCACCGCATTGGGCGCCAAGGCGGCCGTACCCTCGACGCCGACGATGCGCTTGCGCCCACCGCCGCGGTGCTGCATGCGGCTTGCTACCTCCTGGCCGATGAAGCAGCCTTTGCTGAACGACACTCCGCTCAGCTGATCGTAGTTGGCCTCGTGCAGGAAGGTGTCGCCCAGCCGGTAGTCCCGATCCGCCTCCGGGACGCCCAGCGCAATGCGATGCCGGTGCCAGTCCTCCGCCGTCGCCGGCTGGGTGCCCGGCGCGGCCCCGACGGCGGCGCGCGCCGCATTTTGCGCGATGATGCGCACGCCCAATTGAGCCAACCTGGGATCGGTAAAGGCGGTGCTGTCGGGCAGGGCTGTGAGACCGGTGGCCGGCGCGCCCCAAACAGCAAACACCGCGTAGTGCGCGGACTGATCGCTGATCTCCGCCTTGGCGCGCAACTTGTAGAGCATCAGGCGCTTCGACAAATTCGCCGCCTGCGCCGCGGCCGTTTCGAGCAAATAGCCCTCGCCCGACCCAACGACAAAAAACTCAAACAGAATTTTGCCCTGCGGGCTCAGAAGCGCGGCGTGGATCGCCGGCTCTGTGGCGAGCAGGTCCATGTCGTTGGTGATAAGACCTTGCAGCAGCTTTTTGGCGTCGGCACCGGCGACGCGCACGATGCCGCGGTCAGCGAGCAGCGCAAGATTTGCAGGTCGCATGGAAAAAATGCTGTCCGTTGCAGCCGAGGGGCTGCTGCCTGATCTTGAGCCAAACAGGTAAGCGCGCGGGCCGCAACAGGCAAGCCTCCCACAGGTTGTCCCGCCGGCGACGGCGAGGCCGGCAAAGTCCAGCAGCGCCGGGTGGCCGGCGCGGGCGCGAGATTTTGAGCGTCTGACAACGCCCAGGCCGACCCCGAGCAGGCCGCCTGGCAAACCCTGGCAGGACCCCCCTCGCGGCAAACCGCAAAGGGCGCCCGGGAGGCCTCAGAACCGCTCGATCGAGCGGCTGGCGCGCTGCCGATAGGGATCAGCGACCTGTTGCGCCACGACCCTATCGAGCTCCGGGGGCAAGCGGTGCACGACCGTCACCGGGGTTCCCACCTCCACGCGGCTGGCAAGGTCGACGATGTGGGCATTGAGCATGCGGAAGCACCCCGAGGAGGCCGCCTGCCCGATGGACTTGGCGTCGTTGGTGCCATGGATCCGATAGAGCGAATTGCCCAGATAGAGCGCCATCGCCCCCAACGGGTTCTTGAGACCCCCGGTCATCTTTTCCGGCAGCCGCCAGTCGCGCTCGCGCATCTCCTCCGGCGGGTACCAGTCGGGCCACTCCGCCTTACGGCTGATCGCCTCCGTCCCTGTCCAGGTGAACCCCTCCCGGCCCACGGAGATCTGGTAGAGCAGCGCCGAGGTCTCCGACTGCACCAGGAACAGGCGGCGCCCCCGGGTATCGATCACAACGCTGCCGACCGAATAGCGGCTGGGAAAATGAATGCTGGGCGGTGCTTGCGCGGCAATTGCCGGACGCGCGCCGCCCGACTGCTGCGCCGGCCCACGCGCCCGCGGCCGGTAATGCTCATCATCGTCATTGTCCCACCAGTTGAAGAAGCCGTACTGAGGTTGCGGCCGGTAGTAGGAGGAGCCGCCATTGTAGGGCCAGCCCCAGCTTTGTGCGTGTGCTTCGGGCATCAGCGCCAGTAGTCCTAAACCCAACAGTCCCAAGCGCCACATGGTTTTGATCCCTCGGTTGGCCGATGCCAGTTTTTCTGACGGCTCGTCAAAAGCGCGCCCGCGCCGGCACGCGGGCTCCCACCTGCAACGTTATCTTTGCCTTGAACGGCGCACCAGCGCCTTAGTTCCCCGCGCCAAGCCCTTACGGCATTTTACGAAAAGAGTGCCACACGCCATCGGCGCCGATGGCAATCCGCCACCACGAATAGCGGCCTTTGGCCTTGAGTTCACGGGCCGTGGCCGCGCCAAGCAGTCGCATGAGCTCGACGTCTTGGGCCGGGGTGGTGGTCGCGAGCGGCAGCTCGGCAAAATAGGGCCACACGTAGATCCGGTTGTTTTCCAGATCGCGCCCGGTCGGCAAGATGACATAGCCCGCGTCGAGGATTTGCCCGAGCGCCGCCAGGACCTCCAGGCCGCGCCCGTCGGCGGAGATTTCCGTCCAATACGCCACGGGATCGGCGACGGGATCGGCGGCAAGATCGGGCTTGAGCTCATTGAGGTCGTAGGCGTGGCGCAAATCCTCGATGCGCCCGGAGCTCACCGCGCTCAGCATGACGTCGCGCATCTCTTGCACGGGACCCGGCAGCTCGGCCGTTCCGTAGTAGACCCGTGGCGCGGCGGCGGGCGCTTTCGTGGCGAGGCTCTTTTGCGCGGCGCCTTCGCCCAGCAAGCCAACGCAATAGACAAGGGCCAAGGCCATCAGTAGGAATATCGACGGCGCACCAATATGCGGTCCGATCCGCAATTTCTGCCTCATGGGAGGTCCTTGTTTGGCATGCTGTTCGCTTGCGGGCGTGCGAACACTCAAGGCAGTGTTGGGACCGTGGCGACGGTGTAGGCCGCCGTGAGCTATATCCCCAATCCCTTTATCATACCCGTCGGCATTGCCATGGGCATTCTGCTGGCGATGCCGTTCGGTCCGGTCAATCTGCTTGGCATTCAACGCGCCGTCGAGCGTGGCTTCTTCGGCGGCATGGCGGCGGGCCTCGGCATCATGGCCGGCGACGGTTTGATCGCGCTGGGCACCGCGCTCGGCGTCAATGCCATTTCCGGGGCGATCCGGGACTATCGCACGGCCATTCAAATCGTCGGTGGCCTTGCACTGATGGCCATGGGCCTGACCCTGTTTCTGACGCGGCCGACCTTCGCCACGGAGACGCACACGGACAAAGCCTCCCTTTGGGACTATGTCTGGGACATCCCGCAGACCTTCTTTTTGACCATCACCAATCCCGGCGCCGTGATCGGACTGGTCGCGATTTTCGGCGGCGTCAGCTCGTTCGTCGAAGTGGAATCGCACATCGACGCCCTGACGATGGTCGCCTCCATCATGGGCGGCAGCTTCAGCTACTGGTTCGTCGTTTCGCAATTCATCAGCACGATCCGACACCGTCTCGACGTTGTGCGGCTTGGCCAAATCAATCGCATCGCCGGCCTGGTAATGATGGGCTTTGGCTGCGTGTTGATCGGCGAGATGGTGATCAAGCGGCTCAAGTTTTGGTGACGGCGCCGCCGGCCAACCTCAGTGGCGCGCGCGATAGATGGTGAACTCGCCCTTTTGCACGCGCGGCCCGAGGCTGGCGACGAGGCTGACGACCGATTCCTCTCCGAACGAGGCCACCAAATCGGTCAGTGCGGTATAGAGAGCCGCATAGGCCATCAGTTCTGGCGCAATGCCGCTCTCGGTGCCTTCCTCCCATGCTTCCAAGATGTAGTTGAGCGCTTTGACACTCGCATCGTCAGTCTTCACCGGCCCAAGGACCATTCGATTTTCTCCCCATTTCCCTCGCATCGGCTGTGCAACGCTTGCGACTGCGCGTCACCCGCGTCCCCCAACAGCCACACGGCCGCACACTTGCGCGGCCTGCCTATCACGGCGCCGGCCCTTGGGTGTCTGCTACAACAGTTAACGATTAATTAAGGCCAGCCTTGTCTGCTGGCGCTCAAGGCACAGTCTTGACCAAGGTGTCGGCGATCTCGGCGCCCTCGGTCAGGAAGCGCGCAATGGCGGTCTGCGCCGAGGCCGTGCAGCTATAATAGGTGCGACTGTAGCTCCGGTAGCCGTCGTTGAAGCTGCGCGTCAGTTTGGCACGGCGAAGCGCCGAGGATCCTTCCGCGTTCATCAGCTCCTTCATGCGATCGCGCCAGAGCTGGCCGTCGTTGTTGCCGCACAGCTCGCGCAAATAGTGGACCGCCCCCAGGATTTCCGAGAGCCGCAGCAGCTTGTCGTCGTAGGGACGATTTTCCGGCGAGCCGACCTGCGGCTGGGCCAAGGCGGCGCAGGCAAGCCCCGCCGCGCCGACGAGGCCCAAACAGGTCAGAGGGATGATTCGCATGGCTTCTACTGTTGCGGCACCTGCGGCACAAGGAAAGGGGCATTCTAGGCACCGCGCCGGCACCGACAAGCGCAGCCTGTGCCGTGCACCCTCAGCCTCAGTCTCAGCCCCAGCCTCAGCCTCAGCCTCCGGGGGTCTCACCCCCCAGGCGCTGAAAGGCACGCCCGATCAGAGGCGCCGCCCCCTCGGTCAGGCGATAGGCGCCAAGGTCGCCGACGGCAACGAAGCGGGCCGCAGCGGCATCGCTGCCGGCGACCGGCTCCCCAGCGGCCCAGCGCCCGAAGAAGACGGCGATCAGGTAGTGCGCCAAAAGCCCGCCGGCGCGGTCCTCAAGCACCACTTCGTGGATGTCGAGGAGGCCGGCGATCTCGGCCTCGATCCCGGCTTCCTCGCGCACCTCGCGGATGGCCGCGGCCGCCGCGCGCTCTCCCGGCTCGATATGTCCGCCCGGCAAACTCCATTGCCCCTTGAGGGCGCCGCGGCCCCGCTCGACCAGCAGGACATGCCCGGCACGGAAAATGGCAGCGCTGGCCCCGGACCGCGGCCAGAGGGGGTCGGCGCGCGCCGAACTTGGAAGGCGACGTGAAGCGGTCATGCCGCCGGCGAGGTTAGCCGCCGGCGGCCGCCCCGTCGATGTCCCGGTCTGGAGATTGGCCCCAGAATTTTTGCCAGCAACTCTTGGCCGCAGAAACCTGGCCCCCGAAACCTGGCCCCCGAAATTGGCCCGGAATTTGCCTCAAGCGCAGCAACGACCAGGCAGGGCCGCGCGTCGATCGCTCGGTAGAGGAGGAGGAGATGGGCGACCGGGACGGCAACGACGGGCCGCGCATTGTCGTGCTGATTGCCGGCGGCGCGCTCGCCCACATGCTGGTTAACCGGCTCGAGGAGCATTTCGGATCGATCAGTGTCCTGAAAGAGGACCCCGAATCCAAGTTTGCGATCGTGCGCCGTTGTGCCCGGCTGATCGGCTGGCGTCAGGCCCTCGGGCAGGCGGCCTTCGGCCTGTTGCAAAAATGCGTTGCCCGCCGCAGCGCCGGTCGGCTGGCGGCGATCTGGCGCGAGCACGGCCTCAATCCCGCGCCGCCCCGGACGGCTTGGCAGGAGATCGGCTCGGTCAACGCGCCCGCAGCCCAAGCGGCCCTGCGCCGGCTCGCGCCCGACGTGGTGATCGTCTATGGCACGCGCATCATCACGTGGCGCACGCTGGGCTCGGTGGCGGCGCCCTTCATCAACTACCACGCCGGCATCAACCCCAAGTACCGCGGACAGAACGGCGCCTACTGGGCACGCAGCCAACGCGACGACGCCCATGCCGGGGTGACCGTACATCTCATCGATGAAGGCATCGACACGGGCGGCGTTCTCTACCAGGCCAAAGTCGACTTCGCGCCCAACGACAACATCGCCACCTACCAGCACCGGCAAATGGCCGCAGCCCTGCCCCTCTTGCTCAGGGCGGTGGAGGATGCCCTCAAGGGCCAGCTGCGGTCGCGGCGCATTACCCTGCCGTCCCGCCAGTGGTTCCACCCGACGCTGTGGGGCTACCTGAGGACGGGGTTGGCACAGCAGGTGTGGTGAAGGCTCACGCGCTTGGCGTCGATGGCTGAGGCTCTTGTGTCTTGCGCCGCACCATCAGCTTGGACAAAAACGGCGTGCTGGTGAGATCGGGCGCAAGGCCCGCCGCCTCGAACATGACCTCAAGGCCGTCGCTCAGATAGCCCTGGTAGTAGGGCTCGTGGAAGCGGTAGGGAAAGCTCTCAAGCAACCCATCCCAGTCCGGCTTATCGCCCAGCTGCAGGCTGTCGAGAAAAACGAACATCCCGCCCGGCTTTAGCACGCGCGCGATCTCCCGCGTCACCTCGCGGCGGACCTCGGGCGGCAATTCGTGAAACAGGAAGATCGACGTCGCCACGTCCACACTGGCGTCGGGCAGCGGCATGCGCTCGGCCGCCGCCTCGATCCACTCGATGGCGCGCAGCTCGCCCAAATGCTGACGCGCCTCCTCAAGATAGGCGCGCGACAGATCGAGGCCCTTGAGCGTCATGGCGGGATAGGCGAGCCGCACCTGCCGCAAGAAGCGGCCGGTGCCGCAGGCCACGTCCAAGAGCCTCACGCGACGCTGATCGCGTCCCTTGAGGAACTCGGCGATGGGGCGCAGGGCCGCCCGCCGCATCGGTCCGGCGGCTCCCATGAAAAGGGTCTCCACCTGCACGTCGTACAACTTGGCCGAGCCCTCGCTGAGGTAACCGCCGGTCTGAAAATGGAAGTCCTGCGCGTAGTAGGCAGGCAGGTCGGCCGCCGCCGGCTCGGTGTGCACGCTGCTGGCGTTGTTTTGCGCGCGGCGGCTCAGCGCCCCGGGCAGATCGGCGAACATGCGATTGACCCGCGCCAGGTGCCGCAGCGGCGGCGTCGCGTCATCGCCCATGGGAGGATAAAGCCCGTCGCGCACGGCGAGAGCGTCGCTCATCAGCAGCTCGGCCTGGCTCGCGAGCAACTCGCTCAGCGATGGCACCGGACCGCCCGGCCTATAACGCGGGCCCCGGCCCAGTTGATCGGTGCGCCAATCGAGCAGGCGATTGAGGGCAAAGTACCAGCCAAAGCGCAGCGATTGGCCCGCCAGCTGCGCCGCCATGCCGATGGAATTGGCCATACCGCCTCGCCGTTTTGCGCGCCGTTGCCGCCCGATGCATGAGCCGAACTCACGCCGCGTTCAACAAAATCTCAGGATACACGACGGCCGGCCAGGCGTTAGTTTGCGCCCAGGCAGCAGGAATCGCAAACCATGAAGCACCCGGCGAGCGATGTGGCCTTTAGCCCCGCGGTCAAAGCCGTCCAGGAGCAGCGCGGCTCGCGCGCCGGCTATGCGCGCATGCAGGAGAAGGGTGGGTGGCGCACCGTCATTACCAGCGAGCTTGCCGACTTTCTCGCCGCAACGCGCTCGTTCTATCTCGCCACGGCCAGCGCCGAGGGGCAGCCTTATATCCAGCACCGGGGAGGGCCCGAAGGTTTCCTGCGCGTGCTCGATGAGAAGACGCTCGGCTTCGCCGACTATGCCGGCAATCGGCAGTACATCACGACCGGCAATCTCAGCGAGAATGCGCGCGCCATGATGTTCGTCATGGACTACGCGGCGCGACGGCGCCTGAAGTTGTGGGGCAAGGCGCGCCTCGTCAGCGCGGATGCCGCGCTGTTGGCCCGGCTGTGGCCGCAAGGGTATGCGGCGCGCCCCGAGCAGGCGATCCTGTTCGAGCTCGCGGCCTGGGACAGCAATTGTCCCCAGCACATTCCTCGCCTGTTCGCCGCCGAAGACGTGGGCGAGACCATCCGCGCGATGCAGGCCCGCATTCGTGAGCTCGAACAGGAGGTCGCGCGCCTGTCGGGGCCATCGACGCCAACGCCGCCCAAAACCTGACGAAAAGCCATCGACGCCGGCGGCGCCAGCGGCAGCCTTGGGCGTAACTCGCAGTTCGGCCGGGCTACGGGCGAGGGCTGTTGCCCCGCCCAGCTTTCCTCAACTGCGGATCCAGCCGTTGCCGGTCAGCTGCTCCTGCGGTTGAAAGCGCCGCTTGTAGCTCATCTTCGGGGAGCCGTTGATCCAGTAGCCCAAATACAAATAGGGCGCGCCCAACTCCTTGGCGTAGGCAATGTGGTCGAGGATCATATGCGTTCCCAACCCGCGCCGACCGGCCTCGGGATCATAGAAGCTGTAGACCATGGAAATGCCGTCCGAGAGGCGGTCGCAGAGGGCGGCCGCAACCAGCGGCGCCTTCTCGCGGCGACCGTTGGCGAGGGAGGGCAGGCGATACTCGGTGAGGAAGGTATCGATGATGCTGTCCTCGACCATCATGGCGTAGTCGAGCACCGTCATATCCGCCATGCCGCCTTCCGCGTGGCGCGCGTCGATGTAGGAGCGAAACAACGCGTATTGCTCCGAGGTCGGCGTTGCCTGCAAACGGCGCGCCACCAGATCGCGGTTGGTGTCGATCACCCGCCGCATGGAACGGCTGGGCTTGAACTTGTCGACCAGCACGCGCACGGAAATGCAGGCTTGGCAGCCCTCGCAGTAGGGCATGTAGGCAATGTTCTGGCTGCGGCGAAAGCCGCCCTTGAGCAGATTGTCGATGAGCGCCGACGGCTTGTCGTGCGTCAGATGGGTGAAGAGCTTACGTTCGAGGCGTCCGGCGAGATAAGGGCAGGGCTGCGGCGCCGTGACATAGAACTCGGGAAAATGCTTCTGCTGCTCGGTCATGCTTACGCGGTACTCGGCGCTGTCGGAAGCGGGACCGGCTTTCGCTGCAAGCCCTCAGGCTCACAATCGCTCGGCTCGAGCTCGCTGCGAACGTTACTTACGGCTGGGGCAATCGGCTTTCCACGTCACACCACCGATCCAGGCACCCTCGTGTGGGCGAAAGATCCTGCCCTTACCTCGGCCGATGATAGGTGAGGCGTGAGCCCTCAAGCAAGAGCAAGCAAACTCCGCTGCCGCCTCGCCTATGCAACCGGCCCGCGCGCCGATCGCCTGCTGCCCTAGCCCAGCAACTTGGCGGCGCGGGGAGCAAAGTAGGTCAAAACGCCATCGGCGCCGGCGCGTTTGAAGGCCAATAGGCTCTCCAGCATCACTTTATCGCCGTCGAGCCAGCCGTTCTGCGCGGCCGCCATCAGCATCGCGTACTCCCCGGATACCTGATAGGCAAAGGTTGGGACGCCGAACGCGTCTTTCACCCGGCGCACGATGTCGAGGTAGGGCATGCCGGGCTTGACCATCACCATGTCGGCACCCTCGGCGATATCGAGCGCCACCTCACGCAGGGCCTCATCGCCGTTGGCCGGATCCATCTGATAGGTGCGCTTGTCGCCGGTCAGCGTCGCCGACGAGCCTACCGCATCGCGGAACGGCCCATAGAACGCCGAGGCATACTTGGCCGCATACGCCATGATCTGCACGTTGCAATGGCCGTGCGCCTCCAGGGCCTTGCGGATGGCGCCGACGCGGCCATCCATCATGTCGGACGGCGCGATGATGTCGCAGCCGGCCTCGGCCTGCACCAGGGTTTGGCGCACGAGGGCCTGCAAGGTGAGGTCGTTGACGATCTCGCCGGCCACCATCAAACCGTCGTGGCCGTGGCTGGTGTAGGGGTCGAGCGCGACGTCGAGCAGGATGCCGACGTCCACGCCGGCCTTGCGAATAGCGCGCGTGGCGCGGCACACAAGGTTATCCGGATTGAACGCTTCGCGGCCGTCATCGGTGCGCAATTTGGGATCGGTGTAGGGAAAGAGTGCGATGGCGGGAATTCCCAGTGCCGCTGCTTCGCGCGCCGCGGCAACCGCAAGGTCGACGCTGATGCGGTCGATCCCCGGCATCGAGCCCACGGGCGTGCGCATGCCCGCGCCCTCGCACACGAACATAGGCCAAATCAGATCGCCCGTGCTCACAACGTTCTCCGCCACCAGGCGCCGCGACCAGGCGCGCATGCGGTTGCGGCGCAGGCGCACCGCCGGGAACGCGCCGGGGGAGGGGTCGAGCGGGGCCTCTTGCAGGGATCGCGCGGGTTGCGGGGAACGCCGCGCCAGCGGCTTCATTTCGGTCATGCTGGCTCCTTGCCCCGCTCCATGAGCTCGCCCCGCCGCCGCGCGCACCCCAAGTTTAACCGTCGGGGGCCGCCCCGACTACTCGCAAATGACGCCGTGGGGGCGGTCGGCCATGTCGATGTGGAAGTGATTCTTGTGCCAGGTGTTGGCTTCCGGGCCCAAGACCGTGCCGAATTGCCGGCAGGCGGCGCCGTGGACGGCGCGCAAAAAGTCGAGGCGGGCGTCGTCGGCCGCGGCTTGACCCTGGGCGGCGGACTTGAGCTTGGGACCCCCGAGGCGTTGCGCGGGCGCGAAGGCGGAATCGGCAGATTTGTTTGAGCCCCCGCCGATCTCGACGCTGACCCCCGGGATGGTGATGCTGAAGCCGGTGATGGCCGCGGCGGCGGCCCGGCCTTGGGGCTCGGCCGCGGGCGCGACGCTGACGACGGGCTGGGCTTGTGCGGCGGTCTCGGGCCCGCCTTTGCCAGTTTTGCCAGTGCGGGGGGCCGCGCTGGCCTGCTGCGTGGTGGCTTTGCTGGCGGCGGCGGCGACTTCGCGGGCGGTGGGGCCCCAGTCGGAGACGACCAACGCCGCCTGGCCGAGCGCGGTCACGAACGAGCCGATATCGAGCGCATTGGCCCGCCCATGCTCGCTCACCCGCCCGTGCGCGCGACCGTAGGCATTCCGGCAGGAGTAGGAGCTCATGGTCTCGATGCGTACGATCGGCGCGGCCAAATGCTTGCGGGCCAACGGCTGGACGTCGCGCTGCACCCATTTGTGCAATTGGGCAATCATGTCGCAGGTGAGGATCGGCGGCGGCGAAAACGCCACCTGCGGGGCTTTGCCGACGCTGACCAGGCGCATCGGGGCCGGCGCCCCGCATTCGCTGCCCTCGCGCAGGGGGCCTTCCGGCACCGCCACGACGTCGAGGCCCTTGAGCAACACCGCGCAGCGCGCCTGCGCCAGCTGGATGTCCTGGGCCGACCATCCCCCAGTGGCTTGGCCCGTCGCCCCGGCCGGCGCGCGCGCCTCCTCACCGGCGGGCCTATAGGCGGCGGCGTCGGGTTCGGCCGCGGCCGGCACGGCTTGCGCACGCGCCGATTGGGTGGCCAGCAGGAGGAGGCCTGCGGCGGCCAGCACACTCATGCCACGCATTGAGACAAATCCCCCATTTCGACCCCAGATCCGATGCAACGCCCCCACGAATCGGCACCAAGAGTATGCTGGCATCCATCGGTCATACCTAGTCCTGAATTGCCGCGGCCACGATTTTCGCCCTAAGACCTGCGCAAGGCCGGGACAAGCTGTGGACCAGGCGGACCCCCTACTGAGCGACGCGCGTGCACCATGCCGACTTTATTGGAAGAAGCTAACGAAATCATAATATCGCAAGAGGGCGCCGCCGGCTGCGTCACGCTCAACCGTCCGCAGCGCCGTAATGCCCTGAGCACCGCCATGCGCGCGCAAATCGCCGAGGCGCTGCCGCGCTGGGTGCGCGATCCCAACATCTATGCCGTCGTGATTGCCTCCGCCGCCCCGGGGGCCTTTTGCGCCGGCGGGGATTTGCGCGAGCTGGCAAGCTGGGGCCGCACCTCAAAGCCCAAGGCGCGTGCCTCACTCGCCGCCGAATACGCCCTCAACTGGCGCCTGGAGTGCTTCACCAAGCCGACCGTCTCCCTGATCGATGGTCTCGTGGTCGGCTCCGGCGTCGGCATCAGCCTCTATGGCACCCACCGGGTTGCCGGCGCGGATTACCGCTTCGCCATGCCCGAGACGCAGATCGGGCTATTTCCCGACGACGGGGTTTGCCACGCCTTTGCGCGCATGCCGCACCACCTCGGCATCTACCTGGCCCTGACGGGCCGGGCGATCGGGCCGGCCGATGCCTATCATCTGGGGCTCGCGACCCACGTCATCGCGGCGGGCGAATTCGCCGCCATCAAAGCGGCGATCGCCGAGGCCGAGCCCGTCGATCAGGTGCTCGACGGGCGCCATCGGTCGCCGGGCCCCGGCGACTTGGAGGAGGTCACCGACGTCATTGCTCGCTGCTTCGGCGCCGACACCGTTGAGGAGGTCATCGCCCGCCTCGGCGAGGAACGGGGGGGCCAGGGCGCTTGGGCGGAAGCGGTCGCCGGCGACCTGTTGCGCCGGTCGCCGACCTCCCTCAAACTCACCCACCGCCACCTGCAGCGGGCGCGCGAGGTCGATTTGCGCGCCACGCTGGTCGAGAACTACAGAATCGCACACCAATGCCTGGAAGGCGCTGATTTTTACGAGGGGGTGCGCGCGGCGGTGATCGACAAGGACCGCGCGGCGCGCTGGCGGCCGGCCCGGCTCGAGGACGTCACGGAGACCGAGCTTGCCCCTTATTTTGGCCCGCCCGCGGACGGCGACCTGGTGCTCGCCAGCCGGGCAGAAATGCAGGCGCTCCAGACTTAGAAGCTAGCGCCTTCGTTAACCCATTGCCTTAAGTTTGAATTAGAGGCTTTCGGCTAGCGTCACCGACAACCGGGACCAACACCGGCAGCGTCAAAATCGGAGTGAGGGCTGGCACCATGAGTTTTGCGTTGGAGGCCGCGCGCTCGCGCGCGCCGGTGGGCGAAGAGACGTTTCGCAGCGAATATCTGCGCGCCCTGAGATTGATCGAGCGCCTGCACCGTCTGCTGCTCGACGTTATCAAAGATGAATTCGACCGCCGCGGCGGGGCGGAGATCAACAGCGTTCAGGCCTTGTTGCTCTACAATATGGGCGAAAGCGAACTGACCGCCGGCGAGCTCAAGAGCCGCGGCCACTATTTGGGCTCCAACGTCTCCTACAATTTGAAAAAGCTCGTCGACATGGGCTACCTGCACTACAAGCGCTCCGACACCGACCGCCGCTCGGTGCGGGTGAGCCTGACGTCCAAGGGCGTGGAGGCCCGCGAGGTCATCCAACGGCTTTACGCCCGCCAGCTCGGCTCCGTTGAGGTCGTGGGCGAGGTGACGGCGGAGGACTTGCGAGGCCTCAACCGGGCCTTGCTGCGGCTGGAGCGCTTTTGGGGCGACCAGGTCCGCTACCGCCTTTAACAGAGCCCTGGGCGGCGGAGCCCGCCAACGCCCCTTAACGGCCCCCACTGGAGCTGCGACGGCGCGGCGTGCTTGCCCGCGCGCCGAGCTTGGTTTTTGGCGCTGCTCTCAGCCAACAGGGGGGACAGACGGAAATACCGGTGCTGTGTCGTTCTCGCCGGCACGAGATCGGGTTTCTTGAGAAGGACCTCGCGCTTGGGACGCGCAGGTCCTAAAGTTGCGTTGGAAGGGTGGGGCTCCGCGTCGGCAAGGGTCGAAACGGGCCGGGGACGGCGAGTGCATGAAGGCCAAACGAACAGGTACGCTCGTGGTTGGCGCGGCGGTCGCCGCGGCGGCCGCCTATTTTTTTTGGCCTCAGCTCGGCGCCAGCATCGGCGCTTTTGAGCCTAAGGCCGCCGGCAAGCGCGATGAGGGGAAGGGCCGTGCCGCGGGGGCCGCGCCGGTGACGGCGGCCCTGGTCGTCGAAAAAGACATGCCCATGATCCTGAAGGCGCCCGGCACGGTGGAGCCGCTGGCCAACGTCGCCATCAAGCCGCGCGTGGACGGACAGATCGTTGAAGTGCCCTTCCGCGAGGGTGACCTCGTCAAGGAGGGCGACGTCCTGTTTCGTCTCGATGACCGCATCGTCAAGGCCCTGATCGCCCAGGCGGAGGCCGCCATTGCCAGGGACCAGGCCAGCCTGCGCGATGCGCAGGCCACCTTGACGCGGCGCGAGGCCTTGATCGACCGCAAGATCGTGAGCGAGGCGGCGCTCGATCAGGCGCGCTATGCGGTGGAGGGCCTCAAGGCCAGCATCAACGCTGGCAAGGCCCTGCTTGAATCGCAAAGAACCCAGCTCGACTATCTGACGATCCGTGCCCCGATCACGGGACGGACCGGCAGCCTCGCCGCCAAGCTCGGCGCCACGGTGCGTAGCGCCGACGCGCAGGCCCTGGTCACGATCAATCAGACCCAACCCATCAATGTTGGCTTCGCCGTGCCGCAAAGCGAGCTCGGCGCGCTGAGGCGCGCGCTCGCCAACAAGGCCCCCGCCGAGGTCATCGTCGCCGACGGTGGGGAACCGAACGTGGTGCGGGCCACGATTGGCTTTGTCGACAACCAGGTGGATCGCACCACCGGCACGCTGACCGCCAAGGTGGTGGCCGAGAATGCCGATGAGGCCCTTTGGCCGGGTCAGTCCGTCGAGGTGGCCTTAACCGTGGAGGTGCGCGCGCGCATGCTCTCGGTGCCCGCGGCGGCGGTGCTGCCCGCGCAGCAGGGAATGATCGCCTGGGTGATCGGGCCGGACAGCAAGGTGATGCCCCGCGTCGTGACGGTTGCGCGCATTGTCGGGCAGGTGGCCTATCTGAGCGGCGGCGTCAGCGTCGGAGATCGCGTCGTCACCGACGGCCAGATCCGTCTGGCGCCCGGCGCGCGCGTCACGATCGAGGAGCCGCGGCGCGCCCCCGACGCGACCCCGGAACTTAGAGCCGACGGCAAAGGTTAGGCCAAGAGGTTTAAGGCTCGAACGGTTAGGGCCAAGGATCGAACGAATGCGTCTATCGGAGCTGTGCATCCGCCGCCCGGTCATGACCACGCTGCTCATGGCCTCGCTGTTGCTGGCGGGCTTTTTTGGCTATCGCCAGCTGCCGATCGCGGCGATCCCGCGCATCGATGTGCCGACCATCACCGTTTCGGTGCAGTACCCCGGCGCCAGCCCCGATACCATGGCGGTATCGGTTGCCGCCCCGCTCGAGCGGCAGTTTTCGACCATCGCCGGCGTCACCTCCATTACCTCGCTCAATACCGAAGGGCGTACACAGATCACGCTGGAGTTCGATCTCAACCGCAATATCGACGCCGCCGCGCTCGATACGCAGTCGGCCATTTCGGTTGCCGCATCGCGCCTGCCTGAGGACCTGCCGACGCCGCCGGCCTATCGCAAAGTCAACCCCGCCGACTCGCCGGTGATATTCCTGGCGCTGACCTCCGAGACGGCCCTGTCGCAGGAGATGAACGAGTTTGCCGACAAGGTGATGAGCCCGCGCTTGTCGATGTTGCCCGGCGTGGCCCAGGTCAATATCCAGGGCGCTCAGAAGCAGGCCGTGCGCATCAAGTACGATCTCGATGCCTTGGCCTCCCGCGGCATCTCGGTGGAGGACATTCGCCAAGCGGTGGCGGCGCAAGCCAACATCTCCCCGATCGGCAGCATTCGCACCCAGAACCAGATCTACATTTTGGACGTGAAGGGGGCGGAGCCGACGGCGGCCTATTTCAAGCCACTGATCGTGGCCTGGCGCAACGGTGCACCCGTGCGCCTGCAGGACATCGCCAAGGTCGAGGACTCCGTGGAGATCGAGGAGTTGAGGGCCGAGTTCAACGCCATGCGCTCGATCATCGTATCGATCCAGCGCCAACCCGATGCCAACACGGTGGCGGTGACCGATGCCGTGCGCGGGATACTTCCGCAGTTCGAACGCGAAATGCCTCCCACCATCAAGCTCTCGGTGCTCAGCGATCGCTCCGAATCGATCCGCGATTCGGTGCACGATGTGCAGATCACCCTGATGCTGACGGCGGTCTTGGTGATTCTCGTCATCCTGGCTTTCCTGCGCACCTGGCGGGCGACCTTCATTCCGGCCCTGGCCCTACCGCTGTCGATCATCGGCACCTTCGCCGGCATGGCCTTGTTCGGCTTCTCGCTGGACAACGTAAGCTTGCTTGCCCTCACGCTGGCGCTCGGTTTCGTGGTCGACGATGCCATCGTCGTGCTGGAGAACATCGTGCGCTACGTCGAGCAGGGCATGAAGCCGTACGAAGCGGCCATCAAGGGCGCCAACGAGATCGGCTTTACGGTGCTGTCGATCACCATCTCGCTGGTGGCGGTGTTCATCCCGATTCTTTTCATGGGCGGAATCGTCGGCCGCTTCTTCTTCGAGTTCGCGATGACGATCAGCTTCGCCATCTTGTTGTCCGGCTTCGTCTCGCTGACGCTGACGCCGATGCTGTGCTCGCGATTGCTCAAAGGCCACCATGGCGGTGATGTCAAGCCCGGCCTGCTCTCACGCGCCTTCGAAGGCGGCTATAATGCCATGGCGACCGGATATCGCGTCACGCTGGACGCATCGCTCAAGGTGCCCAGCCTGATGATCCTGCTCGTGCTCGGCACCATTGTTGCCACGGTTTATGCCTTCGGCATCGTCAAAAAGGGCTTTTTGCCGACCGAGGACACCAACATCATTATCGTGCGCACCGAGGCAGCGCCCGACATTGCCTTCCAGGCCATGCTCGATCGCCAGCGCATCGTCTCGGAGCGAATTCGGGCGGATCCCGACGTGCTGTACGTCAATTCCAACGTGCAGCAGACCAGCTTCAACCCGACCTTGAACCGCGGCTCCATCTTCGTGCAGCTGAAGACGCGACCGGAACGACTGAACCGGGGCAGCATCAGCGATGTGCAAAATCGTCTGCGCCGCAGCCTGTCCGGCATCCCGGGCATCCGCGCCTTTCCGGTGCCGCTGCAGAACTTGCGCATCGGCAGTCGGAGCGGGGCGGCGCTCTATCAATACACTTTGACCAGCGTCAATCAGGCCGAACTTTATGACAATGCGCAGCGGCTGATCGAGCGCAGCAAGCAGGCGCCGGGGTTCACCGATGTCACCAGCGACCTGACGCTCGGTGCACGACAGCTGACGCTCAACGTCGATCGCGACGCACTGGCGCGCTACGGCGTCACCATGGATACCTTCCGATCCACGCTTTATTCCGCGTTCGGCACGCGCCAGATCGCCACCGTCTACACCCCCTCCAACGACTACCAGGTGATCATGGAGACGGATAAGGCACGCACGCTCGACCCCAGCGTGCTGTCGAAGATTTACGTGCGCTCGAACACGGGCCAGCAGGTGCGCCTCGACTCCATGGCGACGGTGACGCTGGGACCGGGCCCGGTGTCGGTCGCGCGGCAAAGCCAGCTGCCGGCGGTTACCATCACCTTCAATCTGGCGCCGGGCTACACGCTGGGCGAGGCCGTGGCGGCCATGCGCGACCTCGAACGCGAAGTGAAAATGCCGGCCACGATCACCGGGCAGTTTGCCGGCACCGCGCAGGTGTTCGAAAGCTCCTTCCGCGACCAGCCGCTGCTCATTGCCGCCGCCATCCTGACCATCTACATCGTGCTTGGCATTCTGTATGAGAGCTTCATCCACCCGATCACGATCCTGTCGGGGCTGCCCTCGGCCAGCCTGGGTGCGCTGGCTATCCTCTGGCTGTTCGACATCGAGCTCACCATCATCGCCGTGATCGGCATTATTTTGCTGGTCGGGATCGTCAAGAAGAACGCGATCATGATGGTGGATTTTGCCATCGAGGCCCGCGCCCGCGGGGCAACCCCGCACGAGGCCATCCGGGAGGCGTGCCTCCTGCGCTTCCGGCCGATCATGATGACCACCATGGCAGCCCTGTTCGGCACCCTGCCGATCGCGGTTGGCTGGGGAGCGGGCGCGGAGTTGCGCCAGCCGCTGGGTTTGGCGGTCGTCGGCGGCCTTGCCGTTTCGCAATTGCTCACGCTCTACATTACGCCGGCCATCTATCTGATGATGGAAAGGCTCGGCACACGCCTGGGCGCGGGCCGGCGCGAGCACATTCCCCCGACCGGCGCTGCCGAGGCGGAGCAGCGGCCCTTGGCGGCGGAGTGAGGGCTGGAGAGGCTCAGCCCGCGGCCAGCCCGCCGCGCGCCCGCGCGGCCCGATCGCCGGAGCCCTAGCCCCCGCCTTTATGTCGAGAAATCGCGGCTAGGCGCCGCGCTCTTGCCAGGCTTTGCTGCACCGCACGCGCATTCCTGCGGGGCGGCACGACGTCCGCCTAGCTTTGCGGCGGTTTCGTGCCTATGGTTCCGCTTACGGTCCTGTGGGGAGGGCTATGCCATGCGCAAGCTCGTGGTGTTCGTGCTTGGGGTCGCCTTGGCGCTGGGCGCTTTTGCCGCTGCCTGCGCTGCGGCGCCCGAAAAGCGCGTGGCGCTCGTGATCGGCAATGCCGCCTACTCCGGCATCAGCCCCTTGCAGAAACCGCACAACGACGCCCAGAAGATGGCCGAGGTGCTGCGCGGGTTGAACTATGAGGTAATCCTCGGGCTCGATGCCAGCAAGCGCGACCTCGACGGCCTCGCCCAGAGGTTCCGCGCCGCGCTCAAGGGCGCCGACGTCGGCTTCTTCTTCTATTCCGGGCACGGATTTCAGACCAATCGGATTGAGCAGCAGCACCCGATCAATCACATTGTCCCCGTCGACTTTAATGTCCACGACGTCAATAAGGCGCCGAGCTCGCTGGCCCTCGACGTCGTTATCGAGGCGATCCGCAGCCAGGCGCGCGTCGGTTTCATCTTCATGGATGCCTGCCGCAACGACCCGCAGCTGACGGCCGCCTCGGAGCGTTTGGCCAGCACCACGCGCAGCGTCACCATTGCCCGCGGCTTCGCGCCGGTCGCCGTGATCGAGAAGGCGCCGGCAGCCAAGGCCAGCGTCGTCAAAGGTCCAACAGGGCTGCTGATCGCCTATGCCACCGATCCGGGCAACGTGGCGTTGGAAGGCGAGAGCGGCACGCTCAGCCCCTTCACCGGCGCGCTCGCCAAGCATCTCCTCGCCCCTGGGCTGAGCGCTGCCGAAATCATGGGGCGCGTCTCGGCGGAAGTGTCGGCGCAAACGCGTGGCCAACAAACGCCCTGGAACGTGTCATCGCTGACCGCGGGCACCTACCAATTCACACCGAGGCCCGCGGCGGCTCCAATCACCGGGACGGCGAAGGCGCCGGCGGCGCGGCCGGGTGGGACGGCGCTGCCTCCCAACTTGGGTGTCGGCGTCGGCAGCGGCCTTTGAGGCGGCGCTAACTAAGCCTGCGTGTGTGGCCGCAGCCGTCACTTGACGATCTCGTAGCTCGTCAAGGCATAGCCCCAGCGCTTCAGCTCGTCGCGATCGCCGCCGCCGGTGCGGGCGCGCGCGGCGAGCGCCACCTCGATTTGCCGGATGATGCGCATGAGAAAACTCGGCGGGTCATTGACTGGCTGGAAGCCCTTGCTGACCACGACCTTGTTGGCGGCGAAGCGTTCGATGTCGAACTCTTCGGGCACGACCACGGCCAAAAGCTCGCCCTTGCCGATCGGCTCGACCGCCTGGAAGGCGGTAAAGCCCGGATAGTCGGGGCCCGGCACGGCGACCGGCTGGGCGGCCCGAATGTGGCCGAGCTCAGCGGCCGTCACGAAGCGGTTGGGGTAGATCAGCGTCACTTCCCGGCTGGCATTGATGTCGAGGATGATCAGCTTGCCGGCGATGTCGCTGAGCGCCTCGAAGATCACCTGCTGGCCCAGGCGTACGCGATTTCCACCGCGAATGCCGAGCTTCAGGCGACCTTTGCTGGCGCCGAGCAGGCTCTCGAGTTGCTTCAGTCCCTCTTGCAGCAAGACCGGGTTCAGCTGCGCCGCCCCGCTCGGCTCAAGCGCAGGCGCCGCGCCGGTCAGGGGACCGGTGTGCCGTTGGATCCAGTCGGCATAATGCGAAATGCGGGTATAGACCCCGTAGGCGTTGCGTTCCGCGCAGCCCTCGCCCCAGCTGACGATACCGACCTGCCAAGGACAACCGTGCGCATCGGTCATGATCAACGGACCGCCGCTATCGCCCTGGCAGCTGTCCTTGCCGCCCTCCTCGAGGCCGGCACAAATCTGCCCGGCGCCGATCGCCGCATTGGCATATCGGCCTTTGCACCTGGTCTGTGCCACGGTCTCGACGGCCGTTTCCAAAAGCGTAGCCGATCCAGCATAAAGCTCGCCCCGACCGTCGGACCGGCTGAAGCGGTTGAGCTGCTGTGACTTGGTGTAGCCGAACCCGGCCACGCGCACCTGGGCGCTGCTCGTCGGGTTGGGATCGGTGGTGCCGGACAGGGATATTCGGCTGATCTGGCCGCGCCAGGGTCGGCCGAGCTTGAGCAGCGCGAGATCATCGCCCTGGTTGGGGGCAATCGCCTCGAGGGCCCCTGACTGTTCGGCTTCCGACGCCCGGAAGGCGGCGTCGACCGCGGCCCGATAGCGCTCGTGCATCACCACCTGCTCGACCGGATAGACGTGCTGGGCGTTGGCCGACCGCAGATCGCCCACGCCAAGCACGACCTCGAGGCGCCCCTCATGGTCCTCGCCGCGGGAATTGCGCAGCGCGCCGGTCAGCTGGGCGACGTAGCTCGGCAGGCAATGCGCCGCGGTTAAAATCCAGCGCTCGCTGATGGCCGCAGCCCCGCAAAAATAGCGCGACACCTGTCCCGTGTCGGAGTGCAACCGGAGCGTGGCAATGCCCGGCCAATCGGGCAGACGCGCGTTCTCGCCGCCGACGATTTTGGTGCGCGCACTGTTGCACGGACGCTCCTGCGCCCAACCTTGACCGGCCGATGCGAGAAGCGCCACGCAAGCCATCACAACAATCGGGAAGATCGCGCGGCGGCCCCCGGCCCCCGCTTGGCCGCCATTCTCCGCGCGGCCGCCGTCCCCCGCGCGGCCGACGTCCCGCCGGCAACGCATGTCCCCCTCACAATCCATGTTGCCCCCCGGTCCCAACGTCCCCACGCCCTATTCACGAGCCACCGATGCTGCCACGGCGTGCGCGCCAAGAGTATAGGCACTCCTGCTCCGCTCCAAGTCTGCGCTCCAGAGGAGCGCGCGCAAGACCCTCGGCGCTCTTGGTCGGCCCAGGTTCGCCTCACATGTTCCGCCTCACATGCTCCACCCTCACGCGCCCCGCCCCCACAGCTCGATGGTGCACGAGCTGTGGGGTCGGGCCTGGCGCGAGACCATGCACCCTGGTGAAGCGCGCTCCCTGAAGGGAGCACCGCGCCCCTCAGGCCGGCACGCGTCCCATCAAAGCCATGAGGAGAACGACGACCAGCACCGCGCCAACGAGGCCTGATGGGCCGTAGCCCCAGCCCCGGCTATAGGGCCAGGACGGCAGGGCCCCGAGCAGGGCGAGAATCAGGATGATCAGCAACACAGTTGATAGCGTCATGGATCAGCTCCTCACACGCGCGAACATTCGATCTGTGCGCAAATGCAGATCACCCAGGCACGGTTCCCGCCGCACGGCGGGCAAGGGCCGAAGAGGCGGCGGGGCGCCAAGCGGGAGCAACCAAATGACCGCCTAACGCCTTGGGACTACAGGGAACCATCAACCAGCGCAGGCGTTGGGCTTGAGCCTGAACTGTGCAAGGAGCGTTGAGATGGTGCGACGTTATTCGAAAAAGGCCGCCAAGACGGTCAAGAGCGCGATGAGCCGTCGCAAGCGCGGTACGCTAAAGAGCGGCCGCAGCCGCAAGACCGTCAGGAGCCGCAAACAAGCGATTGCCATCGGGCTTTCAGAGGCGCGCCGGAAGGGGCAAAAAGTTCCTGCCCGCAAAAAGGTCGGCAAGAAGAAATAAAGCGCTCGGGTGTCGCGGCGGGGCGCGAAACCGTTTTTTGCGGGAGGCCGGTGAGCGGTTCTAGCGCGCAGCCCGCCAGGTCCGATAGTGGCTGCCGTAGGTGCGGTTGAGATCGCGTTCCTCGTAGCCTTTGGCGATCAGCACGTAGATCGTCAGACCTGCCGCCAGCAGCGCGTGACCGAGCGTCATATACGGCGTCGCCCACACCGCCATCAGCACGCCTACGTACATGGGATGTCGCAGCCAGCGGTAAAGCCATTGTGTCTTCAGCGGCAGCGGCTCCGGCTCACGCTCCCGATACCAATCCAAAACCTGGCTTACGCCGAGCAGCTCGGCGATGCCGAAGGACAACGCGCCGGCGAGCAGAATGAGCCAGCCCAGAGCGAACGCCGCCCAGCAGGCATCGCGCAGCGTGGGATGATCGACGCGCCAGACCTCGATCGGTATCGGCTGCCAGAGTACAATCAGCGCCAGCAGGACAAAATTGGCGGCGTGAACGTAGGTTGCGCGCTCGAGAGCGGCGGGCAGCAGCGCGCGCCAACGCCGCTTGAAGGCGGGTCGCGCCATGAGGGAATGCTGAAGGCCGAACGCTGCAATCAGGGCAAAATCGATGGCGCCGGCAACAAACGGGTCCTCGACGCCGAGACCGACGTCGGCGGAGCGCTCGAGCCAAGGTGTGGTCGACCGCGGCGCGTTGCTGAGAAAGACGCCGAACAAAGGCCAGAACACGGCCATCACGCCCGCGCCGGCCAGACCATAGATCAAGCCGGCAATACGCTGCAGCCGGAGCGTTTGCGCGGTCGCCGACAGCGACGATCTTGGCGTTCCAGCATAGGCCACCGACGCGTGTTCCCTCCAGCAGCCAGAGCGACAATGTTGCCTTCACATCTTGGTCGGCAACGTTGGCGCCTCCTCAGAGTTCCTCGTGGCTGTGGCGAAACTGCGGTCAAGTCGGGCTCACAACATGTCGAGCCCAGTGCGCCGAGCCGCGAGGCATCGCTTGCCACAGCTGCTCCAGCCGACACTGCCGAGGCGACTTGTCCGGGCGCCAACGCATGAACTTGGTGCCATGCCGGAAGCGATCGCCGCTGACGTGATCGTAGCGCACTTCTGCCACCAGGCTTGGCCGCAACGGCTCCCAGGCGCTCGAGCGCTCGCTGCTCCAACGGCTGGGCGCACCCGGTTGCGCGCCGCTAAATCCCGGCGGTGCAATCAGCTTCTTCAGACGCTTGGTCAGGCCAGGCTTGTCGGCAGCAGGGATGGACGAGGTGAAACCGACATGATGCAAAAGGCCCTTTTCGTCATAAAGCCCGAGCAGCAGCGAGCCCACCAACCGCTGGCGCGCGTCATAGCGAAAGCCGCCGACCACGCAATCGGCCGTGCGCAGGGATTTGACCTTCAAGGTGGCGCGGACGCCGGGCAGATAGGGCAAGTCGAGCCGCTTGGCGACGACGCCGTCGAGGGATCGATCGTGCCCGCGCAGCCAGCGCTGCGCCGCCTCGAGGGAGCGCGTGAACGGCGTGAGCGCCAGCCCGCGAGCCTTGCCGTTAGCGCTGGCAAAAAGCGCCTCGAGCGCGGCGCGGCGTTCGACAAACGGCGCGTGCAGCAGTGGTTTGCCGCGCCTTGCGAGCAAGCAATCGAAAGCCACGAACGTCGCCGGCGTCTCCAGCGACAGGCGCCGGATACGGCTTTCGGCCGGATGCAGGCGACCCTGCAGGGCATCGAAGGAGAGGGCCCCATGGCGCGCGATCGTCAGCTCCCCGTCGAGCACGAAGGCGCTGGGCGTCAGCGCGCGCAAATTCTCCAATACCTCGGGGAAGAACCGCGCTAGCGATTTGCCGGACTTGGCCTTGATCTCGACCTCGCCACCGGCACGGAAGGCCAGGCAGCGGAAGCCATCCCACTTCGGCTCATAGTGCCAGCCTGGACCCGCCGGCAACTCGGCCGCGGCACGCGCCTCCATCGGGCGCAACGCCAGGTCGACGCCCAAGGTCTCCAGTTGGCAAGTCGCCGGCTTGCGCATCGCGGAGCGTCAAGCCTTGCGCGCTTTCGCCGACAATTTCCGGATTGCGGCCTCGAGGGGACGCTCGGCGTCGTCGTAATCTTGCCAGGGCCAAGCTTTGGCGATCAGACTAGGCACGTTGGCGAGCATGAACCGGCCCGGGTCAAGGCCAGCGCGCAGCTGGCTCCAGGCGAGCGGCATGGAGACCGTCGCGCCCGGCCGGGCGCGCGGCGACAAAGGGGCCACCGCCGTTGCGGTGCGATCGTTGCGCAAATAGTCGAGATAAATGCGCCCCGCGCGCAGTTTCTTGCTCATCTTTACGAGATAGCGCGCGGGGAAATCGTTGGCCATGTCGCTGCAAACGGCCGCGGCGAAACGCTTGGCCGCCTCCCAGCCCACGCCATCCTGTTTGACCCTGAGCGGCGTGACGACGTGAAGGCCCTTGCCACCCGTCGTCTTGCAAAAGGCGACGAGGCCAAGGCGCTCGATGCGCTCGCGCAGCTCCTTGGCCGCGGCAATGACCTCCCCGAATGGCACATCGGTGCCCGGGTCGAGATCGAAGATCAGCCGACCCGGCCGAGCCGGCTGCTCGGGGGCACAGTTCCAAGGATGGAATTCGACGGCGGCGATCTGAGCCAGCGCAATCAGCGCCTCGACCCGGTCGACCTGCAGGTAGGGCTTGCGGTCGCCGGCAACCGAAGTGAGCGTGATGAGCTTTGCCACGCCCGGCATGGCGTGGCGCTGAAAGAAGATTGCGCCGTTGATGCCATCGGGCGCACGAATGATCGAACATGGGCGACCGTGGATGTGCTCGATCATCCGCGGTCCCACCTGCTCAAGATAGCGGGCGAGCTCGAGCTTGGTGACGGCGCCGCCGGCACCGGCCGCCGGCCACAGCTCTTTGTCGGGCTTGGAAATCCTTGCCCCCAAAACCACGCTCTCTGGCGCATCGGCGCTCTTTGCGGACCGTGGCCGGGCGCGTGCACGCCTGGGGCGTTGCGCGTCGTCTTTGCCGGGGTTCTTGCTGATCCATTGGGCACGCGGGTCGGAGCGTTGCTCGCCCGCCTCCATGAACGGCTTGGGTCCGTGCCCCTTGCCACCGGCGATTTGCTGCATGCTGCGGCCGGAGGCGACGGAGCGATCGCGCGCGAGCAGGGAGCTGTCGCCCTCGCGTTCGAAGCCGTCGCGATGCTTGATCAGCAGCCAATTGTGGCGCTTGCCAGGCGCACCCTTCGGCTGCATGCGCACCAGAACCCAGCCGCCCTTGAGCTTCTTGCCAGCGAGCGAGAATTTGAGTTCTCCCGCGCGCAAGGCCTGGGCAGGATCAACCTTGCCGTCCGGCAGCCAGAAGCCGCGGTCCCACAGCATGACGGTGCCGCCGCCGTATTCGCCCGCGGGGATCGTGCCCTCGAAGTCGCCATAGTCAAGCGGGTGGTCCTCGACCTCGACGGCCAAGCGCTTGTCGGCGGGATCGAGCGAGGGCCCCTTGGTGACCGCCCAGGACTTAAAGACGCCGTCGACTTCGAGCCGCAAGTCGTAGTGAAGGCGGCTGGCGTCATGTTTTTGGATGACAAAGCGCGGGTATTGGCCGCGGCCAACGGAGCTCTTGCCGCTCGGCTCGGGCGTCTTTTCGAAGTCGCGCTTGGCCTGGTAGAGCGCAAGTGCCTTCTTTGCCATCGGGGGACCTCCCGGGTTTGCAGCGCAAGGCGCTGGCGCCGCCTCCGCTCAACGGTCAATGCGGTGTTGCTGTTCCGCACCAGCAGGTCGGACAACCCCGGAGGCGCGCCTGCCGCCGCGCGGCCCTATTCGGCAACGACCACGTTGGCCTCGAACAGCGCCGGGCGCGGCTCGACGCCGGCAAACTGGGAGCCCTCCTCAAACCAGGAGCGCGGTGACCCACAGCGTTGCCGGCGAGGATCGCGTAGGCTCCACCGGATCGGTTCATGATCGGGATCCATGGTCTGATAGTCGCAGCTGTAGACCTCAAGACGATGCCCGTCGGGGCAACGAACGTAGAGGAAAAAAGGCATTGGAAATGCCGTGCTGTCCCGGTCCGCGTTCGAGATTGGCAAGGTAGCCCTTGTGACCATCAGATCGCACAAATGCATGATCTGCAGCGCGGCACCCAATAAGCCAGATGGTGCAGGCGCGGCCCCCTGCCATTGGTGAAGGCAAGGTTCGTGCACATTGCCTTTGAGGTGCATCCAGGCCGCCGCGATGTGACCCGAAGGCCTATCCTCCTCGGCATACTTGGTAAGCCGGAAGCCCAGCGCGGCATAAAAATCGATGGCGCCCTGTACGTTGGGTGCCAGGACATTAAAAGTGATCGAGGCGTTGCGGCTGCACGCCCTTATAGGTGCCGTAGCGCTGCAGCAGCCGCTCGCGCTTTTCCATGGCAAAGTAAAGTTCGACCGGCATGCCGTAGGGGGTCGACGGCCGTCAGCGTACGGCCTTGATAGGGTCGCTCGACGAACGCGTGCTCGATCCCCCTGGGCCTTAAAGAATCGGGCAGCCTTGTCGAGATCCTCCTCGGAGCCGACTTTGAAGCCAAGATGCTGCGCGGTCGGCACCTCGCCGTGGCGACTCGATGCCCGCGCAGATAGAGGGTCTCCCGGTCGGGCGTCCTCGACGATGAGGCCGAGGGTCTCGGCATAGAAGGCTCGGCTACGACCAAGGTCGGGGACACCCAAGGCAATCTGGCTGCTGCGGACGATGTTGAAGGGTGGATCGAAGATGTGTTTTGGAACGGGCATTTGGCGGCTCAAAAAGACGAAGGTCTCACTGGACAGGCCGCGTTCCAGCCTGAGACGGTGGGGCCGGATATTCGTTGCGGCCGCGGGTGTGCAATGCTAGGTCTGCGCCCGTCTGCGCAAAGCCCTGCCTCGCCTAAGGCCGGCTGTCGGCGATAGCTGGCAGGCGCGTCTCCAAGCCTAGGAGCCCCAAGCTCAGAGCCCAAAACGCACAACCCGAATGGCATAAAGAGAAAGCGATGGCGAGGCAGTCCGAGCGCGGCATGGGCCTTTCGACCTACCGGCAGCGTGCCCGCGTCGAAATCGAAATCGGTACCTGGGGCAGCCTGTTGACGGCGCTGCTCTTCTTCACCTCCGGTATCGTCGACTACTTCACCACCGACGACGTGACGTGGATCAGCATGCTCGGCTGTCTGGCGGGCCTTGGCACCATTGCCAGCATCGTTATCCGCGCCCACCTGTCCAACGCAACCGTGCGCGCCCGACGGGCGCTGCGCCGGCTGCGCGCGCACTAAGGCGCGCTCGGCGGGCGTTCGCTTACCTCGCGCCCGCTGCCAAGGCGTATTGCGCCTCGCCCCTGCCAAACGACCAGTTCTCGGCCTTGACCTCAACAAGGTTGATGAAAATGTCGTCCGGCCGCAGCCCCGGCTTCTGCGCCAGCCGTTCGGCGATGCGCGCAAACAGGCGGCGCTTTTGCTCAAGGCTGCGCGTATCGCTCACGGTCAGCTGAATGATGGTCAAATCGTCGGAGTAGGCGATAGCGAGGTAGCTCGGCGCATGCACGATCGGGTTGTCGGCATCATGTTGGGTGATGATCTGGAACAGATCCTGTTCAGGGACACCGAAGGTTTCGACCAGGGCCGAGTGGACCCCTTGCGAAACTGCGCGGCGGAACTCCGGCGACTTGCCCTTGGGTATAGCGATGCGAACGAGCGGCATGGGCGACCTCGGCAAGCCATTGACGTTGCCCAAGAGCTAGGGTGGCGAGGGCGGCATGACAAACGACAATGCTTTGCCGTCGCTGTGAGAATATTTCAGCTTGCCGAAATGACGGGGTATCAACCGCGCGGCCGGACGTCCTGGCGCGGCGTGCGCTGGGCGAGCAGGATGCCGCCGACGACCAACACCAGGGCCACGGCATGGAACGGGGCAAAGGGCTCGCTCAATAGGGTGACGGCCATGATTGCCGAAAATAAGGGGACCAGATTCATGAAAATGCCGACGCGGCCCGGGCCGATCAGGTCGACGCTGCGCAACAGGAAGATTTGGGCCAGGCAGGAGGGAAAGATCGCCACATAGGCGATGATCAGCACGCCCTTGAAGGTCGGCACCGTCGCGCCTTGAGCCATGACCTCGTAGAGCGCGAGCGGAATCGAGGTCAGGGCCGCGATCATGGCTAGAAGGGTGAAGAAGGCAGCTCCCGGCATTTCCGGACGATCGCGCAAGGCCACCGTAAAGAAGGCATAAAGCACGCAGGCGATCAGCATCAAGACATCGCCCACATTGAGCTCGACGTGGAGGACCGAGAGGGGAGCGCCGCCGGTGGCGATCACCACCACGCCAAGCGTTGTTATCAAGGCGCCGACCACCTGCAGCAACGTCGCACGCGTGCCGTGCGCGACGAAGGCACCGGCCAGCACAAACATCGGCATGCAGCCTTGCAGGATGCCGATGTTGATCGCCGTGGTGTAGTGTGCCGCCACATAGTAGAGGGCATTGAAGCCGGTGAAGCCGAACACGGCCATCAACACCACGCTGAAGAGGCGGGGGCGAACCTGTGGCCAATGCAGGTGCACCTGGCCGCCGTAGATCGGCCACAACACCCCGATCACCAGCACCCAACGCAGCAAGGTGAGCTGCATCGGTGTGACCTGGCCGACGGCCAGGCGGCCGGCGATGGTGTTGCCGGCCCAGAACACGCAGGTCAGCGTGAGCAACAGGCTGGGCCAGCTGTAGAGCCCGAAAAGCACGCGTTTCAAGCCGTCGCGCATTGCGTCGCCGATTGTGGGGGAAAGCCGCCGTGGACAACTAGCAGAATTCCGACGCCGCGAAAGACCCACACGGCCGCGGCTTGCGCAAGTTGCGGGCTTTGAGCTCAGTGCGGGCGCCAATCGTAGAGCCAATCGTAGCCCGCCATCAGCCAGGCACCCGGCAATAAACGTAACACCGCATCCCGCGCCCAGGCCAGCGGCGGACCAAGGTGGTAAAGCTGACCGGTGCGGCGGCTGAGCGCCTCGACCCTGGCGGCGCGCGCGCGCCGTTGCGCCGCAAATTCACGCAGGCTGGCGGCCACATCGACTTTTTCCTGGCCCAGCATCGAGCCCAAGAGCAAGCCATCTTCCAGCGCGAGCGCGCCTCCCTGGGCCAGGTGCGGCAACACGGGGTGGGCGGCATCACCGATCAGGCCGATGCGCTCAAGGGACCACGTCGGCAGCGCCGCAAGACGATAGAGCGCCCATTTGCGATAGTCGGGGGCGCGGCTGAGCACATCGGTGAGCGAGTGGTGGAAAGCGGCAAGCGGTGCCAGCGCGTTCTTGGCATCGACGCGGCTTTCCGCCGCGGACGCCGGCCACGGCTCGCGAACGATGATGACAACGGCCACCTCGCGGCCCGCACGCACGGGATAGTGCACGACGTTGGCACCCGCTCCGAGCCAAAGCCCCACGTGCGGCTCGGCCAGGGCGCCGGCGGCCGCCGTCGCAATGAGTGCGCGCGCCGCCGTCGCACCGGCGAACTGCGGCCTGGCTGCGGGGCAAATCGTTTGCCGCACGGTGGACCATAGGCCATCCGCCCCGACCAGCGCCGCTCCCGCCAGGCGCTCCCCTGCCCTGTCTTCGGCCAGCACGCGTGACGGCTCTTGCCTGAGCGCGTTGAGCGCGTAATCGGCGCGCAGCACAAGATGGGGCTGTTCCGCCGCCGTGGCGGCCAGCGCCGCATGCAGATCGGCGCGATGCATGGTCCAGTAGGGGGCGCCGTGGCGGGCCGCGAACCACCCCCCGAGCGGCAGCTGCGCCAGGCGGCGGGCCGAGCGGCCGTCAAAGACGACAAGACTGGCCGGTTCACCGGCCTGGGGACGCAGCCGTTCGGCCAGTCCCAGCCGTGCTAGGACTTTGACCCCGTTGGCTCCCAGCTGGATGCCCGCGCCTTCGGTCTCAAAGCGGGGCCGGCTCTCCAGCACGATGGCGCCGCGGCCGTGGCGTGCGAGCGAGAGCGCCAGTGCCAGTCCGGCGATGCCGCCGCCGAGCACCAGGATTGGTCGCCCGTCTCCCACGGGACCGACCGCGTGCGAGGCTCAAGGTCCGAGCCGGTCGTCGCCGACGAGGCAGCCCGGCGGGTCGGATTGATCGGCGCCCAGCCGGGCATCGTGGATATACAAGGTCGAACAATAGGGGCACAAAATCTGCGGGTCGGCTCCCATATCTAGAAAAACGTGGGGGTGATCGTGCGGCGGTCGCGCGCCCATGCATTGGAATTCTCTGACGCCAATATAGATCTTCTCCACGCCCGGATCGTTGGCAAGATGCGGGATGATCGAAACTGCCATGGGCGGCCCTGCGCAAAAGATCGAGAACGCCCCAACTGTAGTTGCTCGCCGCCCCAGATGATAGGGGTTGGCAACGTCGCAGGGTGGTGGCTGAGGAGGAGAGGCAGTGCAGGCCTTCGATTCGGACGGCGTTTGCATCCACTTCATCGACGAGGGTGACGGTGATCCGGTGCTGCTCGTGCACGGGTTTGCCTCGAGCGTGAGGTACAATTGGCTCGATCCCGGCTGGGTCAGTTTGTTGCGGCGCAACGGCTACCGCGTGATCGCCTACGACAACCGCGGACACGGTGAGAGCGAGAAGCTGTACGAGCCGCACGCCTATCAGCCGTCGGCCATGATGGAGGACGCCCGGCGTCTGCTCGATCACCTTGGCATCGCACGCACCGACGTGATGGGCTACTCGATGGGTGCCCGCCTCACGGCGTTCCTCGCCCTGGCGCATCCGCAGCGCGTGCGCAGCGCCATCTTTGGCGGGCTCGGCGGCAACATGATCCGGCCGATGGCCGGCACCGGACCCATCGCGCACGCGCTGGAGGCGGGCTCGATTGACGAGGTCGTCAATCCGACGGCGCGCACTTTCCGCGCCTTTGCGGAAAAGACCGGCAGCGACCTTGCGGCGCTCGCCGCCTGCATCCGCGGCTCACGTGAGCCGATCAGCCGCGAGATGGTGGCCAAAATTGCCTGCCCGGTTCTGGTCGCGACCGGCACCGAGGACGTCATCGGCGGCGCCGCCGAAGAACTTGCCGAGGTCATCCCCGGTGCCCAAGCCTTGCCGATCCCCCGCCGTGATCACATGCTGGCCGTGGGCGATCGCGTCTACAAGGAGGGCGTGCTGGCCTTCCTGGCGGGACGGCCCTAGCCGGCGCAACGGTTCGCGCTAGTAGCCACGCTCCCAATCGATCGCATTGCGCAACGGTCGGCCGTCGAGATAGGCGCGCAGGTTTTCGCAAAACACCTCGATGGCGCCGTGCCGGTCCTGATCGCTGACGTTGGAAATGTGTGGCGTGATCACGACCCTGGGGTCGGACCAAAGCCGCGCCATGGGAGTGCGCTCGAACTCGCCCGTGTAGACGTCAAGGACGACGCCGCGCAACTGATCGCGCGCCAGGGCATCGGCCAGGGCGTCCTCATCGATGATCTCACCGCGCGCGACATTGACGAGCACGCTGCCGGCCTTCATCCGGGCGAAGCGCTCGGCGTTGAACAGGTGGTTTGTCTCGGGCGTCCATTGACAACAGATGGCCACAATATCGCTTTCGGCCAGGAAGCCATCAAGCTCGTCGGGCCCGCCGATGCCGCTAAAGCCTGGTGGCAAGGGCGCCGCGGCGGCGGGCCTCCGGCGGGTGCCGACGACGCGCATCCCCAGCGCGGCACAGAGCCTGCCGACCTCCAGGCCGATGCCGCCGGCGCCGACGATGCACGCGGTCTTGCCCTCGAGCAGTAGCGGGCGATAGGCGCGATGGTTGAACGCACGGGCGTCGCGATCGATCGCCGCCCGATTGAGCCCCTTGGCAAAATGCAGGATTCCGGCCAGCGCGTACTCGGCCATGGCCAGCGTGTTGCCCGCCCCGCGCGAGGTCGTCGTCAGCACGTCGCTGCCCCACAAATCGCCCAGCATCAGGTTGCTGGCGCCGGCGGGCCGCTGGTGAAACCACTTGAGCTTTGGCGCACGGGCGCGCAGGTCACGCGGAAACGGCCAACCGCCCAAAATCACCTCCGCTTCGGCGAGGAGGCGGTCGCGCTCCTCGCGGCTGCCCGCACCCGTGGCGCCCGACGGCAAGTAGCGCACCGAGGTAAAGGCTGGCCAAGTCTCGCGAATCTCCCCGTCGTACCAGCCGCCGGCGTCGGTCAGGCGGACGGCAGGGTCGACGGCCTCAATCTGCCGACGTTCCTCGGCGCTGATGCGCTGGATGCTCAACACGTTGATGTGACGCATAGACGCTCCTGGTCCGTCGCGAGCTTGCTGCGGAGCGGCATCATCGTCTCCGGGCCGTGGCGCGGTCGAGGACTTTTTTTGGCTTGCGGCCGCTTTGGCTTGCGCGCGGCCCAGGGCGGCGGGCGCATTTGCGCTTTGTTCCAGCGTTGGCTAGGCGCCCAGCGCAAACGCCGGCACCCAGCGTACGCCCTGCGGCGCCCGCGGATCGACCTTGAAGTCGATGATGCGCCCAACCTTCCTGCGCGCTTGCGCGCCCGAATATTTATGCGCGGCCGCCAGACCCAGCCGCGCATAAAGCCCTAGATGCCGTAATGGGCCCGGCCCCTGAGCTTAAGGGAAAGGTGGCTGTCTCCCGGTAAGTGATGGTGAACGGGGTCCTGGATGTTTGTGCACCGGGCCCCAAGCATCGCAAACCTTTTTGGGAGACAGCCCCATGAATCACTATGCCGCAATCGACGTGTCTTTGGAACTCTCCAGCGTGTGCATTGTCGACGCAACCGGCAAGGTTGTGAAGGAGACCAAGGTGGAGACCCACCCGGAAGCACTGGTGAAGTTCTTCAAGGACTTTGGCCTTCCCTTGACGCGGATCGGCCTCGAGGCGGGTCCACTCTCGCAATGGCTCTATGCGGGCCTCACTGAAGCGGGATTCGAGACCACCCTCATGGAGACCCGTCACGTCAAGGCGGCGTTGTCGGCTATGACGGTGAAGACCGATCGTCGGGACGCACGCGGCATGGCTCAGCTGCTGCGCATGGGTTGGTTCCGGCCGGTACACGCCAAGTCACTGGGATCGCAGGAGGTGCGCGCGCTGCTGGTCGCGCGCAAGCAGCTGCAGCACAAGCTCAGGGACATCGAGTTCAGCATCCGCGGCATTCTCAGAGGTTTCGGCCTGAAGGTCGGCCAGGTAACCGATAAGACCTTCGAAGCACGCATTCGCAAGCTCGTTACCGGCCATGCGATGCTTGAGCAGATCGTCGACGCCATGCTGGCGGCGAGGGCAACGTTGCTGAGCCAATTCAATAAGCTGCACAAAGCGGTCCTCGACATTGTCCGCCACGACGAAGTCTGCCGCCGGTTCATGACCACGCCGAGTGTCGGTGCGATCGTGGCAATCACCTACAAGTCAGCACTCGACGATCCCTCCCGGATCAAGAAGTCCAGGAATGCCGGGCCGCTCTTCGGATTGACGCCGAAGAGATACCAATCGGGCCAAACGGACATCACCGGCGGCATCACGCGCGTTGGCGACGAGATGGTTCGCACTGTCCTCTACGAGGCCGCGAACGTGTTGCTCTCGCGGGTTACGCGCTTCTCGGCGCTCAAGCGCTGGGGACTGGAGGTGGCCAAGCGCCGCGGTCTCAAGCGCGCAAAGGTCGCCGTCGCACGCAAGTTGGCGGTGATCCTGCATCGCATGTGCATCGACGGTACTACCTTCCGGTGGACCAAGACCGAGGCCCACGCATGATCGCAGCCTATCATGGCAAGGCCAATTGTTGCGCGGGCCGAGGTCCTCGCCGTCAACCCCTTTGCGCCTTGCAAACCGCTACGCGGCTGTGGGGGTGTGACGGCTCGCCCGGCCCGCGCAAATGATGCCGCCATGCCATTCAAGCCACTATAAGCTTCGATCACAGAGAGGATGAAGAGTTGCTGAGCGGGCAAAACCGAAGTAGCCCCTGCTCCCCGAGGTCCCGTCGCCGGGACGGTGGACGTGGTGAAGACGTAAAGTGGGCAGTCGGTCGTCATCTGACGAACCACGTGTCCCTAGATAGTGCTCACCACTTTCCCTTCTGATCGCATCATGCTGGCAGCCCATTGCGCTGACCACGGAGAGAAGCAAGTAAACCCGGCTGGCGAGATCACATGGGGGGCAGCACATCGACTGCCCAATCGACCGAATCTCTTTTGCAGAGGAGACGACCGATGACCGTCGACACTTGCTGAACCGGGAGGATGCCGCACCGCTAGGGCCATGCGGGGATGCGCGCTCAGAAGGGTGTAAGGGTCTAAAGCCGGGGTCCCGCCCGCACGGCCGAAAGCCGCGGCGTGCCGCCAGCCACCCGCCCCCGTGCGCCTGGCGCCTCAGCTATCGGTGCCGAGGCCGACGGCGCGCCGGGCATTCTCGACCTCAACGCAGTCCTGCGCCGTGATGCCGGCGGCAGCGCCAGCCAAATCCGTGCATGCCGAGACGAAGGAATCGGCCGCATGTACCAGGCTCGAGGTGGCATTGAGCTTGGTCGTCAAGGCGCGGTAGGCGATGCGCGCGAGCTTTTGCCGGCCGATCCCCGCGACCGTCTGGCCCTTGTGCTCGCCACCCTCGGAGATCAAATAGGCGAGCTTGTTGAGGACGCCGCTGTTGAAGTGCACGCAGCCGTTCAAATAGTCCCAGGTCGTGTCGCACAAGGCATCCGTGCGCGCGACATACTCGGAATAGTGGTCGGGTTGACCGCGGTTCGTCACCGAAAACGGCTGGGTTTTGTTGAACAGCGACGCACTTCCCTGGGCTTTCAGGTGCGGCTCGGCCATGCTGCGCATGGGGCTCGCCTCCGAAAAGCCTGGCAGGCTCTCTCCGATCGCCCAATTGCCGGCGCCGTCCCGGGCCTGAAACTCGATCAAGGTGCCGAAAATGTCGGCCAGCGCCTCGTTCACCGCACCCAATTCATCGGCGTATACGAGGTCGGCTTCGTGGGCGATGATGCCGTGCGTCACCTCATGACCGACGACATCGAGCGCGCCGGCAAAGCCCGGCCCGTAGACCATGACGTTGGCCTTGGGGCAGTTCACGCTCTGATCCTTGCACCAGCGCGCATTCTGCTCGCTGCTATAGCGCACGTAGGATTCGAGCGGCATGTTCGCCTTGGAGCCCACCGCCTCCAGGCCGCTGCGGCCTAGCACGATATAGAAGAAGTCGCGCACGAAGCCGGTATTCTGGAAGGCGCGCATAGCGTCCGTCGGCACCAAGTCGACGCGCTCGTTGGTCTCCTCGTCCAGCACCTTCTGCCCTGGGAACACGTTGTTGCTGGACAGATCATAGACCCGCCGCACCATGACCGTGGGATGGTCGCGGTAGAAAAACACTACATTGCGGTTCTCGGCATCGACGAACACGCGCAAGGAGTCGACGGACACCAGCCACGTGAGCCGCAAGGGGCCCGGGTTGGCGCCGCGCGTGCGCAGCAGCGCCGGGTCGAAGATCGTCAGCTCCGACTTGGGCTGGATGCTATCCAGACTGGCAAACAGCCGATCGAGCCCGGGATCGCGCGCGCGTTTGGATAACAGGTCGCGCACGTGGGCGCGCGCAACCGTGGCGGCGTCGTCCGCGGTGATGCCGGGTGTCGTGCTGCTGATGGTGACGGTCGAATAGCTGGCCGTGATGTCGGTCACCGCCAGGGCCGGATTGACGACATACTTGGCGGAGGAACCGAACACGGGAATGCCATTGAGACGCTGCGTGACGTGGGCAACGCTTTGCCCCTTGATATCGGGATCGCGGCGAACCTGGGTGACGACCTTGCGCTCCTGCGCGTTGCCCTGGGGAAAAGCCGAGCGGATCTGGCTCGTGGCCATGAAGGCCTCAACCGCGCGGCGCACGTCGTCTTCGCTGGGCTCCCCGCCGAGGCTGCGCGTCGCCGTAAGCGCGATGGAGGGATCGGGCCTCGGCGTCAGACCTTTGATCGACGTCGGCAGTCCCGTGCTGCGGTCGACCTCGACGGCGATGCTTTGATTGGATTTGCGCAGCTCGTCGACCGCCCGGGTGACTTCACCGCGCACGTCCTGGGCGCTGGCGCTCGGCATCGGGCCCAGCATGCCGAAGGCCAGCATGCTGACGCCGACGCCAACTACGAGGCCGGTGAATGGTACTGACACACGCATGGCCCGCGTTCTCCTTTTGGCCGACAAAGGTTGCTAGTGGCAGGCCAGCGCCGCGAGCGAGCCCGTGATCGGACCGGCCGCCTCGTTGCGCTGCCCCGCCGGGACGCTGGCGACGAGCGCGGTGGCGCCTTGTGCCGCGCGCCATTGCGCAATCAATTGCTCAAGCCCGACGTCGCTCATGGCCGCCTTGAAGGCCTTGATTGTGTCGGTCCAGCCGTCCTCGAGCATCTGCAGATCGGTGCGGGCCGCGGCGGATATGGCCTGGGCCGGCGGATCGAAATAGAGGGCCTTGCCGGCCCCGACGAAATCGATCAACGGCCAGCAAGCCTCGCTTTCGTTCACGTCGCCGTCGCCGTTGAGGTCGATCGGGACAGGCGTGCCGTTGCGCTTGGCGTCCTCGAGGATGACGAGATGGGTCTTGAGGATTTCGAGGTCGGCACTGTCCACTTTGCCGTCGCCATTGAGGTCGACCAGGTATTTGATGTTGTCCTTGGACAGTTTGAGGGTGGCGGCAAGGGCATCGGCGCGCGGCGTCCCCCCTTCCGGGCCGGGCACCGCCGAACTGCGGATGATTTCGGCGATCTCGGCGGGTGATTTCTTCGGATCAAGTTCAAACAAGATGGCCGCGAGCGCGGTCACGTGCGGGGTTGCCTGCGAGGTACCGCTGCACAACCCATAGGCATCGCTGACGCCCGCCAGCGTGCTCATGATGTCGACGCCCGGCGCGGCGACGTGACCGCCGGAATTGGAAAACGAGGCGCGCTTGCCGTCGCGGCCGAGGGCCTCGACAATCAGAATGTTGCGGGATTTCTGGTAGGTCGGCAATTCGTGAGTGGCCGCAAAACCGAAGGGACTGGCAAATTCCGCCCAATGCGGTGTGGTCAGACCGTCCGAAATCGTTGCCGGCGGCGGCCACGAGCAAAATGCTGTCCTTGTATTTGGCGGCCAGGCGCTGCACCGAGCGCGCGCTGTTGAAGATGTGCGCCTTGACGTTTTCGTCCTCCTCGGGGTCCTTGCCGAACTCGAAGCCGAGTGCGGACCAGTTGTAGCCGAGACTGGCGTTGACGATCCGCTTCTCTCCGGGTTTGAGCGGATACTGATCCATAAAGTCGATGAGCAAATCCACCGCTCCGCTGAACAGCATGGCCCGCTGGATCAGCTGATTGGTTAGGCCGAGATTGGTGCCCTCCAGCCACACCTCGCTGCTGACCGGGATGGCATCGATCTTGGAGTCGGGCACCATCCCGTCGATGCCGCGTCCCCTGCCGAACAGGGCGCCGGCGATGCCCGCGACATGCGTGCCATGGCTATAGGTACACTCGGCCTTGGGCGGGTTGGCGGGCATGCCGCCGAAGACGGCATTATAGCTGATGTGACCGTGCGTGCCGAAGCCGACGTCGAGAAAGGCCATACGCGTGCGCGGCCTGTCGGGTTCGATTTTGCGGATCCGATTGAGGATGGTCCACACCGGCGGCATGCGCATCATCTTCAGACCCCAGTTGCCGTCGCTGGTTTCGCCGGTACGCCAATTCCAGCTGTAGGTGTTGCCACCCGACTGCACCTTGGTGTCGGTGCGTCTCGGCAACGACTTCGGGCTCACCAGAAAATCGACGTAGGCCGCGTCCACAAACGGCTCGTTGCGCAGGTCCTTGATGATCTTCGGTTCCAAGAGCGCGCCCAGCGATTCGGAACTGGGAGAAGGCGCGAGGCTGCGCGTCGCCGCCTGACGCGGGGAAACGCGAATCTCGCCCAGCTTGTTCGCCCGGGTGATCTCCAGATTGTATTTCTGGCTCAAGGTCGCGAGCGCGTCATCGAGCTGCTGGCCACTGAGATCGGTCTTGAGCACGATCACGTAGCTGTCGCGCCGTGCCTGCACGCGCTGGGAGCCGCGCGGCGCTGCCGCCGCGGATGGTTCGCGCGCGCGGTCGCCTTCGCCTGCCACGGCGGCAGCGATGCCCATGAGCCCCGGCGCGTCATAGGCCGAGCGCTTGCCGGGATTGAGGCTGGGGTTGCCGTGCCCATCCTGCTCGCGGCGGCGAATGGAGTAAAAATCGTCTGACCGCAACGGCCGTTCGCCTTTGCTGAGGCCGCGGGTGCGCGGTGCCGACGGCAGGCGCTCATCCAACATGCGCTTCAGGCGGTCCAGATCCTCCGGCGAGGAAGCTTGCGCCATCGCGCTTCCGCTCCACGCCGCAAGCGCGGCAGCGATGACTAGCGCACGCATGGCAAGCCTCCGTCTTTGAGTGCCCCAGGCTTTGCCGCGGGCGGCCATGGTCATTTCCACCAGCGGTTCCATAGCTCCGTTGCCTTGTCGACGCCGCGCTGCCACCAGCTCTTGGGCTGCTCGGTCGGCGCGGCAGGCGGCGCCGAAGGCGGCGGCGCAGGTGTGGGGGCTTGCGGCGCGGACGGCGCCGGTGGCTCGGGCGCCGGGGTCGGCGCTGGACTCGGTGCCGGCGCGGGTGGTGCCGGCGGCTCGGGTGCCGGGCTCGGCGCCGGCGTGGGTGGCGTCGGCGGTGGCGTTGGCTCGCTCGGGGTCGGCGTGGGCGCCGGTGGCGTTGGGGCCGGGTCGGAGGGTGGAGCCGATGGCGCCGGTTGCGGCTCGCTCGGGGTCGGCGGCTGCGGTGGGGCCTGGGCGACGGCGCCGATCTCGAGCATCGGGTCCGGCATCAGTTCGCCCGCCGCGTCGACGCCCGCGTCCAATCCCTTACCGCGGCGGTAGGCGGCAATCAGCGAGGCATAAGGTGGGACGTAAACCTCGAGCACCTTGTTGCCGACCTGGATGCGCTGGCGCACATTGAAGTGCAAATGGTAGGTCGTGCTACGCGTGCCGTTCATGTACTTGGAGACACGGCCCACGACGTCGCCCTGCTTGACCTTGCTGCCCTCCTTCACCTTGATCGAGTTGGGGTGCATGTGGAGGTATTCGTAGACGGTGCCATCATTGCCTTTGAGCTTCACCGTCGTATTCGAGGTCACGAGCGTGATGATGCCGTCGACCACGGCCACCACGTCCCAGCTGTTGTCCTTGCAGCTCGGCGGGCGAATGTCCTGACCCTGATGACCCTCGCCGCTGGGACACAAGGGCATGCTCCAGCCGCGCACCTCGCAGAAGTTGTCGCGCTGCTGCATCGGGTCGTAGTTGCGCGGATCGCACTCGGTCCCGCCCGCCTCGCCGACGCCGTTGTAGCCGCCCCCGCCGTAGCCCCAGATCTGCGAGTTCATGGAGGCGAAACGGCCGGCCTCGAGCCGGATGGGAAAGATGATGTCGGACACATAGACCTTGCGATCATCCATACGCCCGCGCTTGGCGCTGGCATCTCGCACCGCCAACAGGCCGGGAGGATGGTAGCGAAAACCGGGATCCGTAGCGGGCGGCGGCGGACTTGCGAGCTTGCCTGGCTCGTTAGCGTTGGCGGGGGGCGTCGGCGGCTCGGGCGCCGGCGCTTGGGGTACGGTTGGCGTCAGAATGGGACCCGTGATCGGCCCGAGACCGCCGGGCGGCACCGCGCACTTGATCTGGCGCACGCCGCCGCCGGCGGCCGCTTCGGCCTCGTCCGCACAGATCTGCCGCGACCCGCCGACGGGGCCAACGGGCCGAAAGGCCGGTAGCTTGCCGAGCGCCACCGCACTGATGCGATCGGGCCCGACGCCGCCCTGCGGGGCGGCCTTGGGCACCGGTGCGGGCTTAGCAGGGTCCGTTGGTTCAAAGGCAAAGGCTAAGGGAAGCAGCGACAGCACCGCGGCAACGGTGCTCACTGCCAGGCCAAACGCAAAGGAACGCTGATGACTTGGCCGCACTGCCCCCAACCCCCTCACACCCCAAGAATCGGGCTAAGCCAAAGATCGCTCTTTTCGTAACCGTCTGCCGAGCAGCATACCTTTTTCGCTTCCGCCAGCAAGGCAAATTGCCCCCACCACCCGCGCCTCCCGCACTCGGGCAATTCCACAAGTCCCTCGAATTTGCCGGCTTGGTAGGCTAGCTTTTGCGCCGACCATTCGACCCAGAGGTGATCGGGAGGCTGTTGACGTGTTGAAGCTCTACTATGCCCCAGGGGCCTGCTCGCTCGCTGCCCACATCGTGCTCGAGGAAAGCGGCGAGAAATATGACCTTCAGCGCATCGATCTGGCGAAGGGCGAACAGAAAACCGAAGCCTATTTGAAGATCCATCCGCAGGGACGCGTGCCAGCCCTGCAGTTGGAAAGTGGCGAGAACATCACGGAGAACACCGCCATTCTGCCCTACCTGGGCAAGCGCTTCGGGCTGTGGCCAAGCGATCCGGTGGCCGAAGCGCGCGCGCTATCGCTGATCGGCCTGTTCGCCGCCAGCGTGCACCCGGCGCACGCCCACATCAGCCGGCCGGAGCGGTATGCCAGCGACGCGGGCCTGTTCCCGAACATCCAGGAAACCGGCCGCAAGGCCTTTCACGGCTATCTGGCGCAGATCGATCACCTGTTGCGGGGTCGGCAGTGGCTTTCCGATCAGTATTCCGTGCTCGATCCCTACGCGCTCACCTTTTACGCCTGGGGAGTGCGGCGTGAGGTGCCGGTTGCCGACATGACGCACTATCGCGCCTTCAAGGATCGCATGCTGGCGCGCCCCGCCGTTGCGCGCGCGCTGACCGACGAAAAAGTGAAGGTTTGAGAGGCTCTTGCCCACCGCCGCGGGCGTTGGCTGCGGCCTGCGCCCTTGGCGTGACGGCCTAACGCGGAGAACAAGGTAGCCATGCGCTTGAGCAAACTACGCCTCGCCGGTCGGAGCGCCGTTGTCGCGGCCGTTCTGGCGGCGCATCTGGCCATCGTGCCGGCCGCCACGGCCGAGAGCACGTTGAAGGTCTCGCTGCATTCGGATCTCAAAATCATCGATCCGGTTTGGACCACGGCGCTGATCAGCACCCATCACGGGTTCATGATCTATGACACGCTGTTCGCGCTCGATGAAAAGCTCGCGGTCAGGCCGCAGATGGTCGACGCGTGGAGCGTGAGCGAGGACAAGCTCACCTGGACCTTCACGCTGCGCGATGGCCTTGAGTGGCATGACGGGACCCCCGTGACGGCAGAGGATTGCGTGGCCTCGCTCAAGCGCTGGGCCGCACGCGACGGCATGGCGCAAAAGCTGATGAGCTTTGTCGGCGAACTGAAAGCAACCGACGCCAAGACCTTCGTCATGCGGTTGCAGGAGCCCTACGGCCTGGTGCTGGCGACGCTCGGCAAGCCGACATCCAACGTGCCGTTCATGATGCCCAAGCGCGTGGCAGAGACGGATCCCAACACCCAAATCACCGATACCACCGGCTCGGGGCCGTTTATTTTCAAGAAGGACGAGTGGAAGCCAGGCGAGAAGGCCGTCTACCTCAAAAACCCGAAGTACAAACCGCGCCCGGAGCCGCCGTCGGGATTTGCCGGCGGTAAACTGGCAAAGGTCGATCGCGTCGAATGGATTTGGATTGCCGATCCGCAAACGCAGGTGAACGCGCTCAGCAACGGCGAGATCGATTTCATCGAAGCCCCGCCGCACGATTTGTTGCCGCTGGTGGGGGCAGATCCAAACATTCGCTTCCTGGTGGTGGCACCCATGGGCCGCCAATATGCCTTCCGCTTCAATGTGCTGCACAAGCCGTTCGACAACGCCAAGATCCGGCAGGCGGTCGCCTATGCGCTCAATCAGAAGGACTTCCTGCAGTCCACCATCGGCGACTCGAAATACTACGTGGTGTGCAAGTCGCTCTATCCCTGCGGCTCGCCGCTCGAGACCAGCAACGGCTGGGAGGACAAACTCGAAAGCAATGCCGCCAAGGCCAAGGAGCTGCTGCAACAGGCCGGTTACGACGGCACCCCGGTCGTGCTCATGCAGTCAACCGACATCGCCTCGCTCTCCAATCTGGCCCCGGTCGCCAAGTCGCTCCTGGAGAAGGCGGGCTTCAAGGTCGACTTGCAAGCGATGGACTGGCAAACGCTGGTGGCGCGCCGCGCCAAGAAGGATGCGCCGGCGGCGGGTGGCTGGAACGTTTATCTGACCTCCTGGGGCTCCGTTGACGTGCTCGACCCGGTCTCGACCAATTTCCTCAACGCCAGCTGCGAGAAGGCGACCTTCGGCTGGCCCTGCGATCCCGAGTTGGAGCGCCTGCGCGATGCCTTCGCCAAGGAGACGGATGCGGCCAAGCAAAAGGTACTGGCCGAGGCGGTCTCCCAGCGTGCGGCCGAGTACCCGACCCACGTTATCTTGGGCCAATACCTGCAACCCTCCGCCTTTCGCAAGAACATCGAGGGCGTGTTGGTGGCAACCAACGTGGTGTTCTGGAATGTCGAAAAAAAGTAGGCTTGATCGCGCCGCCGCGGGCGCAATCCCATGACCTGGTCGATCGTCGCCCACGATCCCGCCAGCGGCGCCTTCGCGGTGGCGGTGGCGACGCGCGCCTTCGCCGTCGGTGCCCATTGCCCCTATGTTCGCTCCGGCGTCGGCGCCGTTGCCACGCAGTCGATCACCAACCGCTATCTCGGGCCGGCCATTCTCGACTTGCTCGCGCGCGGCATTGCGCCCGCCACCGCGATCAAGAGCGCGCTCACGGCCGATGACGGCCGGCACCTGCGTCAGGTCCAGGCGGTCGACCGCTTTGGGCGCGCGGCGGCCTGGACCGGCGATAACTGCGTCGAGTGGTGCGGAGATCGCGCCGCGAACCAATTCTCCGTCGCCGGCAACATGTTGGCGGGCGAGGACGTCGTGGCGCATAGCTTCACGACCTTCGCTGCTGGCAGCGGCCTGGCGCTGCCGGAACGGTTGCTCAGGGCCATGCAGGCGGGCGAGCGCGCCGGCGGCGACCGCCGCGGCAGGCAGTCGGCGGCGCTTTTGCTCACGACCAGCGAAGATTTTGCCGACCTCAATATTCGGGTCGACGACCACGCCGATCCGCTCGCAGAGCTCGACCGCCTGCTCGGCATCTGGCGCGAGCAATGGCCGCAACGCGCCGCCTGGGCGCCGAGCAAGGCCAATCCCTCCGGCTGTACCGACCTCGATGTGATCGAGGCCGCGTGGCAGGCGCAAGGTCTCAATCTTCGCTTTCGCCGCTGAGGCCAAAGCAAGCAGCCATGCGCGCGGGCCGCCTTGACCCGTCAGGAGCGATTTGCTTCCCTGCGGCGCGGCCCGCACCGTTTTCCCTGTCGCCGCCGCCCCTTTGTTGCCAAGGACTTCTGAGATGCCGATCAGCAATCGCGCCGCCGCCCTCAAGGACGAAGTGTCGTGCTGGCGCCGCGATATCCATGCCAACCCGGAGGTGCTCTACGAGGTGCACCGCACGGCCGCGGTCGTGGCCGACAAACTCAAGGCCTTCGGCTGTGACGAGGTGATGCCCGGCATCGGCCGCACGGGCGTGGTCGGCGTCATCAAGGGGCGTCGGCAGGCTTCCGGCAAGGTGATCGGCATGCGCGCCGACATGGATGCCCTGTCGATGACGGAAATCACCGGCCTGCCCTATGCCTCGCAAATGCCGGGTAAAATGCATGCCTGCGGCCACGACGGGCACACCGCCATGTTGCTCGGCGCCGCCAAGTATCTGTGCGAGACGCGCAATTTCGACGGCACCGCGGTGCTGATCTTCCAGCCGGCCGAGGAGGGTGGCGCCGGCGGCAAGGCCATGGTCGACGACGGCCTGATGGAGCGCTGGCAGATCCAGGAGGTCTACGGCATGCACAACATGCCCGGCCTCGGCGTGGGTCAATTCGCGCTGCGCCCCGGCCCCCTGCTGGCCGCAAGCGACGGCATCCACATCGAGATCACCGGCAAAGGCGGCCATGCAGCCCGACCCCACCAGTGCATCGACCCGGTGTTGGTCGGCTCCCACATCGTCACGGCCCTCAATTCGATCGTCTCGCGCAATCTCGATCCGCTCGACGCCGGCGTCATCTCGATCTGCATGTTCCACGCCGGCGAAGCCGCCAACGTGATCCCGCAGTCGGCCCTCCTGCAAGGCACCGCCCGATCCTTGACCCCGAAGGTGCGCGATCTCCTCGAGCGCCGCATCGTCGAAGTGGCGCAAGCGACGGCCCAGCTCTACGGGGCGGTCGCCACCGCCACCTACGAGCGCAAATATCCGGTGACGCACAACCATGCGCGCCAGACCCAGTTTGCCGCCGGCGTCGCCGCCCAAGTGGCCGGCTCCGACAAGGTCAATGGCGATATCGCCCCGGTCATGGGCGGGGAAGATTTCTCGTTCATGCTCGAGGCCCGGCCGGGCGCCTTCATCTTCATCGGCAACGGCGATAGCGCCGGCCTACATCACCCCAAATACGACTTCAACGACGACGTGATCCCCGCCGGCATCTCCTACTGGGCACGCCTGGCCGAGACGGCGATGCCCGCGTGAACGCCAATCGATCAAGGCAGGCGGGGGCCGCGCCGGCACCGGCGGCCATCGTCGATGCTCTCGACCACAGCGCCAAAAAACTGAGAACCGCCTGCGGCGACGGCAGCATGGTTTGGCGCGTCTGGGGCAGCGGCGAACCGCTCCTGCTCTTCCACGGCGGCTCAGGCTCTTGGACGCATTGGCTGCGCAACATTGCAGCCCTGTCACGCCACTATCAGCTCTGGGTGCCCGACCTCCCCGGACTGGGTCAATCGGCGATGCCGCCCCAGCCGCTCATTCCCGCCACCATCGCCGATGTCATCGTCGCCGGGCTCGACCAGCTTTTGCCGGGCGCGCGCAACCTGCGGCTCGTCGGCTTCTCCTTCGGCGGCCACGTCGCCGGCCTGACGGCGGCGAGATTGGGTGAGCGCATCGGCACGCTGACCCTCGTTGGCGTGGCCGCACTTGGTCTCGCCGCCGAGCCTCGCGAACCCTTCGCCAAGCAGCGCGCCGGCATGAGCGCCGAGGAGATCGCCGCGGTGTTTCAGCAAAACCTGCGGGTGCTGATGTTTGCCAACCCCGACAACATCGATCCCCTCGCCATCCATCTGCAGGCCGAAAACATCAAGCGCGCGCGCTTTCGCAGCCGGCCCTTTGCGGTGACCGATGGGCTCGCCAGGGCGCTTGGGGATGTTACGGCCACCTTGCAAACCATCTGGGGTAGCCAGGACATCATCGCCCGCGGCTCGCTCGATGCCCGGCTCGAGATCCTGCGCCGGCACCATCGCGAGCTCGAGGTACGCCTGATTGAGAATGCCGGCCACTGGGTGGCCTATGAAGCCGCCGACCGCTTCAACGAAGCCCTGCTGGAGCTGTTGGCGGCCCCCGCGCACGCCGCTTCCTCTTGACCAGGCGGATGAGAGCGGCCCCGGCGCACCCCGGGTTTGCGCCTCCGCGCGCCTCCGGCCCCTCTGGTCCTGGCGCGGCAATTGCGGCAATCATGGGCGAGGCAAAGCGGGCGCGGCAAGGGCATTGGAGGCAGCATGTCACGGCTCATCACGGTAGGGGCCTGCCAGATGGGACCGATCCAAAGGAGCGATGGCCGCTCGCGGGTCGTCAAGCGGCTCGTCGACCTGTTGCGGCAGGCCGCCGAGCACCGCTGCGACCTTGCCGTGTTTCCGGAGCTGACGCTGACGAGTTTCTTTCCGCGCTGGTGGATGACGCAGGCGGAGGAAATCGAACCCTTCTTTGAGCGCGACATGCCTTCGCACGCGACGGCACCCCTGTTCGAGGCAGCCCAGCGGCTCGGCGTCGGCTTTTATCTGGGCTTTGCCGAAATCGAACGGCGCCGGGAGCGCCTCGCCCGCTTCAACACCTCAGTCCTGGTCGACAAGTCGGGACGGATCGTCGGCAAGTACCGCAAGATCCATTTGCCCGGGCACGCCGAGCACGAGCCCTGGCGCCCCTTCCAGCATTTGGAAAAGCGCTACTTTGAGGTCGGTGACCTCGGCTGGGGGGTCTGGACAACGATGGGCGCCAACATCGGCATGTGCATCTGCAATGACCGGCGTTGGCCGGAAACCTATCGGGTGATGGGATTAAAGGGCGTCGAACTGGTCCTCGTCGGCTACAATACGCCCCGGCACAATCCGCCGGCGCCCGAGCACGATCGCCTGAGCGAGTTCCACAATCAGCTGTCCCTGCAGGCTGGCGCCTACGCCAATGCCACCTGGGTGGTGGGCGTCGCCAAGTGCGGCGTCGAGGAGGGCTGCGAAATGATCGGCAATTCCTCGGTCGTTGCTCCGAGCGGGGTCGTGGTGGCGCAGGCGCTGAGCCAGGACGACGAGCTCTTGGTCGCGCGCTGTGATCTTGATCTTGCCAACAGTTACAAGGCGACCACCTTCAATTTCGCAAAACACCGGCAACCGCAGCACTACGGCTTGATCGTCGAGCGCACCGGTGCCGGCCAGCCGGAATAGTCGAACATCGCTCGGAGCAAACATGGCCTACGATCTCATTCTCAAGGGCGGGCACGTCGTCGATGCGTCGCAGCACATCGATGCAGTGATGGATGTGGCCTTCGCCGGCAGCAAGGTCGCCGCCGTTGGCGCGAACCTGCAAGCCGGTCCCGGCACGTCCGTGCGCAACGTCGCCGGCAAGTACGTGACGCCCGGCCTCATCGACCTGCACACCCACGTCTACTGGGGTGGCACCTCGCTCGGTATCGATGCGGAAGAGTTCTGCCGTCGCTCCGGGGTAACGACCGCCATCGACACCGGCAGCGCCGGTCCCGGCAATTTCGCGGGTTTCCGCAAGCACGTGATCGAGCCGTCGCAGGTCCGCATTCTTGCCTATCTGCACCTCTCGTTTGCGGGCATCTTCGGCTTCTCCAAGACCATCATGGTCGGCGAGAGCGAAAACATCCGCCTGATGGCGCCGCGCGAGGCCGCCGACGTCGCCGACGCCAACCGCGACGTCATCGTCGGCATCAAGGTGCGCGTGGGCCGGCACTCCTCGGGGGACCAGGGCGCGGCGCCGCTCGAGATGGCCCTGCAGGTCGCCAATGAGGTTGGCATGCCCCTGATGGCGCATATCGATCATCCGCCGCCTTCCTACGAAGAGGTGGTGGAAATGCTGCGGCCGGGCGACGTGCTGACGCATGCCTTTCGCCCGTTTCCGAATGCGCCCTGCAATGCCCAAGGCACCATCAAGCCGGTGGTGCTGGAGGCGCGCAAACGCGGCGTGCTATTTGATATCGGCCACGGCATGGGCTCCTTCTCCTTCAAGACCGCGCGCGCCATGCTGGCAAACGGCTTCTACCCGGACACAATCTCATCGGACGTGCATGCCCTGTGCATCGATGGACCGGCCTTCGACCAGGTCACCACCATGTCGAAGTTTCTCTGTCTCGGCGTACCCTTGCGCGAGGTCATCAAGCAATCGACGCTGAATGCCGCCTTCGCGCTGAAGCGGCCCGAGCTCGGCTCCCTGAAGGCGGGCAGCGTCGGCGATGCCACCATCCTCTCGGTCAAGGACGGCAAGTTCGACTATGTCGACGTGCTGGGTGAGCACCTTGCCGGCGATCGCAAGATCTGTTCGGACGCCGTCGTGATCGCGGGCCGGTGGTGGTATCCAAAGGCCTAACAAGGGCCGACGCCAGCGCCCCCGGACAAAGCCGGCTCAAAAGCCCAGCAAACCGCGCAAGGTGGTAAACCAACCCCGCGCCGCGGCGGGCGTTTGGCTTTTACAGTTTCGCGACCCCGGCAGCTTCGATCGTAGCTTTGCCAGGCTCGCCTCGATGCGGCGCTCCTCGGAAAGGGTCCCCTGCGCCCGGGCGGTTCGACTGGCCGCGCGCAGGGCGGCCTCGCCCTCGCTGCCCCGGCCGACGGCGAACAGGAGTTCGCCCTTGACGCGTTCAATCGCCGCCAGCGCCTGCTTCTCTCCCGTGCGCTGGGCGATCTCGATTGCCTCCTCGACGAGGCCCAGCGCGCGCGCCTGATCGCCGAGCCTAGCGTAAGCCCCCGCCAGCGTCGCCAGCTGCGCCGGCCTGAACAGGCGCGAGCCCAATTCCTCCGCTTCCGCGATCGCCGCCCGCATGACGTCGATGCCGGCGCTGACATCGCCGCGCCGGGTCATGATCGCGCCTTGGGCAAAGCGCGCCCACGCCTCAAAATTCTTCAAACCATGGCGGCCACAGAACTGTACGGCCTCTTCTGCGCGTTGGTAGCTCGCCTGCAAATCGCCGGGGTTGGGGGTCAAGACCTCCGTCACGATGGCCAAGGCAATCGAGAGGGGGTGCTGAATGGCGCGCGCCCGCTCGACCGCCGCCACCATCGCCGCGCGCGCCTGCTCGAGCTCGCCCAATGCGAAGTGCACCCCGGCGCTGAGCGCCAGCGTCACGACGTGTTGGCTCGCCATCACGCCCCAGGAGCCGGCCGCCTCCGGTTGGCGCGCAAACATCGCTAGCGCCGTGTCGAAATGCTGCTTGGCATCGCCGAAGGCCCCCATCGTCGAGTAGCTTTGCCCCAAGAGACAATGAGCCCTGCTCGCGCCCTGCCCATGCTTTTCGGCGAGCGCCAAGTGGGCGCGCGCCACCTCTAAGGAGCGCGCGATCTCCGCCCTGCCGTAGTACACATTGAAGAGCCCCAACAGCACATCGAGTTGCTCCGCAACCGTGCCGACGCTGGCGACGAGCTCGTCTGCGCGCGTGAAGACCTCGAGGCTTTCCGGGGCCGCATAGCCGCGGGTTGCCATCAGCGCCGGCCCAAGCGCCATTTGCAAATCCAGTTCCTTGCGCGCCCGGCTCGGCGATTGGGGTAGTTTGCGGGAAATCCGCACGCCCTCCGAGAAATGCTGGATTGCCTCGGCAAAGGCGGAGCGGTCGGCGGCACGAATCCCAGCCTCCAGCCAGTGCTGAACGGCGGGCTCGAAAAGCTCCGCCTTGCTAAAGTGGGCCGCCGCGATTTCCGGTTCGATCGCCACGATATCAGGAAAGTGCTCGGTCAGCGTCTTGGCAATGCGGCCATGCAGGGCGCGCCGCTCGCCCCGCAACAGCGTGCTATAGGCCGCATCCTGGATGAGGACGTGGCGGAAGGAAAAAGCCGTCCAGGGCGGCGGCCCGATCGGCAAAATAAGCTCGGCCTCGATCAGCTGCTCGAGGGCGGCGCGTAGGTCCGATGCGCTCCACTCGGTCATCACGCCCGCCAAGTGATCGAAGGCGAACTCGCGACCGAAGGCGGCGGCGGCCTTGGCGATCTCGCGCGCCGGCCCGAGCCGATCCAGGCGCGACAAGAGCGACGCGTGCAAGCTGGCGGGAATGGCCAGCCCGTGCGCCGCCGCCTCGCCAACCCCGGCGCCGGAAGGACGGCCAACGACGCCGGCCTCCAGCGCGGCCTTGCTCAACTCCTCGATGAAGAGCGGCACGCCGTCGGCGCGGGCAACAATGCCCTTGACCGTACTGTCGCCGGCATCGGCGATGCCGCAAATGCGCTGCGCCAGCGCCGCAGCGCTACCCTGATCGATCGGCCCGAGATTGAACGTGTGCACATTTTCGCGCTGCAGCCATGGCGGGTCTGAGCCGGGGCGCGAGGTGATGACCATCAGCGCCGGCAGACCGTCGAGGCGGGCGATGATGGCCTCGAGCAGTTCCAGACTGGTTGGATCGATCCAGTGGACGTCCTCGAGCACGACGATCAACGAGCGGCGGCGCGCCAGTTCTTCGAACGCCTCCAGCAAGATCTTGAAGAGCAATTCGCGTTTTTGCCGAGCTCCGAGTGATCCCAGCGTCTGCCGCTCGGGCACGGGCAAGGCCAACAGGTCGGCCAGCACCGCGGTCAGTGCGCCGGCCGTCTCGCCGGCTCCCACCAACAAGACCTGCAGCTTTTCGAGCTTGGCGCTGGCGGGTTCGGTGACATCGATCTGGGCCGTGCGCTGCAGCTGCGTCAGCAGCGGATAGAGCATGCTGTCCTTGTGATAGGGAGAGCAGTAAAGGCGTCTGACGATCGGAAACTGCGTTCTGAGACGTTGCAGCAGTTCGAGCGCCAAGCGCGACTTGCCGATCCCGGGCTCGCCACGCACGAAGGCGACGGCGCCGGCGCCGGCTTTGGCCTTTTCCCAAAGGTCCAGCAAGCGCGCGAGCTCCGCGTCGCGGCCAACCAACGGCAGGGTTGAGCGCAGGGCGGCAAAGCGGTTGGCCACCTCGCTCGACCCGAGCACCTGGAAGGCCTCCAGCGGCGTTGGATAGCCCTTGACCTCCGACAGCTCCAGCCGGCGGTAGTCGAAGAGGCCGCGCGTGAGCCGTTGCGTACCGGCAGATATCAGAACCGTGTCCGGCTCGGCCACCGCCTGCAGGCGGGCGGCGAGATTGGGCGTCTCGCCGACGATGGAGGGATTGTCGGCGGCCCCCGAGCGCATGAGATCGCCGACCACCACGATGCCGGTGGCCACGCCGACGCGCACGCGCAAAACCTCCTCGACCCCGCTCCCGTCGTTGATGCGCCGACTGAGCTCAAGGGCCGCATTCACGGCACGCTCGGCGTCATCCTCACTGGCGGCCGGGTAACCGAAGTAGGCGAGGATCCCGTCACCTTGATAGCGCGCAACCATGCCGCCGAAGGCCTCTACGATTTCGGTCGCCCGACGCTGATAGCTGGTGAGAACCTCGCGCAGATCCTCCGGATCGAGCCGCCCTGCCAATCGCGAGGAATCCACGAGATCGCAGAACAAAATGGTGAGCAGCCGGCGCTCGCCATGGGCGGCGAGCGATGACACCGGGCCGCCCGCGGTGCTCATGGCAGCCTCGCCGCAGCTTTAGTGACGAGCGCAAGGGCGATCCCCTCGGGGCCGCAACCGGGCGCACCCTGCCGCGTGCGGCGGGGGGGATGACGCCCCGCGAGAGGTGGCGTCCGAATGGGCAGCTCCTCGATCGTGAGCACGCAAAAAGCCTACGGCGACAGCAGAAGCCTCGGTTTCTTGTCACGCAAGTGACAGACCTTAGCAGCGGTTGGGCGCTACATGAAAGCGCGTTGGTCGGCGGCACAGGGCAATCCGTGCCGATTTGTCCGGTGCGGGGCTGCGGCGATAGGATTGCCCACGGCGGGCCACAGGTGCGGGGTCCTGTGGCCCGTACGCACCAAAGGCTTAGCCCTGCTCGAGGGCGGCGACCCGCAGCAAACTCGCCTCATCACAAAAAAGCCGCGTGCGGGTACGCCGGATCGCACCCCCCTGTTCCAGCGTATTGAGCGCCGCGTTGACCTTTTGCCGGCTGGCGCCAATCAGCAAGGCGAGCTCGCCCTGGGTGATGCCGAGCTCGATGAAGGCGTGGATCGCAGGCCCATCGCCGTGCTGGCGCTTGAGCGCCGACAGCAGGAAGCGGGCGAGCCGCATCTCGATCGAGTGCAGCGCGATGCCTTCGGCCAGCTCGCTGGTTTCACGCAGCCGGGCGCATAAAAACTTGATGGCGGCCCGCGCCACGCGCGGATTGCCATCCAGCAAGGCGTTGAGCTTGGCGCGTTCCAGCGACATCACTTCCACCTGTGTCAGCGCGGTCGCATCGGCGGTGCGCGCGCCCCCGTCCAAGGGACCGATCTCGCCGAAGGTATCGCCGGGCTCGGCATGCTTGAAGGAGAGCATGCGGCCATCCAACGAGAACACCGACAGGCGAACGCGGCCCTTGAGTACCAGGTAAATGTCGTCGGGGGGATCGCCCCGGGCGAAAATTAACTGCTCGGGCCCAAACGTGGCGGCGACCATCTGCCGAGCAACCAGCTGGCGGTCCCGCTCGGCCAAGGATTTGAACAGGATCGTGCGGCCGAGCATGGCCGCAACGGGACGATGGGTGCTCATGAGGGATCGAACGTCGCGAAAGATCCTAAAATAAAAACAATTGGCGCCTTGTCTTGGTCAGGCCTGCATGGCGCGCCCAGTATCGGCACCCAACAGGTCTAACAAAACACGAGCGATGACGATGGTTGCGCGGCGCAGATCCGCAAGCAAGATGTTTTCATCCGCACGCTTAGCATTTGCCTGCAACAGCGTGCGCGGACCCGCCCCGTACAGCACGACCGGCAGGCCGGCCTCGCCATAGAGGCGCGCATCCGTATAGAGCGGACTTGCGGTAAGGCCAATAGGTTCGGCAAACACCGCGCTCGCGTGCCTTTGCACGGTCTCGGCCAGTCGTGCCTGCGCCAGGTTCGGCCGCAGCGCCGCGGCGAGCAACAACCGCCTGATTTCGAGCGAGATGCCGGGCTTGCCCTCGACCGCTTGCCGCATGACCTGGGCGAGCCGGGCCTCGACCTCTTCGGACTTTTCCTCCGGAATAATGCGGCGGTCGAGCCTGAGCGTGACCTGGTCGGGAACGACGTTGGTGTTGATGCCTCCCGCGATCACGCCGACGTTGAGGCTGGGTGTGGCGATGCCCTCAAAGCTGGAACGGATAGAGGCATAGCTGCGGCGCTCCGCATAAAGCGCGTTGAGCACGTCCACGGCCGCCGCCAAGGCATCGCTGCCGCTCTCGGGCATGGCGGCGTGCGCGGCCCTGCCGCGCAGGCTCGCCTCGAGCTGCAGGCAGCCGTTGTGCGCCGTGACGACGGCATAAGAAAAGCCCGCCGCGATCGCCATGTCGGGCTGGCTTAGCCCGTGCCGCAAGAGATAGCCGGGCCCGAGCAGTCCGCCGTATTCTTCATCGTAGGTGAAATGCAGTTCGACCGTTCCCTGCAAGGGGGCGCCCACCGCCTCCAGCGCCCGGAGCGCAAAGGCATAGGTGGCAAAGTCGGACTTGGAGACCGCGACGCCCCGCCCGAACATGCGCCCGTCTTCGATGAGGCCGGCGTAGGGCGGCTTGGTCCAGCCGTCGCCCGGTGGCACCACGTCGCCGTGGGCGGAAAGCGCCATCACCGGACCAGCGCCGAAGCGGCGCCGCACGATGAGATTGGTGAGCGAGGTCAGACCCGCAGCCTTCACCTCGGCGGCGGGCACGGCATGCCGTTCGGCCCGGTAGCCCATGGCTTCGAGCAGCTCGGCCGTATGCTGGGCATGCGGGGCATTGTCGCCGGGCGGCGTGTCGGTTGGCAGCCGCACCAACTCGCGCAGAAAGGCGGTTTCGGCGGCAAAATTTTCATCGACGAGATCGGCGATGCGCGCTTGCCAGTCCGTCATGGCGCGCCTGGCCCCGCCAGCCGATGCTCGAGCCGGCGCGTCGCCTCCAGCAGCGCCCGCACCCCAACCTCGGCATCCGCGGCCGTGATCGAACCGGCCGGATTGTGGCTGATGCCGTCCTTGCAGCGCCAAAACATCATACCCGCCGGGCAATGCCGGGCCATGATCCCGGCATCGTGACCGGCGCCCGACGGCAGGTTCAGCGGCGCCTGGCCGCAAGCTGCAATCGCCTCCAAAACCGCGGTGATGACGGCGTCGGCGAGGGGTGTGGCCGCATTCGTCTGGTAGGTCGCAGCCTCCACGGCAACGCCGCACCGAGCGGCGATTTCGCTAAGCGCGGGGCGCAAGGTCCGATCGGCCTGAGCGCGGACGGTAGCGGTAGGACTGCGCATGTCGATGCTGAACCTGACCTTGCCCGGGACGTTTTGCGCGCCTGGCAGGGCCGCGATCTGTCCCACGGTCGCCACCAACGCTTTGTCGCTGCTGGCCAGGGGCTCGATCGCCAAAACCATTTCGCTGGTGGCGGCCAGCGCATCGCGGCGCTGCGACATGGGCACGGTGCCGGCGTGGCCGGCAAACCCCGACACGGTCACCGACAGGCGGTGTGAGCCGTTGATGGCGGTGACGGCGCCCAGGGCAAGCCCGCTTTGCTCCAGCACCGGTCCCTGCTCAATATGCAGCTCGAGGTAGGCGGCAATTTCGCCAGCCTTGCGGGCGCAGCCTAGGTTGTCGTCGGCGTTACCGCCCGCGGCCGCGACGGCCTCACGCACGGAGATGCCGTCTTTATCCCGACTGTCCATGAGCTCGGGGCCGACCGCGCCGATCAGCGCCGATGAGGTCAGGAGGTGCGCGGAAAAGCGCGAACCCTCCGCCTCGCCGAAGGCGGCCACCTCGATGGCGTGTTGCAGCCGTTCACCGCACCGAGACAACTCCGCGACCACGGCGATCGCGGCCAGCACACCGAGCGCGCCATCGTAGCGCCCGGCATCGAGAACGGTGTCGAGATGCGAACCCAGCATGATGGCCGGAGCCTGCGGCCGCCGCCCTTCGTAGCGGCCGAACACGCTGAAAAGCGCGTCGGTCCGCACGCCCATGCCGGCCTCCTGCATCCAGGCCGCAACCTGCCGGCTGGCCGCCAAGTGCGCACGGCTGAGGTAGCGCCGGGTGAGCTGACCCGGCACCTCGGTATAGGTGGCAAGTTCGTCGAGACGCCGCATCAGGGGCGCGCCGTAGGCGTCGGCATTGGCTCTTAACCCCTGGGGCATAAGCGCAATGGTAGAGCCGCCGGCAGCGGCTGCCAAGCCGAACAGTACCCTTCGCGTCGAGTCGCTGCGACTGCTAGAACCAAGCCACTGCCCAGCAGGATTGGCGAGCTTAGGACCGATGACCCAGCCCAACCCAGCCAAGTCGTTTCCCGTGTCCTGGGACCAGTTCCACCGTGATGCGCGCGCGCTCGCCTGGCGCCTCGCCGACAAGGGGCCATTCGAAGCCATCGTCTCAATCACCAGGGGCGGCTTGGTACCCGCCGCGATCGTGGCGCGCGAACTCGGATTGCGCGTGGTCGAGACCGTGTGCGTGGCCTCCTACCACGACTATTCGGTGCAAGGTGAGCTCGCGATCCTCAAGACCATCGCTCCGGCGGTGCGCGCCATCGGCAACGGCACGGGCAAGGGCGTGCTGCTGATCGACGATCTCACCGACACCGGCAAGACCGCTAAGCTCGTGCGCGCGCTCCTGCCGCTGGCGCATTTCGCGACGGTCTATGCCAAGCCCCAGGGCGCCCCGATGTGCGATACCTTCATCACCGAGGTGTCGCAGGACACCTGGATCTTCTTTCCCTGGGATCTCGACCTCAAGTATGCGGAGCCGATCAGGGATGGCCGGCGGACCGAGGACGCAGACCCTCGGCGAGAACGGCAAGGCCCCTGAGCCCGAAAAAGGTCGCCCTCGGCGTGTGCGCCGCGACACCAGGGGCAGCCGCGCCAGGCAACGGTTGCATCACCATCTTTCAGCCGCCGAGGCGGAACACATGGCCCGCAGCTAGCACCCGGATTGCCCAAGCTTGCCCCCGCAAGGGCGGCCCAGACTTGCGCAGGGACGCTGCCCTGCGAAGAATTTGCCCGAGGACCGCCCCAGCGGGCAAGGACGGCCGCGGCGGCCATGGCGGCGCCCGCAAAGAAAAGAAAAATCTTCTTGCGCCAAACGCGCGGGGGGGCGTGCGGGCCGCTTTGCGGGCGCCGCGGCCAGGCCAACCGAACGACGGGCTCGCCGCTGCGGTATCGGCAACCCTGAGGTCCGCGCTCGCCCGGGCCGACGGGGGCGGTGGGCGTTCATGTTTTGGTGACGAATTTCGCAGTAGGTTCAATGGGCAAGTGCCCGCGGTTGATATTTGTCGGTACCCTCCTCGCCCCCCTGGTCTTGCGTAGTGGCGAGACGACGGCCCACCCGCGCCCCAACTTGCCGGCCAGCATTGGGAACGCAAGATGACGGCGACCTTAGACGCATTTACGACTGCCATTATTCCGACGTTGCGCTACAGCGACGTCCCGCGCGCGATCGATTGGCTGTGCGAGGCCTTCGGTTTCGCCAAGCATTTGGTGGTCGACGACGAAGACGGGGGCGTCGTCTATGCGGAGCTCACGATCGGCACCAGCATGATCATGGTGGGACCCGCCGAGGGTTCGGCCTTCGACGGGCTGATGAAACAACCCGATCAGATCGGCGGCGTCGAGACGCAGATTTGCTACCTTTATGTCGCCGATGCCGAGGCGCACCGTGCGCGCGCCGTTGCCGCCGGCGCCGAGATCGTGCTGGACATCGACGCGGACGACGACACCGGGCGCGGCTATTCCTGTCGCGATCCGGAAGGCCACATCTGGAATTTCGGCACCTACAATCCATGGGCCACGCTCAAGCCCTCCGGGGCGGGCGCGGGCCACCGGCGCACCTTGCTGCTGAGCAGCTTTCTGCTACTCACCCCGGTGGTGCTCGGGCTCATATTCGGCGCCCCCGACCAGGGCTTTGCCGAAAAGGACGGCGCCGCCTTCAGCTGGACGGTGCAAAAGGACGCCGCGGCCGGCGAGAGCGACAAAGAGGTGCGCAGCGAGTTGGCCAAAATGCGCGCCGCCAAGGAGGCGAGCGAGCGTGCATTGCGCTCGGTCGAGGAGCAGTTGGCCTTCGAGCGCAATCAGCATTTGCTCGCGGGTCGCTCCTTGCAGGAGGCGCACGAGCAGCTCGCCAAAGAGCGCACGGTGGTGGCGTCCATCAGCTCCAGCGACCGGCCCGCGAACGAGGAGCTCGAGCGGGAGCGTACTTCACGGCTGGCGGCCGAGCGTGCGGTGCGCGACATCCGCGAACAGCTACAACAGGCGCGCAACGCCAGCCAATCGAGCGACCGCGCCCTGATCGAGGCGCGGGCCGAGTTGGCCAAGGCGAATGCCGGGCGCGAGGCTGCCGAGCAGCAAACGCCCGAGCGCGTCAGCAAGGCGCTCCGCGCGCACTTGGCCAAGCGGGAGGCGAGCAAGCCCAGCCTGCACGCGCGCATGGCTCGCTACCGTTCCGCCAGACTGGCGGCGCGCGCCAGGGTGCGGCGCCTGCGGGAGGCGCGCGAGCCATACATCAAGCCGCCCCTGCCGTATTTCTAGTGCGGGCCGCCCCTAGCGCGGCCTGCCTGGCCGCCGCATGCCTGGGCGGCGACGCGCCGGGCTGGTCCAGCCGCACCCAGATCTGGTATGCGTTGCTGGCAATGGCGTAGCTCTACCCCGGCCCTCGCTGACATGGACAAAAAACGGCGCCCAGCCTCTGCCGATCTCGCTAGTGCGACGGCTCAACGTTCCGAATGGATCAAGGCGCGGCGGATCGTCGTCAAGATCGGCTCCAGCCTGCTCGTCGATCGCGGCAGTGGCGAGCTGAAATCGGCATGGCTCGAGTCGCTCGCCGATGACGTTGCCGAGCTGGTCGCAGGCGGCAAGGACGTCATCGTCGTGTCCTCGGGCGCCATTGCGCTTGGACGCCACGTGCTTGCATTTTCCGGCAGCTCGCTGGCGCTGGAGCAATCGCAGGCCGCCGCGGCGGTCGGGCAGATCTTCCTGTCCAGCGCCTACCAGGCCGTGTTCAAGGCGCGCGGGCTGACGGCGGCGCAGATCCTATTGACCTTGGGGGACACCGAGCAGCGGCGGCGCTATCTCAATGCTCGGCAGACCATCGACACGCTGCTCGGCCAGCACGCCATTCCGGTCGTGAACGAGAACGACACGGTGGCGACCGCGGAAATCCGCTACGGCGACAACGACCGCTTGTCGGCGCGCGTGGCCACCATGATGAGCGCCGACTGCCTGGTGCTGCTGTCCGACATCGATGGGCTCTATACGGCACCGCCCGGTTGCGGCATCGAGGGCCGCCTGCTGCCCGAGGTGCGACAGATCACGCCCGAGATCGAGGCGATGGCGGGCAGCGCCGGCAGCGAGCAGTCGCGCGGGGGCATGGTAACCAAAATCCAGGCGGCCAAGATCGCGCTGGCCGCCGGCACCAATATGGTGATCACCTCGGGCACGATCGCGCATCCCTTGCGCGCGCTCAGCAGCGGCGCGTCGTGCACCTGGTTTTTGGCTTCCTCCGATCCGGTGGCGGCGCGCAAGCGTTGGATCGCCGGTCAACTCGAGGCCAAGGGAATCGTGCACATCGACGCCGGCGCGGTGAAGGCGCTGCTGGCGGGCAAAAGCCTGCTTCCCGCCGGCGTGACGCGGGTGGACGGCACCTTCGAGCGCGGCGACGCCGTCGCCATCCGCGACGCCGGCGGGCGCGAAATCGGCCGCGGGCTCAGCGCCTACGCTTGGACCGACGCCGTGCGCATCATCGGCAAGAAGAGCGGCGAGATCGCCACCATTCTTGGCTACGAGGGCCGCGCCGCCCTGATCCATCGCGATGACATGGTTCTCAGCCGCGCCTGAAAGTGCTAAGCGGAGAGTGTCAGCCCTCGAAGCAACGCCCGTGTCAACACAACGCAAGCCCGAAACGCTCAACGATGTCGGCGCGGCGATGCGCGCCCTCGGCCTTGCCGCGCGCGCGGCGGCAGGCGCCTTGGCGCAGGCCAGCAGCGCAGCGAAGAACGCAGCTCTGGTCGCGGCCGGGCGCGAGATCAGAGCGCAGACCGCCGCCATCCTGCTCGCCAATGAGCGTGACCTCAAGGACGCGCGCAGCGCTGGCGTCAGCGCAGCGTTCCTCGATCGCCTGCTGCTCGATCCGGAGCGCATCGAGGCCATTGCCAAAGGCTTGGAAGAGGTCGCCGGCCTCGCCGATCCCGTTGGCGCCGTGCTGGCCGGCTGGACGCGCCCGAATGGACTTCGCATCGAGCGCAGGCGCGTACCGCTGGGCGTGGTCGGCATCATCTATGAAAGCCGGCCGAACGTGACCGCGGATGCCGGCGGGCTCTGCCTCAAGTCCGGCAACGCCGCAATTCTGCGCGGCGGCTCGGACAGCCATCACTCCAGCCGCGCCATCCAGGTCTGCCTCGCGCGCGGCTTGCGCGCGGCCGGATTGCCCGAGAGCGCCGTTCAGCTCGTGCCCACCACGGACCGCGAGGCCGTCGGACTGATGCTCAAGGGTCTCGAGGGCGCAATCGACGTGATCGTGCCGCGGGGCGGCAAAAGCCTGGTCGCGCGTGTGCAGGAGGAAGCGCGCGTGCCGGTGTTTGCGCATTTGGAAGGCATCTGCCACACCTACGTCGACCGCAGCGCCGAGCTCGGCATGGCGAAGGCAATCGTGCTCAACGCCAAGCTGCGGCGGACCGGCGTCTGTGGCGCGACCGAGACCCTTCTCGTCGACAAGGCGGCGCCCGCCGGCCACCTTGCGGCCCTCGTCGGCGCCCTCGCCGATGCCGGATGCGAGGTCAGAGGTGATGCCGCCGCGCAGGCCGCCGACAAGCGCGTGCTGGCCGCCAGCGAACAGGACTGGTCGGCCGAATACCTGGACGCAATCATTGCCGTGCGCGTAGTCGACGGCGTCGAGGGAGCCATTGCCCACATCCGCAGCTATGGCTCACAGCACACCGATTGCATCGTCGCCAACGACAGCGCCGCCGCCGAGCGCTTTCTCGTCGACCTCGACAGCGCCATTGTGCTGCACAACGCCTCCACGCAATTCGCCGACGGCGGCGAATTCGGCATGGGAGCGGAAATCGGCATCGCCACCGGGCGCCTGCATGCCCGCGGGCCGGTCGGCGTCGAGCAGCTAACCACGTTCAAATACGTGGTTCGCGGCACCGGTCAAATCCGGCCCTAACGGCGCCAGCCGCCGGCGGACACGCGGCGCGCGCGCCCCTCACACACCCGCGCGCGCCGCGTGAACGCTTAAGCGCGTTTGATGAGGCCAACCACGAACAGCACGATGATGGCGCCGATCGCCGCATGCAGGATGGGCCCGAGGATGCCCCCGAGTGGCCAGAAATTGGGAAACAGCCAGCCGGCAACGAAGGCACCGATGATGCCGACGATGATGTTGCCGATCAGGCCGAAGCCTCCCCCCGTCATCACCATGCCGGCGAGCCAACCGGCGATGGCGCCAATGATCAAAAAGATGATGAGTGCCTGCGGATCCATGCTTTTGCTCCCGGATGTGGGAGGACCGGGCAAAGCCCGCCCTTCCCGTGTTGCCAAATCCCGCGAACTTGAACCCGTACGATCGTCAGCACGCCTCAGGCTAAACTGCTTTGCCCTCCAGCGCCATCGCCCAGCTGGCGTGGGCCGAGGGACGGGATGCAGCGCACAAGAGGCAGCCAAGTTGTGACGATCCTGATACACATGGGTCGAGGCGGGTTCTGTGATCTAAAGCAAAGGGTTCCCAAATGGCTGGCGTTCTCGAGGGCGTTCGTGTGTTGGATTTCGGCCGCTACATCGCGGGCCCCTACTGCGCGGCGCTGTTGGCCGAACATGGCGCCGAGGTGATCCGGATCGAGAAGCGCGAGGGCAGCGAGGACCGATTCCAGGCGCCGGTTGCCGCCACCGGCGAGGGCGCCTTGTTCCTGCAGATGAACCGCAACAAGCTCGGCATGACGCTCGATCCCATGCGCCCGGAAGGCCAAGAGGTCGTCCGTCGCCTGGTCGAGCGGGCCGATGTGGTGATCGCCAATCTGCCGCCGCAGACCCTGGTGGCCATGAAGCTCGACTACGCCAGCCTGACGGCCGTCAAACCGGACATCATTTTGACCACCGTCTCCGCCTACGGGCGCGGCGGGCCCTATAGCGACCGCGTCGGTTTCGACGGCATCGGCCAGGTGATGTCCGGCGCGGTCTACATGACCGGAGAGGAGGACCAGCCCTACCGCGCGCAGGTTCCCTGGGTCGATTTCGGCACGGCTTTGCACTGTGCCTTCGGCACCATGGCGGCGCTGATGGCCCGCCGAGCCAGCGGCAACGGACAATGGGTGGAAGGCGCCTTGCTGGCAACGGCGGTCACGCTCGGCAACGCCCTGTTGATCGAGCAGGCCGTGATCGCCCCCAATCGCGTGCCGACCGGCAATCGAGGGCAGACGTCGGGACCGGTCGACATCTTCCGCACCAAGGACGGCTGGATCCTCGTGCAGGTGGTCGGCAACCCGCTATTTGCGCGCTGGGCCCGCCTGATGGGCGAGGAGCATTGGCTGAGCGATGAGCGCTTTAAGGACGACATCTCGCGCGGCGACAACGGTGCCGCGATCAGCGAACGCATGCGGCGCTGGGCGGCGGCCTACACCAATGCCGAGGCGCTGGAGCTGCTGGCCAAGGCGAAGATTCCGGCTGGGCCCGTGCTCAAGCCGCAAGCGACGCTCGAGGATCCCCACATCAACGCCGTCGGCTTCTTTCAGCCGACCGAATTCCCCGGCGCCCCGCGGCCGGCGCCAATTGCCAAGGTGCCGGTGTGGCTGTCGAAAACGCCGGGCTCGATCCGCCGCCGCCCACCGCTGCTGGGCGAGCACACAGACCAGATCCTGGCCGAGCTCGGCTACGACAAGACGGCGATTGCGGCGCTCCGGGACAAGGGCGTGATCTGAGCAGGTGGCGCCGTTGAGGCGTGGCTTTGCCGCCCGCAATAGGCAGGAGCGAGCATGACGCAACCGATCGGCAGCGAAAGCTTTCCCTACTTCGGCGACGAGCACACGATGCTGCGCGCCACCATCCGCCACTTCATCGCCGAGCGCGTGCTGCCCGCGGGCGACCACTGGGAGGAGCAGGGCTACGTGCCGCGTCAAATCCTGACCGAGATGGGCGCGCTCGGGCTGCTCGGCATGCGCTACGCCCCCGAATTCGGCGGCTCCGGCCTCGATACTTTGGCCAACGCCGTCTTGGCGGAGGAGCTCGGGCGTTCCACCTACGGTGGCTTTGCGGTGACGGTATTGGTGCATACCGATATGGCCTCGCCACACCTCTACCACACCGGCAGCAAAGCCCAGCTCGAGCGCTGGATGCGCGGCATCACCGCCGGCCGCACCATCACCGCGATCGCCATGACGGAGCCCGACGCGGGCTCGGACCTTGCCTCCATGCGCAGTACCGCGCGCAAGACTAGCGGCGGCTATTGTCTCAACGGCGTGAAAACCTTCATTACCAACGGCGTGCATGCCGATCTCGTGTTCGTCGCCGCCAAGACCGGCGAGCCGGGACGCGGGCGCCACCTCACCATGTTCGCGGTGGAGAAAGGCACGCCCGGCTTCCGCGTGGCGCGGACGCTCAAAAAACAAGGCTGGCTGTCGAGCGACACCGCCGAGCTGGTGTTTGAGGATTGCTTCGTGCCGGCTGAAAATGTTCTGGGCGAGGAGGGCCGAGGCTTCTACCAACTCGTCAAGAACTTGCAAAACGAACGCATCGTGCTTGCCGCCCAGGCCCTGGGGGAGGCCATGAAAGCGCTGGAGCTCACCCTCGACTGGGTCAAGCAGCGCAAGGCCTTTGGCGGGCCCCTGTGGGATAAGCAGACGATCCGACAACGCCTGTCGATGCGCTGCGCCCAGGTCGAGGCGGCCCGTGCCTTCTTGTTCAATACCGCCTGGCGCGATACGCGCAACGAAAACGTCGTCAAGGAGGTATCGATGCTCAAGGCCCTGGCGGGCACGCTCGTCAACGAGGTGATGTACGACTGCCTGCAATTCCACGGCGGCATGGGCTACATGCGCGAGACCGCCATTGAGCGCATGACGCGGGACGCGCGCGTGCAAGCGATTGGCGGCGGCGCCACCGAGGTGATGCTGGAGGAGGTGGCCAAAAGAATTTGAGCCTGCCGGCGTCCGCCGCCGCGCCGCCCAAGAAATTTTCAAGCAGGATTGGCAAGCAAGATTGCCGGCAGCCGCCTGGCGCTCAGTCCAGATGGCCGCCATCGTAGCGCGAAGCGATGCGCCCCAAGGCGGCACGAAATTGGTCGTTTCCCAGCAGCGCGGCGACCTCCCCGTCCCCGGGGGCGCCACCAAGGTCGCTGCGCGCCAGCAGCTCGGCAAGCGCGCGGCCGCTCAAATTGCCTCTTCCCGTGGCGGCGAAACCGCGCGCGAGCAGGGTCTCGAGGAGCGCCGGCGTCAGGCAGGGCAGTTCGGCCAGAAAGCCATTGAGCAGGACTTGGGCGAGCTCGTGATCGGGGTGGTCCGGCCGCAAGGGCGCGCGGCCGTGGTCCCACAGATGCTGAACGCCATCCCAAGGTGCCGGTTCGGCTGGAAAGCGCGCCAGCAAGTCCTTGGCCTCGTCGGCCACGTAGAACCGGTTCAGCCTGTCAAAAAAGGCAAACCGATAGCCCTGCGCCACCAGCGCCGGCTCCCACTCAGCCCAGGCCTCAGCCAGGCTGCCCGGCTGCACCGCTTCGATCAGCAGGAGGCGCGGCCGATGCCGCGCAAAATCCATGCCCGCCAGCACCTCAGCTTCTGCGCCCTCGACGTCGATCTTCAAAAAATCTATTGCCGCGAGGCCGGCCGCATCGATGAGCGCACCCAAAGGTCGCACGCGCTTGCGAATTGTCCGGTAGCTGGCACCGAACTGGGCGGCGCCCACGGCATGCTCCCGTACCGTCGAAGAGAACCCGTGCAGCTTGTTGACCAGGTAAAAATCGACCTCACCCTCGGCCCTGCCCGCCAGGCAGGACAGGGCCTCGTCGCGCGGGCGAACGTGGGCATAAAGTTCGGCGAGCGCCGCCTGCGGCTCCACCACCAGACCGCGCCAGCCCTTGAGGTAGAAATGGAAGGAAACGTTGTCGGCCACCGGATGGCCCGCCCCAACGTCGACATAGCAGCCCCTGTCCTGTCCGGCGAAGATCAGGTCGAGGTGGTAATCCTCCATATTCTGCGCGTAGGAAAGGTGCATCATTTCGCCCATTGTGTTGCGCCGGCAGCCCGCTTCTAGTGGCGCGCATCCGTTTCGTCGAGAGCATCGCCCCAGCATTTCGTCCGATCCATGACGCCAGCCATCCTCAACAACGCCGGCGCGCTCTTGCGCCGCTACGATGTGATCTTCTGCGACGTCTGGGGGGTCGTGCACAACGGGCAGCAGGCCTACGAGCCCGCCGGTGCCGCCCTGGCGCGGTTCCGGCGTGCGGGCGGCACGGTGATTCTCGTCTCCAATGCGCCGGTGCCGGCCGATGGCGTCGAGCAGGTGCTGGCCAAGACGGGCGTGCGCCGGGATGCCTGGGACGCGATCGTGTCGTCGGGGGACATCGCGCTGCAGCACATCGCCGAGCGAGGTTATCGGCGCATGCACTGGCTGGGACCCCGCGAGCGCGACTACAAGCTCTATGTGCGATTAAACCAGCCGCAGGTCGCCCTCGAGGCGGCCGACGCCATCGTTTGTACGGGGCTCAAGGACGATCGCCGCGAGACCGTCGAAGACTATCGCGACCTGATCGCGGACGGCGTGCGGCGTGGCCTGCCCTTCGTCTGCGCCAATCCTGATCTTGTGGTCGATGTTGGCGCCGTGCGGCTGCCCTGTGCCGGTAGCATCGCGCTCGAGTACGAACGCCTGGGCGGAGACGTGTTCTGGGCCGGCAAGCCGCATCCTGCCGCCTACGCGACCGCCTTGGCGCGCGTGGGCGAGGTCGCCGGCGCGGTACCGGCACTCGACCGGATCCTTGCCATCGGTGATGCGGTGCGCACCGATATGGCGGCGGCGCGCGGTCTGGGCGTCGACGGCCTGCTGATCGCCGGCGGCATCCACAGGGACGACCTGATGGTCGAGGGCGCCATCGATCCGGCGCGGCTTGCCAAGCTATTGGCCGCTGCGGACGTCGCCACCACCGTGGCCGCCATGCCCGAGCTCGTCTGGTAGGCGGCACCTGCGGCGGTGCCGTGGCACCTTGGCTACTTGGGCGCCGAGGGGGGCGCCGAGGGGGGCGCCGAGGGGGGCGCCGAGGGGAGCGCCGAAGGCGCATCGACCTGATCGCTGAAGCCCGAGAACAGGAGATCCGGCGAGCTCGTGTTGTGGCGTGAGGGCGACACGCGGCCGGCCCACAGTTCGCTGGCACGCGCGCCCTTGAAGGCCATGATGCCGTCCTCACGCCAGCCGCCGGCCCCCGCCTCGCGCACAGCGACGCGCGCCACGTCGTTGTTGAAGTCGGTCACATACATGGAGCGCAGGGCCGCGAACGGCGCCCCGACAATGGGCTCCTCGAAGGTCACCTCGAGCGTGTGGCGCTTGTCATCGAGTTCGGCGAGCCGCACGGCAGCCCTGCCCCCGCGCGCGTAGCTGAGCGTGAACGTGCGCCGGCTCGGATCAAACGCCACGTCCCTGATCTTGACGATGGGCCGCCCGTCGACCTCGATCGGCCCGATCAGAACGGAGGAGCCGAAGGCCGTGGGCGCCCGCTCGGCCGGCGCCTTCGGGCGCAGCCGCCAATAGCCATCCTGAGGGTAGAAGACCAGCACCTCTTCGCCTCCCATCGGCCGGATCATCCACACCTGAAGGAGGTGGATCTCCGTCTCGAGCCGATCGCCGATGCGCACGCTTGTTCCCGTCGGGCGCCAGAAGTCGTGGAAGGTCAGGCCGACCACCCACATTTCGATGTCTTCGTAGAGCGTCTTGCGCTTTGGCGGCTGCAGCGGACCCGCACGCGGATCTCCAGGCGCGGTGCAGGCCGTCCAATCGGCCTCGTAGCTGTCCCGCTGCAGGGCGCCCAAGTAGGTCGGGTGCACGGCGCTGATGCGGAACGTGCGCACCGCGCTCGAGGTCAGATTCAAAGTGACGTTGTCCTTTTCGGCGCACAGCACCGGCTCGCTGGCATTGTGCACCTCCACGGCGAGAGGCTCGGCCCGCGCGCTACCGAGCGGAACTCCAAGCAGCAGAAGCCAGACCGCGATCGCCGCCGCCAGCCCCTGACGCTGCACGGTGCCCATGCTGCCGGAGCGGCGTTGCGCCCGGCCAACGGCTGCCGAGGAGGCCGGTTGCTGCCGAACTTGACCTTGGCGATCAACCTTGCAGCACACAATAGACATCCCCCGAATTGGCAGCGTGCGTCAGCGCGGCAAGGTGCTGGGCCATCTCGGCGTGGCTGAGCCAACGATTGAACGTCAAAGCTTGGCTTTCCCCAAGCGCGATATCGAAACCGTAGCGGCCAAGCGAGTTTAACCGAGCAAGGCAACGATAGGCGACGTCGCGCTGGATCGTGGTGAATTCGAAGGAAAGCGCCGGCAGTGGTTGGGACAAACCTGCCAACACGACATCCTCGAACCCCTCGACGTCGATCTTGGCGAACGCCGGTGTGCCGTTGCCGGCGATCAAGGCATCAAGGCTGGTGGCGGGCACCTCGACGATGTCATCCCAATGCTGACCTTCCCAGCCGCCGGCGCCGGCCGCCGCCGCCACAAACTCATCGGAGGCGGTGGAGACGGTCGGATTGGCCGAGTTGATCCTGAGTTTCAACGTGCCCGGCCGCTCGGCGCAGGCGGCTTCCACGACCATCACGTCCTTATCGTCGGCATAGATCGATCGGATCACCCGCGCGCACAATGGCTGCGGCTCGAGCGCGACCACGCGTGCGCCAAGGCGGCGAAAGCTGCCGACGCGGTCGCCGACGTGACTGCCGATGTCAAAGGCGAGCTCGCCCAAACCGAGGAAGCGCCGGTAGAGCCGATCCATCGCGGCGTCGCGGGGGGCGTGGCCGTAGTAGATCGCAAGCGAGCGGTGCAGGGTGGCGAACGCCGGATCATTGCTGAGAGCGGCGACGCGGTTCTGAAGGACCATGAGCAAGCTCTCACGCTGTCGTCGCGCGGGCGGCGACGATTTCCGGTGGCGGCCTGAAGTCCTCGGGAATTCCGCAGATGCCGAGGCGCTTCAGCGCGCGGCCGAACGCCGGATCCGCCGTCATGACGGCGAAGGGAATGGCCAATAGATAGCCGGCGGTGAGGGGCAGGCTCCAGCACAGCACCGCTGGGGCAATCAATCCTAGCGCGCCACACACGATCACCCCAAACAAGGTCTGCGGCCACAGGTGACGGGCGCCTTCGCTCCACGACAGGCGCTGGGCGTCACGCACCTGCCCACCCCAAACCGCGGACTTGCCGAACAGCAAACCCAGCATGAAAATGGAGGTGCGAATGGTGGAGACGGCGCCCTGCAGGAAGGAGAATGTGAGCTCGAGCACCGCGCTCACCAGGAACCGTAGCCAGCCGCCGTAGCGCGCCACACCGCCGCGGCCGAACATGGCATCGACGAGCCCGGCGATCTTGGGCATCAAGTACATGATGAAGTAGGTCAGGTAGAGGGCCTTGGCGGCGCCCGTTGGGAACTCGGGGACCGATTGGGCCTGCCAGGCCGCCACCGGCGATAGGGCGATCATCAGCGTCCAGGCCGGGATGCCGACGAACATCAAAATCGCCCACAGCAGCTGAAACCGGCTCATCGGATAGAGGCCCGGCAGGTCGAGCAACTTCAGGTACTGCATGTTGCCCTGGCACCAGCGCACGTCGCGGCGGGCAAACTCCAGCATCGTCGGCGGGTTCTCCTCCCAGCTGCCAACCTCTTCGGGCAGCACCCGCACCTCATAGCCGGCGCGGCGCATCAAGGTCGCCTCCACCTGATCGTGCGACAGGACGTGGCCACCGAGCGGCGGCTTGCCGGGCAAAAGAGGCAGGTCACACTCGGCATAAAACGGCATCACGCGCACCAGCGCATTGTGCCCCCAAAAGGGCCCGCAGTCGCCCACCCACCAGGCCTGGCCCATGGTGTAGGCGCGCATCCCGTGGCGCATGCCGAACTGGAAAATGCGGGCAAAAGCGCTCGCCGAGGGCATGCCGACCACGAGGCTTTGCAAGATGCCAATCTTCGGATGCGCCTGCATGATGCGCACCAAGCGCACAATCTCGGCGCCCGACATCAGGCTGTCGGCATCGAGCGGCAGCATGAGGTCGAACTGGTCGCCCCAGCGGGCGCAGAAGTCGCGCACGTTGCCGGCCTTGTAGCCGACGTTGTTGCTGCGCCGGCGGTAGCTGATGCGATCGGGGGCGCGGGCGGCGGCCTTCCAGGCGGCGACGGCCGCCTCCTCGGCCGCGGCGACGGCGCCGTCGTTGCTGTCGCTCAAGACGAAATAGCCGAACGCGGCGCCCTCGCCCGTTTGCTCGACGCTGTCCTGCACGATTTTGAAACGCTGAATGGCGCGCGCGGCGTCCTCGTTGCGCAAGGTCATGAAGATGGCGGTCTTGATGCGGATCGGCGTTGGCTGCTCGCCAGCCGCCGCGTACGGCGCCACCGCCGACCCGGCATCCGTGCCACCAACGTTGAGCAGCCACAGACCGATCAGCGCGTTCCAAAAACCGAGCACGGCCCAGGGCGTGCCGAGCGCAAAACACACGAACAGGACGCCGTCGACCAAGGTCCAGCCGCCGGCGCCGAGAATGCGGCCCGCCCACCACAGCATGAAGGCATAGGTGATGAGGTTGAGGCCTAGGACGATGCGCCGGCGGCGGTTGAGCTCATCGATGGACTGGAGGCCCGTGGGTGTCGTAAGGCTCAGCGCTGGCGGTGGTAGTGCCCCCGGTGCGGGGGCATCGAGGCTGTCGCTCATGCAGGGTTCATCCGGGTGGTTTATGGCAGCGGCGCAATCCTGGCAATTCGGAGCGGTAACATGATGGCGCGCCGATCAACCGGCAAGACCCGCATGGCACGGGCGCTGTGGTACGTAAAGAAGGGGACGGTGGAACTGCGCTCAGCGCCGCTGCCGCCGCCCGGGCCGGGATATGCCCGCGTCCGCAGCCTTTTTAGCGGCATCAGCCGCGGCACGGAACGGCTGGTTTTACTGGGCGCCATCGGTCCAAGCGAATGGGAGCGCATGCGGGCACCAATGCAGGAGGGCGCCTTTCCGTTCCCGGTCAAGTATGGCTACGCCGCGACCGGCATCGTCGAAGCCGGGCCAGCCAATCTCATCGGCCGCCAGGTCTTCGCGCTACATCCGCACCAGGACTACTTCAATGTCCCGCTCGACGCCCTCATCCCCATACCCGAGGGCCTGCCGGCGCGGCGCGCCACTTTGGCCGCCAATATGGAAACCGCCCTCAACGCCGTCTGGGACAGCGGCGCCGGCCCGGGCGATCGCATCGTGATCGTCGGGGCCGGCGTCGTCGGGCTCTTGCTGGCGGCGCTCGCGGCCCGCCTGCCCGGTGCCATCGTCACGGCCGTGGACGTCGAGGACCAGCGCAGGCCTTTGGCCGAAGGGCTGGGCGTCGGCTTTGCCAGGCCCGAGCACGCGCCCACCGATGCCGACGTCGTGTTCCATGCCAGCGCCACCGGCGCCGGCCTCGATGCCGCCATCCGCTGTGCCGGCCTCGAGGCGCCGATCGTTGAGCTCAGCTGGTATGGCGACAGGCCGGCAACCGTCGAGCTCGGTGGCGCCTTTCATAGCCGCCGCCTGCGGATCCTGTCTTCCCAGGTCGGACAGATTTCGCCCAGCCGGCGCCCGCGCTGGAGCTTTCGGCGCCGCTTGGAGGCCGCGCTTGGGCTGCTGGCCCTGCCCGCCCTCGACGCGCTGGTGGCCGAAGAGATCGCCTTTGAAACGGCGGCGCACACCCTGCCCAAGGCGCTCGCCGCCGAAGCTTCGGCGCTCGCCCCCGTCATCTGCTATCCCCAGCTCTGAGCACCAGGAGACACGCCATGTACGCCGTCGAGGTGCGCGATCGCATCATGATCGCTCACAGCTTGCCCGACCCCTTTTTTGGACCGGCGCAGGGCCTGCACGGGGCCACGTTCGTGGTCGACGTCGCCTTTTATCGGGAAAAGTTGACGCCGCAGAACGTGGTGGTCGATATCGGCGCGGCGCTCGAGGTGCTCAAGCAGACCCTGAAGCCGCTCGCCTACCAGAACCTCGATACCCTGCCGCAATTCAAAGGCAGACTGACAACCACGGAGTTTTTGTGCCAGTACGTTTTCGAGGCAATGGTTCAGGCGGCCCAAAACGGTGCCCTGGGTGAGGACGGCAAGGGCCTCGCCAAGATCAAGGTGACCCTGCACGAAACCGATCTGGCTCGGGCCTCATTCGAAGGGACGTTGTGAGCATGTCGGCCCTGCCGCGGCCACACCCCACATCCTGTGCCGCTTGGCACCGGCTGGCGTTGGATCGGCGGGCGCTGGACCGCCCGTGGCCATGATCGAAGCCGCTTTCGCCATCCCCGGTGACCTGGGGCTGCCGACCGGCGGCTATGTCTACGCACGCCGCGTGCTGGAGCGGTTTCCCCTGGCAAACGTGCGGCTGCGGCCGCTCGCGTTGCCGGCATCATTTCCCGACGCGAGCGCCGAGGATATTGGCGAAACCGCGCGCCGGCTTGGGGCCCTGCCAGCCGACACCGTCATCCTGTTCGACGGCTTGGCCTATGGGGCGATGCCGGCCGCCGCCATTGCCGGCCTCAAGCAGCCCATCGTTGCGCTCGTACATCATCCCGTCGGTCTCGAGGCCGGTCTCAGCGCCGCACGCCAGCGACAACTTATTGCACTCGAAACGACGGCGCTGGCCCTGTCTCGACGCGTGCTCGTCACCAGCCCCACCACCTTGCGAACGCTGGTGTCTGACTTTGGCGTACCCGCGGCCAAGATCACCGTTGCCGAGCCCGGCACCGAGCGCGCCGCGCGCGCCCGCGGCACGACGTCACCCCCACAGCTGCTCGCCGTCGGCTCGATCGTGCCGCGCAAGGCCTATGATCTGCTGGTGCGCGCGCTGGCTCCGCTGGCGGCCTTGGACTGGCAGCTCACGATCGTTGGCGCCACCGATCGCAGTCCGGCTGCCGTCGCAGCCCTCGACCGGGCCATGACCGAAACCGGGCTCGGTGCGCGCATCGCGATCGCGGGCCCGCTCGCGCAAGCCGAGCTGGCCGGTCACTACCATCGCGCCGATCTGTTTGTGATGCCCTCGCTGTACGAGGGATACGGCATGGTGCTGGCGGAGGCGATGGCCCGGGGCCTGCCGATCGTGTGCACCACGGGTGGGGCGGCGGCCGAGACGGTGCCCGACCGTGCCGCTATGAAAGTTGCGCCGGGCAACGTCGCCGCGCTGACCGGTGCGCTGGGCCGCGTGCTGGAGGACGCCGCGCTGCGCGCGAGCTTGGCCGATGCATCCTGGGCCGCCGGCCAGGTATTGCCAGGCTGGCAGGATACGGCGGGCATCATCGCCGGCGTCATCAAGGAGACCTCACGATGAGCGCCTTCAGCGCCAATTGGCTCGACCTGCGCGAACCGGTGGACCACCGCTCGCGCAACAAGGCCTTGGCGCAGGCGTTAGCCCGCCACTTCGATGGTTGGCGGCCCCTCAGCGTGGTGGATCTGGGTTGCGGCACCGGCTCGAACCTGCGCGCCACCGCGCCCCTGCTCGGACCGGAGCAACACTGGACGCTGGTCGACCGCGACCAGGCCCTGCTCGATGCGGCCGTGCCGAGGCTCACCGCCTGGGCGGACGGTTGGGATAGCAGCGGCGGCAAGCTCGCCCTGATCAAGGGCCACAAGCGCATCGACGTGACGTTCCGCCGCGCCGACCTTGCCGCCGGTTTGGATGGCGCCTTAGGGCCGGCGGCCCATCTGGTGACGGCGGCCGCCTTGTTCGACCTGGTTTCCGCGGCCTTCATTGCGCGGTTCACGGCCGCGCTGGCCGCGCGCAAGTGCGCCTTTTATACGGTGCTCACCTACGACGGCGATCAGCGCTGGACACCCGCGCACGCGGCCGATGCCGCCATGACCGAGGCGTTCCATGGCCATCAAGGCCGCGACAAGGGCTTTGGTCCCGCGGCCGGGCCAGCCGCGCCCGACCTCCTGAGCGAGAGCTTCGCTGCCGCGCACTACACGGTGCGCGAGGCCGACAGCGCCTGGCGGCTCGGGGAGGCGGACGCAGCTCTCATTGCCGATCTGGCCCAGGGATTTGCCACCGCCGTGGAGGAGACCGGCGCCGTCGATGCGGCGAGGATTAAGAATTGGCGCACCGTCGTGCGGGCGGCGGCGGTGGTGGGCCACGCCGATACCTTGGCGCTACCGCCCTCGCGCTAGGGGGACGCGGGCGCTGTCTTAAAGTTGGGTCAGGGGCGCGAGGCTCGCGCAATAAAATAAGGCCGTCGCGGACAAGCGACGGCCTGATCGAAAGCATATGAAGAAGGGTCTCGATGCTGATGCTTCACCCCTTGGCAGACCTGGCAACGACCTACTCTCCCGCGTCTTAAGACGGAGTACCATCGGCGCAGGGGCGTTTCACGGCCGAGTTCGGAATGGGATCGGGTGCAGCCACCCCGCTATAATCACCAGGTCGGCAAAGGGGTGAAGCAAACTGGTCCGGCGTTCTAGAAGCGATTCTCACGCTCATCCAGGCCGAGCACACGCGTGCGCGCGCCGGCCGTCCCGAAGGCCACTGAGCCCGAGCGTTGCCGCCGGCCCCAAGGGCTTTGCGAGATGAGATGAGCATTGCTTAATGAGAGCGTTCAAGCTCGATCGAGCTATTAGTACCGGTAAGCTGCACGCCTTGCGGCGCTTCCACACCCGGCCTATCAACGTGGTGGTCTTCCACGGCTCTCAAGGGAGTACTCGTTTCGAGGTGGGTTTCCCGCTTAGATGCTTTCAGCGGTTATCCCGTCCGCACATAGCTACCCTGCGGTGCCGCTGGCGCGACAACAGGTACACCAGAGGTGCGTCCATTCCGGTCCTCTCGTACTAGGAACAGATCCTCTCAATACTCCTACACCCACGGCAGATAGGGACCGAACTGTCTCACGACGTTCTGAACCCAGCTCACGTACCACTTTAAATGGCGAACAGCCATACCCTTGGGACCTGCTTCAGCCCCAGGATGTGATGAGCCGACATCGAGGTGCCAAACGATGCCGTCGATATGGACTCTTGGGCATCATCAGCCTGTTATCCCCGGCGTACCTTTTATCCGTTGAGCGATGGCCCTTCCACTCAGGACCACCGGATCACTATGACCGTCTTTCGACTCTGCTCGACTCGTCAGTCTCACAGTCAGGCGGGCTTATGCCATTGCACTCGACAGCTGATTTCCGACCAGCTTGAGCCCACCATCGTGCGCCTCCGTTACTGTTTGGGAGGCGACCGCCCCAGTCAAACTGCCCACCATACAATGTCCCGGACCCGGATAACGGGCCGCGGTTAGATAACCATATCCGCAAGGGTGGTATTTCACATTGCGACTCCACAGAAGCTAGCGCCTCTGCTTCAAAGTCTACCACCTATTCTACACATGCAAACACGATTACCAGTGTAAAGTTGCAGTAAAGGTGCACGGGGTCTTTCCGTCTAACCGCAGGAACCCCGCATCTTCACGGGGAATTCAATTTCACTGAGGATGTGCTGGAGACAGTGGGGAAGTCGTTACGCCATTCGTGCAGGTCGGAACTTACCCGACAAGGAATTTCGCTACCTTAGGACCGTTATAGTTACGGCCGCCGTTTACCGGGGCTTCGATTTAAGGCTTGCACCTCTCCTCTTAACCTTCCGGCACCGGGCAGGCGTCAGGCCATATACGTCGTCGTTTGACTTAGCATAGCCCTGTGTTTTTGCTAAACAGTCGCCACCCCCTGGTCTGTGCCCTACCGGTCTGGTTGCCCAAACCGATAGCCCGCTTATCCCGAAGTTACGCGGGTAATTTGCCGAGTTCCTTCAGCACACTTCGCTCAAGCGCCTTGGTATTCTCTACCAGTCCACCTGTGTCGGTTTAGGGTACGGTCTATGTGGGGGTTATTTCCTGGGACACCTTCGCTGCCAGGACAATCCGATAAGCCCTGACAACTCACAGCATCCGTCGCACACCCACTGGCCCACGAATGTTAACGTGGTTCCCATCGACTACGGCTTTCGCCCTCGCCTTAGGGGCCGGCTAACCCTGCGCAGATTAACTTTACGCAGGAACCCTTGGACTTTCGGCGGGAGTGTTTCTCACACTCCTCTCGTTACTCATGTCAGCATTCGCACTTCCGATACCTCCAGGCGCCCTCACGGGTCACCCTTCACAGGCTTACGGAACGCTCCTCTACAGCGTGCCTTGCGGCACACCCGCAGCTTCGGTAGACGGCTTTAGCCCCGATACATTTTCGGCGCGGAAACCCTTGTTTAGACCAGTGAGCTGTTACGCTTTCTTTAAATGATGGCTGCTTCTAAGCCAACATCCTGGTTGTTTTGGGATTTCTACATCCTTTCACACTTAGCCGTCATTTGGGGACCTTAGCTGGCGGTCAGGGTTGTTACCCTCTCCACGATGGACGTTAGCACCCACCGTGTGTCTCCCGGATAGTACTTCGAGGTATTCGGAGTTTGGTTAGGTTTGGTAATCCTGTGGGGACCCCTAGCCCATCCAGTGCTCTACCCCCTCGAGTATTCGTCCGAGGCTCTACCTAAATAGATTTCGAGGAGAACCAGCTATTTCCAGCCTTGATTGGCCTTTCACCCCTTGCCACAGCTCATCCGAGGCTTTTTCAACAGACACCGGTTCGGTCCTCCAGCAGGTGTTACCCTGCTTTCAACCTGGCCATGGCAAGATC
>CAVZKV010000025.1:0-247500 GCA_963775835.1 uncultured Alphaproteobacteria bacterium | reverse complement strand
GCACAAATTCTATCGCTTCCGTGGCCCGGAGGGATCGGTCGACTACTACGACGAGCAGGGCAACACTTCGCGCAAGTTCCTGATGCGCCGACCGGTGCGCGGCGAGGATGTGCGCATCACCTCAGGCTTCGGCGTGCGCCGCCATCCCATCCTGCAGATCCCCAAGATGCATACGGGCGTCGACTGGGCCTGCGCCACGGGCACGCCGATCATGGCGGCCGGCAACGGCGTGATCGAAGAGGCCGGCCGCAAGGGCGAGTACGGCAACTATATCCGCATCCGTCACGCCAACGGCTACAAGACGGCCTACGGACACATGTCGCGCCTGGCGCCCGGGGTCAGCGAGGGCGTAAAAGTGCGGCAGGGTCAGATTGTCGGCTACGTCGGCACCACCGGCCTGTCCTCAGGCCCGCACGTCCACTTCGAGGTCCTGGTTAACAACAGCTTCGTCGACCCGATGTCGATCCAGGTACCGCGTGAACGACAGTTGAGCGGCAAGCAGCTGGCCGACTTCCAAAAGGAGCGTGCGCGCATCGATGACCTGATGCGCCGCAACCCGGTGTCCACGCGCGTGGCGGCGCAATAGCCGCGTTTTCAGCGCAAGCGGCGATGGCGCCTTGAAGCCCCCCTAGGCGGCCACCTTCACCGGCTGGCCGTTGACCACCAGGGTGCCATCGCGCACGCTCAACTTGACGGTCTCCCCGTCCTTGATGCGCCCGGCCAGCAATTGCTCGGCCAGCGGATCCTGCACCGACTTTTGGATCACGCGTTTGAGCGGACGGGCGCCGTAGGTCGGATCATAGCCCCGATTGGCGAGCCAGGTACGCGCCTGGTCGTCGAGCACCAACGTCAGCTTGCGATCGGCCAGCAGTTTCTGCAGCCGGGCGATCTGGATATCGACGATCGCGGCCATCTGCTCACGCTTGAGGCGGTGGAACAGAATGATCTCGTCGATCCGATTGAGAAACTCCGGGCGGAACGTGGTCTTCATCTCCGCCATGACGTAGGGACGCACCGCCTCGACGTCCTCGCCGTCCTTCTGATTGGCCAGGAACTCCGAGCCAATGTTGGAGGTCATGATGATCAGCGTGTTCTTGAAATCGACCGTGCGGCCCTGACCGTCGGTCAAGCGCCCATCGTCGAGCACCTGCAGCAGCACGTTGAAGACGTCGGGATGCGCCTTCTCGATCTCATCGAACAAAACCACCTGATAGGGGCGTCGGCGCACGGCTTCCGTGAGTGCCCCGCCCTCCTCGTAGCCGACGTAGCCAGGTGGCGCCCCGATCAGGCGGGCCACGGAGTGCTTCTCCATGAACTCGCTCATGTCGATGCGCACCATGGCGGTCTCATCATCGAACAGGAAGGCCGCCAGTGCCTTGGTGAGCTCGGTCTTGCCGACGCCCGTGGGACCCAAGAAGATGAAGGAACCAATCGGCCGATTTGGGTCCTGCAAACCCGCCCTGGCTCGCCGCACGGCCGTAGCGACGGCTTCCACCGCCTCACGCTGACCAACGACGCGCTTGGACAACACCTCCTCCATGCGCAAGAGCTTCTCCCGCTCGCCTTCCAGCATGCGGTCGACGGGGATGCCGGTCCAACGCGACACGATCTGCGCGATGTGGTCGGGCGTGACAGCCTCCTCTACCATGGCGCCTTTGCCATCGTCGGCCTCCATGGCATTCAGTTTCTTCTCCAGGCCGGGAATAACGCCATAGGCAAGCTCACCGGCCCGTGCGAGATCGCCGCGCCGCTGTGCGCGCTCGAGCTCGGTGCGGCGCTGATCCAGCTCCTCCTTGACCTTTTGCGCCTCGCCCAGCTTCTTTTTCTCGCCCTGCCAGCGCTGCGTCAGCGCCCGACTCTTCTCCTCGAGCTCGGCAATCGATTTGTCGAGGCGCGTCAGGCGATCCTTGGAGGCCGCATCGGTCTCCTTGCGCAGGGCCTCGCGCTCGATCTTCATTTGCATGAGATCGCGGTCGATGGCGTCGAGCTCCTCGGGTTTGGAATCGACTTCCATCTTGAGACGCGAAGCCGCCTCGTCGACGAGGTCGATCGCCTTGTCGGGCAGAAAACGGTCGGAGATGTAGCGGTTGGAGAGCGTCGCCGCCGCCACCAGCGCGCTGTCGGTGATGCGCACGCCATGATGAAGCTCGTACTTCTCCTTCAGGCCGCGCAGGATCGAGATGGTGTCCTCCACGCTCGGCTCGGCGATGAAGACCGGCTGAAAGCGCCGGGCCAGCGCGGCGTCCTTTTCGATGTGCTTGCGATACTCATCAAGCGTGGTGGCACCGACACAGTGTAGCTCCCCGCGCGCAAGCGCCGGCTTCAAAAGATTGCCGGCATCCATCGCACCCTCGGCCTTGCCGGCTCCGACGATGGTGTGCAGCTCGTCGATGAATAGGATGATGCGCCCGCCTTCGGCCTGAACCTCCGAGAGTACGGCCTTCAGGCGCTCCTCGAACTCGCCGCGATATTTGGCACCAGCAATCAGGGCACCCATGTCGAGGGCCAGCAGCTTCTTGTCCTTGAGGCTTTCGGGGACGTCACCCTTGACGATACGCTGGGCCAAGCCTTCGGCAATTGCCGTCTTGCCGACGCCTGGATCACCGATCAACACGGGATTGTTCTTGGTGCGGCGCGACAGCACCTGAATGGTGCGCCGGATCTCCTCGTCGCGACCAATGACCGGATCGACCTTGCCCTCGGCTGCGGCCGCCGTGAGGTCGCGCGCATAGCGCTTCAAGGCATCGTAGGCCTGTTCGGCGGAGGCGCTGTCTGCCGTTCGCCCTTTGCGAATGTCGTTGATGGCCGCATTGAGCGAGGTTGGAGTTACACCGGCGGCCTTCAGCGCGCGCCCCGCGTCGCTGGCAGACTCCATCGCCAGCGCCAGCAACAGTCGCTCGACGGTGACAAATTTGTCGCCCGCCTTGTCGGCAATCTTCTGGGCTGCATCGAACACACGCGCGAGTTCGGGCGCCAGATACACCTGCCCGGCCCCGCCGCCGGAGACCTTCGGTCGCTTGGCCAACTGCGCCTCGGTCGCCGCCAGCGCCTCGGCGGGCTGGCCACCGGCGCGCTCGATCAGCCCCGCCGACATCCCCTCCGGATCATCGATCAGAACCTTCAAGAGATGGTCGGTGCCGAACTGCTGATGGCCCTCGCGCAGCGCCAAGCTCTGCGCGGCCTGGATGAAACCTTTTGCGCGGTCGGTAAACTTCTCGAAATCCATCTGTCCTCCTCGGCACGGAAAGCCCGCCCCAAACGGGCACGGATTGCCACCGTCTCACGACAGGATAGGCCAAGACCCGGCGCGACCCTTGGTTGGCGTCTGCGCGGGACCTTGAGCAGTGATATAGTGCGGGTTGGCAACCGCAAAAGAGGCAACATGCCGACATCCGGACCGGAAAGTGCTGAGCCAGGGCTTGCGCGTTTGCCCGGTGCCGAGCTCAAGGCGCTTTACCGCTATCCGGTGAAGGGCCTGAGCGGGGAGGCCCTTACGCGCGCCACGCTGACGCCAGGCGACACCGTCCCCGGCGACCGGGTTTACGCGATCGAAAACGGGGGCGGGCGCTTCGATGCAAACGCACCACGCCACCTGCCCAAGATCCACTTCCTGATGCTGATGCGCGATGAGCGCTTGGCCACGCTGCAAAGCAAGTTCGAGGACAGCACCCACACGCTCACCGTGTTGCGCGACAGCAAGCAGGTGGCGCGGGGTCAGCTCTCATCGGCGATTGGCCGCCGGCTCATCGAGCAGTTCTTCGCCGCCTACATGAAGTCGGAGCTGCGCGGGCCGCCCAAGATCGTACATGCGGAGGGTCACAGCTTCTCCGACGTGGCGGCTAAGTGCCTGCATATTGTCAACCTGGCGAGCGTCCGGGACCTCGAGCGCACGCTTTCGCGTCCGGTCAATCCGTTGCGCTTTCGCGCCAATCTCTATCTGGATGGCCTGGAACCCTGGGTGGAGTGCGACTGGCTCAACAAGCACATCGATGTGGGACCGGTGCGGCTTGCCCCGTTCGCCCGCACGGGACGCTGCGAGGCCACCAATGTCGACCCTGCCACGGGCGCGCGCGACCTCGCCATCCCGGCCCAGTTGCTTCGGACCTGGGGCCACACCGAGTTCGGCATTTATGCCCGGGTGATCGAGGGCGGCGAACTAACGCCTGGAATGGGCGTGGCAATCGCCGCCTGAGCGACGCCTAAAGCCCATAACCTGCCGGCGCGCGCGATCGCTTACTCGCGCGAGGACCCTTCTTTTGCGTTGCCGTTGGCGTGTTGCCGTTGGCGGTGCTGTCCGGGGTCTCTTCCTCATTGCGCGCGCGTCGCACCGGACGGCGCAAGAACTCCGGCTGCTCATGCGTTTGCTGCGGTTGGAAGCGCTCCCGGCGACGCGGATCGGCGGCGGCTGGCGGCGTCGGTTGCTCCTGCTGGGGTGGCCCGGCGTCGGCCGCGGGCTCCGGGCGCTCCGGCTGGGGCTGTTGGGCGGCTGTCGAAGGATTGCCGTTCACCGCGCTCGCGATCGTTGTGGCGATCACGATCCATGTTGCGGTCGCGATCCCGGAAGCGCCCATGATCCCGCCGGAAGGGTCGCTCATGGCGGTTGTTGTTGTCGTAGCCGCCATGTTGGCGCGCTTGCGGGTGTGATTGGGGATGCTGCGGCGGGCTTGGAAGCTTGGCTGCGGGAAACCGCCTTCATCGAGCAGGTCGTCCGCATCATCCTCGCCAAAATCGTCGCCGCCCTCGCCGCCCTCATTGGGCCCGCGCAGGCGCTGCTGGCCGTTGCCGTTGTAGCCCTCGCCCGCCTGATGCATTTGCTCCCGGTACGCCATGATGATGCGGCTGTAATGCTCTGCATGCTGCAGGTAGTTCTCAGCAAGCACGGGATCGCCCGAGGATTGGGCGTCGCGCGCAAGGGAGATGTATTTTTCCGCGATATGGGCGGGCGTGCCGCGAATCTTTACGTCCGGCCCGTTCGACTCAAAGCTGCGCGATAGCGGATTTTGACTTTTTCGGTTGCGACCGCGACCGCGTCTATTCTGCTGTCCCTGCCTCACTGCGCTAAACGCTCCATATGATTTGACCAAACCATGCGCCAGCCGTTCGCTTGCGCGAACACGGCCCCGCTCCCAACTGGCGCCCGCAACCGTTCGGTTTCGGACCCTCCAGCCTAACCAACGACGATGGCCTCGCCCTCTTCAGCGCCCTCAGCCCCACGCCTGGGGGAGAGCGTCCCTACCCGGCAATTATGCCATCAGTGCTTCTCTATGGACGGTAAGTGGTGCTGACGATAGGTCGCCCTGTTGCGAGCAAATCAACCTGCCTCGCGTCAATCCTCGCATCCAACATCCTCCACGAAGGAGGAGGAACAGCCGTATACGAGAACGATTCCACTGACGCCCAGCCTAGCGCGCCCAACACGGGATTCCAAGGGGTTTGTAGGCGTATGCTCAATTCCGTGTTCTCACAGCAACACAGCGTCGCCGCCCGGAAACATCCCGGTAGAATCGGACATGGCCGGCGCGCCCAGGTGCAAACATGTCGGCAACCTTGTCGGCCTGATCGTGTGCGACCTCGAGGACAATCCAGCCGTTTGCGACAACCTCGAAAAACCGTGCGCTGAGCCTGCGGAAAATCGCCAGCCCATCCATGCCGCCATCGAGCGCCAGCCGGGGATCGAACCGGCTCACTTCAGGCTCAAGCGTCGCTATCTCAGCGGACCTCAAATAGGGCGGATTCGAGACAAGGATATGGAAGTCCCCCGCGATGTTTTCAAGCAGGTCCGTTGTCCGCCAGGCCACTCGCTGGCCTAATCCCAAGGCCGCGGCATTGCCGCGCGCCACCTCCAGCGCCGCCCCGCTGAGATCGGTGCCCAACCCCGTGGCTTGCGGCAGCTCGCTCAGGAGCGTGAGAAGCAGGCAGCCCGTACCGGTCCCGATATCGACAATCCGCAGCGGCAGGGTCGGCCAATTCTCCAAGCGGACGATCTCGAGGGTCGCCTCGATCAGGGTCTCGCTGTCGGGTCGGGGATCGAGGGTTGCCGCGGAAACGGCAAAGCTTCGGCCATAAAATTCGCGCGCACCCAAAATGCGCGACACCGGCTCGCGACCACACCGCCGCTCGATATAGCTGGCAAAGATCTGAGCGCGCTCGGGCGGCAACTGCGCCTCCGGCCGCGCCAGGATTTGCGCCTCCGGCAGGGCAAAGGCAGCCGCCATCAGCCGGCGCACGTCGATGCCGGCGCTGACAATACCCGCGGCGCGCAGGGCCGCAATTCCCCAGCGCCGCGCCGCGGCAATGGTCCACGGCGCCGCCAGGCTTTCAGGTTCTGACATCTTCGTTGATCGCCGCCAGCTGCGTGGCCTGCTGCTCCGTCACCAAAGCATCGATCAGCTCATCGAGCGCCGTTCCCTGCAGAACTTGATCGAGCTTGTGTAGGGTCAACCCGATACGATGGTCGGTGACACGGCCCTGGGGAAAGTTGTAGGTGCGGATGCGCTGCGAACGGTCGCCAGAACCGACTTGATCCTTGCGCTGGGCCGCCCGCGCGTCGGCGGCCTTCTGGCGTTCTTGCTCGAAAAGGCGCGAACGCAGGACCTGCATGGCAAGCCGACGGTTCTGGTGCTGCGACTTCTCGGCCGACACCACCACGAGCCCGCTCGGCAGATGCGTAATCCGCACCGCCGAATCCGTTTTGTTGACATGCTGCCCGCCGGCGCCGCCCGCGCGCATGGTGTCGATGCGAATGTCTTCCGGCTTGATCTCGAGATCGATCTCCTCGGCTTCAGGCATGATGGCCACCGTGGCCGCCGAGGTGTGGATGCGCCCGCTTGCCTCCGTCAGGGGCACGCGCTGCACTCTGTGCACGCCCGATTCATATTTCAGGCGTGCAAACACATCCCTGCCCGAGATCGACCCCACAACCTCCTTGTAGCCGCCAAGATCGTTCTCCGAGAGGCTAATGATTTCGACCTTCCAGCCACGCTGCTCGGCGTAACGCGCGTACATGCGAAAGAGGTCGGCTGCGAACAGTGCCGCTTCGTCCCCGCCAGTACCCGCGCGCACTTCGAGGATGGCGCTCCTTGCGTCGGCGGCATCCTTCGGCAGCAGAGCCACGCGCAGGGCCTGTTCGAGCGTTGCCACACGGGGCTCGAGCGCGGCGAGCTCGTCGCGCGCAATCGCGGTGAGCTCCGCGTCGGCCGCCGGATCGGTCAAGAGCTCGGCCAGCTGATCGCGCTCAACTTGAACCTTGCGCAACTCGCCGATGGTCTGGACCACCGGATTGAGTTCGGAAAATTCCTTCGCCAGCGCCACATAGCTCGGCTGATTGGCGCCACGGCTGAGCTCGGCCTGAATCGCCTCCCAGCGCTGCACCAGCTTGTCGAGCTTTTCAGCGGGTATGGCAGTCATGAGCGTGAACTCGACACCAATCGACACGTAACAGCAGCGGTCTCACCCACTCCAGGGAAACGGCCGCCAACAACAAGGGATCGCTACGGGGCGCGGGACGGCAGCTTGTCGGTCTTGCGCGAGCGCGGATCGCTGACTTCGATCCAAGTCAGTCCGTCCCGGCTAGGCGTCGTCAAGCCCACAAAATAGTCAAAGCCGGCCCGTACCGGTCCTGCAATCGGCACCGGAAGCAGCGCAATGGCCTGATAGACGGGCCTCGATGCCGACTGCCCCAAGTAAACGAGTCCGGCGGCAAATACAATCGGCGTGCTCAGCACAAAGAGGGTACGGGCCCGGCGCCGACGGCGCGCCGGCCGGGCGCCGCCCGTCGAGCTTTCTTCCCTCGGGCCGGGACGGGACAGGCCCGAGCGGGGCTGAGTTACGGGTTGCGGTGCCGTCCGTGCGTAGTTGGCGGCCACCTGAAACTGGCTGCGCAAGCGCCACAGGACGGGCTCCGGATCGAAGCGAAGCAGGTCACAGTAGGAGCGCACGATACGCTCGGTTTCCTTCCAGTGCGGGAGCGCGCTGATGGCGCCCGCCTCGAAGCTGTCGATCACCGCCGTGCTGGTGGCGAGCCGACGCGCCAAAGCGTCGCGCGGGACTTTGAGTGCTGAGCGCATGTTACGAAATATCTTGCCGACCTGTTCATCGCGGCCGGCGGTCGGCTCGCCGCTGGCGCTACCAGCGACCGGCGGGGACATAGACCCTGCCAAGCGGACATCGCGCTCACCTACGAAGCCGTTCTTCATACGCGTTACTCGCCCGCACACCCCGACTTGGTCGACAATCATTTGGGGAAACTGGCCGATTTGTCAAAGAGGAGAAGATTGCGGCAGGTACAAGGCCTAGATTTCCACAGCGTGCTCCTCCGCAAAGCGCTTGAGCTGCCCGCGCAGATTACCCTCGCCCGCCTCCAGAAGCCTGAAAAGCCACGGCTCCAGCAGGGAAACGTCGAGGCTCATGACCATCGATTTGATCGGCCCGATTGAGACCGGAGCCATCGAGATGACGCGGTAGCCGAGCCCGATCAGGACCATCGCTTCGAGGGGACGGCCGGCCATTTCTCCACATAAAGATAACGGCTTTGCATGGCGCTCGGCGGCCTGGGCGATCGCGCGCAGCGCCCGCAGCGATGCCGAGGAGAGGGGGTCGTATCTGCCGGCCACCCGGGCATTGTTACGGTCGGCGGCGAACAAGTACTGCAGCAAATCGTTGCTGCCGACCGAAACAAAGTCGACGAGAGGCAACAAGGCGTCGAGCTCGAACAAGAGGGCGGGCACTTCGATCATCACCCCCAGCAGGACATGGGTCGGAAGCGGCGAGCCGCGTCGCCTGAGGAGGTCGAGCTCGCGATCGATCAGGGCACGGGCCATGCCGATCTCCCCGACGGCCGTCACCATCGGCAACAACAGGCGCAGCTCGGCGCCTGCCGTGGCCCTGAGCAGGGCACGCACCTGCGTGCGTAAAAGTCCAGGCCGATCGAGGGAAAGGCGGATGGCGCGCCAGCCGAGCGCGGGGTTCTCTTCCGCCGCCTGCCGCAAGTACGGCAGCACCTTGTCGCCGCCGACGTCCAAGGTGCGGAAGACGACCGGCTTGCTTCCAGCCTCGGTTGCAATGGAGCGATACATCTGCGTCTGCTGCTCCAGGCGCGGCAGCGTTGCCGAAATCATGAACTGCAGTTCGGTGCGGAACAGGCCGACGCCGTCGGCGCCGGATTCGGCAAGGTGCGGCATGTCTACCAGCAGGCCGGCATTAATGTGTAGAAAGACGCGTTTGCCGTCCTTGGTCACCGCCGGCTTGTCGCGTAAGGCCCGGTATTTACGATGCCGCCTGGCCTGAAAGCGGGCCTTGTCGGCATAGGCGCCGATGACGTTGCCGGGAGGACGGATATGCACCTCCCCGGTGTTGGCGTCGACAATGATCGGATCGCCTTGGTCGACCCGCTCCATGACGCCGCGCGCGTTGCCAATCGCGGCGATGCCGAGAGCTTTGGCGACGATGGCAACGTGGCTTTGCCCACCCGTTTCCTCGATGATGAGACCGCGCAGCCGCGAGCGATCATAGTCGAGCAGATCGGCGGGTCCCATGCTGCGCGCCACCAAAATGGTGTCGTGCGGCAGCTTGGCGGCGACGGCGTGAGCCCTAGGTCGGCCGGCCAGGATGCGCAGCAGCCGGTTCGACAGTTCGTCGAGGTCGCGGAGCCGTTCGTGCCAATAGGCCTCGGCCTGGCGCAACATGCGCACCCGCGTGTCGTTTTGCACGCGTTCGACGGCGGCTTCCGCCGTCATCCCCCGCTTGATGGCGTCCTTCATGCGCCGAAGCCAGCCGCGGTCGTGGGCGAACATGCGGTAGGCCTCAAGAATATCGCGATGCTCGCCGGAGGCCGCCAGCTCGCCCTGATCGAGCATCTCGTCGATCGATGCCTTGAGGTCTGCCACGGCAACGTCGAGGCGTCTTTCCTCCTCCTTGGGCTCCTTGGCTTCGAGCTCGGTCACCACGACCCGTGACTCGTGCAAAGCCGCATGGCCAAGCGCCAGGCCTTCGGAGAGGGGCTGGCCGCGAATGAGGTGGGGAACCGCGCGGCTGAACTCGGCCGCCGTGTTGACCCCCGCGACCGCGCCCGACAGCAGGTGCTCGGCCAGCACCATGGCCGTGGTCTGCAGCACTTCAACGTCTTCGTCGGAGTACTCGCGCTCGGTCTTGTTCTGAATGGTCAAGACGCCCAGCACCTCGCCGCCGCGCAAGAGCGGCACGGCCAGGAGGGAATGGTAAATCTCCTCGCCCGTCTCCGGCCGATAGGAAAACGCCGGATGGTTCTGCGCGTCCGGCTCATTGATCGGCACGGCCAATTCCGCGCAGCGTCCGACCAGACCCTCACCGCGCCGCATAAAGGTGTTGTGAACCGCACCCGGGTTGAGGCCCTCGGTCGCGAACAGCTCGAGCGAGCCGTCCTGACGCTTGAGGTAGATCGAGCACACCTCCGCCACCATCAAACCGGCGATCTGACGCACGATCTTGTCGAGCCGCGACTGGCCGTCGGAGGGCTCGGCCATGATCTCCCTGAGGCGGCGCATGATAATGCGGAGCGCCGGCTCTGAGGAAGATAGCCTCGGACTGTCCCCGCCTCGGTTCTGCATCGGCGATCTGCCGCGATTTCCGCTCGCTTGTTCCGTCCGCTGGCAACCATATGGGTGGCCCTTTGCGTGGCCGCCCAGCATCGCCGCCCTGAAGGTACCCGGGGTTGGCTCGTCGCCGCCCCGCGGGATGCCATGCGTCAGTCTTTGCCCAAGTCGTAAAGGCTGTGCAGCGTCCGCACCGCCAGCTCAGCATAAACGGCATCGATCAATACGCTGATCTTAATCTCGGAAGTGGTTATGGCGAGGATATTGATGCCGCGCTCGGCCAAGGCCTTGAACATCTGGGCGGCGACGCCGGCGTGGCTGCGCATGCCGACCCCGATCACGGAGACCTTGGCAACGTCGGAGGAACTTTTCACCTCAAAGTAGCCGATCGCCTGCTTGGCGCCGCGCAGAACCTCGAGTGCCCGGTCCAGGTCGGAGCCCTGTACGGTGAAGGTCATGTCCGTATGCTTGCCGTCCGAGGAGGTATTCTGGACGATCATGTCCACGTTGATGTTGGCCTCGGCCAGCGGGCCAAAGACGCGCGCCGCGACCCCCGGCTTGTCTTCGACCCTGATCAACGAGACCTTGGCTTCGTCCTTGGCGTAGGCGATGCCGCTGACGACGTGCTGCTCCACGATCTCATCCTCACTGCAAATAATGGTGCCGATCTCATCCCAAAATTCTGCCTCAACGGCTCGCAGCTTGTCGGGCGGCACGAAGCTCGACAGCACGCGCACGCGCATCCGGTGCACCATGGCGAGTTCGACCGATCGGGTCTGCAACACCTTCGATCCGAGGGATGCCATCTCCAGCATTTCCTCGTACGAAATCTTGGCCAGCCGGCGTGCCCTCGGCACGATGCGCGGATCGGTGGTGAAGACGCCGTCGACGTCGGTGTAGATGTCGCAAAGATCGGCCCGCACTGCCACCGCCAAGGCCACCGCACTGGTGTCGGAGCCGCCGCGCCCCAGCGTCGAGATCCGACTGCGATTGGGCTCGATGCCCTGGAAGCCGGTGATAACGGCGACTTCGCCCTGTTCGAGGCGGGCTCGAATCTTGTCGCCGGGAATATCCTTGATGCGCGCGACGCCATGCGCATCGTCGGTCAGAATCGGGATCTGCCAGCCTTGCCAGGAACGGGCCGGAATCGCCATCGATTGCAGCATGATGGCGAGCAGTCCCGCCGTCACCTGCTCACCGGTGGCAACGACGGCATCATACTCGCGCGCGTCGTGGAACGGGGAGGCCTCCCTGACCCAGGCCACGAGCTGGTTGGTGACGCCGGCCATGGCCGAGACCACCACGGCCACATGATTGCCCGCGTCGAACTCGCGCTTAACATGGCGCGCCACGTTGCGAATGCGCTCCAGGTTGGCAACCGAAGTGCCGCCGAACTTCATCACCACAAACGCCATGCGACCCGCTCGAGCCCTATGCGGTACCGGCCGAACCACCGGCGGCGGCAAAATGCTCACCCCTGTTGTGGGCTTCGCGCGCACTCATAGAGCCAGATGGCTCCGGATGGAAGCACCTCAAGGCGGCCCGGCGCGGCAAGAGCGCGCCTTTTGCGCATATTGGTAAGGGGCTAGCCGGCAGGCACGCCGCCGTGGGCGCCCGACGCCGCGCTAGCGCCGGCCGAACAGACGCTCGATGTCGGCAAGTTTGAGCTCCACATAGGTTGGTCGGCCGTGATTGCACTGACCCGAGTGGGGCGTCAGCTCCATTTCGCGCAAAAGCGCGTTCATTTCCTCACCCGTCAGCCGCCGCCCGGCGCGCACGCTGCCGTGGCAGGCCATCCGCGAGCACACCGCCGTCAAGCGTTCGTTGAGGAGCGCGCCGGCGCGGTCACGCAGGGCCTCCCGCGCCAGATCCTTGACGAGGCCCGTGATATCGCCATCACCGAGCACGGCCGGCACCTCGCGCACCATGACGGCGCCGGGCCCAAAGCCCTCGAGCTGCAACCCCAGCCCGAGCAAGGCATCGGCCGCTTCGGCGAGCCCCGCGACCTCCTCGTCATCCAACTCGACGATCACCGGAATGAGCAGCGCCTGGCGCGCCACGCCGCCATCGGCAAGCTGAGCTTTGATGCGCTCGTAAACAAGCCGCTCGTGCGCGGCGTGCTGGTCGACGATCACCACCAAATCGCGGGTTTGCGCGACGATGTAGGTCTCGTGCAGCTGCGCCCGCGCGGCCCCGAGCGGCCGATCGAGAAGATTGGGCGCCGCGGGGGCAGCGGCGGCGCTCCAATCGGCGCTCGGTGCGCTGACCCCTGTGAGCGGCGCTTGCATGAGGGCAACGAGTTCCTGGGGCGGGCGCAAGCCCTTCGCCGACCAGCTCGCGTCGCCGACCAGCCCGCAGCCCCGTGCTGGCCTGGCGCCAGCGCCGCGATCAGCGCCGTGCCGCCGCGTTCGGAGGCGCGATGTCCCGCGGCCTCCAATCCCCCACGCAGCGCGCCAACCATCAGGCCGCGCACGGCGTTGACGTTGCGGAAACGGACCTCGGCCTTGGTCGGGTGCACGTTGACGTCGACCTCGCGCGGCGGCAGCGTCACAAACAGGGCAAGCAACGGCGAGCGTCCGCGCGGGATCAAGTCGGCGTAAGCAGCACGCACGGCCCCAATCAGCAATCGGTCCCTGACCGGCCGACCGTTGACGAACAGATACTGCTGCGAGCTATCGGGCCGATTGAGGGTCGGCAGGCCGGCGAAACCGCCGATGCGCACGCCTTCGCGCTCGGCCTCCACCGCCAGCGCATCGCGCAGGAAGTCTCGGCCCATGATGCGGCCGAGCCGGGCGAGATGCCCATCCGACCCCGCTGGCTCCGGCGGAAGCCTCAAGCCCGTGCGCTCGCCGGTCGTCAGGCTGAAGGCGATGCAAGGGTGCGCCAAGGCGATGCGCTTGACGACCTCGGCAATGGCGGCGTTCTCCGCCCGCTCGCTTTTGAGGAACTTGAGCCTGGCGGGCGTGGCCGAGAACAACTCGCGCACCTCCACGCGGGTGCCGCCTGCGAGGGCCGCGGGGCGCACCGCGCGCTTGGCGCCGCGGTCGACCACGATCTCGTGCGCCGCGCCCTCCTGGCGCAGCCGCGATGCCACCGTAAGGTGGGCAATGGCGCCGATCGACGGCAAGGCCTCGCCCCGGAAACCCAACGTGGCGATGTTGAGCAGGTCCTCCTCGGCGAGCTTCGAGGTCGCGTGCCGCTCGACGGCCAACTCCAGATCGGGGCCGGCCATGCCGATGCCATCGTCGCTGACGCGGATCAGCGATAGCCCGCCGGCAACCGTGACGATCTCGATGCTCGCCGCCCCGGCATCGATCGCGTTCTCGATCAGCTCCTTGACCACGCTCGCCGGCCGCTCGATCACCTCGCCCGCGGCGATGCGGTTGATCGTCTCGGCGCTGAGCTGGCGGATGGGCACGGTTGGCGCTGTCTCCTCGGCACTTGCGAAACGCCGTTACGCCCGCAACGCGGCGACCCGTTCGCGCGTCATGACCTTGGCCAGCTCGACGGCCGGCTGATCGAACGGATCGACGCCTAGCAGCCGCCCGGCGAGAATCGTTTCCAGCATCAGGTGCATCATCAACGCGCCCAGACTTGCCTCGTCAAGCCGTTCAAGGTCGAAGACGCGCACGGGCCGCCCGGCGCGCGCGAGCGCTTCCGGGACGGCTACGGCCTGGGCCGCAACCAAATCCCCCACGGCCTTGCCGCCGAGGTAGTCGAGACCAGCCACGCCCGCCAGCTCTGTGGACAGCCGCGGTCCTTCCCCGGCCGTCGGCGTCCGCACGACCGTGATCAGATGCTCGCGCGGCCCGTCCATGAAAAGCTGCAACTGGCTGTGCTGGTCGACGGGCCCCAGGCAGGCGAGCGGCGTGGTACCTTGCCCATTCTTGCCCAGGCTTTCCGCCCACAGCTGCACGAACCAGTGCGCGAAGCGACTGAGCCGATCCGAATAGGGTAACATCACCTGCGTGCGCACGCCGCGCGTGCGCGCGAGCGCCACCGCCAGAGCGGCACCCACGGCGGGCGCGCAGTCTCGCGGCGCCGACGCGGACAAAAGGGCTTCGACCACGCTGTGGGCTCCGGCACGCAGGGCACGAATATCGAGGCCGCGCGCCAAGGCCGGCAGCAGACCGACGTTGGTCAAGACGGAAAAGCGCCCGCCGATACCGGTGTGATGATCGAGCAGCGCAATGCCGTGGGCCTCGAACAGCCGGCGCAGCCCGTTGGCCGTGCCCTCGCGCTTGGGCTCGGTGATGCCCAAGAACAACTCGGGTATGCGCCGCTCGAGACCCGCCCGCTTAACCGCATCGAGCGCCGCCAGCGCCTGCACCAGGGTCTCCGGCGTGCCCCCGGATTTTGAAGTCACGACAAACCGAGCACTGCTCAGATCAAAGGCGCCAAGCGCGGCGCCAAGCGTATGCGCGTCGAGGTTGTCGTAAAAACGCGTGCGCGGGCGCGCCTTCTGCGCCGCGTCGGCGGTGCCGGGAATGCTCCAGCCGCCAAGCTGGGCCAGCGCCTGCCCGCCGAGGCTCGAGCCGCCGATGCCAAAAAAGACAATAGCGCGCGCCCCCGCGACGAGTTTGGCGTAGGCCTGCTCGGCGGCCTCCAGGTCCGCCGTGTCCTGCGCAATGCGCAACAGCGCAAGCGTACGGTCGCGATAGCTTTCCTTCAGCTCGGCCAGCGGTGCGGCCAGCTTGTCGAGCCAGGTGCTGAGCTCTTGCTCGCTCAGCCCGTGCTGGCCGATGGCGCCCGACAGGCAACCCGCAATCGCGTGCGTGAAGGGTATGGCGGCAAGGCCGGCGCTTCGGCGTGTGCTCATGGCGCGAGGCCTAGCGCGAATTCTTGTGCGAGGGAAGCGTGGCCGCGATCGGGACGGCCACCGCCGGTTAACGGCGTGCCACCTCGTCGAAAACCTGAGCGAACTCGACGGCACCGGGTTTCTTAACGCTGAGTTCCATGCGCTGCTCGAGCGCGGCCAGCAATTCGGCGGCGGTCTTCTCGCGCACGATAGTGTTGCGGTAGTAGCCGCCCTCGCTGAAAAAATTCGAGGTTGGCATGGTGCGCCCCAACGGGGTCATCATTTCGAGGCCGGTGCGGGGACCGGCCAGGTTCATGAGTTCGATCTCCGCGCCGCTGAGCTGGCCGCGCCCGGCGGCCTCGGCCGCCTCTTTCAATCCCTTGAGTTTCAGGACCTGCAACCAGGGGCCCACGTCGGCGTCGAGATTGAGCGCGTGGATGCCAAGTCCGCTTGGCGTGCCGCCGAAATCGCACGTGCGCGGCCCATTCGTTGGGCACACTCCGCGCCGCCCTCAGCATGCGGCGAACAATGGTGGCCTTGTCGCGGAGCCCGGCAGCCCTGGCGGGCGGCGTGCCCGGCTGTGCCGCCATGCTGATGAGCCGCTGCGCGAAACTCGTGCCGTGCTTGACGAGTTCGCTCACCGAATTGCCGTTGAGAAGCTGGGCGTAGCCAAGGGCGGAAGAGATCGGGCGGCCCTGTTTGGTGACGGGGTTGACCCCCGATTGCATGTCATAGGTGCCCTGCCCGCCGGTTTCGAGCGCATAGATGCGCACCACTTGATCCTTGCTGAGCCCCACCGCCAGCGCCTCGCGCGCATAGCGGCGCTTGAAGTCCAGCTCCGTGGTCGGCGCCGGCACGAAGCCAAATTGGGCTTTGGCGTTCGCCAGAAAATCACTGACCTCCGGGAGGGGACGCGCCGGGGTGGGCGGCAAGACCTCGACAACGAGCTTGGCGATCTCGGCAGGCAGCTCCGGGCCGGCGTATTTCGGCGGCTGCTCGGCCACGTAGTCCTCGCTGCTCAAGGGTTGCGCCAGCATATGCTTGGCCCGGCGCGCATCACGCTTGGCATCGACGCGCGCCCAATAGGTGCGCAGCTTGGCCTCGAAGGCGTCGCGGGCGCGGCGATAGTCTTCATAGATTTGGCGCTGGGCGGGGGTGAGTTTGGCGGCAAGCTCCTGTGGCGTAGTCTGGCTCGCCGCCACGGCCGGCGCCACGACGACGGCCAGTGCAACGAAGCCTGCGATCAGCTCACGCCGTCTCACGATTGACCCTTGATCCTTGCTCCACAGCTGCAACGCTGGGCTAGGGCTCGCGCCGGATGTTGACCGCCGGCTCGGCGCCGAGAAAAAAGCCGCGCAATACCTCGCGCGCCGCCTCCCCTTGCTCGCGATCGAAGGCGTTGATCACGGCAACGCGAAAGCCACCCGGCGGCATGGCATGCCGTTCAGGTGGCCGCTCGGGGTGAAACGTAATCTGCACGCTCGATACTGCGGGCATGCGCACGACCGTTTGCACCAGTTCGCGCGGCGGCTGGCGATACTGCCGCCCCGCTGGGCCGAACAGCACCAAGCTAAATCCGTCGCGCCTATCGGCGTCCGCATAGGTCCAGATTCGGTCACGATAGAGGCCGACGAAGGCGTCGATCCAGCCCTGCCCATAAAGGTCGGGCCATTGATCGGAGAGTCGCAGATGCGCCTCGATAATGCGGCCGCCGATCGTTTCGAGGTTGAGCATGCCGGTGTAGCCCGCGAGATTTTGCTCAATCCAGCTGCCACAGTAGCTTTCGAGCTCGGCATCGCGCGCCGCGTGCACCGTCCAGGTGTCGAACATCCCCTCACCCACCGCGACGCCGGTCACGTGGCGCCACCATTGGGGCTCGCCATCCACCACGGCCACGTCGGTGGACACGTGGCGACCTTCCAGCAAGGTCATCCAAAAATGCCCCGGCGCATGGTTGCGGTCGTAGTCGTCGGCGGAGGCGAGAATGCGGCTGCCGGCGCCGAGCCCGCGAAAGTTCATGATCGGTTTTGAGAAGACGGGAAACCCCGGTGGCCTGGTGCCATGTGGACCGGCGGGTAGGCCCTGACTGAGCGCCACCTGCAGCTTGTCGAAGACCCAGCGATGGCGTGGGTTCCACTCCCACGCCTCGGGGTCGTCGGTCGGAATGAAGAGGTCCTGTGGACAGGCGACGTGGTCAAAAAACTGATGGCGCCAGGGCGCTGGCTCGATGATCGGCACGGGAGGCTGGATCCGCTGCTCGTGACGTAGGCTCGCGCGATCTTACGGCAGCTGGTATGCGGGCGCGAACAGGTTTATGTGCACGGCCCTTGGGCGCCGGCCGCCCCACCGGCCGGCGCACCCCTGCCCGGTGACCGCAACGCGCCACAATCGGCCTGGCCCTCGCGCCAAGCGACGGTGGTCGCGTTCCACGTGAAACACAGGCCGCGCGCGACCGGCTAGCCGACGGGGCGCCGGCGGATCAGGTATTTTTGCAGGCCGTCCAGCACCAACTTGCGGTGCTGATTGTGGATGCTGGTGGCGAGCGTCAGCACGCCGGTCGTGCGCTGCGGCTTGAGCTCGGTCACAGTCAGGCGCGGATAGAGGGTATCGCCGGCATAGACCGGGGCAAGAAAGCGCGACGACTGCTCGATAAAGGCAATCAGTGACCCTTCGACCAGAAACGGGAATTGCCCCGCCCCCGCCGCCGTCTGGACCAGCACCTGGTAGCCGTGGGCGAGCAGCTCCGGATGCCCATGCCGTCGACAGTACTCGCGGTCATAGTGGATCGGATGGTTGTCGCCCGAGACGGCCTGGAAAGCCAGGAATTGCGCCTCCGTCACGGTGCGTGAGGGCAAAGGAAAGGTCTCGCCCAGCTGAAACTCCTCAAAGTAGCGGCTTGGCGCCAAGCGATGCCGCTCAGGGTCGAAAGCTTCGCTCATGGCCTCCGCCCCCGGCCGCTCCGGGCGGATGGCTGCGGCTTTGTCGCCGACGCGGTGGTAGCTTGATGGCGCCGCTTGGCGACGTCGGCGGCTTGCAAGTGCCGTCCCGAATCCAAGAGCTCGAGCATGTACTCGCGGTAGCTGACCCCAGCGGCTTCGGCCCGTTGCATGCGCAATTTCAGGATCGAAAGCGGCGGGTTCTTCCAGACCGCGGCGTGCGCCTTGCGCCAGCGGTAGCGCACGAAGGCATCCGCCACCGGCTCATCCAGGGGCGGACCCTGGTTGTGGCCGATCCGCGCCGGCGCCGACAGGCCCCAACCGATGATCTCGGGCGGCGGCTTTGGCAGACCGCGCAAGGCCGGATGGAGACCCCGCTTCCTGTTCCTGTCATAGCGGTCACCCATGTCGGCGCCTACTTTGCCGCTGCGGGCGAAACACGTCGCTGCTGGCTCATGAGCCAAAGCGCGGCCCCGCTGACGGCAAACATCAGCGGAACGGCGGCCAAATTGATTACGACCCAACCCGCCTTGGCGGCCAGCACACCCGAGACGGCCGCGGCCGCGGCCGTGGCACTGTAGACCGTAAAGTCATGGCTGGCCTGCACCTTGGCGCGCTCGCTGGGCGCGTAGGTGGTGGTGAGCAGGGATGAGCCGCCCACGAAGGCAAAATTCCAACCAATGCCCACCAGCACGTTGGCGAGCAAGAAATTGCCGAAGCCGACGCCGGAGAGGTTGACGATGGCGCAGCCGAGCTCGATCAAGCCGCCGGCAGCGATGATGCGCAGGACGCCGAAGCGCTGGATCAGATGCCCCGTCAAGAACGACGGCAGGAACATGCCGACAATGTGCGCCTGGATCACGCTGGCGCTATCGCTAAACGTGAACCCACAGGCCAGCATCGCCAACGGCGTCGCCGACATGGTGAGCGTCATGACCGCGTAGCCGCACACCGAGGCGGCCAGCGCCACGCGATAGGCGGGTTGCCGCACGATCAGCGTCATTGGGCGCCCGCCGGCGGACCGCTCGGCGGCGCTCAGGCGCGGGATGCGGATGAACTGCACGAGGATGCCGATGGCAATGGAGAACAGCGCCATCGCCAGGTAGATGCCGGCAAAAGTCACGGCTTCAAACCAGTCGACGGCCCACTTCGCCGTTTGCGGGCCGAGCAAGCCGGCCAGCACGCCGCCCGCCATGACGAGGGAAATGGCCTTGGGGCGGAAGGCCGGCTCGGAGGCGTCGGCGGCGGCGAGCCGGAAATACCAGAAAAATGCCGCTTGCATGCCCTGCAGCACCGTTGCAAGGCAAAGCAAAGGAAAGCTCTGCCGAACAAGGGCGAGCGTGCCGACCAAGCCTGCGCCGGTCCCCACGACGGCGCCGAACGTGAAGCCCGCCCGCCGCCCGATGCGCGCCATCAGCAGGGAGGCCGGCACGGTGGTGCCCATGATGGCAAGGTGGACCAAAAAGATCGGCGTTGTCGCCAGCCACTTTTCGGTCTCGGCCAACAGCATGTATCCCGCCAAGGGCGTGGCGGAGATGCCCATGGCCTGCACCGACATGAACAGCGCCTGCGCCAAGGCCAACAGCGCCACGTTGCGGCGCTGGTGGAGGGCGGCTTGCGGAGTTCGGGGCATTGGCTGGTCGCGAACGCTGGAGGGGCCGGCGGAAAGGTCCTGTCCTGGAACACTACTCTTTTTTCTGCATATCGCGCGCCGGCGGCGCTGTCTCGTCGTTTTTTAGGGCGCCCGAGCCTTGCCGCCGGAACTCGTTGCTCGCCAATTTGCCGACGCTTCCCGGGCATTGCATCATAGCCGAGGGGAAGACGGGGAAGCCTTGCTTGCTCGATAAAACCAGGGTGGAGAGCGCGTGCAACGGCGGTGATCTGCGGCCCCACGTCCCTCGCCTGGCCCTGGCGCCGTCGCGTTTACGAAATCATCGAGATCGGCCAAGGCGATGACCGCGCGAGCCGCCTCGTCGGTACGGGGATCGTCGCGCTCATCCTCACCAACATCGCCGCCTTCGTGGCCGAGACGGTGCCGGAGCTGGCAGGCCGCTAAGGCCTTTGGTTCGATGCCTTTGAAGCCTTCTCGGTGTCGATCTTCACCATCGATTACGCGGCGCGCTTGTGGACCACGGTGGAGGTGCCATTTCTGGCGCGGCTGCCGCCGTGGAAGGTGCGCTTGAAGTGGGCTTCACGCGCCCATCTCGTCATCGACTTGTTGGCGAGTTTGGCCTACTACCTCAGCACGCTCTTTAGCCTCGATCTCAGGGTCTTGCGCGTCTTGCGGCTGCTGCGCTTCTTCAAGCTGTCGCGCTACTCACCGGCGCTGCACACGCTGCTGCGCGTCCCGCGCAACGAGCGCCGCTCGCTCAGCGCCGCCGGCCTGTTGCTCGGCGCCGCCCTGCTGCAGAGCGCCACGGGCATGCACTCCATCGAAGGCGAGGGCCAGCCGGACAAGTTCGGCTCCGTGCCGCAGGCCGCCGACTGGGCAATGCAGCGCAAGCCAAGCCTATCAGACGAGGTGTTCTAGGCCGGCGATGTCTTCGGGGGTGGGGCGGGCGGCCGCGAGCAAGCGGGGCCAAACCGCACGACGCCGGCCCGGCGCCTGACCTTGCCCACCCCGGGCTGGCGTCGCCCGGCGCGGGGGGCGGCCGCATTGAGCGCAAGCGGCGCTGCACTTGCCGGCAAGGTCCCACTTGCGTCGGGGCGGCCAATGCCCCCATCTCGCAGGCAGCCAATGTCCGCCCCCAAAGGCCTGCCGAGGAGCCGACGCCCATGCCTATACCCCCTGTCGCCCTGCCACCCCTCATCCCGCGTGCCACCCTGTTCGGCAACCCGACGCGCGCGCAAGGCCAGATTGCTCCCGACGGCTGCTTCCTGTCGTGGCTCGCCCCTAAAGACGGGGTACTCAACGTTTGGGTGGCGCCGATCGACGCCATCGGCGAGGCCCGCGTCATCACCGCCGACAAGAAGCGTGGGATCCGCTTCTACGCCTGGGCCTACACCAGCCGGCACGTGCTTTACATGCAGGATGAGGGCGGCACCGAGGATTGGCACATCTACGCGGTGCCGCTCGACGGCGGCCCCATCCGAGACCTCACCCCTTTTGCCGGGGTCAACGCGCGCATCGAGCACCTGAGTCTCGATCACCCCGAGGCGTTGGCGGTGGCCATCAACGACCGCGATAAGGCCTGGCACGACCTTTATCGCATCGACATAAACACCGGTGAGCGCCAACTGCTGTTTGAAAACACCGCCGAGCTCGGCGCCATTCTTACCGATCGACAGCTCATCCCCCGGCTTGCCATCAAGCCGCGCGGCGCCGAGGGTGGCAAGATCGTCTATCGCATCGATGGTGCTCGCCTTGACGAGATGCTCCTCGTCGAGCACGAGGACGATCTCACCACGCACCCAATTGACTTCACACGCGACGGGGCCACGCTTTACAGCATTTCCTCGATCGGCCGTGACAAGGCGGCGCTATTGGCCACCAGCTGGGCGAGCGGCGCGGCCGGCGTGCTTGCCGAACATCCCAAGGCCGACATCAGCCGGGTGATCTCCCATCCAGTTACCGGCGTCGTCGAGGCGGTCGGCGCCAAGCACTTGGCGCTGGATTGGATTGCGCTCGATGAGCGCATGGCCGCCGATCTCAAGCGTCTGCACGGTGCACTGCCGGGAGAGGTTTCGATCGCCGACCGCGCGCTCGACGATCGCTATTGGGTGGTTGCGGCGAGCGCGGCCGAGAGCCCGACGACCTATCACCTCTACCATCGCGATCATGGTGAGATCAGCGAGCTGTTCACGACGCAGCCAGAGCTGAAAACCTATGCCCTTGCCCCCATGCGCGGCGAGCTGATCCGCTCCCGCGACGGGCTCGATCTGCCGTCCTACTACACCTTGCCCGCAGGCGAGCACCTGCGCCCCGCCGAGCCGCTACCGCTGGTGCTTCTCGTCCATGGCGGTCCCTGGGCGCGCGACGAATACGGCTTCAATGCCCAGCACCAGTGGCTCGCCAATCGCGGCTTTGCTGTGCTTTCGGTCAACTTCCGCGCCTCCACGGGATTCGGCAAAGCGTTCCTCAACGCCGGCGATCTGGAATGGGGCCGCAAGATGCACGACGATTTGCTCGACGCCGTGGCCTGGGCCGTCAAGGAGGGGATCGCCGATGCGAGCCGCGTTGCCATCATGGGTGGCTCCTACGGGGGTTATGCAACCCTGGCTGGATTGGCGTTTACGCCCGAGGTGTTCTGTTGCGGGGTCGATATCGTTGGCCCCTCCAACCTCGAGACGCTGCTGGCGACGATCCCGCCCTATTGGGCGGCCTTTTTTGAGAACCTGGCCCGACGGGTCGGCGATCCACGCACCGAGGCGGGGCGCCGTTTGCTCAAGGCGCGCTCGCCGCTCTACGCGGCCGGCAACATTAAAAAGGCCTTGCTGATCGGCCAGGGCGCCAACGACCCGCGCGTCAAACAGGCCGAGTTGGACCAGATCATCGCCGCCATGCGCGCCAAGCGCCTGCCCGTGACCTACGTCCTCTACCCCGAGGAAGGTCACGGCTTCGCCGAGCCCGCCAACCGCATCGCCTTTTTCGCCATCGCCGAAGCCTTTCTCGCCAGCCACCTGGGCGGCCGCGCCGAGCCGATCGGCAACGACTTCACGGCGGCAAGGTTCCTGGTGCCGGAAGGGGCCGCGGCGGTCCCCGGTTTGGCGGCGGCCCTCAAGATGACGGCATAAGGCGAGGGGCCTAAACGCGCGGGCCTGGGTGTCGCCTGCGCCAGGGCGTACAGGGAGCGCCGGCCGCGAGGTTTGCTTGCCACACGCACGCCATCGAGCTGTGGCAAGATGGTTAACAGTCCATTACAATCGCTGGGCTTTCACATCACGGGGCCTTCGGGCTTTGAGCGTGCGGGGAAGGTGGGGGGTGCGATGGAATCCAACACGGCCAAGGCCTCGATCGGGACGGTATTGGCGGGCGGCCTGGGCTTTGCCGTCTATGCGGTGACGCTGCAGGCAGGGTCGCATACCGACGGGCGCATCGTGCTGGCGACCGGCAATCCGCACTATCAGCAGTTGGCTGAAACCTACCGTCTGGAATTGGAACGCTACGGTGTGCGCCTGGAATTCAAGGACATGGAAGGTTTTGCCACCCTCAAGGCTCTCGCCGACGCCAAATCCGAAATCAATGCCGGTTTCGTCAAGGGTGGACTGGTGGGCAGCATGCAGGGGCGCCTGGCCACCGAGAAGGCCAAGGGGAGGCACGTCGAGTACGCCAAGCTGCAGTCGCTCGGCCGACTGTTTTATGAGCCGATCTGGGTGTTCACGCGCGCCGATACGCCACTGCAAAGCCTCAGGGACCTCAATGGCAAGCGCATCATGCTCGGCACCCGCGACAGCGGTTCGCGGCGCATTGCGACCCAGCTCCTGCGCGCCAACGGGATTAGCCCTGTCCGAGACGATCCCAAGTTCATCAACGAGGAGCTGTCGGCGGACGCCGGCGAACTCCTTGAGGGCAAGGCGGACGCGGCCATTCTGATCCTGCCGGCCGACGACGACAAAATCCAGTTGCTGTTGCACGTGCCCGCCATCCGCCTGATGGACTTTTCCGCCGAGGCCGAAGCTTACGACAACCGCTTTCCGGCGCTGACCAAGCTGGTGATGCGAACGGGCTCGGTCGAATTTAAGCCGCTCATTCCTTCGGCGGACATCACCTTGCTGGCCACCTCCGTCGCCCTGGTGGTCAAGCCGGAGCTAGACGCCTCTTTGGCAAGCCTCCTCACCCAAGCCATCATGAATAATCCGAAGCCCGGCTTCGACAAAAACGGCGATCCGGTGCTCTTCTACAAGCCCGGTGAATTCCCCTCCCCCAGCGATCCCGAATTCGAAGTGCCCAAGGAGGCGCGCCAGATCTATAAGACCAATGAGCTGCCGTTCCTGCTGCGATTGGTTGCACCGTTCAACAAGCGGATCGGGCTGCCCTACAACATCACCGCCTATACCAACGCGCACGCCGCCAAGCTCATTTTGTTGATCCCGGCGCTCGCCGTGTTGGTGCCGCTGATGCGGTTTTTGCCGGTCGCCTACGCCTGGAACGTGCGACGGCGCCTGCTCTATTGGTACCGGCAATTGAAGGCGCTGGAACGCAGCCTCGACAGCGGCGGCGCCAAGTACGATCTGGCCGCGCACCAGGCCGAGGTCGAGCGTATCGACAGCCACGTCCGCCGATTGCGCGTACCGCTCTATTTTTCCAGCCAGCTCTACGACTTGCGCGGGCACATCGATCTCGTGCGACATCGGATCGCCGCGCGTCCGCCACAGGAGGTGCGCATCGCCGCGGAGTAGCCCGTCCGGCGAGCGGCGGCAGGGCAACCAAAGCCACATTTTGCTGTCGGCAACCCGCCGACAGCGGCGGCGGGGGCGTCAATTTCCTGCTAGTATGCCCTGCCTTGATGCTGGCGCGGGGGTTGCGTCTTCCCTGAGGGAAGCGAAGGTTGCCCAGGAGGTTACCCATGAGTGACCAGATCTCGCGCGCCAATGTTGAAGGCGCCCTTGCCGAAATTCGCCAACAAGTCGCGGCGCATTGGGGTTGGTTCCTGGCGCTGGGCCTTGTGTTGCTCTTAGCGGGCTGCGCCGCTATCGCCTTTCCCCTACTCTCCACGGTCGCCGTCAAAATTGCCTTGGGTTGGGTGTTCCTCGTCGGCGGGATCGTGATGATCGTGCACGCCTTTTCGGCTTCGCAGTGGCGAGGCCTCGTCTGGGAGGTGCTGCTCGGAGCGCTGTACATCGTTGCCGGCGCCTACCTGGCATTCTTTCCCCTCACCGGCATCATCACGCTCACGATTTTGCTGGCCGCGCTGTTCATCGTGGAGGGTGGGCTCGAGATCAGCATGGCCCTGCGCGTGCGCCCGCACGAGGGCTGGGGCTGGCTCCTGCTGAGCGGCCTCATTGCCGTTGCCGTCGGCCTGTTGATCGCGTTTGGGTTGCCGAGTTCGGCGGCCTGGGCGATCGGCCTCCTGGCGGGGATCAACCTGATCTCGACCGGCTGGGGTTTCCTGTTCCTGGCCCTGGCCGGCCGCCGCACCGCCGCGGCCGCGGCCGCGGCGACGCGCTGAGCGCGCGCGGACGCAACGGGAAGGGCTAAGGCCGCTAGCTCGGCGGCGTGCGGCAATAGGCGTAGGCCGCGCGCGGGCATTGGCTTAGAAAAGCATTTCGCCGCGTGCCGGTCCGGCCGTATCGTCCGGCCCGTCACCGGCGCCGGCACGTTCGGCCGGTCTACCCCTGTTCGACGAGGCCATGCTTGCGAGCCACGACTGAGCCCAACATTGCCTTGTCGGTCCCGCCCGCCGATGAGATCAAGACGACCACGTGCTACATGTGTGCGTGTCGCTGCGGCATTCGCGTCTTCCTGAAGGACGGCAAGGTTCGCTACATCGAGGGCAACCGCGAGCATCCGGTGAACCGGGGCGTCCTGTGCGGCAAAGGCGCGGCCGGAATCATGCAGCACTACTCGCCGGCGCGGCTCAGGGCGCCGCTCTTGCGTGTCGGGGAGCGCGGCTCGGGCGAATTCAAAGAAGTTTCCTGGGACGAGGCATTGACGCTCGCCAGTGATTGGCTCGGCGAGGTGCGTCGCAAGGATCCAAGCAAGCTCGCCTTTTTCACCGGACGCGATCAGAGCCAGGCCCTGACCGGCTGGTGGGCCATGCAGTTCGGAACCCCCAACTTCGCCGCGCATGGTGGCTTCTGTTCGGTCAACATGGCGGCGGCCGGCCTTTACACGTTCGGCGGCTCCTTCTGGGAGTTCGGTGAGACCGACTGGGAGCACACCCGCTATTTCATGCTGTGGGGCGTGGCCGAGGATCACGCTTCCAATCCTCTCAAGATCGAGCTTGGCAAGTTGAAAGCGCGCGGCGTCAAAGTGGTGAGCATCAATCCCGTGCGCACCGGCTACGGCGCCATTGCCGACGAATGGATCGGCATCAAACCGGGCACGGACGGCCTATTCGCCGGCGCCCTGGTGCACGAGCTTCTGGCCAGACAGCAGATCGATGTCGACTACTTGCGCCGCTACACGAACGCCGGCTGGCTGGTGATCCAGGCGCCGGGCGCGGCCGACGACGGGCTTATCGCGCGCGACGGCGAGGGCAGACCGCTCAGTTACGACAAGCGTTCCGGTCGACTCGCGAGCGCGCTGGACCCCGACATATCCCCGGCGTTCTCGGGTAGCTTCCGGCTCGCCGACAGGCGCGAGGCGGTGCCGGCGTTCCAGCTCTTGGCCCAGCGCTTTCTGGCGCCCGACTACGCACCCGAACGCGTCGCCGCCGCCACCGGGATTGCTGCCGGCACCATCTGCCGCATTGCCAGCGAGCTGGCGCATGCGGCCTTTGCACAGCCGGTGGTGCTCGACATCCCCTGGACCGACTGGGCCGGGCGCCGCCACGACAAGACGATCGGCAGGCCGGTGGGCATGCATGCCATGCGCGGGATCTCGGCCCACGCCAACGGCTTTCACACCTGCCGCATCCTGCACGTGCTGCAAATCCTGCTGGGCTCGATCGATTGCCCGGGCGGCTTCCGTTACAAGACGCCCTATCCAAAGCAGACCCCCCCGACCCTGAAACCCAAAGGCAAACCGGGCGAGGTCAAGCCGATGCAGGCCTTGCAGGGGCCCCATCTCGGCTTCCCGACCGGGCCTGAGGATTTGCTGGTGGATCACGCGGGCGCCCCGCAACGCATCGACAAGGCCTTCAGCTGGGAGGCGCCATTCGCGGCGCACGGGCTGATGCACACGGTGATCGCCAATGCGGCGCGCGGCGATCCCTACCCCATCGATGTGCTGTTCCTGTATATGGCCAACATGGGCTGGAACTCGGCCATGAACACGCCGGCTACCCTCGCCCACCTGAGCGAGAAGGACCCCGCCACGGGCGATTACAAGATTGCGAAGATCATCTACTCGGATGCCTATTTCTCCGAGACCGTCCCCTACGCCGACCTCGTGCTGCCGGACACGACATATCTCGAGCGCTGGGACTGCATCTCGCTGCTCGACCGGCCCATTTCGGAACCCAACGCGCCCGCCGATGCCATCCGCCAGCCGGTCGTCGCTCCCGATCGCGACGTGCGGCCGTTCCAAAGCGTGCTGATCGATCTCGGCGCGCGCCTCCGGCTACCGGGCTTCAGCAATGCCGACGGCTCACCGAAATACCCGGGCGGCTACGCCGACTACATCGTCAATCACGAGCGCCGGCCGGGCATCGGCCCGCTCGCCGGACATCGCGGCAAGAACGGGTCCGACTGGGGCCGCGGCGAGCCCAACCCACGCCAGCTCGAACAGTACATTGCCGATGGTTGCGTCCACGTCCACCACCTGCCCGAGCAGATGCGCTATTTCAAGCATGCCAACCGCGCCTTCATCGATTGGGCCGTCGATCTGGGCTTTCGCATCACGCCAACCCCGGTGATCTTCCAGCTCTACAGCGAACCAATGCAAAAGATGCGCCTGGCGGCGCGGGGGCATGGGCCGGTGCTACCGCCGCACCAGCATCGTCAGCGCCTCGAGACCTACTTCGATCCCCTTCCCTTCTGGTATGCGCCGTTCGAAGATGCGCACGCCCGCGATCGCGACTTTCCGCTGCACGCCATCACGCAGCGGCCGATGGCGATGTACCATTCCTGGGGTTCCCAAAACGCCTGGCTGCGCCAGATCCACACCTCCAACCGGCTATATCTGGGCCGGGCACGCGCCGCCAAGCTCGGCATCAGCGACGATGACTGGGTCTGGATCGAAAGCCGCAGCGGCCGTGTCAAGGCGCAGGTGAAACTGATGGAGGGGGTCAATCCCGACACCGTGTGGACCTGGAATGCGATCGGCAAGCGGGCCGGAGCCTGGGGCCTCGATCCGCAGGCACCGGAAGTCACGCGCGGCTTCCTCCTCAATCACCTGATCGCCGAGCTGCAGCCTGAACGGCCGGACGGCTACCGGTACGCCAACACCGACCCCATCACCGGCCAGGCGGCCTGGTACGACCTCAGGGTACGGATCGAAAAGGTGGGCGCCGCGGAGGCGCACGCAACCTCGCCGCGGCTGGCGCCGCTGCGTCCGCCACCGGGCTTGGCCGGGCCGGGCGCGGCGCCACACCGCCAAGAGGCCGGCGCAACGCGGCGGGCGCGCGCGGGAGACGGGCGATGACAGCGCTCCCCGCCGCCACGGCCAAGAAGCTGGGCCTCGTCATTGATCTCGATACCTGCGTCGGCTGCCAGGCCTGCGCCACGAGCTGCAAGGAGTGGAATAGTGCCGGCTATGCCGCGCCGCTGACCGATCAGGCCCCCTACGGCGCCGATCCGCATGGTGCCTGGCTCAACCGCGTGCACGCCTTTGAGGCGGGTGAGGGCGCCGAGAGCCGGACGGTGAATTTTCCACGCTCGTGTTTGCATTGCGAAGAGCCCGATTGCGTCACCGTGTGCCCGACCGGCGCCTCCTACAAACGCGCCGAAGACGGCATCGTGCTGGTCAACCCGGACACCTGCATCGGCTGCAAACTGTGCTCCTGGGCCTGCCCCTACGGCGCGCGCGAGTACGACTACGGCCATGGCGTCATGAAGAAATGCACGTTGTGCGTTGATCGAATCTACAATGATCATATCGCGGCCGAGGACCGCATCCCGGCGTGCGTGCGCGCGTGTCCGACGGGGGCGCGACATTTCGGGGATCTCGGCGATCCCGACAGTGCGGTGTCCCGGCTTGTGGCCGAGCGCGGCGGCTTCGATCTCCTGCCCGAGTTTGGCTACCGGCCGGTCAACAAGTATCTGCCGCCGCGCGCCCGCCGGGATCTTGAGCCCGCCTCGCCCGCTGCCGCAGCGCCCGCCCCGGATTTGATGGCACACCCAGGCGCGAGCGATGCCGGCCCCGCCGAGCGCCTGTTCGCCTGGATCGACCAGATGCTCTCGCGCTAGGCCGCCGTGAACCGACCCAACACCCCGAGCCCGTCGCCCCGGTGCCGCCGAGCCGCTCCCATGCCGCAGGCGCGCCGGTTGCTGCGCACCATGCTGCCCCCCAGCCCCGAGCAGGCGAGCTCGCCGCCACTCGTGATCCTTACCCCCCGGGCACCCCCTGCGGGTGGCCGACAAGAGGATCGGCCGCGGCGCAAGCTTTTCTAGGCAGCGCCGTCATGCACCCCGCCTACTCCGTCATCATCTTCACGACCGCTTCGGGGGCGGGCTACGGCTTGCTGGTTTGGCTGGCGCTGGCAAAGGCTTTTGAGTTGGCACCGACCCAGCGCTCGTTTGCCGTGGTGGCATTCGGGCTCGCCTTTGTTTTGATCACCGCGGGTTTACTCTCCTCGACCGCGCACCTTGGCCGGCCTGAGCGTGCCTGGCGCGCCTTCTCGCAATGGCGCACATCATGGCTGTCGCGCGAAGGCGTTTTGGCGCTGGCAACCTACCCTCCAGCCGGCCTCCTGGCGCTGGGGTGGGCCAGCCTTGCGGGCGCCAGTGCGACCGCGCTGCTCCTTGTGCTGGCGACCATCGCGTCCGCCCTGATGACGCTTTTCAGCACCGGCATGATCTACGCTTCCCTGCGCACGATCCGGCAATGGCATCAGCCGTTGACGGCGCCGATCTATTTGGCGCTGGGACTTGCCAGCGGCGCCGTGCTCCTCAACCTCCTCTTGCGCGCCTTTGGCCTGACGCAAGCTTGGTCGGCCTGGCTGGCGCTCGCCTGCGTCGCCGTCGCCGGCATTCTCAAATGGGCATACTGGCGCGCCATCGACGGCGAGTTGCGGACCTACACGGTGGAGGCGGCGACGGGCATCGGCCATCTCGGGAAAGTGCGCCCCTTGGAGCCGCCCCATACGGAGCCCAACTACATCATGCGGGAGATGGGCTACAGGGTCGCGCGCAAGCACGCCAAGGCGCTGCGCCGGGGGGTGGGCATCTTCGCCTTCGCCGTCCCAATGGCGACCTCCATGCTGTCCCTCATCCCGGCACCCATCTCGGCGCTCGGGCCCGCGCTCGGACTTGTCGGCTCGGCGATCGCCGTGCTGGCGCTGGCGGCGGGCCTCCTGCTCGAGCGATGGTTATTTTTTGCCGAGGCCGAGCACGTCGTCATGCTCTACTACGGCGCCGACGTGGCCTGAGTTCGCCCAGGGACGGCGTGCCCTTGAGGCCGTGAGGCGATGGGGAAGGCCCTCGCGAGCCGAGGACTAGCCTAAGACCCTGGCGCGGCCTGCGGCTTGTGCCGCACCCAGGCGACCGTCTCCTGGTTCGACAGTTCCGGCTCGCCGCCATGCAGCACCTGCGCCACGATTTCGCCGCTGTCGGCCAGGCGCGGGCCGGGGCGATTGAAGTAGGCATTGCCGTCGGCAAAGAAAACGCGACCGTTCAGCACCGCATCGATCTCGGTCCAGCCCGGCTTGGCCTGCAGCAAAGGCAGCTCGGCCAGACAGCGCTCCAGGCCGAAGCCGCAGGGGGCCACGATGATCACCTCCGGGTCGGCGGCAACGAGCTCGTCCCAGGACATCCAGCACGAAGGCTTGCCGGCAACCCCGAACAGGTTGTGGCCACCCGCCGCCTCGATCAATTCGGGCATCCAGTTGCCGCCGGCCATCAGCGGCTCCACCCACTCGATGAAGGCGACCCGCGGTCGGCGACGGCGCACGGGTTGCTCCGCGAGCGCCCGCAACCGCCGCTGCATCCCGGCCACGAGCCCAGCGCCCTGTGCCTCGGCGGCCAACGCCCGGGCGACGCGGCCGATATCGGCGTAAGCGTCGGCCAGGCAATCGGGCCGCAAGGAGACGATCTCAACGCGCCGATCGGTCCAACGGCAGACGGCCTCTTTGACGTCGCGCAGAGAGACGGCACAGACCTCGCAGTGGTCTTGGGTAACGATCAGATCGGGTGCCAGCGCGCTCAGTGCGTCGGCATCGACGCGATAAACCGATAGGCCATCGCCCACGATTTCCCGCACGCGGCGATCGATCTCCCCGCTCGAACCCTCGACCTTGAACTTCGGCGCGGTCAACGCCGGTAGGCGGGCGACGGCGGGGGGATAGTCGCACTCGTGACTGCGCCCGACCAACCAGTCGCCACGGCCAAGCGCGCAGACGATCTCCGTCGCACTGGCGATCAAGCTGACGACGCGCAAGGGCTGCGCGGCGGTTTCCTTGCTCGTCATGGCCCCTCCATGGCCGGGACGTGCCGCGGCGCGGCCGGCCTCAGGTCGCAGAATACGAAACCATCGCGGGAAACGAGGTCGCCCGGCTCGACGGACAGGGGCCGCTCGAACATGGGACCGCCCCAGACAAAGGTGTGGAACTCGCCGTTCTCACCGCAAGGATCGACGTCGGGGGGCAGTTCGGCCAACAGGTCTGCATCGAAGGCGCGGCCGGCAAACCGCGCCGGCAACTGCGCGCTATCGACACAGCTAAGATAGGCGCCAATTCCCGCCGAGAGCATGTCGCGGGCCAGCCTTGCGGTCGCGCGGCCCCACAGCGGAAAGATCGGGCGCATGCCGCTGCCGGCGAACGCCGTCTCGCGATAGCGGCGGACCTCCTGCAGGAAGAGATCGCCGAAGGCCATCGCTTCCACGCCGGTCGCCACCTGCCGGGCGACGAACGCCCCCATGATATGCTCATAGACCTGGTTCGGGCAGGGAGAAGGAAGCGGCAGTACGAACAGGGGCAGGCCCACGGCGGCGGCCTGCGCTTCGAGCAGGTTACGGCGCACCCCGTGCATGGCGACGCGCTCGGCCGCCTCATTGATGGTCGTCACCAAGCCGACCAGTTCGACGCTGGCATCCTGTCGCAAGCAATTGAGCGCCCAGGCCGCGTCCTTACCCGTGCTCCAGCTCAAAAGCGTTTTGCTCGCCGGCATGCTGCGATCCGAGGGCTGCGGGCATTGCTGCGGCGCGCAGTTGACGTTGCCCCGCGCCGCTGCCAAACCTTGCCCACTTATAGCACGCTGAGGGGCGAACGCATGGAGAGCACGAGCCTGATTGCCGAGACGGCCTCGCGCCTCCTGCGCCATTACTGCGACCCACAGACCTTGAACAGTTCCGCCGGCGACGACTGGCAGGGGCCGGCCTGGGCTGCTTTGGAAGCGGCGGGTCTGCCGCTGGCCTGGGTACCGGAAGACCTGGGCGGCGCCGGCATCAGCCTCGAGGATGGCTTCGGCTTGTTGAGCCTCGCCGGCCGCTACGCCGTGCCGCTGCCGCTCGCCGAGACGCTATTGGCGGGTTGGCTGCTGGCGCAGGGTGAGATTGCCGTACCACCGGGCATGCTGACGTGCGCGCCAACGCGGCGCGGCGATAAACTCAGGCTGGCAAGGGAAGGCACCTTGAGCGGCCGGCTCCGCGCAGTCCCCTTCGCCAAAGCCGCCAAGCACCTGGCCGTGCTCGCGGAAGGCGAGGACGGCAGGGGCGGCACCATCGCCTTGATCGAGCTCGCCAAGGCCCGCGTGGCCGACGGTCGAAGCATCGCCGGAGAAGCGCTCAACACGGTCAGCTTGGAGGCGGTGCATCCGATCGCAACCCGGGACGCGCCCGCCGGGCTTGACGGGGAGAGCCTGCTCGCCATGGGGGCTGCGGCGCGCGCCATGCAGATGAGCGGGGCGCTGGCCGCCGTGCTCGATATCGCCGTTGCCTACGCCAACGAACGCGTGGCCTTCGAGCGCCCGATCGCCAAGTTCCAAGCCGTGCAGCACAACCTGGCGCGGCTCGCCGGCGAGGCCGCCGCGGCCATGGCTGCGGCGGGGTCTGCCGCCAATGCCATCGCCACCGCACTCGCGGCGGCGCCCGGCCGGCTACCGCGGGCGGCGCGAGGCTTCGACGATGCGCTGTTGCTGGAGGTGGCGGCCGCCAAGATTTGGGTCGGGGAGGCTGCCGGCGTCGGTGCCGGCATCGCCCACCAGGTTTTGGGCGCCATCGGCTTCACGCGCGAACATGTGCTGCATCGCTTCACGCAACGGCTGTGGGCGTGGCGCGACGACTTCGACAACGAGAGCGCCTGGGCGGTGCGGTTGGGAACGCTGATCGCGGCGCGTGGCAGCGAGGGCCTATGGCCGCTGTTGGCATCGCGGTGAGGAGGCGGATATGAGCAGTGCGCTGACCTTCGATCCGATCCGCTTGCCACCCGAGTGCGACCGGCTACGCGAGGAGGTGCGCGCCTTCCTCGAAGAGGAAATCGCCGCCGGCACCTACGATCCGCAGGAGCCAGGCAACGATCACGGCTTCAGCCCCGCGTTTAGTCGCAAGGTCGGGGCCAAAGGCTGGATCGGCATGACCTGGCCCAAGCAATACGGTGGACATGAACGCAGCTTTCTGGAGCGCTACGTCGTCACCGAGGAGTTCCGGGTCGCCAACGCGCCGGTGCGCCTCCACTTCGTCGCCGACCGCCAGAGCGGCCCTGTGCTCCTCAAGTACGCCAACGAGCGCATCAAGCAGGATGTGCTGGCGCGCATCTGCCGCGGCGAAGTGTGCTTTGCCATCGGCATGAGCGAGCCGGGCTCGGGTTCGGATCTGTTCGCCGCTTCGACGCGGGCAAGCAAGGCCAAGGGCGGCTGGCTCATCAACGGTACCAAGGTGTGGACCAGCAACGCCCACCAGGCCGACTACCTGATCGGGCTGTTTCGCACCTCGCCGGCGACCAAGGAGAACCGGCGACATGGCCTCACCCAATTCCTGGTCGACATGAAGACGCCGGGCATTACCGTCAATCCGATCTACCAGATGACGGGACAGCACGACTTCAACGAGGTGGTGTTCCAGGATGCCTTCATGCCCGATGACCATGTGCTCGGCGAAGTCGACGGCGCCTGGAAGCAGGCGACATCCGAACTGGCCTACGAGCGCAGCGGACCGGAGCGCTTTCTCGAGACCTTTTACGTACTGCAGGAGCTGGTGCGGGTGCTTGGCCCCAATCCCGACCTACGCGGCGCCGAGGGCCTGGGTCGGCTGGTCGCGCAAGTCCATGCCTTGCGGCGCATGTCGGTGTCGGTGGCGGGCATGCTGCATGCGGGCAAGGAACCGGTGGTGGAGGCGGCGATCGTGAAGGACGTGGGCACGATCTGGGAGCAGGCCTTGCCGCACCGCGCGCGCGAGCTGGCGGCTTTCGTCGAGGAAGGCGCGAGCAATCGCACCACCTTCGAGGAGCAGCTCCGCTTCGCGACCTTGATCGCGCCGAAACTGACCATCCAGGGCGGCACCACGGAAATTCTGCGCGGCATCATCGCCCGCGGCCTGGGCCTGAGATAGGTGAGGACGCCATGGCGAGCCGGCGACAGGCGCCAGGAATTGAGAAGGCCCCGGAGCTAGGGCCGGGGCCTCTGGCTGAATACCGGGGCGGCGCAACGTGCGCGTTCTCAGCGTCGCAAAGTCGAAGGTCTGGCGGGGCAGTTCCCGAAAGTGTTAATTTTTGCTGGAGAAAAACATGCCCGCTTTCAAAGACATCACCGTCGAGCACGCCGGTTGGGTGGCAACCATCGAAATTGGCCGGCCACCGCACAACTTCTTCGACATCGAGCTGATTCGGCAAATCGCCGACGCCTGCGAAGCGCTCGACCAATCCGCCGACTGCCGCGCAATTGTGCTGGCTGCTCAAGGAACGGCCTTCTGCGCCGGGGCCAAGCTCGGCGACGGTGCCGATGTGCAGGACGTCCTTGTCAAAAAATCCGAGACCGGGCAGGCCGGTCACCTTTACATCGAAGCCGTGCGCCTGTTTCGCACCGCCAAGCCGATGGTCGGAGCCATCCATGGCGCGGCCGTCGGCGGGGGGCTGGGGCTTGCTCTGGTTCCCGATCTGCGCGTCACCTGCCCCGAAGCCCGTTTCTCGGCCAACTTTACGCGCCTCGGCTTCCATCCGGGCTTCGGACTGACGCACACCCTGCCGGCGCTGATCGGACCGGCGAGGGCGGCGATGATGCTCTATACAAGCCGCCGGGTTCCCGGCGAGGAGGCCTATCGCATCGGACTTGCCGATCTGCTGGTACCGCAGAGCGAGGTGCGGGCGGCCGCGCAGAAGCTCGCCGCCGAAATTGCGGAGAACTCGCCCCTCGGTGTGCTCGAGACGCGCGCCACCCTGCGCGCCGGGCTCGCCGACCGGGTGCGCGCGGCCACCGACATCGAGCTGGAAAAACAGACGCGGCTGCGCCGGACCGCCGACTTCAAGGAAGGCGTCAACGCCGTCAACGAACGCCGCGTGCCGAAGTTTGTCGGCAAATAGCGCGCCGTCGTCGTGCCATGGAGGCCCGGTGCTAAAACAGGTGCACGATCGCATTCTTGTTGCCACGCGCGGTCAGGGCTTCATTGACCTGACGGGGCAGGTCGCACGCTGGCTCAAGCAGATCGACGCCGATGCCGGCCTAATAACCCTGTTCGTGCGGCACACCTCGGCCTCCCTCACCATCCAGGAGAATGCCGATCCCGACGTGCAGCGCGATCTCCTCGCAGCCCTCGATCGCGCCGCCCCTCGCACCGCCCGCTATCATCACAGCAGCGAAGGCCCCGACGACATGCCGGCGCATATCCGCTCCATGCTGACGGCGACCTCGCTGTCGATTCCGGTGGTGGACGCCAAAGCGGTGCTTGGCACCTGGCAAGCCATTTATCTCATCGAGCATCGCGACCATGGTCACGACCGAGAGGTGGCGCTCCATTTCCTTGGCACGCTCAAGTCATGAGGCGGGGCATATCATGACGCGGGTCCCGGCCCGGCGCTGCGCGATTTAGCGCCGGCCACGGCCTAATCGCAGCGTGAAAGCAAATGCGCGTGCAGCACCGCCAAGGGGCTGCAGGGCTAGAAACGCAACACGCGCAACCAGCGCATAACGTCGAGGACGCTCATGCTGGCGGCCGCCACATAGGTAAAGGCGGCGGCGCGCAGGATTTGCTTCGCCGCGCGCATGTCTTCCGGCTTGACGTAGCGACCGGCCTTCAGCACCGGCAGAGCCCGCCGGAAGCTGGCGTCGAATTCCACCGGTAGCGTCACGGCGTGCAGCACCAGCGCCATCGCAAAGATCAGGACGCCGCAGCACACCTCAATAAGGATCAGGTGTGGCGCCTTGGCGAGGGCGAGCACGACGGGCACAGCCAGCATGACGACCGCTCCCACCTTTTCCATCTGGATGGCCTGCTTGGCCAGACGCGTGCGCGCCTTGAGTGGCGGATAGCCGGTGGCGTCCTGCATGGCGTGACCCGCTTCATGGGCGGCGATGACGACGGCCGCCAGCGACCGACCGTTGAAATGCTCAGGCAGCAAGCGCACGGTCTTAGTCTCAGGGTCATAGTGATCGCCGAGCTTGGTCTCCTCGACGCGCACGTGGGTCAACTTCATTTCATCAAGGATGTGGCGGGCGAACTCTCCGCCGGTACCCGGAAAGTCAGGCCGCTCCCGCGAGTGCCGCGCGATCGTCTTGCGCACCCACATTTGCGGCAACACGGCCAGGCCGAAGACCATGGCAAGCAAAAGCATCATCGCGGCCACAGGACAACTCCGGGGCAGACACAGCAGGCGGGCGGCGCGCCGCTGGCAGCAGGGCGGCAAGCCAGGATTGTGGTCCGACCAGGCGCCAGCATCGCCGCAGCCAGCAAAGCCGTACTATCTTAGACAGTTTGCCGCGATTGGCATATGCCCTACTTTCACGCCTGCCAACGAGGGGAGCCGCCGCATGGCTAGCATCGCACTTCTTGACGATTACCAAAACGTGGCGCTGAGCATGGCCGACTGGTCGTCGCTCCAGGCAGCGCATCGGATCCAGGTCTTCAACGAGCGCATCGGGGATGTCGACGCCCTGGCGCGCGCGCTCGCCAGCTTCGTGGTGATCGGCATCATGCGCGAGCGCACCCCATTTCCCCGCGCCCTTTTCGAAAAGCTGCCGAACCTCAAGCTGCTGGTGACCACCGGCAAGCGCAACGCCTCGATCGATCTCGAGGCCGCCAAGGATCACGGCGTCGCCGTCTGTGGCACCGGCGGCGGCGGCCTTTCCACGGCCGAGCTGGCCATCGCCCTGATGCTGGCGTTCGCACGAAATCTGCGACAGGAGTTCCACACCATGCGCCCAGGTGGCGCCTGGCAGGAAACGCTCGGCTTCGATCTCGACGGCAAGACGCTGGGTATTGTTGGGCTCGGCAATCTCGGCGCCAGGGTCGCCAGGATCGGAGCCGGCATCGGCATGAAGCCGATCGCCTGGAGCGAAAACCTGACCGAGGAGCGCGCCCGCCAGCATGGTGCCGAACGGGTCAGCAAGGACGAGCTGTTCCGGCGCGCCGACATTCTGTCCATCCACAGCGTGCTGTCGGCACGCACGCGTGGCCTCGTGGGCGCGCACGAACTGGGCCAAATGAAGCGGAACGCCTTGTTGGTCAATACCTCGCGCGGCCCTATCGTCGAGGAAGCGGCTCTCATCAACGCCTTGCGTGAGGGGCGCATTGCCGGCTATGCCGCCGATACCTTCGACACGGAACCGATGCCCCCCGACCACCCGCTACGCCGCGAGCCGCGCGCCCTCCTGACCCCGCACCTCGGATACGTGACGGCCGAGACCTATCGCAGTTTTTACAGCGGCATGGTTGCCGCGATCGAGGCGTGGTTCGCCGGCAAGCCGATCGGGCTCCTGACCTGAGCCGAATTGATCGGAGCGCGAGGAGAGGGCAACGACCGCGTCGAGCGGCCGCGGCGGGGCCTAAGCTTGGGCCCGTCACGCTTTCAGAACGAGCAGGGCGTCGGCAGCCACGACGCCCCCGCCTTCGGGTGCGACGAACAGCGGGTTGATGTCGAGTTCCTTGAGGCGAGGGCCGAGCGCGGTCGCCATGGTCGAGACGGCCACGAGGGTTTGCGCAAGCGCTTCCTTGTCTGCGGGCGGCTTGCCACGATAACCGTCAAACAGCCTGGCGCCGCGCAAATCGGCGATCATCTCGCGCGCAGTCTCGAGGTCAAACGGGGCGATGCGGTAGGTCACATCCTTCAACACCTCGGTCAGCACACCGCCGAGCGCCAGCGCAATGGTAGGGCCAAAGCTCTCATCGTTGATGACGCCGATCAAAGCCTCGATGCCCTGCGCCATTTCCGAGACGAGCACGCCATCGATTTTGGCGGCGGGTTTCGCGGCCAGCGCACGAGCGGTGACGCTGCGCACGGCATCGGCGAGCGCATCCTTCGCCACGCCGAGTTTGACGCCACCGGCCTCGGTCTTGTGCGGGATATCGCGGGAAACGATTTTGACGGCATAGGGCGGCGCGAGCCCACGGGCGGCGACGGCGGCGTCGGCCCCGGAGGGTACGAAGACTTCCTTGGCGATCGGAATGCCGAAGGCCCGCAGCAGGGCCTTGCTTTCCGTTTCGCTCAGACGCGCGGCCCCGGCCGGCAGTTCGAGGCCCTTCGGCGTCGTCACCTCGGGCGGACGGCGGGGCAGCAGCCGCCTCTGATCGGCGGCGAAGCGCGCCAGCACCGCGGCCGCGCGCGCCAGTCGAACCGGCGTGGTGATGAAGGGAACACCGGCGTCGCTGAAGGCCTTGATGGTCTCGGCAGACTTGGCGTGACGCCCAGACCAGGCGACGTGCAGCGGTTTGTCGGTGCGGTTGGCAACGGCGGCGATGGCTTCGGCGGCACGGCGCGCCGAGGGGCCGGAAATGGAGGCAAGCAGTATAGACAGCTGATCGAGCCGCGGATCGGCCAGCACGATCTCAAGCGCGCTGGTGAACAGGTTCATATCGTTGAAGAAGCTGGCCGTAACGTCGGCCGGGTTCTCCGGCGAACCGAACGAGGGGACAATTCTGCGCAAGGCGGCCAGCGTCGCGTCGGAAAAGGACGGCAGCGTCATGCCGCCGCGCACGGCGGCATCGGCATAGACGATACCCGAGCCGCCCGAGATCGATAGCACGCCGACGGAATTTCCTTTTGGCAGGCGCCCCTGCGCGAACAGTTTAGCGATGTCCACGATCGGCTCGACGTCGTCGACTTCGATCAGGCCGGCCTGGCGCAGGGCCGCCCGGTAAAGATCATAGCTGCCGGTCATGTTGGCGGTATGCGAAGCCGCCGCCTTTATGCCGGCATCCGTGGTGGCGGCTTTCCAGACCATTACCGGCTTGCCGGTCAGCAGCGACTTGCGGCCGACGTCGAGCAGGCGGCGCGCATCGGGCGTGCCCTCGAGATAGGCGAAGATCAACGAGGTGCCGACGTCGTCGAGGAAGGCGGAAAGCAACTCCGGGGTATCGATGTCGGTCTCGTTGCCTGAGGACACGCAGTAGCGGAAGCCGAGACCCTGGGCCTCCGCCAGGTTGACGATGGCATAGCCAAATCCGCCTGACTGAAAGGCACATGAGACATCGCCCGGGCGAAAGTCGGTCTCGTCGGCAACGCTACCGAATGCGGCCCAAACGCGCGCTTGCAGCGAGAGCATGCCCTGGCAGTTGGGCCCGACGATGCGCACGCCGCTTTCCTTGACGGCGCGCTTCAGCTCGGCCTCGAGCTCGCGCCCCTCGGCGCCGGTCTCGCGGAAACCTGCCGTGAGCACGACGGCATAGCCGATCCCGGCGGCACCGCAGTCGCGCACCGCATTGGCAACTGCCGGGGCGGGCACGGCGATGATGGCGAGGTCGCAGGGCTGCCCGATCGACTGGGCGTCCGGGTAGCACTTGAGGCCGTGCATCTCCTGGTACTTCGGATTGACCAGAAAGATGCCCCCCGTATAGCCCGCGTTCTTCATAGCCTTGATCGGATGGCCGCCGATGCGGGTCAGATCGGACGAGGCACCGATGATGGCCACTCCGCGCGGATGAAAAAGGCCCTCAAAACGCACGTGCTGCCTCCCGTCGCTCGCCTAGGAACCGCAGATAGCAGATTGCCGTTGTCTATTGAACCGCGAACACGACCGAGCTTAGCAGCCATGACCTCTCGTATGCACCGGTTCGCCCTCGCCTTTGCGAGCCTGCTCATGGGTTTGGGCCAGGCGCGCGCGGAGACGCCGGCGGAGACGGCCGCCGCCTTCGGCCTATTGGGAACCTGGGCCGTCGACTGCCGGTTGCCGCCGAGCCCTGCCAACGGCTATCTGACCTACGCGGCGACGCCGGGTGGCAATATTGCGCACGATCGTGACTTCGGCTCGCAGCGCAACGTCGGCGAGGTGGTGCGCGCCTCCTTGACGGCCGGGGGCATCGATCTCGTCGTCTTTTTTCCGGTTCCCGCGCAAAGCCGCCAGATCACCATTACCAAGGCCGACGGCCGGATGCGCACCATCGCCGACAGTTTCATCATTGCCAACGAGTACGCCGTGCGCGATGGGGTGTTGCTGGCGACGGGGACCCAAATGCCTTGGCAGATGCGCTGCCGTTAGCCGGGCGCCGCTTCATCGCCCCCCTTAAGCCGCGCCCCTGCCTTCGCTAAGCCGGCGTTGCGCCTCGGGCACGAAGGCCCGCCCGACGTGACCGACCAGGAACGCCAGGCTGTCGGTGCACACCGGCTCGCGTGCCATGCGTCGAGCGAGGCTCGACGGGGCCTCGCTCACCCAGGCCGCGGTCTTCAGGCCGGGGATGATGTCCACGAGCCGCATCAGCGGCACGGGGTTGAGAAAGTGCATGCCGCACATGGCTCGGGGCGCACCTGGCAGGCCGAGGCAATGATCGTGTCGGGCCCGGTCATGGCGTCGAGCCCGGCAAACAGCGCCTGTTTGACGTCGAGCCGCTCGACGATGGCTTCGATGATGACGTTGGCCTCGGCGAAGGGGCGCGGGCGAGGCCGATGCGATCGAGGCCGGCTTGCCCGGCGTCGGCTGCAAGTCGCCCCTTCGCCACCTGCGTCTCGATCATCTTTGCGACATGCGCCATTGCCGCCTTGGCAGCCTCGGGCTTTCATCGAAGGCGAGGACGCGCATGCCGCCCTGGGCCGCCACCTGCATGATCCCGCGCCCCATGGAGCCGGTGCCGACGACCGCGACGAGGAAATCGGCAGCCTTGGGATCAAAGGGCATGGTTGTCTCCGCCAGCGGCGCTGCGCGGCCGGTTGATTGACCCCCAAAACTAGGCCGTGCCATGGTCCAACCGCAACCGGCAAGCATGGCCTGAAGGGCGCTCCCACATGATCACGGTCGAACAGGCGATCAGCGGACGACGCAGCGTGCGCGCCTTCCTGGCCAAGCCCGTGCCGCGCGAGCTGATCGTGAAGATCCTCAAGATCGCCGGGCGCGCGCCTTCGGGCAGCAACGTGCAACCATGGAAGGTGTGGGTGCTCGAGGGCGCGGTGAAAGTCGAAGTGGCGCGCGACCTGGCGGAGCGCTACGACCGGGGCGCGGTGGTGCCGCGCGAGTACAATTACTATCCGGAGAAATGGCGCGAGCCCTACCTGGCGCGGCGACGCGCCTGCGGTTGGGGCCTCTACGGGACCCTCGGCATCGGCCGCGCCGACAAGGACAAGATGCACGCCCAACACCGCCGCAACTTCTTGTTCTTCGAAGCGCCGATCGGCCTCATCTTTTCCATCGACCGTGACCTGGAGCTAGGCTCCTGGCTCGATTATGGCATGTTCCTGCAGTCCATCATGGTGGCGGCGCGGCAGTTCGGGCTCGAAACCTGCCCGCAGGCGGCCTTCCTGGTGTTTTACGATGTGCTGCAGCGTCGACTCGGCATCCCGGCCGAGCAGCAGATCGTCTGCGGCATGTCGCTGGGCTATCCAGATTGCACGGCGAAGGTTAACGCCTTCACGCCGGCGCGCATGCCGGCGGAAGACTTTGTGACGTTCGTCGATCAATTGCAGTCCTAGCCGCCACTCCACGAAGCTTAGCGCACGCGGCGCGGGTTCATGTACAGATCGGCCTCTTGCTTCTCGAGCTTCGGGACGTACTTGCCGCTCGCGATTGCGCGCGCCAGCCGGCGCATGTGCCGGCGGCAGTCGGCGTTGAAGATCAGCATGCCACAGAACAGCTTGAGCACGACCAGCAGGCGGACATCGGCGTGCTGCGTTTCGACCCGGCCCCGCCACTTGCCGCCGATCGAGAACACCTTGCCGTCGAGGCTGCCGATGGCTTGGTTTTGCTGATTGTAGAGGGTGTAGTCGCCGCCGAGATCGATGAAATCGCGACGCAGGCGGAAGAACTGCGGCTTGCCGCCCTCGAGCAGGAAGAATGAGAAGTCCTCAGGCAACAGCGGCCACTTGTTGGCCGAGCGCTCGAGATAGACGACGTTTTCATGGTCGCCGACGTTGATGGAAAAACAGGTGACGGGCAGGCCACGCGCGCCGAGCGTCAGCTGCAGGCTGCGCCCGATCATGAGGTCCATGGTGGCGCGCCAGTTCACGGTCTCGTTGAACAGCTTAAACACCAGGCGCTTGTCCATGCCGGTGTTCTTGCGCCACAGATCCTCGCGATAGCCGAGCAAGCCGGTGCGCTCACCGTTCTCGATGACCTCGGCGAAGATATCCATGTCGGTGGTGAACTGCCGCGACTTGGCCCGATTCCGGCTGTGCTTATAGAGGCCGAACTCGACCGAGTTGAAGGAGGTGATCCAGACATCGACGACGAATTCCGCCCAGCGTGCCTTCTTTGCCTTGCCGGTTTGCCCCCTCGCCGGGCTTGCCAACTTTTCTGCGCTGGTGATGGTGACGGTGCCTTGCAGCACCTCGGCCTTGGCCTCGCGCGCCGCCTCGGCCGCGGCCGCGTTTGCCTCCACCTCGAGCGCCGAGGCCCTGCTGCCGTCCGCCATGACACCCGCCTCCTCGCATCGGCTCGGACGCCCCAGGGGCAACCACCTGGCGCGCAAGAGCGGCGCGGCGGCTGCGACCGGCGGCAGAGCTGTTCCCTCCTCGGGGTGCGCCGGCACGTCAACGACAGTGGCGCGAATCAGTCGTGCGACACTAGCAGGTCGCAGCCGGCAAGCGAGAGTGGCGGGGTGACGTTGTGCGCAGGATTTGCGCGGCCGTCGCGCCGTCGTTACCCCCACGCACATGGGCACGGGCGCGGCCTGGCCTTTTTCCTATTGGCCTTCGCGCCACGGCCGCGCTAGGCGCGCTGGCCGAAGATTTCCGAGCCGACGCGCACGTGCGTGGCGCCAAAGTGAATGGCCGTCTCGAAGTCGGCGCTCATGCCCATGCTGAGCTGGGCGAGGTCGAGTTCGGCGGCGAGCTTGGCAAGAAAGGCAAAATGAATGCCCGGCGCCTCGTCGGCGGGCGGAATGCACATGAGGCCGGCGATCTCGAGCTTGAGCCCTTCGCGACAAAAGCGCAGCAAGCCCGCGGTCTCACGCGGCAGCACGCCCGCCTTCTGAGGTTCCTCGCCGGTGTTGACCTCGATGAAAAGCTCAAGTTTGCGGCGCTGTTTGAGCATGGCCTCGGCGACAGCCTCGGCGATCTTGGGGCGGTCGATGCTATGGATGGCCTCGAACAGGAGCACCGCCTCCTTGGCCTTGTTGGATTGCAGGGGACCGATGAGATGCAGCGAGATGCCGGGATAGTCTTGCCGCAACTGGGGCCATTTGGCCTTGGCTTCCTGCACTCGGTTTTCGCCAAAGACGCGGTGGCCGGCCTCGAGCACAGGCCTAATGTGCTCTGGGCCAAAGGTCTTGCTGACGGCGATGAGGGTCACCGCGTCGGCCGCACGCTTGTCGGCCACGGCCGCGGCCGCAATACGGGAGCGGACGGCGGCGAGGCGAGCGGGGGAGCCCGTTTGGCTCATGCGGCTTGTGCCTTTGCTTGGGTCCGCGAGGCGACCCGCGCCACAAGGGGCGGATCGGACCCGAAGGCGGGCCGCGCGACCGGACCGCCGATGCGGCAATAGGGCTCCGGGAAGATCAGCTCCATGAGCTCCGGCGAAAAATGCTTGCGCGCCCCGGCCCGGACCTGGGCGGCGGTGGCATCCAGCAAGGCACGGATGGCACGGATCGCTTCGCTACTCCAGGCCGCCGCCCGCTCCCTTGCCCTCAGCATGTACAAAAGCCAGGGCTGCCATTCGCCGCACGTCGTCACGCCCGCCGGCAGGCGATCATAAGCGCCGGCAGAGCGCCGAAAATAGCGGCCGAGATCGAGGTTCGGCGCATCGATGAGCCCGTCCTTTAGCAGGGCGAGCAGCTTGACAATCCGCCCGCTCGGGCCGCTGGCCCACCCGAAGGGTTGTAGCGCCAGCGAGTGATGGTGCTGCACGGCCATGGTAACGAGGGGATCGAGGTCCGACGGCCGCTTGGGGGGACGGTCCCAGGCGGCAAGGGCCAGGGTGGCGCTGCCGGCGGACAGCGAGCCGGCCCGGCCACGGCTTGGCCTTGTCATGGCCCCGACAATTACCGGGGTGGACGGCTGCTGGGCCCTCAGCCTGAGCTCGGCCAGGGCGGCGTGGGCCGCCAGGCAGTGCTTCAGGACCGCCCTGGTTTCCGGGTCGGCGGCAGGCGGCAAGACCGGCAGGTTAGGGCATGGGTTGGCGGCAGCGTCGGGCATAGGTGGGAGCTTCCGACCGCCTCTAGCGGACTCTCATGTCGACAACGCCCGACTTTTTCGCCATGAGAGGCACCCAATGTCGCGGCTGGCGGCAGGCGCACGGGTGTTGTGGCGAGTTTCTGGCCCACCGGGTCCCCATGATGTCCTCCTTGCGCCGTGACGCTAGCATGACCTTCGGCTCATGGAAGGAAATTTCGATTTTGCTGCCATGAGACGAAGCGCATTTCAGCTCGGATGACGGACGGCACTATGGCAAGCGAACGCTACAACGCGCCCGTACGCGAGAAGCACTGGCAGCAGGTGTGGACCGAACGCGGCAGCTTCCATACCCAGGACAAGAGCAAGAAGCCCAAGCGCTACCAGCTCGAGATGTTCCCGTATCCCTCGGGCCGCATCCACATGGGGCATGTGCGCAACTACACCTTGGGTGACGTGATGGCCCGCTATATGCGCGCCAAGGGCTACAACGTCCTGCATCCCATGGGCTGGGACGCCTTCGGGCTACCGGCCGAGAATGCCGCCATGGAGCGCAAGATCCACCCGCGCGCCTGGACCTACGACAACATCGACACCATGCGCGCCCAGCTCAAGGCCATGGGGGTCTCCATCGACTGGAGCCGCGAGTTCGCCACCTGCGATCCGTCCTATTATGCGCATCAGCAGCGGCTGTTTTTGGATTTCCTGAAAAAGAAGCTGGCCTACCGCAAAACGGCGAAGGTGAATTGGGACCCCGTCGAGAACACCGTGCTCGCCAACGAGCAGGTTATTGATGGGCGCGGGTGGCGCTCGGGGGCGGTGGTGGAGCAGCGCGACCTCACCCAGTGGTTCTTTAAGATCACGGCCTACGCCGAGGAGCTCTTGAGCGCGCTCGACGGCTTCGCCGGCACGTGGCCCGATTTCGTATGTACCTCGCAGCGCAACTGGATCGGTCGTTCCGAGGGCTTGGAGCTCACCTTTGCGCTGGAAGGTGCGAAGCTGCCCAAAAAGCTCGAGAAACTGGTGATCTTCACGACGCGACACGACACGATTTTCGGCGCCTCGTTTATGGCAATTTCGCCCGAGCATCCGCTCGCCCAGCATCTGGCCAAGAAAAACAAGGTGCTTGCCGCCTTCATCGAAGACTGCCGAAAAATTGGCACCACCGAGGAGGCCTTGGCGCGGGCGGAGAAAAAGGGATTGGACACCGGCATCCTCGCCGTCCATCCGTTCCTGCCGGAGCTCAAGCTGCCGGTCTATGTCGCCAATTTCATCGTCATGGGCTACGGCACGGGCGCCATCTTCGGCTGCCCGGCGCATGATCAGCGCGACCTCGATTTTGCCCGCAAGTACGGGCGCAACGTGCTGCCCGTGGTGCTCCCGCCCGGTGCCGACACCGCGACCTTTGCGATCGGGGCTGAGGCCTATCTCGGCGACGGCACCATGATCAATTCACAATTCCTGGATGGGCTCAGCATCGAGGAGGCCAAAGCGGAAATCGCCGCACGCGCCGAGGCGCAAGGCCTCGGCGCGCGCAAGGTCAACTATCGCCTGCGCGATTGGCTGATTTCGCGCCAGCGCTATTGGGGGTGTCCCATTCCCGTCATTCACTGCGCCAAGGACGGCATTGTCCCAGTCCTGTATGCGCAACTCCCCGTGACGCTGCCCGAGGACGTGACGTTCGATAGGCCAGGCAACCCCCTCGACCATCACCCGACCTGGAAGCACGTCGCCTGCCCCAAATGCGGTGCACCAGCGGTGCGCGAAACCGATACCATGGACACCTTCGTCGATAGCTCCTGGTACCAATTCCGCTTCACGGCACCCCACGCCGCGACGCCGACCGACAAAAAGGCGCTGCGCTACTGGGCACCGGTCGATCAGTACATCGGCGGCAAGGAGCACGCCGTTTTACACCTGCTCTACGCCCGCTTTTTTACGCGCGGCATGAAGGCGACCCGGCACGCCGAGATCGACGAGCCGTTTACCTCCATGTTCACGCAAGGCATCGTCATCCACGAGACCTACCGCAGCGAGACGGGCGAGTGGCTGCTGCCGAGCGAAGTAAAGATCGAGGGGGAGGGCAACGAGCGCAAGGCCACGGCCGTGAGCAACGGCCGGCCGGTGACGATCGGTTCCCCGGAGAAAATGTCGAAATCGCGCAAGAACGTGGTCGATCCCGACGACATCATCGAGCATTACGGTGCCGATACGGCGCGGCTGTTTATTGTTTCCGACAGCCCGCCGGATCGTGACATTATTTGGACCGAGGCGGGGGTGGCAGGCGCCGGCCGCCAGGTCCAGCGCATTTCGCGGCTCGTCGACGAGGCGGCCCAGCGCAGAACGGCCAACGGCGCCGGGGGCAAGCCCGCAACCTTCGGCGCCGAGGCCCTGCAGCTGCGCAAGCTTGCGCACCGGGCCCTGAACAGCGTTTCACAAAATATTGAGGCGCTTCGCTACAATGTTGCCGTGGCCCAGCTTTATGAACTCACCAACGCCTTGTCGGCGGCGCTAGACAAATCGGCAGACGGTTTGGCCTGGGCCGTGCGCGAGGCCACGGAATTGCTGGTGCAAATGATGGGACCGATGCTGCCACACCTGGGCGAGGATTGTTGGGAGCGGCTTGGCTACAACACACTCTTGGCAGATCAGCCGTGGCCCGCGCCGGACGCGGCCTTGCTCGTTGACGATATGATTACCATTGCCGTACAGGTAAATGGCAAGAGACGGGATGAACTTACGATCGCCCGCACGGCCACCAGGGACGAGATCGAAGCCGCTGCGCTGGGTCTTGAACCGGTGGCGCGCGCATTGGCCGGCCGACCGGTCAAAAAGGTGATCGTGGTACCGCAGAGGATCGTGAATGTTGTCGGATAAGGCTCGCATGGCTCAGACGATGAGCCGCCGAGGTCTTTTGCGGGGACTTTCGCTGCTGCTCGCCTCCGTGCCGGCGTTGAGTGCCTGCGGCAATAGCGGTTTTCGGCCACTTTATGGCACGACCGCCTCCGGGGCGGGCATGCAGGAGCGCCTGGCGCAAGTCGACTACGCCCCGATCCCAGGCCGCGTCGGCCAGCGCATTCGCAACGAAATGATCTTCGACAGCACCGGCGGCGGCAACCCGCTGCCACCAACCCATCGTCTCGAGGTGGTCGTCAAGGAATCGGTGCTGTCCACGCTCGTTACCAACGAGGGCGAGGCGCTGGGGCAGATTTACGCCATTCAGGCCTCCTTCCGGCTCATCGACATCAAGAGCAAGGACAAGAAGGTGGTGCTGCAGGGCACCAGCCACGCCCGCGCCGGTTTCGAGCGCTTCCAATCCATCTACTCCAACGTACGGGCACGCGAGGACGCGGAAAACCGCGCCGCGCGCACGGTCGCCGACGATCTGAAGACGCGTCTTGCGGCCTATCTTTCGGGTGCGGCGTAAGGAAAGGCACCGGATTTCGGCGCCGCCGATCTAGCGCACCGCCGACCGTGACCCCGGGATGACCCATGGTCGCCGTCAAGACCCATCAGGCCGAGGCCTTTTTGCGGACCCTCGATCGCCTGCCGCAGGCCATCCTGCTTTATGGCAGCGATGCCGGCCTGGTGTTGGAACGCGCCGCCCAGCTGGCCCAACGCCTGGCTGGCGAGCACGATCCGCCGGGCGAGATCCTCCGGCTCGATGACACGAGCCTCGAAGACGACCCCAACCGCATTCTCGTCGAACTCAAGACCGTGCCGATGTTCTCGGGGCGCAAAATCCTGCGCGCGAACGCGGGCCGCCGCATCACGGCCGCCGCCTTGCGGCCACTGCTCGAAGAGGGCCCGCTGGAAGGCTATCTGATCGTGGAGGCCGGCAACCTGCGGCCCGACGAGGCGTTGCGCAGCCTGTTCGAGAAATCCGCCGCCGCCGCGGCCATCGCCTGCTTTCCCGACGAGGCGCGTGATCTAGAGGCCGTGGCGAGGGACGTGCTGGGCAGCGCGCATTTGCAAATTACGCCGGAGGCCCTCAGGCTGCTGCTGTCCCGGCTGGGCGCCGACCGGGCGCTCTCGCGCGCCGAAATCGAAAAGCTCGCCCTCTATGCCCGCGGCAAGGGGAAGATCGAGGAAGCTGACGTGGAGGCCGCCGTTGGCGACGCCGCCGAACTGGCCATCGACCGGGTGGTACTGGCCGCCGGTTCGGGGCGCCTCGAGGCGGCGCTCAGCGAGTGCGACCGCTGCGTGGCCGGCGGCGAGAATGCACAGTCGATCATCGCCGCCCTGCAACGCCATTTTGTGCGCCTGCACGCCATGCGCAGCGCCTTCGACGGTGGGCGCGCGCTCGAGGACATTATGCGCCAGCAGCGCCCGCCGCTGCACTTCCGGCGTAAGGCCATTGTCGAGCAGCACTGCCGCGCCTGGACCCTTGCAACCCTCGCCGCGGCCCTCGGCCGCATCAACGCGGCGGCCAAGGCCGCCCGGCTCAATAGCAGCATGGATGCGACCCTGGCCGCAAAGCTCATCATCGATCTGGCGGCGATAATTGGGCAGCCGGCCCGGGCCGGCGCCGAGCCTCCTCTGCGCGCACCGTCATAGCCCGCATCTTGTCGCGGCTGTCGGCATCGGCCGGGGTTGGGTGCCCGCTTCGGCGCACCCCTTGAAACGGGCCAAGCTCAGGCCGCCCGCAAGCCAAGGTGCGCGTCATTACCTCCGCTTCGGACGGCAACTGCGCCTCGTAACCCAAGACCTCGCAAACCTGCTGGGTGCTTGCAAGGATGCCTTCGGTGGCGCGCCGGCACTTTTGCTTGGCCACCTGCACCACGTTCTTGGTCGGGTAGGTGCCGAGAATGGCGATTTCCCGATCGAGCAGGCCAACCTGCTCGCTCACCTCCTCTTCCAATTGCTCGATGCGCATGCGGGCGCCGTAGTTTCTGATCTGCGTGTAGGGAGCGCCTTTTTGGAACACCTTAAGACAGCGGCGCAGACGTTCGACTTGATCAGCCAGCGTACGCGCCTCGGCGGCGGGTTCCGGTCCGGGCTGCATCTCGGCCATCTTCAAGAGGACGAAGGCCTCATCGCGCATGGCCGCAGCGGCATCGGCAACGTACTTCTCGAATGGCTGCTCGTCGGCCCGCGCCTTGTACTGCACCATCCACGCCGACCCCGCCAGCGCCATCATGGCCGTGGTGACGCCGGCGATACCGCTGTCGATGGCAAAGCCATGGAAAAAGATCATCCAAGCCCAGCCCGTCTCCAACCCGGCGCACCAGGCGGTCAGCACCAATGGCAAAGAACGGGAATGGAGGAACTTGCCGACGCGGCCTCGCGACGTCGCACGCCTTGCCCCAGTCTCCAAGACCTGCATTCTCGCCGACCCCTGCCGCATTGAGCGCGCGTTGCCCGCGCCGGACCGCTGAGCGTCGGCGTTGTCTAGCCGATTCGGGGCGCCTCTGCGTCCTCGGCGCGCCGATGCGGCAAGCCAATGGTCACCGTTCGATCCCGTGTGGGTCGCGGCCGCCTCACCTCAGCGTCCCCAGCCGCCGTACCCTCCTTCAAAGGCATCCTCGTTGTACCAAAACGGCTTGGTGCCCGGTGAGCCTTCGCTCGGGCAACGCTGCACCACCCGACCGTTGACAAGGGCGTAAAAGGCACAACCGCGCACTTGATAGCCGCTCACCGGTGACACCGGCCCGGTCTTTGCTTTGGCGCCATTACCCGCCACTGCCTTGGGCGCGGGCTTGCTTTCGCTCGCTGGCGCGGCGGTCTTTTTCGGGCCTGCGACCGGGCAGGGCATGCCCGGCGTATAGACGGTCTCAATCATCTTGCAGGCCTCTCGCATGGCAGCCGTCATCGTCGCGTGCGGTGCACTGCTCCAGGCGACCTCGTCCGCATCGGCCGCGGCACCGCTCCGCCGGACCTCGGCGCGATACTGTCCGTCGCCGAGACGTTGTGTAACGGGAGCGTAGCGCACGCCGCCGTTTGCGGCCGCCGCCGGCGGCGCCGAAGGTCCTTGGGCGAGGGCGGGAGCACTTAGCATCGTACCGAGCAGCAAAGCCATCAGGCGCTTCATGGGCAGATCTCCAAAAACGGGCAATTTCGCTGGTCCCGCACGGCGGGAGAAGGGACTTGCAAGGTTTAATCGCTGGCCACCGGACGCGGCAGGAATTTATGAGCGGCAGCAGCCTCCTCGTCCGACGGCGCCATAATCAACGTTAGGAAAGTGGCGCGACTGCGAACTGGTGCCATCTCTCGGCGCCGGCACAAGAAAATGGTGCGCTGACGGCCATCCGCTAGCCAACCCTGGCATCGGCTTCACCCTTGACCATGGGCTGGGAGGTCGCGAGTGTGGGCCGCGACTGGCAATCGCGAGGAACCGCAATGTCAATCGCCGTTGGCCTGGGCTTGATGGAATTTCCGTTTCCGGACGCTGAAGCCTACTGGAGGTGGGTCGACCTGTGCGAACAGGGTGGCGTCGATTCGCTGTGGCAGACCGACCGCATTGTCAGCAGCGAGCCGATCCTTAAGTCGATGAGCGCCATGGCCGCTCTCGCGGGGCGGACACGGCGCATCAAGTTCGGCGTCAATGTGGTCTCGCTTGCCCTGCGCGATCCCGTGCTGGTTGCCAAGCAGTGCGCCACCATCGACGTCCTATCGAACGGCCGCCTGCTGCCGGCCTTCGGCATCGGCAGCCCGCGGGCACCGGAGTGGGCAGCGCTTCATCTCGACACTCGCACGCGCGGGCGCAAAACCGATGAAGGACTGGAAATCATCGGCCGGCTCTGGCGTGAGGACAAGGTCGACTTTGCTGGCGTGCACTACCGTCTATCGGGCGCCAGCATCGCGCCGAAACCCGTGCAGCCGGCGTTGCCAATGTGGATCGGCGGCTCATCGCCGGCCGCCATTCGGCGCACGGCGCGTTACGGCACCGGCTGGCAGGCCGGCCCCGAAACCCCAATTGAAGCCGGCCGCATCGTTGCCGCCATTCGCGCCGCCACGACGGAACTGGGGCGGGCAATCGATGCTGATCACTACGGTGCCGGCTTCCCGTTCTATTTCGGACAAGCAGGCAGGCCGCACGTCGAGCGAGCGATGGATGCCTACACGCGGCGCACCGGGAACGCCGCAGACGGCTACTTTGCCGTCGGCGATGCCGACACCATCCTCGCCCGCCTTGCCGAGTACATCGGCGCCGGCATAGCCAAATTTGTGCTGCGGCCGCTGGGTGCAGACGGCGCCGACGTCATGGGCCAGACGCGTCGCCTGATTGCCGAGGTCTTACCCGAAGTCGCCGCGCGCTGGCCCAAGCCCTCGAAGCAGGCAGCCAAGCCGGCGAAGGGTTGATCGCCCGCGGGGGGCCGCGCGCTCGATCCGACCTTGTGCTGCGGGGATGGTGCTCGCCGCCCTACCGGCGCCGCCCGTTCCGCGTGTAGGGATACATCTGCGTAATATCGGCCGCGGGGAGATCGGCGTTCATCTTTTCCCACACGCCAACCACGGTGCTCGCCACCTCATCGGCAATGCCGGCGGCGCGGGCGTTCTCCAGATAGAGCCGCACATCCTTGAGTTGAAGCTTGGCTGCGAAGCCGGCATCGTATTTGCCGTGCATGATGCGTCGCGGAAATTTGTCGTCGGTCGCCGAATTACGCCCGCTCGACGCGTTGACGATATCGAGAATGGTCTTCATCTCGATGCCCTGCTGCGTGCCAAAGGCAATCGCCTCGCAAGTTGCCGCCAGCGCCGTCGCCGACAGAAAATTGTTCAAGAGCTTTACGGCCTGACCCTGACCTGGCTTGGGCCCGACATGGAAGGGCTTGCCCATCAGAGCGATCAGCGGTTTGAAACGCTCGTAGCTCTCGCTCGGACAGGCCAGCATAATGGCAAGCGTCGCCTGGTCGGCGCCGGCGGTGCCGCCCGATACCGGCGCATCGATGAATTCAAGGCCGGCCTTGGCGAGGATGGCGTTGACCGCTTCGGCGGCCTCGATGCCGATGGTCGAGGTGTCGATCACCGTCTTCACCCGGCGCGGTGCGGCTGCCGCCAGTTCCCGGGCCACCGCCTCGCTTACACTGCCGTCGGGGAGCGACAGGATGATGGTATCGGCGAGGCCGGCCACTTCGGCGTTGCTTGTGGCGATGCGTGCCTGCGGCGGCGCCTGCGCCGTGCTTGCGGCGTCCGCCACCACCAGGGCGTGGCCTGCCGCCACCAGGTGTCGGCACATGCGATGGCCCATGCTGCCGACGCCGATCCAACCAAGTGTGTCTGCCATGGTCGAGGATCCTCAAGCTGGCGGCGGAGCGATGACGTCTTCGTAGGCGTGCCGCCGGGTGATGAGCCCGGCATGCTGGAAGATGTCGAGGGTCGCGGCGTACGCTGGGCGCGTTATCTCGACATGCGGCGTCCAGTTGCCGAGCTTCTGATAGGTGGCGATGGTGGCGGTCAGCACCGGCAGGTCGATGTCCTTGAAGAAAGAGGCCTCCGCTTTGGCAACGTCCGCCGCTGGCGTGCTGATGAGCCAGGCCCGGGCCTTGCGGTAGGCGCGCATGAAGGCCTTCGCCATATCCGTTGCCAGCCACTCGCGCTTGGCCGCAAGACTGGAAAAGGCACACGGACCAATGGCATCGCCAAGCGCAGCGACGATGTGGCCGACGCCATCGTGCACCAGCTGCTGGGGTGCCGGACCCTGCAAGTGCACGTAGTCGGCCTCGCCGTTGCGGAAGGCGGCAATCATCTTGTCGGTCGAGCCGGCGTCAACCGGCAGCAGGTCGCCAAAGTCGAGGCCCTGTTTGAAGCAGGCGTACTTGAACATGGCCATCGGCTGGCCGCCATGATCGATGATCACCTTCTTGCCCTTGAGCCTATTCCAACTAAAGGTTGGATCGGCGCTGCGGCCGGTGAGGAAAAAGCCGTCCCGCTCGTTGATTTGGGCGAAGTGCACGGCGGGCGGTTGTTTGCCCTGCTCCAAGGGTCCGAAGCCCTGCGATGGGGCGGACTGGGCGACGTGCACGCTGCCATCGAGCAGTCCGGCGATGGCGGATTTGCCGGGGGCGGAAACCGCGTAGCGCGCCTTTAGTCCCTCATCTTTCAGGAAACCGCCCGCCATGGCGGCAATGAGCGGCGAGTAAAACGCGGAAAAGCGGGTAAATTCGATGCTGATGTCGTCACTCAAGGGAGCCTCCCCGGGAGGGTGTCGGTTGCAAACGAGGGCCGGCATCTTCGCCCAAGCCGAGGCGCGCTCAAAGGGCTTATCGTGCCTCAGATCGACAAAAGCCACCTATCGGCTTCTCTCAACGCCTCGCTGGTTTTGCGCAGCAGATCCGCCGGCTGGATCAGCACCGAGAATTGCTCGCACCAGATCACTAGGCTCTGGTTGTTCGATGGATCGAGGCCGGCGAGCACCGGATAGCGTTGGCTGCCCTTGAAGGCTAGCCGCCCAAGATCGACGAACATCTCGCCGGCGACATCGCTCGAGCTGAGAATTTGACCTCGGCACGCGATCGACGTGGAACTTCGTCCGGGGCCGATCTCGAAATCGGGACCAAGAAACACGGCTGTCGCTGCGCACGCTCAGGCTGCCTTACCCCCGTGGAGCGGGGCGCTGGGGTTGGCGTGGATAAATCGGCCTTCCGCCACTACGGGGCTTGCCAGGTCGGCAGCGCTGAGACGCTCGGTTGCCGGCGGCGGAAACAGGCAAGAGGAAGACGCCAAGGGTCAGGCCAAAGGCGCTGCCGAGCGCGGCTGCAAAGCCGAGGGCGACCAGCGAGCGCCGCAGGGACGAGTGTCCTCCTCCCCTCAGGTTTAATGGCCTCTTCACATCGAGGCGGCCATAGCGCAGCATAGCGCGTCCCACCACACCCAGGGTGCATCATGTCCCTACCGGGAATTGATCCGCCGGCCCGAATTCTCATCACCAAGATCGGCCTAGACGGTCACGACCGTGGCAGCCGCGTGGTCGCCGCCTTCCTGCGCGATGCGGGCATGGAGGTCCTCTACACGCCCCCCTGGCAAGAGATCCGGCAGGTGGTGCGGCTGGCCGAGGAGGAGGACGTCGATGCCATCGGTATCTCCTCGCTTGCCACCGATCACCTGCTGGTGCCGAAATTGCTGAAAGCGCTGGTCAAAGCCGGCCTTGGCCACCTCCCGGTCGTGGTGGGCGGCATCGTTCCGGACGCCGATGAAAACAAGCTGAAAAGGGCAGGGGTGCGCCACGTCTTTCACCCGGGCGCCTCGCGCGAGGAGATCGTCGAGGTCATGGCGCGGCTGGCCGCGCAGGCCCGCGCCACCAAGGCGAAGGATCTTCTTGCTTGAGGCTCGCATTGGCCAAGCGCACGGCGGCGGGCGACGTCGTGCACGGCGGAACCGGTCGGCGGGTTCAGGAGCGCCCCAGGAGCGCCACGGGGGCCGGCGGCGGCAGCGCTCGGGCTCCGTTGGGGTTGCCAGGCATCGCGCGGTGCTAAAACATGGGCAAAAATTCTAGCAACGGCCGCCGCGAGGAGAACACACCGCGGGGGAGGACAAGCAATGGCAAAGCGTAACAAGGCGGTTGCGCTGCCGCTTTCTCGATTCGAAAAAGCGCGCGCGCAATGGCGCGCCGACCTGCAGCGCGGTCTCGGCGGCAAGGCCAATCCGAGCAACCGATCGGGCCTGGAAATTGCGCCGATCTACACGCCCGAGGATGCCTCGGCGCTCGACTACATGGATGATCGAGGCTTCCCCGGCCAATTCCCCATGACCCGCGGCATTTACGCTTCCATGCACCGCGGCCGCACCTGGACCCAGCGTCAACTGATCGGCCTCGGCGTGCCGGAGGACTACAACGCGCGCCTCAAGGCCATCTTGGCGCACGGCGGCAGTGCGGTCTCGCTCATCCCCTGCAACTCGGTCTATCGCGGCTATGATGCCGATGCCGTGCCGCCGGAAATCCTGGGCACCTGCGGCGCCATCGTCAATACGGTCGAAGACATGGAAATTTGCCTCGACGGCATCCCCATCGGCGAGATCTCGACCGCGCTCAACGATCCCTCACCTTTCACGCTCCTGGCGCTCGAGCTGGCAGTCGCCAAGCGCCGCGGCATCGCCTGGGACCGCATCTCCGGCACATCCAACCAGTCCGATTATCTGTCGCATTTCGTCGCCAATCATATGTTCTTCCGCGTGGCGCTGCCGGGCGCCCGCCGCGTGCTGCTCGATCACATCGCCTTTGCCCGACGCCGGTTGCCGCTGTGGAACCCGATCTCGATCGTCGGCCAGCACATGCAGCAGGCCGGCGCCACCCCCGCCGAGGCGATGGGATTGACGCTCGCCTCCGCCATTCAATACGCCAATGACTGTCTGGCGCGCGGCTGGGATCCCGATCAGGTGCTGCCGCGCTTCACGTTCTTCTTCGACATCTCCATCAGCTTCTTCGAGGAGGTCGCCAAGTTCAGGGCTGGCCGCCGCGTCTGGGCGCGGCTGACGCGCGACCGTTTCGGCGCCGCGGACCCGAGGTCCTGGCGCTTCAAATTTCACGGCCAAACCTCCGGCGTTGACCTGACGCGCGAGCAGCCGCTCAACAATATCGCACGCGTCACGGTGCAGGCGATGGCGGGCATCTTTGGCGGTCTGCAGTCGCTGCATACCGATGCCTACGACGAGGTCTTGTCGGTGCCGACGGAAGCCGCCGCGCGCATTGCGATTTCGACGCAGAACATCCTCAAGGAGGAAGCAAATCTGACCGACGTCATCGACCCGCTGGGGGGGTCTTACTACGTGGAGGCACTCACCGATCAAATGGAAGCCAAGATTCTGGCGGTGATCGAACGCATCGACGCGGCCGGTGGCATGTATGCGGCGGTGGAGGCGGGCCTGGTGCAGCGCATCTGCGGCAACTCGGCGCTGGCCTTCCAACAGAAGGTGGACAGCGGCGAGCAGACCATCGTCGGTGTCAATAAATACCGCGTGCCGGAGGCGGCGGAGCCCAAGCGCGATGCCTTGAAGCCCCCGCCAAAACGCAAGGTCGAGGCGCAGCTGAGGCGCCTGAAGCGCTTCAAGGCGGCGCGCGGCAGAGACAGCGTCGCGCGGGCCCTAACCGAGCTCGGGCGCGCGGCGGCAAGTCGCGATGCCAACGTCTTCGAGGCGGTGGTCGATGGCGCCTGCGCCGGCCTGACGCATGGCGAGATCTGCGCCAAGCTGCGCGAGGTTTATGGCTTCGGCAACCCACTGATCGTCGCTTGAAGCCCGGCGGCACCCCGGCAAAGAGGCACAAGCCAGGCTCAGGAGAGGGCAACCTCCTTCGCCGCCGATGCCTTGCCGCCGTGTGCGTCGGTCTTGAGGCGCCGATGCAGCTTGTCGAGCAAGAGGTAGATGATCGGCGTGGTGTAAAGGGTGAGCACCTGCGACACCAAGAGCCCGCCGATGATGGCCACACCCAACGGACGGCGCAATTCGGAGCCGGGGCCAACGGCGATGGCCAGTGGTACCGCCCCGAGCAGGGCGGCAAAGGTCGTCATCAGGATCGGTCGAAAGCGCTCGCGCGCGGCTTCCAAGATGGCCCGCTGCGGCTCAAGGCCGTGCCGGCGTTCCTGCTCGAGGGCGAAATCGACGAGCATGATGCCGTTTTTCTTGACGATGCCGATTAATAGGATGATGCCGATGAAGGCGATCACGGTGAGTTCCATGTCCGCAAGTCGAAGGGCGATCAAGGCACCGAGGCCAGCCGACGGCAGGGTCGAGATAATGGTCAGCGGGTGGGCGAGGCTCTCGTAGAGCACGCCCAGCACGATGTAGACTGCCAAGAGCGCCGCCACAATGAGCAGAACTTGCGAATTGGCCTGCTGCGCGAACGCCTTGGCGTCACCGGCGGAGTCGGCGCGAATCGAGTCGGGCAAGTGCAATTCGGCTACGGCGGCGCGGATGGCCTGTGTGGCCTCATCGAGCGACATGTCTGGGCGCAGACCGTAGCTGATGGTGAATGCCGGAAACGGCCCTTGATGGTTCACGACCAGAGGCGCCAGCGATTTCTCCGTGCGAATAACGCTGGTGAGGGGAACCTGGGTACCGTTGCCGCCCGGCACGTAAATGTGGGCGAAATCCGCGGGGTCCTTCTGATAGCGGGGTTCGACTTCGAGGATCACGCGGTACTGGTTGCGCTGAGTATAGATGGTGGAGATCTGGCGCTGGGAAAAGGCATTGGCTAGCGCATTGGAGATGTCCTCCACGCGCACTCCCAATCGCGACGCCGTCTGCCGGTCGATCGTGATGCTCGCCTGCAGACCACCCTGCTCACGATCGGTGCTGACATCGGTGATGCCGGGCACCTGTTTGACGCGATCGACCACCTTCGGCAACCAAGAATAGAGCTCACCAATATCGGTGCTCCACAATGTAAACTGGTAGTCGGAGTTGCTCTGGCGAGCGCCGGTACGGATGTCGCGCGCCGGCGACAGGTAGACGCTGATGCCGCCGATCCGGCCCAACGAACGCCGCAGGCGTTCGACGACCCGTGCGGTCGTCATGCCGTCGCGCTCATCGAGTGGCTTCAAGGCAATGAACATGCGTCCTTGATTGACGGAGGCATTGAAGCCGGAGGCACCGACGGAGGAGCCGACGTTGGCCACCGCCGGATCGGCCAAGATGCGTTCCAACGCCTCCGTCTGCAGCTTGTTCATGGCCTCGAAGGAAATGTCCGGTGAAGCGCGCGTGGAACCGAAGATCAGTCCCGTATCGTCCTGCGGGAAGTAGCCCTTGGGGGTCTTCACATAGAGGTTGACCGTCAGGGCCACGGTCAGCAGCGTGACCAGCAGCATGATCACCGGGTGCCGTAGCGCCACGGCGAGCGTGCGCATGTACCCGCGCACCATCCAGCCGAACAGGGCTTCAACGACGCGATCGAGCCGCGTAGCATTGGCGCTCGGCGCCGACTTGATGAAATGCGCGCAGATCATGGGCGTCACCGTCAGCGACACGATCGTCGAGACCGCGACGGCGAAGGCGAGCGTCACCGAGAACTCTCTGAGCAGTCGACCGACCACACCGTCCATGAACAGCAGCGGGATGAAGGCGGCGACCAGCGATACGCTGATGGAGATAACGGTGAAGCCGATTTGCCGCGTGCCTTCGAGCGCGGCTCGACGCGGATGCAAGCCCGCTTCGAGCTTGCGATACATGTTCTCGATCATGACGATGGCATCATCGACTACAAAGCCGACCGAGACGGCGAGCGCCATCAGCGTCAGATTGTTGATCGAGAAGCCGGCGCACCACATGGCGGCGCAGGTACCCGCCAACGACAGCGGCACGGTGACGCCGGCGGCGATGGTGGGCGTCGGCCGCCGCAGGAAGATGTAGACCACCAGCATGACCAACACGATCGATAGACCCAACGTGAGCTGCATGTCGTGCACGCTGGCACGCAGCGTCGTCGTGCGGTCGGACAATACCGAAATGTCGATGCCGGCCGGAATCCAGCGCTGGATGTCGGGCAGGATCTCCTGGATGCGGTCGACCGTATCGAGGACGTTGGCGTCGGCACTCTTGACGATGGTCAAAAGGACCGCCGGTTGGTGATTGAACCGCGCCGCGGAACGCGCGTTGCGCGTGCCTTGCTCGATGCTCGCCACGGACGCGAGCCTCACCGCGGTGCCGTTCACCACCTTGATGATGATGCCGCTGTAGTCCTCGACCTTGCGCAACTGCGCGTTGGTCTCCAGAGCAATGGCCCGCTGCTCCCCGTCAATGATGCCGAGCGGGGCCATGGCGTTGGCATTGGTGATGGCGGTGCGCACATTCTCGATGCTCACCCCCATGGCCGCCAATCGGCCGGGGTCGACCCGAATGCGGATTGCGGGCTGCTCGGCGCCGGCGACCTGCACCTCGGCCACCCCGTCCACTTGCGAGATCCGCTGCGCGATCACGGTGTCGGCGGCATCGTACAAATCGCTCGCTGGAATGGATTTGGACGTAAGCGCCAGGATGAGAATGGGAGCGGCCGCCGGATTGGATTTGCGGTAGCGTGGCAACGATGGCATGTCGGCAGGCAGGTCGCTGGCCGCGGCATTGATGGCAGCCTGCACGTCCTGCGCGGCGCCTTCGATGCTACGCCCGAGGTCGAATTGCATGCTGATGCGAGTGGAGCCCAGCGAGCTCACCGACGTCATTTCGTTGAGCCCGGCGATCTCGCCCAGATGCCGCTCGAGGGGTGCGGCAACCGTCGCCGCCATAATCTCCGGGTCGGCGCCCGGCAGCTGCGCCGTGACGTTGATGGTCGGGAATTCGACCGTCGGCAAGCTGGCGACGGGCAAAAAGCGATAGGCGACAATACCCAAGAGCAGGAGGCCGAAGGCGAGGAGCGAAGTGCCAATCGGCCGCTCGATGGAGGGCCGCGAGAAATTCATCGCGCCTACTCCGCGGCTTGCCCAGCGGCACCTGCCGATGGGTAGGGCTGGGGGCTGGGCGCCAGCCGCGCCCGTACGCGCTCCATGGCCAGATAGATCACGGGCGTCGTATAGAGCGTCAGCAGCTGACTGAGCAGCAGGCCGCCGATAATGGTGATGCCCAGCGGATTGCGCAGCTCCGAGCCGGTACCGCTCTCGAGCGCCAGGGGTAGCGCACCGAATAGGGCAGCCAGCGTCGTCATCATGATCGGCCGGAACCGCAACAGCGAGGCCTGCACGATGGCCTCGCGGGGCTTGAGGTTTTGCGTTCGTTCCGCTTCCAGCGCAAAGTCGATCATCATGATCGCGTTCTTTTTCACAATGCCCATCAACAGCACGATGCCGATCAGCGCCACCAGTGACAGATCGAGCCCGCACAGCATCAGGGCAAGCACGGCGCCGATGCCGGCCGACGGCAGCGTGGTTAGGATCGTAAAGGGGTGCACGAAGCTTTCGTACAGAACACCGAGCACGATGTAGATCGTGATGATGGCCGCCAGGATCAGCCAGGGCTGTCCGGCAAGTGAACGCGTGAACTCGTCGGCATCGCCGGAGTAGTTGCCTACCACGGAGGAGGGCATGCCGATGTCTTGCTGCGCCTTGCCGATGACGGACACCGCATCGCTGAGCGAGGCGCCGTGCGCGAGATTAAAGCTGATGGTGACGGACGGGAATTGGTCCTGGTGAAATACGGCAAGCGGTGCTGTCCTGCGCTCGATTTTGGCGACGGCACTCAATGGTACCTGGGCGCCGCCGCTGCCCGGCACGTACAGCCGCGCCAGCGCGGTGGGATCGCTCTGGTATTGCGGCATGGCCTCCAGCACCACGCGATATTGGTTCGCCTGGGCATAAATGGTGGAGATTTGCCGCTGGCCGAAGGCATCGTTGAGCGCGTCATTGATCGCCTGCATGGAAATGCCAAGCCGACTGGCCAGCTCGCGGTCGACGCGCACCATCGCCCGCAAACCGCCGTCTTGCGCTTCCGAAACCACCTCGCGCAGCTCGGGTGCCTCACGCATCCTCTCGAGCAGACGCGCCGACCAGGTGCGCACGTCGTTCTCGTCGCTGCCGACCAGCGTGTACTGATACTGCGCGCGGCTGATGATGGTACTGATCTGGATATCCTGCACCGGCTGGAAATACACGGTGATACCGGGAATGCTGCCGACGGCATGTTGCAGGCGCTCAACGATCGCACTGATGCTGGCCGTGCGTGCCTGGCGTGGCTTGAGCGTGATCTTCAATTGACCGGAGTTGGGCGTAGGATTGATGTTGCTGACACCGACCAGCGAGATGACACTTGCAACATCCGGATCCGTGCCGATGGCGCCGGCAGCCTTCGCCTGCAGCCGTTCCATCTCAGCAAACGAAACTTCCGGGCCAGCCTCCATCACCGCCGTGATGGCGCCCGTGTCCTGCAGAGGCAGAAAGCCTTTGGGCACGATGATATAGAGGGCGACGGTGATGACCACCGTGGCGAGCGTGGTCAGAAGCGTTGCCCGCTCGTGCCGCAGCACCCATTCGAGGCTGAGCCGATAACCTTCGATCACCGCGTCGACGGCCGCATTGAAGAAGCGCGACACCCGCGCTCCGCCTTCACCGGTGCGGTGGCGCAGCAGCCGCGAGCACATCATGGGGGTCAAGGTCAGTGATACCACCGCCGAAATAACCACGGCGATGGTGAGGGTCAGCGCAAACTCACGAAACATCCTGCCGACCAGGCCGGTCATGAACAACAAGGGTATGAAGACGGCAATCAGCGAGAGTGTGAGGGAGATGACGGTGAAGCCGATCTCACGCGCGCCGTTGAGGGCGGCTTCGATCGGCCGCTCGCCGGCCTCCATGTGACGCACGATGTTCTCGATCATGACGATGGCATCGTCGACAACAAAGCCGGTACCGATCGTCAGCGCCATTAGGGAAAGGTTGTCGAGGCCGAAGCCGCAGAACCACATAACGCCAAAGGTGGCAACCAGCGACACGGGCAGGGCCACGCCGGCGATGATGGTCGCCCGAATGGTGCGCAGAAACAGCAGCACCACGAGCACCACCAGGGCTACGCTCAATACCAGCGTGAACTGCACATCGCGTACGGACGCGCGGATGGTGCCGGTGCGATCGTGCACCAGGGTCAGTTTGGCGTCGCTCGGAATGGTGCGCTGCAGGCGCGGCAGCTCACGCTTGATGCGCTGCACCGTCTCGATCACGTTGGCACCGGGCTGGCGGTGCACGTCGATGACAACGGCTGGGACATCGCCATACCAACCGCCGACCTTGGCGTTCTCCAGGCTATCTACGACCTCGGCCACGTCCTTGAGGAGCACGGGCGCATTGTTGCGATAGGCGATGATAACCGCCTGATAGGCCTCGGCATTGCTGATCTGATCGTTGGCGGCAATGGTGTAGGACTGGTGCGGGCCATCGAGGGAGCCCTTCGGGCCCGAAACGTTGGCCGCTACGATTGCCGCCCTCAGGTCCGACATGCTGAGGCCATAGGCGGCAAGCCGCGCCAGGTCCGCCTGGATGCGCACCGCCGGCCGAATGCCGCCCTCGACGGCCACGTGGCCGACGCCGGCGATGGAACTCAGCCGCTGGGCCATCAAGGTGTCGGCCAGATCAGACAGCTGGCGCAGGGAAATGCTGGACGATGTCAGGGCCAGCGTGACGATCGGCGCATCGGCAGGGTTCACCTTGGCATAGGTCGGCGGGTAGGGCAGCGTGCGGGGCAGCGTCGAGCCCGCGGCGTTGATGGCGGATTGCACGTCCTGGGCGGCCGCGTCGATATCCCGCGTGAGGTCGAATTGTAGGGTGATCTGGCTGATGCCGTAGGATGATGACGACGTCATGCGCGTCAGCGCCGGGATCTGTCCGAGCGGTCGCTCGAGCGGTGCGGTGACCAGGTTGGCCGTGGTCTCTGGATTGGCACCGGGCAGCTGCGTGGTGATTTGGATGGTCGGAAAATCGACTTGCGGCAGCGAGGATACCGGCAGCCACCAATAGCCGAGCGCCCCTGCCAGCGCGACGGCGAAGCCCAACAGCGTGGTGGCGATAGGTCTTAGGATGAAGGGCGAGGAAACGCTCATTGCGTGGCGTTTCCTTCGGATTTGCTTTTGTCGGCTTCGCGTGCCTTCGTGCCACCCGCCTCGGCCGCATTTTCCCGCTTGCGCCGGCCTTTGCCATGCTCACGAGGCCTTTCCGCGGCCGCCTCCGGCGGCGGCGCAGAAATCGCACTACTGATGGTGGCATTCTGCGCCGTACCATTGGGCCCGCCCGGCTGGACCTCGGGCTCGCTGACCGTAACCCGGCTGCCATCCTTCAGGCGCACAAAGCCGGTCGTGACGATGCGCTCGGCGGCGCTGATGCCTTTCGCTACCACGGCCTCCTTCTCGTTTTGCAGCGCCAGCGTAATGGGACGCAGAGCCACACGGTCATCGTCTTGTACGACGTAGGCAAAGGTGCCGTTGGGCCCGCGCTGTACGGCGGGCGTCGGGATCACCACCACCTGGCTCATGGTATTGACAAGCACTCGGGCATTGACGAACTGGCCGGGCCAGAGCTGCAAGTTGGCATTCGGAAAATCCGCCTTCATGCGCACGGTGCCGGTGGTCTGGTCGACCTGATTGTCAACGACCTGGAGGCTGCCGCGATCGAGGACGGTCTTGCCGTCGAACTCCAGCGCCTCGACCGCAACGGCCCCGGCGGCGAGGGCCGCATTGATGTCTTTGAGCTGCTGCTGCGGCAGGGTGAAAAGAATCGAGATCGGCCTGACCTCGGTGATGACGACAAAGCCGGCGTCCGAAGCACGCACCAGGTTGCCTTCATCGACCAGGCGGATACCGGTGCGGCCGTCGATCGGCGCCACGATGCTGGTATAGTCGAGGATGGCTTTGGCATTGGCGATGGCGGCATCATCAGCCTTGAGCTGAGCCGTAAGCTGGCCAACGAGCGCACGCTGGGTATCGATCGTCTTTGGCGCCACCGAGAGGGCCGTCAAGCTATTGTAGCGCTCCAGATCCCGCTGGGCGTTGGCCAGCTGCACCTCGTCGAGCACCTTCTTGGCGGCCGCCTGATCGAGCTGCGCCTGGTAGGTGGCGGGATCGATCTTGGCCAGCACGTCGCCGCGTTTGACGTCCTGGCCTTCCTTAAAGTTGAGGCTGAGGATGCGCCCGTCGACCTGCGGGCGCACGGTCACGGTATTGCGGGCCTTGGCGGTACCGACGCCATAGAAATAAACGGGCACGTCGGCGACGCGGGCAGGGGCCACCAGGACCGGCACCGGGCCATCCCCGGCGAACCGCCCCGCCCGCCGGTTGCCGCCCTGCTTCTGCTCGGTGGGAGCGGCCGTGAGGTAGATCACGGCGGCCGCCACGACGCCGACAACGGCGAGCGCGAACACCTGTTTGAGCAGCCTGATCACCGAGGCTTCCTTTCATCACATCGACGCGCGCGGGAGAGTGCCCCCGGTTGGATCTTGGACCCGAACAATGAACGCATAACCCCCACCCCAACCGTCGAAAGTGGCCGCTGCAGCTATCCACGGCCCCAGGAGGTTAACGGCATATGAAGGCGCCGTAATGTGCCAATTCGGCCTGCTGAAAAACGTCAAGCAAAGGCGGTAAGGTATTCTGAATACGGTAAAAAGTGGCCGGCGACCCTTCGCGGGCCCCTTTTTCAAGTAAAATTAGCTGCGCTCCTTCGCTCGAAGGGCGCTGCGCTCGGTGCGCGCCGCCTTGCATTCGGCTGACAGCTCGGTCTCGTGCGCCGCAAAACAGGCGCGCATGCCGCCGCCCTTGCCGCGTTCGACGCCGGCACAGAATTTTTCTGCATCCGCCGCGCAGGCGGCGCGAACTTTGGCACGTGCCTCTGCCGCGCTGTCCGAGGCGGCTCCGCCTTTGTCCTGCGCCAACGCCGCACCTGAAATGGCGATAAAAACGATGGCGGCGCCAAGGATCGAGGATCGCATCATGAGCATCTCCGGGTTGAGCCGACAGCCAGAACCCAATCGGCTGTTTGCCAGCCCTTAACGCACCGCCCCCCGACGGCCCGTCGCCGTCGGTTTGAGCAGGCGGAGCCGCAGCCGAGCGGCGGCACCGCCCCAGCCTTACGGTCGTGGGCAGGCGCACCGTTCGCTTGACCAAGATCGCGGGGAATGGGGTTCGGTTTGTGGCCGCCCGCAGGCCGCGGCGAGAGGGTGGCAAATAACAAGAAGGGCCGGAAAACCGGCCCTTCCCTGTTGCCCGATTGGGGTAGGGCCTGCGGGTTACTGCAAGCCCTCGACGCAGACGCGAGCCAGGCCCTTGAAATTGGGGATTGTGCGATAAACCATGTCGACGCGATTGATGCTCCGCTCCCAGCCCCTAAGGTCGAGGGGGCGCGTCCGTTCTCCCTGCCTAATGACGTGGCGCACCGGAATGTCGTCGGGATCGCCGTTGGCGTAGATGACTTTCAGATCCAGCATCTCGACGTCGGCGCCGCGCACGTGCAAGCGGATGGCTTTGAAGCGACCCTCGCGGCGCCCAACCGGAACGGTGTCGCGATCGCTACCGAACAAGGCAACCTGCTTGCAACCGAGTTCGACCCAGGCGCCCGCGCTCGGCGGCGGCGGCGGCGGCGGCGCTGCGTGGGCCAGACCTTCCACACAAACGACCGCCTCCCGACCGCGGAAATTCGGCACCGCGCGATAGACCATCTCGATCCGATCGATAGAGCGTTCACTGCCGCGCAAGTCGAGCGGGTTTGTCCGATCGCCGCGCCTTAGCACACGGCGCACAGGAATGTCGTCGGGTTGCCCGTTGGCGTACACCACCTTGAGGTCGAGCATTTCGACATCGCCACCTCGCGCGTGCAGGCGAATGGCACTGAAGCGCCCGTCGCGTCGCCCGACGCGCAAGACATCACGATCCACACGGAACGAAACGGTCTGGCATCCGAGGTCCACCCAATCGCTGTCTCGGCTGTCTCGGCGCTGGGCAAAGGCGTCGCTCGCCATCATCCCCGTGAATACCAGCGCCGCAGCCAAAAGGGCGCCCCGTCGCAACTGCATTACTGCCTCCCAAGTGAAAGAACGTCTGCGTTCATACATTGCCCAGCATTTCGCCGCCATCTGGGCACGAACATGGCCAAGGCGGGGTCGTAGTCCCAACAGTTCATGAACGGGACGGCAAAACGCCTGGGAAGCCCGCGAAAGAATTGGGGGTTGGCGGACAAAAAAGGGCGCATCCTTTCATGCCCGCGCCCCGCGCCGCGCTCAAGGTCGCCCGGGGCCGGACGCGGCGCGGACTTGACGCGCCCATCCCAAGGGAGCCAAAAGCGCAGGCTCCACAACCGAAGGCTCGCGCCACCGGCGCGCCCCGGCGCCCTTGAGAAAATCTGAAAAAAACTATCCCCGCAGCCGACCCCCTTGCGCTGCTCACCCCTGGTGCTCACCTTTGCCGCCCACCTTTGCCGCTCACCTTTGCCGCTCAGGCAGGACAGGCAACCACCACGCCGCGCCTGAGGCTATCGACGACCGCGAAGCTGATGCTCATGGCACACAGCTTGCCGAGCACAGCGCCGAGCCCCAACACCTGGGTCGCGATGCTGCCGCCGGTGACGGCGACACCGGCAAGCCCGCTCAAGGCGAACTGCGAGAACAGTCAGGCCCTTTTGCGTCGCGGCGGCGTCGAACACGAAGCGTCTTGGGCCCTATATCGTGGGCCCTGACCCCGCACCGGGTCGTGGCGGCCCCACCCACCGCCTCAACCAAGGCATCCTTGCCAATCACGCCATTCTCGAAGCTCCGCGCGCGCCAGCCGAGGCACCCTTGCGGGCGTTAGGCGACTACGTCGCCCTGTGCAATGGCCCCGTCGATCCTGCCCGCCGTCCCGGGGTTTATGCATCGAGCCTGCGCACGCTCGCCGCACAGCGCTGCGGATTGGTCGCGGCCGATCTCGAATGGCGGTCAACGCCACCTTGAGGTCTTGTTTCATTATTGCGCGGCCAGCCTGTGCGCCGCCCCGGCATGAATGGCCTCGATGGTCCGCGCCAGCGCTTGGCCTTCGGGATCCTTGCTCGCCGCCAGCCGCGCCTGCAGCACCGCATCGGCGAAGGCAACGCCCGCCAGCCGGCCCGCCAGCGCCGGTTCGATGACTGCGGTCGCAATCCGCATCCAGTGTGCCTGGCCGCGCTTATAGGTTTCGGCGTAGCCTCTGACCAAGGCGGCCGTCGCCACCACCTCGCGGGCAGCGAGCGGATCGACGGCATACGCGCGGTCCACCAGGTCAAGCCACCGCCGCACCCAGGCCTCCTCCTCGGCAAACTTGAGCGTGCGCGGGCGCCACCGTTTGAGGGCAGCCAGGGCCCACAGGCGCATAAAGCCGGATAGACGCGTGCTGCGCACCTTCAACGGCCAGCTCAGATCGCGGCGAACATGGGCCAGCAGCCACCGTCCCAGACGGGGCGGTAGCAGGCCCAGCACCTCTTCGGCACCGGGTTTCAAGTATTCGGTCACTTCGATGATGTCGCCAACGCCGGCACGCGACTCGCGGCGCAGGCGCTCAAGCCGCACGGCGCGCAGTTTGAGCTGGGCCACGCGGATCACGTCCTCGACGCTCATGCGCAAGGCCAGGTTGCGCGCCAGCTCTCGAATGAACGCCCCATCGCTACCGCAGCGGCTGACAAAGGCGCCTACCCGCTCGAGGTAGAGCCGGGCGTAGGCCGCATCCTGATAGTCGCTCAAGCGTGCGACGGCACTCGCGAGCACCGCGCGCGCTTCGGCGGGAAACGGCGTTAATGCCGCCTCAGTCCCTAGCCCAGTCTGGCTCCCGCCCGTCACCAATTCCGGCCCGGCCGGCTCAGGCGGCGAGGTCTCGCCCGCCGACAGCGCCGCCAGCGTGGCCAAGCCGGCTTCGAAGCCGCGCAGGTTGACATCGACCGATTTGCCTTGTCGGCGGATGGCATCGCGATAATCGTCGAACGCAATCGGCAACACCCCGGCGCCGGCAAGCGCGCCCAGCAGCACGGCGTTGGGCAGGCTCTTGGCTTCTGCCGCCACCGCCGTGTAGTCGGCAATGATCAGGCGTTGAGCAAAGCTCCGGGCAACCTCGCGCAGGCCTGCCGGGTCGAGCCGGCCGTCGGTCATGGCTGACTTCTCGTCGACGGTGAACACGCGTGCACACGAGGCAATCAGCGTTGTCCGCTCCGGTGTGACAAATCCAGCCTGGATTGCGCGCGTCGCCTCCAACAGCTCACTGGCAACCATGACGTCGACTTCGCCAGGTGCCGCGTTCAACGCCAACACCGGGCGTCGTTGCGCGGCGCTATGGCGCACGGCCGCCCCCGGCACGATTTCAAGATAGTAGGTGGTCGCGCCCGTGCGCTGTGCCACACCGGGAATAAATGTTCCCTGCGTGTAGTGTCCGCTGGCGATGGCTGCATCGTGCAGCCAAGACGCCAAGACGTGCCCGCCCTCGCCTCCGAGGGCGGCGAGCAGCAGCTTGATCGGTCTCGCCTCGCGCATGGGGGTCACTCGGCGGGCACGACGGCCGTTGGCTGCCGGCTTGCCCGGCCGCCGATGCGGCGCCTAAGGGCGGTGAAGATACGCCACCGCAGCCGATCCCACCAAGTTGGGTTCTGGATGATGTCGATCTGGGCAAACGACGGACACAGCTGCGCCGCATGCGCGACCTCACCGCATAAGCCGCAGCCGACGCAGTCGCCATTGACGTGCGCCACGGGATCGGTACGCAGCGGATCCTCGTTGGGTTTGACCGTGAGCGACGGGCAGCCGGAGAGGCGGATGCACGAATGGTCGCCGGTGCACACCTCAGGGTCGACCCAAAAGCGCGTGCGCACCACGCGCTTGCCGGCGCCAGCTAGCCGGGCCCACTCAGGCCGCAGTCGGCGTTGACGCGCGAGCTGGCACTCGCCATCCGCAATGATGACCTTGAGACCCTTCTGCCCCGTCCGCATGGCCTCGCGCAGGGTGCCGACCACGGATTTGACGCCGTAGGTGTGCACCCGTTTGATCCAGCGTACCCCCACGCTTTTGAGCGTCGCCTCGATATCGAGGCCCTTGCCGCGCCCGTTCTTCTCTTCCCTGCTCGAGAGAATGTCCTGCTGACCTGTGGCGCTGGAATAGCCGTTGTTCATCACCACCAGGACGGTATCGTCGTTGTTGAACACTGCACCGGCGACGCCGGTCAAAAGGCCGTTATGCCAAAAGCCGCCATCACCCATCACGCTAATCGGACGCTCGAGCTGCGTGCCAGAAACCGCCGCGGCCGAGGCGAGCGACATCCCATAGCCCAGAATCGAGTTGCCCTGGCTGAAAGGCGCGAAGGTCGCGAACGCATGGCAGCCGATGTCGGCGGCGACATGCACTGGCCCCAATTCCTGCTTCAACAGCTTCATGGCCGAAAACACCGGGCGCTCCGGGCAGCCAGTGCAGAACGTCGGCGGGCGCGCGGGCAAGGCAACGCCGAGCAAGCGGTCAACCTCCGCCCGCCGGGCATCGATGGCGCCAAGCCAATGCTCAAGGGCCGGCGCCGCTAGAGCATAGCGGCGCAAGAATGCGGCAAGCCCCCTGCCGATTACCGCCGGGGTATATTCGCCCGCCATCGGCAAGACGTCTTTGCCGTGCAGCCTGGCGCCAAGGTCGGCCTTGCGCAAAATCTGGCCAACCGCCTGCTCGATAAAATCGGGACCGCCTTCCTCGACGACAAGCACCGCCTTCTTGCCGGCGCAGAAGCCGGCGATCTCTTCGGGCACCAGCGGATGCACCACGTTGAGCACCAGCAAAGGTAGCGATAGGCTGCCGTAGACGTCGCTGAGGCCGGCGAGCTCGAGACGGCCGTTGAGCACGTTGAACAAGCCGCCCTGCACGATGATGCCGACCTCGCCTTCCGGCGGTCCCATCCGCTCGTTCAGCTGGCGTTCGACGATGAACTTATGCGCCGCCGGCAACCGGCGCGCCACCTTGTCGGCTTCCTGCTGGAAGGTAACCGGCGGATGGCTCAGCCGTTCGTATTTGAAAGCGGCGGGCGCAAGCCGGTGCCGGGCGGAGTAGGCGGCCGCCACGTTGGTCTTGGCGGGAAAGCTGCCGTACACATGACACGCACGAATGCGCAGCTCTAAGATCACGGGGGTGTTGGAGGCTTCCGAAAGCGCGAAGCTCTCCTCGACGGCGCGCACCAGGACCGGCAAGTCGGGGCGCGGATCGACCAGCCACAACGAGGACTTGAGGGCCATGGCGTGCGTTCGCTCTTGAATCACGCTGGCACCCTCGCCGTAGTCCTCGCCCACAACAATCAGCGCGCCGCCCAAGACGCCGGGCGAGGCCAGGTTGGAAAGGGCATCGGCCGCGACGTTGGTGCCGACAATCGACTTCCAGGTGACCGCACCGCGCAAGGGGTAGTTGATCGAGGCCCCGAGCATGGCAGCCGCCGCGGCCTCATTGGTGCAGGTTTCCAAATGGATGCCGAGTTCACCCAACAGGTCTTCGGACTGCACCAGCACGTCGAGCAAATGGCTGACCGGCGCACCTTGGTAGCCGCCGACATAGGCTACGCCCGACTGCAGCAAGGCCTTGGTTACGGCAAGAATGCCTTCACCGTAGAAGGTGTCGCCGTCGCGCAGGCGAAGGCTTGCAATTTCCCGCTGGAAGGAGACTTCAGCCATGCCGACCTCACCCGAGCTCGGTGTGGAGTTTGCGCAGGAGCTGCAGGAAGCGCCCGCGATCACGCGGCCCGACGATGCGGTCGAGATTCTGGTCGTGCCGGGTTGCGCACACCGTCAGGCGAACAAGCAGCTCATGACCAGCGGGCGTGAGCGCGAGCTGATAGCTGCGGCGGTCGCTCTTCAAGCGGCCGCGGGTGATCAGGCCGCGCCGCTTCAGGTCGTTGAGCGCCGGGGTAAGTGTCGACTTATCGCTGCCGTGCGCGCGGCTAAGCGTCGTCTGGCTGATGCCGGGATTGCGCCCGATCAACATCAAGAGCGCGAAACGCCCGGGACTGAGGTCGATCTCTTGCGCCTCATTGGCAAAGGCCTGAAATGAGGCGATCTGCGCCAGGCGCAGGTGGAAGCCCAGCCAATCTGCGAGCGGACCGTAGTCGATACCCGTAACGGGCTCCTTCTTCTTCCTGCCGCCACGGTGCCGAGAGGCGACGGGAGCGGATGGCGTTTCATCAAGCTCGGCCATACATCATTCTCCTGGCCGCGCTCTCCTAGCGGCGTTTGCCTGGTCGGCCGGCGTCGGGAAAAGCACCGGCTGCGTGCATCGCGCCGGCTAGCTCGTTGCCCGATCAGTAGATAGTTTTAGCTCCGACTATTGTCCTTTACAACCGCCTGCGCCTGGGGCTGAATGCCCGGCGACGCCGCGCCGACAGAAAGCAACAAATGCCGGCACGATCGGGGTGCGCGGAGGAACGAACAAAGGAGGAGAACATGCGCAAGTGCGCGTTGGCCGCATTTTTCGTTGCGTTCGCCTTGGCGACCTTAAACGCGGCCCTTGAGGCACAAGCACAAGACAAGACATTCGAGCTCAAGCTCTCACACTGGGTACCGCCCGCGCATCCCCTGCAGAAGGCGCTGGAGGACTGGGGGACGTCCGTCGAGAAGGCTTCGGGCGGCAGCCTCAAGTACAAGGTGTTTCCGGCGCAGCAGCTCGGTAAGGCCTTCGACCATTATGACATGGCGCGCGACGGCATCGCCGATCTCACCTACGTCAATCCCGGCTATCAACCGGGTCGGTTCCCGATCATTGGTGCCGGCGAACTGCCGTTCCTGGTCGTCAATGCCAAGGGCGGTTCGCAGGCGCTCGACGCCTGGTATCGCAAGTACGCCGAGAGCGAGATGAAGGACGTAAAGTTCTGCCTCGCTTTCATGCACGATCCGGGCACCTTTCATTCCAGGAGCAAGAAGATCGTCGTGCCTGGCGACTTGAAGGGAATGAAAATTCGACCGGCGCACGCCACCATGGCAACTTTCGTGACCCTACTGGGTGGCACCACCGTGCAGTCGAGTGCGCCGGAGGTGCGCGATATCATCGAGAAGGGTGTGGCCGACGCCGTGACGTTTCCTTGGGGATCAATCCCGCTGTTCGGCATCGACAAGGTGACGAAATACCATATGGACGTGCCTCTCTATGCCACCACCTTTGCCTTCGTGCTCAACAAGGCGCTATACGGACAAATGTCCGCCGCGCAAAAGAAGGTGATCGATGACCATTGCACCAACGAGTGGGCCGGCAAGGTCGCAGGTCCCTGGGCCGACTTCGAGCATGGCGGCGTGCAAAAGCTCAAGAGCGATCCGGCACACGAAGTCTATTCGATCTCCGGCGAGCAACTTGCCGAGTGGCGCAAGGCCGCGGAGCCATTGGCCAACACCTGGGCCGACAACGTGCGCAGAACCGGCGGCAATCCGGAGGCGATCTTGCAGGAGCTCAAGGCCGCGCTCAGCAAGTATCAAGCTGCCTACTGAGGCCCATCGAGGCCACCACCCGCAGCGGCGGCGGCACGTGGTCGCCGCCCTGGTGATGAAGATGGGTCGCCATGTCCGAGCGCCCGGCCAATGCCAGCGCCGCAGCTGAACCAACGCCAACGCCGCGCAGCGGCATGGATCGCTTCATCGACAACATCGAACTGCTGGCCGCGGTGTTCATCGGCATCGTTGCCGCCGACGTCTTTGTCACCGTGCTGCTGCGCGCGTTCGGCATCTCCATTCCCGATAGCTACAATTTCGGCCAGTTCCTCCTGGGAATCCTGATTTTTTGGGGTATCGCCGCCACCTCCTTTCGCGGCACCCACATCACGGTCGATCTGGTGTGGGCCAACGTCGGCCCCAAGTGGCAGCGCGCCATCGACGTGTTCGCGACCTTGGTGCTGCTGTTCGTCGTCGCCGTGCAAACCTACACGCTGTTCGACAAGACGCTCAGCACCTACTACTCCAACCTGGAAACGCTTGAGCTGCGGTTACCCGTGTGGCCATTTTTCGCGGTGGCATGGCTCGGCGACGTTTCGGCTGTGATGTTGATCGCCGTGCGCACCTATCGGCTCGTTTTTCACCCCAACTCGATCGCTCGACTTGCCGAACCGGCGAGGGCGGTAGAATGAGGCGTACACGATGAACGGCGACCTCGTGGCCCTCATCGGCTTTATTGCTTTGTTTGCGCTGATGCTGTTGCGCGTCCCCGTCGGCATGGCAATGGGCCTCGTTGGCGTGGCTGGTTTCGGCTACCTAAGCGGCAGCGGGCCGGCGTTGAAAATCGTCGGCCATACCTCCATGCGCACGGTAACCGATTGGAATTTCGCCGTGGTGCCGCTGTTCCTGCTGATGGGCTCGTTTGCAACCACCTCGGGCATGAGCCGGGAGCTGTTTCGCGCCGCCAACGCCTTCCTCGGGCACCTGCGCGGTGGACTTGGCATCGCCACCATCGCCGCCTGCGGCGGCTTTGCCGCCATTTGCGGCTCATCGGTGGCAACCGCGGCCACGTTTTCCCGGGTGGCCTATCCGGAAATGCGCCGCTTCGGCTATCCACAAAGTTTTGCCACCGGCGTCATCGCTGCCGGCGGCACCTTGGGCATCATGATCCCGCCGTCCACGGTGCTCGCTGTCTACGGCCTCATCACCGAGCAGGACATCGGCAAGCTGTTCGTCGCCGGCATAGTACCGGGCCTGATTGCGGTGCTGATGTACATGGCCACCATCAGCATTATCGGCTATGCGCGGCCGGGCTTTCTGCCGGCGGGAAAAGGCGCTCCCTGGGGCGAACGGTTGCGGGCGATGCGCGACGTCTGGGCGACGCTCCTGCTTTTTCTGTTCGTCATCGGTGGTATCTACGGCGGCCTCTTCACGGCCACGGAGGCAGCGGGCATGGGAGCGGGCGGCGCCTTCCTGATCGGCATCGCCCGACGCCGCCTGTCGCGCCAGGACATCCTTCGCTCGTTACTCGAGGCGACGCGCACGACGGCAGCCGTCTTTACGGTGCTGATCGGCGCCATTCTGTTCGGCTATTTTCTTACCATCACGCAGACGCCGCAGAAGGTTACGGAGTTTCTGACCGGACTGGGGCTCGGCAGGTACGGCGTGCTGGCGTTGATCCTGCTCATGTATCTGGTGCTCGGCTGCCTGATGGATGCGCTCGCCATGATCATCCTGACGGTGCCGATTGTTTTTCCCGTCATCAAGGAACTAGGCTTTGATCCGATCTGGTTCGGGGTCATCATCGTCATGACGGTAGAGCTCGGGCTGATCCATCCGCCCGTAGGCATGAATATTTTCGTCATCAAAAGCGTGGTTGAGGATGTCAAGATCGCCACCATCTTCTATGGCGTCCTGCCCTTCATCATTACCGATATCCTGCGCCTGGTCCTGCTGATCGCCGTGCCGAGCCTCGCCCTCTGGCTACCAGGGAAAATGTGAGGGCGATCGACGGCTCATCTTCCATTGTGGGGCGGGAGCCGTTAGGACATATAGCCTGCGCCTGTTGTGCGCCGGAGAGCGGCCATCCAAGGTCCAGGCATCAAAAAGGCAATTCCAGCGCGACGGCAAAAGACGCGGGCGGCCGCGGCTGAGCGACAGCTCGATTTCGCCGAGTTGCCTAGCTATGTCGGATATCAGGTACGGCGGGCGCAGGCCGCGATCTTCGGCCGATTCGAAACGACGCTGGCAGACTTCGATTTGACGCCTGGCTCCTTCGGCGTGCTCACCCTGATCAAGGCCAATCCCGGCATTACACAGGTGGCGTTGGCGGCGGCTTTCGGGGTCGACAAGTCGACCATGAGTTCCGTGATCGTGCGGCTCGAGAAACGCGGACTGATCCGGCGGGAGGTGTTGCCCAGCGACCGGCGCTGTCATGCCCTGTTTTTTGAGCCGGGGGCCGGGGCATATTTTGCGGCAGCCCGCGACAAAGTGCGCGCGTTCGAGGAGGGGCTGGCGGCGCGCTTGTCGAAGGCGGAGCAGCGTGAGTTTGCCCGTCTGCTTTCGAAGTTGCAGGGATGAGCTGAAGGATGGGCGAGGGCGATTTTTGTCGCCGACCGTGGTTTCTTTTTTGACAAGTTCTCTTTTTGTTCTTATACTGGCTGCAGTCCCCCGGCTCGGTCTAAGCCTGAGAAACAACTTCTGTTTCAATGCATTATCTCGCCAGCACGCGAACCCGACACCACTGTCGTCCCGACCAAGGCCAGCCCCGGTCTGCGGAGGGGCCTTCTCCCTTGGCCAAAGCGCCGTTCGGCCTGACGGACACCCCTGTCGGGCGACCCATCATGGCCCATCGCGGCAGGACAACGGGTCAGGGCGAAAACGTCGCATGCCAGAGCGCGCAGGACCCGGAAGCCCAGGGGCAGGCGCTCGGCCTGACCGGGGGCAGCCGCATCGCAAAGCTGCGGCGCACCATTGCCAAGCTGGAGACCTCCTTCTTTCGGGCCACGCCAACCACCACCCTTTCGCTCGGCGTGCCAGAAATTCACCGGCATCTGCCAGGGCCGGGGCTTGCTTGCGGCGTGCTGCACGAAGTGAGTGCGGCAAGCTATGGCGAAGAACCGGCTGCCCTGGCCTTCCTGCTCGCATTGGCGTCTTTGGCGCTACAGGCAAAACCGGGTCTCGTCATTATGGTCCTCTCACAGCGGGCCTGCGCCGAATGGGGCAGACCCTACGGTCATGGACTTGATCGTCTTGGGGTTGATCCCAGCCGGCTCATGCTGGTCGAAGCGCACACCGATAAGGAGGCGCTTTGGAGCCTTGAGGAGATCTTAAGATCACGCGTGCAGCCGGCTATGGTTGCCGGTGCTCTTGCAAACCGTCCCGACCTGACGGCCAGCCGTCGGTTGAACTTGGCCGCAGCCGCTTTGGCCATTCCCTTGGCACTGGCATTTCATGCAAAGGCGGGCGGGGAGAGTGCGGCGGCAACACGCTGGCGCATCGGCACCATACCGGCGTCGCGTGATCGTTTCGGTGCACTCTTAAATCCCCGCTGGAGCGTCAGCCTCGAGCGCTGTCGCCATGGCCGTCCCGGAACGTGGTTTGTCGAGTGGAATCATGTCGCGCATCGTTTCAATTTGGTTGAAGGCATGGCCGATCGCTCGTCTACTCAGGGCGCAGGCCTCCGCGTCGCCGGTTGAGGGCCGGATCGGGCCGGTGCTTGATCCGGCGCAATCGCTGGTGCTCGTCGCTCCCGGCAAAGGGGGCCAGCGCATCGTTGCCCTCAACAGGGCGGCGTGTGCTGGCGGTCTTAGCTTGGGTGAGCTCCTCTCCAACGCCCGCTCCAAAGTCCTCAATCTGCAGATAAGCGATGCCGATCCGGCTGCCGATAGGGACGCCCTGCGCAAGCTTGCGCTCTGGGCGATGCGCTATTGCCCGGTGGTAGCGGTTTGGGATGAAGCAAGCGGCGCCGATGGCTTGTTCTTGGACATTACGGGTGCCGCGCAGCTTTTCGGCGGTGAGGAGTGCCTGCTTGCCGATCTGCAGCGTCGGCTAGGAAGCTTTGGCCTTTACCCGCGCCTCGCCGTTGCCGGCACGGCCGGGGCGGCCTGGGCCCTCGCCCGTTTCGGCAAACGCAATCGGATCATCCTTTCACCGGGGGCGGAACGGAAGGGAATCGAAGACCTGCCGCTGGCCGCCTTGCGGCTTCCTGAAGAGGTATTGACGGTCCTGCGCCGCCTTGGCTTTCGCCGCTGTGGCGAGCTGATCGATCAACCACGCGCCCCGTTCGGTGCCCGCTTCGATGCCCCACTTCTGTCTCGACTCGATCAGGCCCTGGGCCGTGCATCCGAGCCGCTCATTCCCGTTGTGACGCCGCCCAGCTACCGCGCGCAGGTGCAATTTCTCGAGCCGATTTTGCAACAAGAGCACGTGCTCGAGGCGGCTCGGTGCCTGCTTGAGAGGCTGATGCAGGATCTTGCCCGCGATGCGGTTGGCGTACGCCTGCTGAGATTGCTGCTGTTCAAGCTGGATGGCGCGGCGGTATCGCTGGATCTGGGACTTGCCGCACCAAGTCGTGACGCACAGCATTTGGCCCAGCTGATCGGTTTGCGCCTTTATCGCCTTCACTCCGAGTTCGAAACGGACTTCGGCTTCGAAGCAGCGGCCCTCCATGTCCTGAGCGCCGAGGACATGCCCGAACAGCAAAACCAGCTTGCTATTGCCGCACACAATCCTGCGCCGGAGGAGCTTGCCCGGTTGATCGACCGGCTGCAGCAACGACTTGGGGCCGGCGCTGTAGGGCAGCTGATCGCCCAGCAAAGCCACATTCCCGAACGGGCGGTTCGGCACAGCAAAGGCTTCGCCCTGCCTAAGGCTTCCCGCAATTCGCCGCCGGCGCGGCCTCGGCACGACACGGTGCAGCACCCACAGGAACCGTTGCCGTGGGCGCCACACAGGCCTGCAGGCGAGCGTCCCTTCCTGCTGCTGCGGCGCCCCGAGGTCGCCGACGTCGTCGCCCTCGTTCCGGAAGGGCCGCCACGACAGTTCCGTTGGCGCGGCGTGCGGCATCAGGTTGCCTATTCCGGTGGTCCAGAACGCATCGCCGCAGAGTGGTGGCGCCGTACGGGAGAGGCAACCCGCGATTATTACGTGGTGGAGGATACCACCGGCCGACGCTTCTGGCTCTTTCGTGCGGGCCTCTACGATCGCGAGACCGATCCTCCGCAATGGTTTGTCCACGGGGTATTCGGATGAGCAACCCCTGCCCTCTTTCCAACCCATCTGGCGATCGTTTGACCGTCAGTCTCTCCCCCCGTGTCTTCGACGGGCACGCAAAGGAAACACGCGACGGTTCGGCATAAGAGCAAAGGGCAAACCATGGTCGCCTTCGCCGAGTTGATCGCTGCCACCAATTTTTCCTTCCTGCGCGGGGCCTCACACCCGCATGAGATGGTGGGGCAAGCGTCCGAGCTGGGGCTTGCTGCCATCGGCATTGCCGATCGCAATACGCTGGCCGGCGTCGTCCGCGCCCACCAGGCAGCAAAAGAGTATGGCATTCGCCTCCTGGTCGGCGCCCGGCTCCTGACCACGGATGGTTTCGAGACCGTCTGCTATCCGACCGATCGCTCGGCCTACGGCCGGCTCTGCCGATTGCTCACAACCGGCAATCGGCGCGCCTTGAAAGGCGAATGTCACTTCACATTCCAGGACCTGCTGGCCGAAAGCGACGGCCAGATCTTTATCGTTGTTCCGCCCCAGCGCCCAACGGCGGACCTAGCCGATCGCTTGTCGACCCTTAAAAAGGCCGCGCCCGGCCGTAGTTATCTTGCCGCCACCTTCACCTACCGCGGCGATGAGCAGCGCCGATTAGGCGAGCTGGCCGAGCTGGCTGCGACTGCACGCACCCCGCTGCTCGCTACCACCGATGCGCTTTATCACCACCCCAACCGCCGTTTGCTCGCAGACGTGCTCACCTGCATCCGCGAAAAATGCACGATTGCGCAAGCGGGCTATCGCCTGGAAGCCAATGCAGAGCGGCACTTGAAGCCCGCCGCCGAAATGTCACGCCTGTTCGCACGCTATCCCGAAGCCATCGCCCGCACCTTCGAGCTTGTAGGCCGCATTACGTTCTGCCTCGATCAGCTGCGCTATGAATACCCGCAAGAGCCCGTGCCACCCGGCCGAATGCCGCAAGCCTATCTCGAAGAGCTGACGGCCCAGCAGGCGAGGCGGCGCTATCCCAATGGCGTACCCGCCAAGGTGCAAGCGCTCATCGACAAGGAACTCGACCTCATCGCCCGGCTCGACTACGCACGCTATTTCCTCACCGTCTATGACATCGTCCGCTACGCTCGTGAGCAACTGGAAACGCCGATCCTTTGTCAGGGTCGCGGCTCGGCCGCCAACAGCGCCGTGTGCTATTGCCTCGGCATCACCTCCGTCGACCCCACCCAAATTGATCTCTTGTTCGAACGGTTCATCTCCGCCGACCGTCGCGAGCCGCCCGATATCGACGTCGATTTCGAGCACGAGCGGCGCGAGGAAGTTATCCAGTATATCTATCAGCGCTATGGCCGCGAACGTGCCGCCATCTGCTCCACTGTCATTCACTACCGACCGCGCATGGCAATCCGCGAGGTCGGCAAGGCGATGGGCCTCAAAGAAGATGTGACGGCAAGCCTTGCCGGCCTAATCTGGGGCGAAGGCGACGGCGAGATCCCCGACGAGCACATCACCGAGGCAGGTCTCGATCCTGCCAATCCTGACATTCAACAGGCCATTGGTCTCGCCCGCACGCTGCTGGGCTTTCCACGCCATCTTTCCCAGCACGTCGGCGGCTTTGTGCTAACGCGCGAACGCCTCGATGAGACCGCTCCCATCCACAATGGCGCCATGGCGGACAGAACCTTTCTCGAATGGGATAAGGACGATATCGACGCACTCGGCATGCTGAAGGTGGATGTGCTGGCGCTTGGCATGCTCACATGTATCCGCAAGGCCTTTGATCTCATCGCGCAGCATTACGGCAAGGCCTATACGCTCTCCAACGTACCGCGCGAGGATCACAAGGTGTACGAGATGCTCTCGCGAGCCGATTCGGTGGGCGTGTTCCAGGTCGAGAGTTGTGCACAGATGTCGATGCTGCCGCGGCTCAAGCCGGTCTGCTTTTACGATCTCGTCATTGAAGTGGCGATCGTGCGCCCTGGACCCATCCAGGGCGACATGGTGCATCCCTACCTGCGCCGTCGCGACAAGCTCGAGCCGGTTAGCTATCCCTCCGAGGCTCTCAAGGCGGTGCTGCAAAAAACTTTAGGCGTACCATTGTTCCAGGAACAGGCGATGCAGATCGCCATTGTGGCGGCGGGCTTCACCCCGGATGAAGCCGATCGGCTACGCCGCGCCATGGCCACTTTTCGGCACGTGGGAACCATTCACACCTTTCGCGAGAAATTCATCGCCGGCATGGTTCAGAACGGCTACGCGCAGGAATTCGCCGAACGCTGCTTCAGCCAGATCGAGGGCTTTGGCGAATATGGTTTCCCGGAGAGCCATGCGGCAAGCTTCGCTCACCTCGTCTATGTCTCCTCCTGGCTCAAGTATCACTACCCCGACGCCTTTTGTGCAGCGATCCTGAACAGCCAGCCCATGGGCTTCTACCAACCGGCACAACTCGTGCGCGATGCGCGCGAGCATGGCGTCAAGGTGCATCAGCCCGACATCAATCTTAGCGATTGGGCCTGCACGCTGGAGCCTTTGTCTTCCCGGGCTGCCGGCGTGGAAATGGAGAGCGATACTAGCGCAGGCCAGCCTCGAACAGGACCAGAGGTTGCTGCACTTTCCGAGGCGACGAAAGAACGCCGGGCGGTTCGTCTCGGCTTATGCCTGATCAGCGGGCTGGCGGAGGAGGCGACGCAAAAGACAATTGTGGCTAGCCGGGGCGATGGCTACTCCGACATCTTATCGCTGTGGATGCGCACCGGCGCCCCCGTGAGCGTTCTGGAGCGACTAGCCAACGCTGATGCCTTTCGCTCGATCGGTCTCGACCGGCGCGCGGCTCTGTGGGCCGTCAAGGGCCTCGGCGGCGGCGCACTCAACAAAAGGCCAAAGCCAATGGCCTCCAGCGCAGTATCGCTGCTAACGCATGGGACCGGTGACCTTTTCGCCGAGCCTACCGTTGCGTTACCCACCATCACCTTGGGTGAACACGTGGTGGAAGACTACGCCGCCATCAGCCTTTCGCTGAAAGCTCACCCCATTGCCTTCTTCCGTCGACCTCTAGCCGCCCGCGGCATCCTCACCAGCGCCGAGCATTGGGACGAGCAATTGGCCGGCCGACGCGTGTCGGTCGCCGGTTTGGTGCTGGTTCGCCAGCGCCCCGGCACCGCCAAAGGCGTGATCTTCCTCACCCTCGAGGACGAAACCGGCATCGTCAACGTGGTGGTGTGGCCCAAGGTATTCGCTAAGAACCGGCGCGTTGTGATGTCGGCGCAATTTCTGGAAGTGCACGGCCGCATAGAACGCCAGGGGCTGGTCATCCACGTTGTGGCCGAGCGGCTTGTCGACCGTTCGGCTGAGTTGCGTGCACTCGGCGATGGTACCGCCGGCATGCCCGCGACCGCCAAGCAGGTGCGGGAAGGCTCCTGGAAGCCGCCTAAGAGCCGCGATTTCCATTGATTGACCGGTCCCAGCCCCCATTGCCACCTTAGGCTTCACTTCCCCCTTGATCATCGCTCCAAGCTCTGCTGGAAAGCGCACCGGGGCGTGTCTCTTGTCGGCGAGTTTGGCGACGCACACGCGGGAGGAAAACATTATGGCCGCGCCTATCATCACTTGCGTCGAAGACTTGCGCGTACTTGCTCAGCGCCGCGTGCCGAAAATGTTTTATGACTACGCCGACTCGGGTGCCTGGAGCGAGAGCACCTACCGCGCCAATGAAACCGACTTCCAACGCCTTCACTTGCGCCAACGCGTCGCCGTCGACATGTCGAACCGTACGCTTGCCAGCAGCATGATCGGCCAACCGGTCTCCATGCCCGTCGCATTGGCGCCCGTCGGCCTCACCGGCATGCAGCACGCCGACGGTGAGGTGCTGGCCGCGCGCGCCGCCGCGGCGGCGGGGGTTCCCTTTACCCTCTCAACCATGAGCATCTGCTCGATCGAGGACGTGGCCGAGGGGGTCGACAAGCCGTTCTGGTTCCAGCTCTATGTCATGCGCGATCGCGACTTCATCGATCGCCTGATTGGTCGTGCCAAGGCGGCGGGCTGCTCGGCCCTGGTGCTGACGCTGGATCTGCAAATCCTCGGCCAGCGCCACAAGGACGTGAAAAATGGCCTTACCGCGCCGCCAAAGATGACGCTCGCCAACATCATCGATATCGCCGGCAAACCGCGCTGGTGGTTGGGCATGCTCGGCACCAAACGCCGCACCTTCCGCAACATTGTCGGCCACGCCAAGGGCGTTAAGGACACGCGCGCGCTCTCCGCCTGGACCGCCGAACAGTTCGACCCAAGCCTCAATTGGGACGACGTCAAACGCATCAAGGAGCGCTGGGGCGGCAAGCTTATTCTCAAGGGCATTCTCGACCCTGAGGATGCCGAGCTTGCGGTTCGCAGCGGCGCCGATGCCATCATCGTCTCCAACCACGGCGGCCGGCAGCTCGACGGCGCCCCCTCGTCCATATCGGCGTTGCCCGAGATCGCCCGCAGCGTGGGGAGCCGAATCGAGGTCCTGATGGATGGTGGAATTCGGTCCGGACAAGACGTCATCAAGGCCCTGGCGCTGGGCGCCAAAGGCGTTTTCATCGGCCGCGCCTATGTCTACGGCCTCGGCGCTCTGGGCGAGGCCGGTGTCGCCAAATCCCTCGAAATCATCCGCAAGGAACTCGATGTCACCATGGCGCTCTGCGGCCTGCGCGATGTGAAGCAGGTGAGCGGCGATATTCTCGTCAAGCACAACACCTAATAGCCGCCGGCGCTTGCCCCGGCATTCGCTCTACCCCTCTTGGCGCATTGCAAGTAAGCTTGGCCAAAAGCGCGCAGGGGAAGACGTCTGGCAATGCGCATGCGGAGCTCCCAAGATTTTGCGGCCGGCCTGCTGTTGCTTGGCTTTGGACTGGCTGGCCTCTGGATCGGCGCCGACTATCCGATGGGAACCCCGCAAAGGCCCGGTACCGGCGTCTTGCCCCACATCCTGAGCTGGTGCCTGGTCGCGACCGGCGTGCTGCTCTGGCTCAAGGCCGCCCTTGCCGGCAGCCCGCCCCTTTCCGCCTGGGCCTGGCGACCCGCCATCATGGTCACATTGGCGACGGTCGCTTTCGCACTGTTGGTCGACCGGTTGGGCCTGGTGGTGACCATGATCGTGGCGATGACCCTGACCGCGCTGGGCACGCCGGATACGCGCTGGCGCGAGTACCTAATGTTCGCGCTCCTCATGCTCGGGCTCGGCGTCGGCCTGTTCATTTACGGCCTTGGCATGCCCATTCCCGCCCTGCCGACGGGGTACGCATGGAACTAGGGGGCCTTCTCGCCAATCTTGGGCTCGGGTTTTCGGTGGCGGTCTCGCTGCAGAACCTGCTGTGGTGCCTGGCCGGCGCGGTCATCGGCACCTGCATCGGCGTGCTGCCGGGGGTCGGCCCGGTCGCCACCATGGCGCTGCTGCTGCCCGTCACCTACCTGTTGCCGGCCGAGGGCGCCCTGATCATGCTGGCTGGCATCTACTACGGCGCGCAATACGGTGGCTCCACCACGGCCATCCTCGTCAACCTACCGGGCGAATCGAGCTCGGTGGTAACCACGCTCGACGGCTACCAGATGGCGCGCCAGGGCCGCGCCGGCCCGGCGCTCGCCATCGCCGCGCTCGGATCCTTCTTTGCCGGCTGCGTGGCGACCATCGCGATTGCGCTGGCGGCACCGCCGCTGACGCGGCTGGCTCAACAATTCACGCCGCCCGACTACTTCTCGCTGATGACGCTCGGCTTGGTGTTCGCCATCGTGCTGGCGCGCGGTTCGGTGCTCAAGGCCTTCGGCATGGTGTTCCTTGGCATGCTGCTTGGCCTGATCGGCACCGATGTCAACACCGGTAACTTGCGCTACACCTTCGGCATCAGCGATCTGTTCGACGGCATCGGCTTCGTGCCGCTCGCCATGGGCGTGTTCGGCGTCGCGGAGATCATCGCCAATCTGACCAATCCAGAGCGGGCCGAGCTCGCCAGCTCGAAAGTCAGTGGACTGATGCCCACGCGCGAGGACATGCGGCGCTCGATTGCACCAATTCTGCGGGGAACCGTACTGGGTGGACTGCTCGGGATTCTGCCCGGGGGAGGCGCGATCCTCGCTTCCTTCTCGGCCTACACGCTGGAGAAGAAGGTCTCACGCACGCCGGAGAAGTTTGGCACCGGCATGATCGAGGGCGTGGCCGCGCCCGAGAGCGCCAACAATGCCGCGGCACAGACCTCCTTCATTCCGATGCTTACGCTCGGCATTCCATCCAACGCCGTAATGGCGATGATGATTGGCGGCATGATGATCCATGGCATCGTCCCCGGCCCGCAGGTGATGGAACAAAGACCCGGGCTGTTTTGGGGCATGATCGTCAGCATGTGGTTTGGCAACCTGATGCTGATCGTGCTCAATCTGCCCCTGATCGGCATCTGGGTGCGTTTGCTGCTGGTGCCCTATCGACTCTTGGCCATTGCAATTCTGTTCTTTTGCTGCATTGGGGTTTACAGCCTCAACAACTCCGCCAACGAAGTGCTCATGATCGCCGCGTTCGGCCTGTTCGGATACTTGCTGATGAAGCTCGATTTCGAGCCGGCACCCCTGCTGCTCGGCTTCCTGCTCGGGCCGATGATGGAAGTCTACATGCGGCGCACCATGTTGCTGTCGCGCGGTGATCCTTGGGTGTTCTTACAGCGACCATTGTCGCTGTGCTTCCTGCTGCTTGCGGCCCTGCTGCTGGTATTTGTCGTCCTGCCCAACGTGCGCAAGGCGCGCCAGGCGGCATTCCAAGAGTAGATTTGACGCCCACCCACAGCAGGCGGCATGCTTCCGCTTCGCAGCGCTCGAGACCGATCTAGAGAGGACCAAGAATGCGTCGTCGCGAATTTCTCGCCTTAGCCGGTGCGGCACTGGCGGCCCCTTTTGCCGGAAAAGCCTCGGCCCAGGTCCAGAACTGGCCCGACAAGCCCGTCAAGCTGATCCTGCCCTATGCTCCCGGCGGCGGCACGGATCTCATCGGCCGTCCCTGGGCCGAAAAGCTCTCACAAAGTTTCGGCCAGCAGTTCATCATTGAGAATCGCGGTGGCGCCGCTGGCATGATCGGCACCGAGGCGGCGGCCAAGGCGGCGCCCGACGGTTACAGCTTCTTGCTCACGCCCAATGCAACGCTCAGCGTGCTGCCCAGCCTGCGCAAGACCCCCTACGATCCCAAAAGCTTTTTGCCGGTGGGCCGGGTTGGCGATTTCGTCACCGGCTTTTCCATGCATCCGGCGGTCGGACCGAAGACTTTCAAAGAGATGATCGAGTACGCCAAGGCCAATGCCGGCAAACTTTCCTACGGCTCGGCGGGTCTTGGCACCGCCACCCACCTGCGCATCGAGATGCTGAAGTATCGGGCGGGCATCGATATCCTGCACGTGCCCTATCGCGGCAGCGCCGATGCGCTCAATGATCACCTGCCCAATACCGTGCAGATGATGAATGAGATCAACACCATCCCGCACGTTAAGGCCGGCAAGCTCTTGCTTCTCAACATCAACAATGCGACGCGCCACCCGGACTTCCCGGATGTGCCGACACTCACGGAGTGCGGCTATGCCAATTCGGATGTGCCGATCTGGTATTCGCTCTTCGCCCCGGCCGGCACAGCCAAGGCGATCGTCGCCAAGCTCAACGCCAAGATCGTCGAGATCGCCAATAGTGAGGAAATGCGCGACCGAATGCGATCGATCAATACCGTGGTGCCGACGCAAACGCCCGAGGAAATGGTCGCCTACCTCGAGGAAGATACCGCCCGCAACGTCGAGCTGATCAAGGCCACCAACATGACGCTGGAGTAGACCGGCGCGCTGCCTACTTGCCCCGATAGACCGCGGGCCGCTTTTGTGCGAAGGCGGCGCGGCCTTCGGTCCAGTCCTCGCTGGCGAAGATCGCGTCGACCTCGGCGCGCGCAATGCCGGCAATCTCGGTCGGGCTTTTGGGCAGCGTTTCGGTGACAAAGCGTTTCAGCGCCCGCGATGGCAGCGGCGCGGTAGCAGCTATCCGCCGCGCATAGTCCATCGCCGTTGGCAGCAACTCGGCTACGGCGACCACCTTGTTGACGTAGCCAACCTCGTAGGCGCGCCGGGCGTCGATCGGCTCACCGAGCAACAAGAGCTCCATGGCGATCTTGTGCGGGATGCGCGAGGCGAGATTGCTGATGATGCCACCGGTGAACCCCACCTTGACCTCGGGATAGGAAAACCGGGCATTGTCGGCGGCGATCAAAATGTCGCACATGGTAGTAAGTACCATGCCGCCCCCCACCACCCAACCCGCAACCGCGCCAATCACCGGCTTATCGACGGCAACGCCGACCCCGGGAATGCCGCGGTAAAGGCTGGTGGGTAGCGCCGTGAGGTCGGCGCCGGCCGTAAACGCCCGGTCGCCGGCACCCGTCAGCACGGCTACGCGATCGTCATCGCAGCCCATCAGCCGCTGCCAGGCGCCGTGCAACGCCTCGACGATGCCGTCGTCGAGCCTGTTCATGCGGTCCGGCCGATTAATCGTGATGAGGGCAACGCCGTTGCTGGATTGGTAGGTGACGGGGGCCTCGCTCATGGTGCGCCTCGCAGAACCGTTAAGAATTGCGCCAACCTAGCAAGCCCTTGCACACGGCTCAAAAGGTTTGCCAAATGCAGCGAGCAGGTCGAACTCACAAGCAGCCCTGGAGCTAAGACGATGACCGAACGCCCAGAAAACTTCGGCTTTGCCCCGGCGCACGATGCACCGATCCCCTACCGGCAAAGAATACGCGACTACTACCTTGCGCTTGGCTATGGCGCCCCCTACGCATGGGCCCACTACGCCGAAGTGCCGTTGCATCGGTTGCGAAAGCCGCTGCGAGAGTGCCGCTTGACGCTCGTCACCACCGCGGCGCCTTATCAGCCGGACAAGGGCGATCAGGGACCCGGCGCACCTTACAACTCGGCCGCCAAATTCTACACGGTCTATTCTGGCGACACCGCCAAGGACCACGATCTGCGCATCTCCCACGTCGGTATAGATCGAAAACATACGACCGCGGAGGATCCCGGCAGCTACTTCGCTTTGCCCGAACTGCGCGTTGCCGCAACAAGCGGCCGCATCGGTGGGCTTGGGCGCCGCTTTCACGGACTGCCGACCAACCGCAGCCATCGCGTCACCCTCGAGGTCGACTGCCCGGAGCTCGTCGCCCGCTGCAAGTCCGACGGGGTGGACGCGGCGCTGCTGTTGCCCAACTGTCCGGTTTGTCACCAAAGTGCAAGCCTTGCCGCACGCGCCTTGGAAAGTGCCGGCATCGCCACGGTAGTGATGGGCTGCGCCAAAGACATCGTCGAGTACGTGGGTGTACCGCGTCTGTTGTTTTCGGATTTTCCTCTCGGTAATCCGGCAGGCCGACCGAAAGATCCGGCCTCGCAGCGCGCCACGCTTGATTTTGCCCTTGATCTCTTGGCATCGGCCAGCCAGCCGCGTACCACCGTGCAATCACCTTTGCGCTGGAGCAACAGCCCCGACTGGAAACTTGACTTTTCCAATATTGCGCGCCTGGCGCCGGAGGAGATCGCACGCCGTCGCGCCGAGTTCGACCAGCAGAAGGCGATCGCCCGCAGTTTGCGCGAGGACGCTGGCCTGACGCGCGCGGGCGCCAAGTCGCCGGCTTAATCGTCGCGGCCGCGCAGGGGGATCTCTCGTTGACACGCTCGCTGAGCGCAGGCTCAATTGAGCGCGAAGACGAGCGGCACCGAGCCGACACGGGGTCCGCGTGACGAGACTAGCCCATGGCAACCACGGCATCGCACGGAGACGTCAATGACAGGTAGCGCGCAACGCGTCGGCTGGATCGGCATGGGCCGCATGGGCTACCCGATGGCGGAACGCCTGCTGCAAGCCGGCCGCAGCGTTGCCATCTGGAACCGCACCATCGCCAAGGCCCAACCACTGTCGGCCGCGGGGGCAAAGGTCGTCAGTTCGCCGGCCGACCTTGCCGGCGTCGACGTGCTGTTCTCCATCGTGTCGACGGGCAAGGACCTGGCAGAGGTCTACTTCGGTCCCGCCGGCGCGTTCTCGGTCGCCGGCAAGGCGCCGGCAATCGTGGTCGACTGCTCGACCATCGGCGTCGAGGAATCCGCACAAATTCGCGAGAAATTGCGCGAGGTCGGCGTCGACTACATCGCCGCACCGGTGAGCGGCAATGCCAAAGTCATCAAGGCCGGCAGGCTGTCGGCCGTTGCCTCCGGCCCCGAGCGCGCCTTTCACCAGGTGGCGCCGCTGATCGAAGCCTTCGCTCCCGCAGGCGTCTCCTACGTCGGCGAGGGTGAACTGGCGCGGGTGTGCAAGATCGCCCACAACGTCATGCTGGGTGTCGTCATTGAAAATCTCATCGAGATCACGCTGCTGGCGAACAAGATGGGCGTGCCGCGTCACGCCTTTCTGGCCTTCATGAACAACAGCGTGATGGGCTCGATGTTCACACGCTACAAGTCGCCCGCGCTCGTCAACCTCGATTGGACCACGACCTTCACGCCGGAACTCCTGCGCAAGGATCTCGACCTCGGTCTCGAGCTCGGGCGCAAGATGGAGGTGCCAATGCCGGTGACCTCGGCGGCGCGCGACATGCTGCAAAGCCATATCGGTGCCGTCCGGCTGAAGCCGGATGCCGATAAGTATCTCGCCGCCGATTTCGCCGCGTTGCTGGAGACCATGGCGCGGGCGTCCGGCATGCGGCTTGAAAGCGAGCAGGAAACGGTGCCGACAGGCCTTGACGGCTAATGCCGATGCGGGCCCTGGCGCCCGGGGCAGCGCCGGGCGGCCCGCGCGAGGGCCGGCTCGCCTGCGGCAAGGGGAGGCGCCTGCGAGGGTACCATCGCGGCCGTGGCTCAGGCCGCGACAAGGCTCATGGCGACCTCGCCGCAATCCTCGATCACGCCCTTGAGGTCGTGCCGTCCCGTCAGCCAGTTCATGCCGATCAGGCTGCCGGTGATGACGAATTGACCGGCCTCGATGCGCCTACCGCGCCGGGCCATGGCGGGCGGCAGCAGCAGCAAAGCGGCAATCGGGTCGACGCTGTGGCCTTCGGCGTGAACCGTGCCGTCGACGAGTAGCCGACCCGGTCGAGCCTTGAGATCCGTCTCGCGCCAGCCTGCGATCTCGGGGCCAACGACGAGCCCGGCATTGGCGATGCAGTCGGCAAGCATCACGTGGCGCGGCAAACGCGCCGGATCGGCAATCCGGCTCTGGCACAGCTCAAACACAACATGGGCCGCCGCGACCGCATCCAGGACGTGCCCGGCCGAGGCCTCGGGGGCCACGCTACGCCCCAAACGAAAGGCAATCTCGAGCTCCAGACCGGCCGGCTCGGACCCCACCACCGTCCAGGTGCCGTTGGCCTCCACCCGGCCTGCGTCGAGGATGGGGGCATAGATCACCGGGCCGTTTGCCACCGGCATCACCTTCCAACCGATGATCGGCGATTTGAGCGCTGGCACGACCCTTTCCTGGATGGCAAATCCTTCCTCGAAATCGTTCGGTGTTTGCGCGGCGGAGAGCGAAATTCGCGCGCCCTGCTGGCGGGCCGCCACGAGCCGTGCGGCGATGCCGTCGAGCCGATCTTCGGACATGTCGATTTCCTCCCAGTCCACATCCAGCCTTTGCGCCGGCCGCCGGCGGGAAAGCGGATATCGCATGCCCGCACCGTGATCCGAAAGGAAATCGCTAAAGCGGCGCGCCAGGCGCGCGGCATCGGTCCCGGCACCCGACCACACCCTAAAGCGTTGGGGCTTGCCTGGCGCACCGGCCAGCAACCAAACTGCGCGCCACGGGCATCGGGACGCCAAGGAGGACGACATGCGCCGCTTATGTGAAGGTCGGGTGGCCATCGTGACGGGGGCCGGGGGAGGACTTGGACGCCAACACGCCCTACTGCTTGCGGCCCATGGCGCCAAGGTCATGGTCAACGACATCGGCGCCCGCGTCGATGGCACGGGCAGCAATGCAGTTGCAGCCGCGGCCGTGGTGGACACCATCCAACAAGCCGGCGGCGCGGCTATCGCCAATGCGGCCGATGTAAGCGATTGGCAGGGCGCGCAAGCCATGATCGAGGTGGCCGTCGACACCTTCGGCAGGCTCGATATCCTCATCAACAATGCCGGCATCCTGCGCGACCGCATGCTGACGAATATGGCCGAGGACGAGTGGGATGCGGTGATCAAGGTGCACCTTAAGGGAACGTTTGCGCCGTCGCGGCACGCGGCCGCCTATTGGCGCGAGGAGAGCAAGAAGGGCAACGGTCCCGTCAAAGCCCGCATCATCAATACCACCTCGACCTCGGGGATTTACGGCAACGTCGGGCAGACGAACTACGGGGCCGCCAAAGCCGGCATCGCCGCCTTCACCATCATCGCCGCGCGCGAGCTCGCCCGCTACGGCGTCACCGTCAATGCGATTTCGCCCTCGGCCCAGACCCGCATGACGGAGGGGCTGCGCGAGCTGAGCGAGAAAGAGCGCGCCGCGCGCGACCCCAAGTGGGTTTCGCCCGCCGTGGTGTATCTGGCAAGTGAAGAAGCCCAAGACATCACGGGGCGGGTGATCCAGGCCGGCGTCGGCCGCCTTGCCGTGTGCGAGGGCTGGCGCCGCGGCGCCGAGGTTGGCCAGGTGGAGGACCCGGTGGCCGCCGGCGCGCTGCTGCGCGAATTGATCGCGAAGGTGCGCAAGAATTCAGGGATGGACGGCCTCGAGCTCGATTGAGCGGTGGCCGGTTGCCGCCTCAGGCGACGCCACGCCGGAGGCTGGCGCCCGTCCTCATGTCGAACAGGTGCACGGCCGCCGGATCGACGGCCAGCGCACCGGCGCCGTCGACCTGTGCCGAGGTCGCCACCGCAACGACGATGGGCGCCTCCCCGACGCTGCCATGAATGAGACGTGTGGCGCCCAATTCCTCGACGAAGTCCTTGACGAAGGCCAGCTTGTCGCCTGCACCGGGGGTGGTGAAGGTCAGGTCCTCGGGCCGGACGCCAACGTCCACGTCCCGGCCGACCTCGCAGGCGAACGCCTCGGCTCGGAAGGCAACGCGTCCACCCGTGATCTCGGCGATGCCCGGGGCGGCAATGCGTCCAGGTAGCAAGTTCATGGCGGGCGAGCCAATGAACGTGGCCACGAAGCGCGTCGCCGGCAAGCGATAGACCTCGGTCGGCCCACCGCTCTGCTCGATGCGGCCGGCGTTCATGACCACCACCATGTCGGCCAAGGTCATGGCCTCGACCTGGTCGTGTGTCACGAAGACCGACGTTGCCTTGAGCCTGTTATGCAGGCGCCGGATTTCGACCCGCATCTGCACGCGCAGCTTCGCATCCAGATTGGACAAGGGCTCGTCGAATAGAAAGGCTTGCGGCTCGCGCACGATCGCCCGGCCCATGGCAACGCGTTGCCGCTGGCCTCCCGAGAGCGCACGCGGTTTGCGCTTGAGGAAATCCTCAATGGCAAGCAAGCGCGCGGCTTCCGCCACGCGCGCGGCAATATCGGCCTTCGGCACGCCGCGATTGCGCAGGCCGTAGGCCATGTTGTCGTAGACCGTCATGTGCGGGTAGAGCGCGTAGTTCTGGAACACCATGGCGATATCGCGATCCGCCGGCTCGACGTCGTTCACCAGACGATCGCCGATACTGATGGTGCCCTCCGACACGGTCTCAAGACCGGCAATCATCCGCAGTAGCGTGGACTTCCCACAGCCGGAGGGACCCAACAAGACGGTGAAGGAGCCGTTTGGGATGGCAAGGGAGACCCCCTTTACGGCCTCGACGCCCCCGGGGTAGACCTTGCGCACGTTCTTAAGCGTCACCGCGGCCATTTGCGGCTCCCAAGCGGCGGCTCGAACGCGACGCGCGTGCCGGCGGCCGGCGCGCGCCTGACCGCGATGCTTCGATCGACCGCGGCAGGCCGCTCCGGCGCGCGCGCCGGGGCGCGGTAGGGGCGCAATGGGCTCACTTCTCGGTCTCCACCAAGCCCTTGACGAACCATCGCTGCATCAGCACCACGACGGCGACGGGCGGCAGCATCGCCAGCATGGCCGTCGCCATCACCACGTTCCACTCCGTCAGCGCATCGGCGGTCACGATCATCTTTTTGATGCCGATGACGATCGTCTGCATGTCATCGCGCGTCGTGATCAGAAGCGGCCACAGGTATTGGTTCCAGCCATAAATGAACAGGATCACGAACAGCGCCGCGATATTGGTGCGCGACAGCGGTAGCACCGTATCCTTGAAGAAACGCAACGGCCCGGCGCCGTCGAGCTTGGAAGCCTCGATCAGCTCGTCGGGGATGGTCATGAAGAACTGGCGGAAAAACAGTGTTGCGGTGGCCGAGGCAATCAGCGGCAAGGCAAGCCCGGCATAGGAATTGAGCAGCTGAAGGTCAGCGGCGATCTTGTAGGTCGGGTAGATCCGCACTTCGACGGGCAGCATCAGCGTCATGAAGATCAGCCAGAAAGCCAGCATGCGGAAGGGAAACTTGAAGTAGACGACGGCGTAAGCGGAGATGATCGAGATTGCGATCTTGCCGATGGCGATCGCCGAGGCCATGATGAAGCTGTTGAGCAGCATCTGGCCCACCGGCTCGCGCGTGGTGCCGCTGGTGCCAATAAAAAGGGTCTTATAGTAGGTCTCAACGAACAGGCGCCCCGGGGTGATCGGCATCTGGCCGTTGGCGATGATGCTTTGCTCGTGTGTCGAGCCGATCAAGCACAGATAGACTGGAAAGGCGATGATGAAGACGCCCAGCGATAGCACAAGATAGGCAAAGGCATTGCCGAAGCGGCGACGTTCGACCATCACGAATTAGTCCCAGGTGTGCGGATCCTTGAGCGCGGCGAGGATGGCCGCCGCGCAGGCTGCCATCAGCTTTTCACCCTTCTCGCGCGAGGCGCGCCGGGCATCGCCCACCACACCCGACGGGGTAAAGTCGCGAAACGACCGATATTGGCCGAGCGCCAGCGGACGACGATGCACGTGCGGCGGCCCATGCGCCGCTTTGAGCGCCTCGCCGCGCACCAGCTCGGGCGCGAGCGCCATCATCATGGACGTCTCGGCTTCGCAGGCGTGTCGCACGCCCTCCTGGTCTTCCAGGATCGCGGGCATGGCCGGCTGCGCAAGTTCGAAATAGGTGGTGGTGCGGATCTTGAGCGAGGAGGGACGCTGAAGATCGGGCAGGATGGCGGCGAGCGCGGCGATGTTGCCGCCGTGGCCGTTGACAATCAACATCCGCTTGAACCCATGGCGCTCGATGCAGTTGGTGAGGCTCCTGAGCACGTCGCGGTAGGTGGCAAGATCGAAGGTAAAGGTGCCGCCGAACGCCATATGGTGCTCGGCCATGCCGCACCAAAGCGTCGGTGCGACGATCACCGGGATGGTCAGCACAACGGCTTCGGCGGCGCGGCGACAGACGCCCTCGCACAGGATGCTGTCGACACCGACCGGCAGATGCGGACCGTGCTGCTCCATCGAGGCGACGGGAAGCAAGACAATGGCGTCGGCGCCGGCCTGCTCGCTGAGATCGACCGCGGTCAGCTCCTGCCACATCACAGAGCGCACCATCAGTACGTCACCTTGCGTTCGATGAAACGAAATTGCAGGCCCGTCAGCGCAATCACCATGATCATCAGGATCACCGATTGCGCCGCCGAGCCGCCCAGGTCACCGCCAAGCCGGCCGTCGAAGAAGAGCTTATAGACCAGGGTTTCGGTGGCTTTGGCCGGCCCCCCACCGGTCATGGCGTCGATGATGCCAAAGCTGTCGAAGAGAACGTAGACAATGTTGACCACCAAAAGAAAAAACGCCGTCGGGGACAGCAGCGGAAAGATGATGGTCCAGAACCGGCGCACCGGGCGGGCGCCATCGATGGCCGCCGCCTCGATCACCGATTTCGGAATTGACTGCAGGCCAGCGAGAAAGAACAAAAAATTGTAGCTGATCTGCTTCCAGGTCGCCGCCATGATCACGAGCACCATGGCGTGCTCGCCGTTGAGCAACGGGTTCCAATCCAAGCCAAGGGAACGTAGGCCGCGCGCAATCAGCCCCAGCGAGGGTTGAAACATGAAAAGCCACAACACGCCGGCAATGGCCGGCGCGACGGCGTAGGGCCAGATCAGGAGGGTCTTGTAGGCGGATGCCCCTTTGATGCTCTTGTCGGCCTGCACGGCAAGCAACAGGGCGATCGACAGGGAGAGCAGCGTGACGGCAAGCGAAAAGATGACCGTCGTCGCCATCGCCCGGTAGTAGTCGCCCTGGCCCAGCAGATACCGATAGTTTTCAAGCCAGACGAAGTCGGTCCTGAGGCCGAAGGCGTCCTGCAGCAAGAAGGACTGCCAGAGCGTCTGGTTGGCCGGCCAATAGAAGAAGACGAAGGTGATGAGGAGCTGCGGTAAAAGCAGCAGGTAGGGCAGCACCTTGCCCCCGAAAATCGCGCGCTTCTCCATGTGGGCCCCCCTCTGTCGCCGTCGCCTGCCCCGCAACCGGGGCGCGGCGTCCCTCATCCCATAGCGTGCCGCGCGCTCCCCTGTCATCGCCTTTCCAGGCTCAACGGGAGGCGCCGGCGTAGGCGGGCACTGAGCGGAGAGGCGCGGGCGCACGGCGGGGCGAGCGCCGGGCCGGTCTGAGCCGGTCGATCCTGCCGGCGCCTCTATGGGCGCCTCTGCTTTGCCCCACGGGACTTCACAACGCCAAAACAGGGCCTCAGGGGCACACGCCGCGGCGCCTCACCCGGCGGCCAGGGTCCGAAGGCGCCGGGACATGAGCTTGGCCAACCGCTTGGAGGGTCGCGGCGTCACCACGGCGATTTCGGTCACGAGCTTTTTCAGGATCGCATCGGCAAACGTTTCATAGGACGCGGCGGCGACCACAAAGGCGCCCGGGCCGCCGATGACATTGTGCAAGTAGTATTGATCAAGATCGGGATCGAGGGCGAGGATTGGCAGGCCATTGATGCTGACGCCCGCCTTGACGGCGTCATCGCGCGCTTCGGTGACGGGCCGGCCGCGATTATTGGTACCATCCCCCGAAATGTCGATGACGCGCCGGGCGCCTTTAGCCTCGGTCGCGGCGAACAAAGACATGGCATAGTCGATAGCGCCGCTGATCGAGGTGCCGCCGCCGAACAACTGGCGCGGCACGGCCTCAATCGCATCCGCCAGGGCATGCATGGATGCCTCTGTGCCGATCAAGCGCCACGGCACCACCTGCACCTGCAGCACCGGCCCGGTCCACTGCAGCATGGTCACGGCGATGCGTTGCTGCGAGCCGGACTGGATGGCCTGCAAAAGCCGCGGATTGCGAAAGGCCGCGACGTAGCCACGTTTTTGCAGCTCGAAGCGGGCCTCGCTCACACTACCGGAGACGTCGACGGCCAAGACGAGCTGAAGGTCAACGCCGGACTGGGCGCCGGCGCGATGCCCGCCTGCGATTGCCATGGCCAGGCTCAGCAGGCCCAACAGCGCAACACGCCGCGGCTGCCACGCACACGTCGCCAGCAAGCAATGACCCATGCTACCCACGCCTATGTTCGATCTTGCAGCAAAGCGCTTGCAAGCTTGCCCGCGCCCGTCGCAGCAAGCAGGTTACAGCGCCACATTGTGAGCATACGAGGGACAACACCAATGCTGAAGGCGGGGGTCAGGCTCTACTACATTCGCCATGGGGAGACCGATTGGAACCGGGCGCAGCGCTATCAAGGGCAACGGGACATTCCGATCAACGCCACCGGCCGGGCGCAAGCCAAGGGCAACGGTCAGCGGCTCGCGGCGGCCCTCGGCGATCGCGCCGCGCATCTTGACTACGTGGCAAGCCCACTCAAGCGTGCAAGCGAGACGATGCAGATCCTGCGCACCGAACTGGGCCTCGACAGCCACGCCTACCGCACTGACGACCGGCTGATGGAAATCAACTACGGCAGCTGGGAAGGCCAGCCCTGGGGCGACATAAGGCTACGCGACGCGGCAGGATATGCAGCGCGCCAGGCCGATGTCTGGAATTGGCGGCCGCAGGGTGGGGAGAGCTACCGGATGCTAGCGGAGCGTGTCGGCGCTTGGGTTGGCGAGGTCGCGGGCGACACCGTCGTGGTCGCACACGGGGGCGTTAGTCGGGCCTTGCGTGCCGTGCTCTTTCGCCTTTCAGCCCCCGAGGTTATGCGGCTCGAGGTGCCCCAGGACAGAATCCTGGTGATCGAAGCTGGCGCAATGTGGTGGCTGCGACCGCACGGCGAGACGGCGGCGGGGGCATGACGCCCGGGCGTCATGCGCCTCGCCGAAAAGGCTTGGCCTACTTCTTCTTTTTCGCTGTTTTGCTGGCGGTCTTGCCGGCATATTTGGATTTTCCGGCAACGCACTTGCCCTCGCTGCCGCTCCAAACCTGCTTGCCACGCTCGCAGCCCATCTTGGTTTTCGCTGCGCTTGCCGGCTGCACCAGCACACACGCCGCAAAAACGGCCAAAGTAAGCGCAACGATCATTGAACGCATGATTGCCTCCGTCTTCCAACCGAACGGCAGAAGTCATAGGCGGTATTTGCGGCCGATGTCAGCAGTCGATTGGCATATCTTTGCCGAGTGACCCTGCGGCCACAGACGCCCGCCTTGGGCCACCGCCTGGGTCCCCAGCGGCAAAAAGGCGCCTCTTGCCCGGCGCTAGAAGGTGCCTACAAACACGGGGGCGGGCGCGGGCGCGCGGGCCGGCGCGCACGGCCGGTGCGTGCGAAAAGAGGCCACGCGAGAAATCAAGGCGGTGACATGCATTCGAGCCCTTGGGGAATGAATGTCGGCACGAGGATTATCGTCTTTGCCTTGCTGCTGATCCTTGTCGCGGCCGCAACTGTGGCCCAGACGGTCGCCGACCAGCTGGCCGCCTGCAAGAGCGAGGGCGGCGATCTCAACGCCCGCATTCAAGCCTGTACGCGCGCGCTCGAGGACGCCGCGGACAACGAGGAACTCCGCGTCGAAGCCTTGCTGCAGCGCGGTGTGCTCTACGAGTTGTGGGGTGACCAGGAGGCGGCCATCGCCGACTACAGCGAAATCATCACGCTCGATGCCAGCAGCGCGATCGCGCACTTCAACCGCGGTAACGTGCGCGACAGGCTGGGGCAGCAGGATCTGGCGATTCAGGACTATTCGGAGGCCATCCGGCTCGATCCCAGCGACCCGGACATGTTCAATAATCGCGGCCAAGTCTATGACAGCCGTGGCGAATTCGATCTGGCCATTGCCGACTACTCCGAGGCGATCCGGCTCGATGCCACGAGCAGCCGGCCCTACTACAACCGTGGTCTGTCCTATTTCAGCAAGGGGGAGTTCAAATCGGCGATGGCCGATTTCGACCAGGCGCTCAGCCTGCAGCCCAACGATGCCGACGCCTTGGTTGCGCGCGCCGCCACGCATGAGGAATTGGGTGACAAGGCGGCAGCGCTTACGGATTACCGCCGGGCGCTCGGCATCGCGCCCGAGCACGCGGAGGCCAAGGAGGCGCTCGAGCGGCTCGGCAAATAAGCCTGCAACCCCGCAAAAAACCCGACCATGTGAGGGTGTCGGGACAACGAGCGCGGTCGTCCGACCGCGACCCGGTCTTTACCTTAAGAATTTGCAGGAGCCTGAAACCCCCAGGCTCCTGCAAAATCGGTTCCGTCTTACTTCTTCAGCCGCGCGTCCGCGCACTTGCGGTCCTTCTTGCTGTAGTACATGTAGGCGCCGCACGAGCCGGGGCCCTTGCTCTTGGCTTTCTTGGCAGATTTCTTCTTGCCCTTCTTCGCCTTCTTCGCCTTCTTGGCGGACTTCTTGGCCACCTTGACAACGGCGTTGTCAAGCCCAGGGCTCGAGCCCGGCGTCAGAGTGGCTGCCTGCAGCTCCGACAACGGCGAGAAGGCGATGGCGATCGCCAAGGCCAAGACGGCGATAAGGGTCTTGCTGATGCTCATTCCAAGTACCTCCCATTTCTATAGTCGGCGTCAGCGCGCCGCAGGAAACGCGATTGTCACCTGCCCGTGCGCGACAGCGCCCGTGAAGGCTAGAGACCGCTAAATGAACGCACAATGAATTGTGATGCGCATTAACCTCTCGAAGTTGCGCAAAGGACACGATATTCGTTTGCAAGGTTAAAGGGCGGCCGGGTTGGTTCGGGTCTCGCAGCTGCGAGACGGGACCGATGCCACCGCGCGCTTGCATTCTTGCCATCGTGCCGCTAAAGAGCCGCCTCGGCGAGAGAAGCCACAAGCCATGTCGCACAACACCTTTGGACACCTGTTTCGGGTCACGACCTGGGGCGAAAGCCACGGACCAGCGATTGGTTGTGTGGTCGACGGCTGCCCGCCTCGCATCCCGCTCGAGGCCTCCGACATCCAGTGTTTTCTCGACAAGCGAAGGCCCGGCCAATCGCGTTTCACCACGCAGCGCCGCGAGCCCGACAGCGTGCGCATCCTCTCGGGCATCTTTGGCGACGAGGACGGCCGCCAGGTCACAACCGGCACCCCGATTGCACTTGTCATCGACAACGTCGATCAACGCGGCAAGGACTATGCCGACATCAAGGACAAGTTCCGACCGGGGCACGCGGACTTCACCTATTGGGCGAAGTATGGCGTCCGCGATTACCGCGGCGGAGGGCGGTCGAGTGCGCGGGAGACCGCCATGCGGGTCGCCGCCGGGGCCATCGCGCGCAAGGTCATTGCCGGCGTGACGATACGCGCCGCCCTGGTGCAGATCGGAACGCACGCCATCGATCGCGAGCGCTGGTCATGGGAGGAGGTCGACCGCAACCCCTTCTTCTCACCCGACGCCGGCATCCTCGAGACGTGGACGCGCTCCCTCGAGCAGGTGCGCAAGGCAGGCTCCTCCGTGGGTGCGATCGTGGAGGTCGTCGCCGAGGGTGTGCCAGCGGGCTGGGGCGCGCCGATCTACGGCAAGCTCGATCAGGATCTGGCCGGCGCCATGATGAGCATCAACGCCGTCAAGGGTGTGGAGATCGGGGTCGGCATGCGCGCCGCCGAACTCAGCGGCGAGGCGAATGCCGACGAAATTCGTATCGGCAATGACGGCAAGCCGGTCTTTCTTTCCAACAACGCCGGCGGCATTCTCGGCGGCATCTCGACCGGTCAGGCGATCGTCTGCCGCTTTGCCGTGAAGCCCACCTCATCGATCCTGTCGCCGCGCCGGACCATCGACCGTCATGGACGGGAAACCGAGATCTCCACCAAGGGACGGCACGACCCCTGCGTCGGCATCCGGGCCGTCCCCGTTGCTGAGGCCATGATGGCGCTGGTTTTGGCCGACCACTGCCTGCGCCATCGCGCCCAGGTGCCGGCATAGCCCCGCCGCGGAGACACCTCGGCTGGTGGCGTGTTCATCGGGTCGCTTGTAGCGGCCCACCAACGGTTGCATGATCTTGACGCCCGCCGCAACGGCGGGTCGCAATGCCCCTGGCAATGATCTGCTGAGAGGACTGCCGATGCCCATTTCCGACGCTGCGCACGCCCTCTTGTTCGACGTGTTTGGAACCGTGGTCGACTGGCGGGCAAGCCTCATCGACGACTTGAGTGCGTTTGCTGCCGGGCGCGGTCTCAAAGTTGATTGGGCCGCCTTTGCCGACGACTGGCGAGCGCTCTATCAGCCGGCCATGGAGGAGGTGCGCGTGGGTCGACGGGTATGGACCGTGCTCGACGTTCTGCACCGCGAAAGTCTGGACCAGCTCATTGCCAAATACGCCATCGGCGGCCTGAGCGAGGCCGACAAGGACCACATCAACAAGGTCTGGCATCGCCTCAAGCCGTGGCCGGACGCCGTCGAAGGTCTCACGCGCTTGAAGACCCGCTACATCATCGGCACCCTGTCGAATGGCAATGTGGGCCTGCTCACGCGCATGGCCAAGTTCGCTCGCCTTCCCTGGGACGTCGTGCTCGGAGCCGAGACGGCGCGGGCCTACAAACCCCAACCGCAAGCCTACCTCGCCAGTGCCGAGCTGCTCAATCTCCGACCCGAACAGGTGATGCTGGTAGCCGCCCACAACGGCGATCTGGCGGCGGCGGCCAGCGTTGGCCTGCGCACGGCGTTCGTGCCGCGCCCCAACGAATGGGGAGCCGGCCAGAAGTTGGATCTCAAGGCCGAGCGCGAATGGGATGTGATCGCCGATAGCTTCGTGAGCCTCGCCAAGGCCATGGGCTGCTGATCGTTCGACGCGCTTGCCCCGCCTTGGCTCACCAAAGCTTGCAGAGCTGGCGCAACCGCGCCCCCACGCGCCCCGAGGCGGCGGCAGCAAGAGCGTGGCCGCCGGCAAGCATGGAGCGCAGGACTTTAAGCGCGGTCGACCTTGACGTACTCGAACTCGCCCGGCTTGTTGTCGATACCGACCCGCGGCGGGGCAATCCAGGATGCGAACTTGCCCCGCTCCCAACACGGTGCCATCAGTCCGGCAATGAAGTCGCCGTCCTCCTTTGACGGCAGCCACTGGTCTTTTTGCTTCGCCCAGTCGTCTTCAGGCAGGAGTTCTCCGGCGGGAGAGGCTTGAATGTTGGCGAATTCGCCGATGCCGCGATGAAAGGCGACGTGGGGAAGCTTCAGTCGGAAATTGACCCCCGCCTTCTCGATCACCTTGTTCCAACGCTGCACACCCTTGGCGCAGTCGTTCACATAGTCGTCGCGCAGACGCATGTTGATGGCCGTCAGCGCCGGCTCGTCGACCATCTTGATGTTGCCGTCGATCAGCTTGCTCACGGGATAGGTGGCTTTGGTCAGCTGGTGGTCGTCCTCGATCCGCGTTTCCTGGAAGCGGCCCTTGACGCCGGACGTGTAGTAGTTGGCAGCGTTGGTGGAGACTTCTGAGCCGAACAGGTCGAGTGACAGCGAAAAGTGCAGGTTGGCCTTCTTCTGCATGGTCGGCAGATCTATGACGCCAAGCTTGCGCACGGCGGCGATGTCATTGGCATCCTCGATGCCCGCCGCCTTCATGGCCTGGCAGGTGCGCTCGATGGCCCGACCAACGCCCGTCTCGCCGACGAACATATGGTGGGCTTCCTCGGTCAGCATGAAGCGGCAGGTGCGCGACAAAGGATCGAACCCCGATTGGGCCAGGCTTTCAAGCTGCATCTTGCCGTCGCGATCGGTGAAGAAAGTGAACATGAAGAAGGAGAGCCAGTCGGGCGTCTCCTCGTTGAAGGCACCCAGCATGCGCGGCTTGTCCTGGTCGCCCGAGCGGCGTTGCAGCAAGCCTTCGGCTTCCTCGCGACCGTCCTTGCCGAAGTATTTCTGCAAAAGATAGACCATCGCCCACAGGTGCCGGCCTTCTTCGACGTTGACCTGGAACAGGTTGCGCATGTCGTAAAGGGACGGGGCGGTCTTGCCGAGATGTCGTTGCTGCTCGACGCTGGCAGGCTCCGTGTCGCCCTGGACCACGATTAGGCGACGCAGCATAGCGCGGTACTCGCCGGGCACCTCCTGCCAGGCCTGTTCGCCCCTGTGCATGCCGAAGTTGACCCGACGATCGTCCTGCCGGGGAGCCAGCAGAATGCCCCAGCGGTATTGGGGCATTTTCACGTAGTCGAACTTGGCCCACCCCTTGGGATCGATGCTGATGGCCGTGCGCAGGTAGACGTCGGAGGTCTGGAAACCCTCCGGTCCCATGGTCATCCACCAATCGATGTATCCGGGATGCCATTGCTCCAGCGCCCTCAACACGCGCTGGTCATCCATGAGGCCGACGTTGTTCGGAATCTTGGTCGAGTAGTCGACGTTGGTTGTCTCTGCCATCGCGTGCGTCCTTGATTTTTCGTCGAAGCTGCGGCCGCCTAGATCCGTTCGGGATTGAAGTTGGCCTTCACGCCGCTGCCATAGCGCTTGAGCGCACCCTCAGCACCGGCGGCGTTGGGCCGCTGAAAGATCCAGTTCTGCCAGGCGCTAAGCCTGCCGAAGATCTTGGTCTCCATGGTCTCCGGGCCGGCGAAGCGCAGGTTTGCCTCCATACCCGTCAGCCCATCGGCGGAAAAGCTCGCGCGCTCTTCGAGGAAGATACGCACCTCGTCCTCCCAATCGATATGGTCGAGCGCACTCGTCACCAGTCCCATCCGCTCACAATCCTCTGCGCTCAGCAGTCGGGCGGACGCCGCCCTGGCCTCATCAACGCTCGCCGGCTCGCCCAGAAACCGCGTCGCCAGCCGCGCTAGGCCATTGCTCATCGGATAAACCCCGAAATTGAGGTCCGACAGCGCCAAGCTCGGCGGGGCCCGGTTGTCGCCCTGGAAGTTGCCGATCAGCATGAAGCAGCGGTCCGAGGCAAACGCCAACTCCGCCAACGTGCCGGCAAAGCAGCTGCCGGGCTCCACCAAGGTGACGAGGGAGCGCGACGTGAGGTCGACGCGCTTCAGCACGCGCTTCCAGTACTGCAGGATTTCGCGCGCCAACCAGTGGCCGGCGTTGGCCTGCAGCAGCGCGTCGTAGGCGAGCACCTGCAGCGGTTCACCCTGGCTCTTGAAGATCAGCACGCCGATCTCGGGTTCGTTCAGGCGCAGATGCAAAATGGCGTCGTCGAGTTCGCGCGCCAAGCGCAGCGGCCAGAACGCCGCGCCTTGTTGTGCAATGGCCTCCACGGTGGCGGGCGGTTGCGTGCCTGGACCATTGAGCGTGACGATGGCGCGCCGGGTGCTGCGGTCGATCTCCACCTTCAGCGCCGAATAGGCGATGGCGTCGGCATGAAAGGTGCGCTCGATCGGCGTCAAGCTGATGCCCTTGGCCTGGGCGGGGCGATCCGATTGGACGGCCAGCGCCCGCGCCGCCTCGGCGACGCTGCGATCGAATTTCGAATTGGGGGTGACCTGGTCGACGAGCCGCCATTTCACCGCCCGGCTACCCTTGACGCCTTCTTCCACGGTGCAGAACGTGTCGGCGAGGTCGCGACGCACCTTGCGCTTGTCGGTCACCCGCGTCAGGCCGCCGGTCCCCGGCAGCACCGCCAGCAACGGCAGCTCGGGAAGCGCGACGCTGGAATTGCCGTCGTCGGCGAGCACGATATGATCGGTCGCCAGCGCCAACTCATAGCCGCCACCCGCAGCCGTACCCCGGATGGCGCACAGATACTTCTGTCCCGACCGGGCGCTGGCATCCTCCATGGCGTTGCGGGTCTCGTTGGTGAACTTGCAAAAGTTGACCTTGTGGGCGTGCGACGAGCCGGCCAACATGCGAATGTTGGCGCCGGCGCAAAACACGCGTTCCTTGCCGGATTTGAGCACAACGACCTTGACTTCAGGATGCTCAAAACGCAGGCGCTGCACGGCGTCGGCGAGCTCGATGTCGACGCCCAGGTCATAGGAGTTGAGTTTCAGTTGGTAGCCTTCAAACAGGCCGCCATCCTCATCGACGTCCATGATCAACTCGGCCATCTCGCCGTCGAATTTCAGTTTCCAATGCCGATAGCGCGCCGGCTCGGTCTGAAAATCGATGCGCCTGGCCATCGTCGCTCCACTCCCTTGCGTTGCGCCGGCGCCGATCATGCCACGAAAGGCGCGCCGCGGGCCCCCTGGCCCCAAATATGCATTATTATGCCGGATAAATAACCAACGATGCATAATAATGCAAGCGTGGGTCGATCTCGCCCCTCCGCGCCCGGTTTGGAACCTAGCCCCGGCGCGGCGGCCCCAAGCTGGATCGGCCCCCTCGGGCGTTGACGCGAGCGCCGGCGCGGGCCGATCAAGAGGGGCTGAGCGGCGGGCGTGGCAGCGGCCCTCGCGGCGCCGCGCCCTGGGGAGGGAGCAAGCCATGCATGCAGATGTCATCGTCGTCGGCGCAGGACTGGCGGGCCTGGTGGCGACGGCGGAGCTTGCCGCGGCAGGACGCAAGGTGATCCTGCTTGAACAGGAGCCCGAGACCTCGCTCGGCGGACAGGCGTTCTGGTCCTTCGGCGGCCTGTTCATGGTGGACACACCCGAGCAGCGTCGCTTGCGCATCCGCGATTCGCATGAGCTGGCGTTGCAGGACTGGCTGGGCTCGGCCGGCTTCGATCGCCTCGAGGATCACTGGCCGCGCCGTTGGGCAGAGGCCTACGTCGGCTTTGCCGCGGGCGAGAAGCGAGCCTGGCTCAGGGCACTGGGCGTACGCTGGTTTCCGGTTGTCGGTTGGGCCGAGCGCGGCGGTTATACGGCGCTGGAGCACGGCAACTCGGTGCCGCGCTTTCACGTGACCTGGGGCACCGGACCGGGCCTGATCGCGCCGTTCGTTGCGAGCATGCGCGCGGCGGCGAACCAAGGTCTCGTCCTCGGCAAATTTCGCCACCGCGTCAGCGCCCTGACATCGACCGGCGGCCTGGTTGACGGCGTGCGCGGCGAGATCCTTGCCCCGAGCCCGGCGGCGCGCGGTGAGCGCAGCTCACGCACCGTGACCGGCGAGTTCGCGCTCAAGGCGCAAGCCGTCATTGTTGCCTCGGGCGGGATTGGCGCGAACCATGAGCTCGTGCGCCGCAACTGGCCCGAGCGGCTGGGCACGGCACCCAAGCGCATGATCAGCGGCGTGCCGGACCACGTCGACGGACGCATGCTGGCGATCACGCAGGCGGTCGGCGGGCGCCTCATCAATCCCGATCGCATGTGGCACTACACCGAGGGCATCCGCAACTGGAAGCCGCTTTGGAGCGAACATGGGATCCGCATCCTGCCCGGTCCCTCGTCCCTCTGGCTCGACGCGCTCGGACAACGCCTGCCCGCGCCCCTGTTTCCGGGCTTCGACACCTTGGGTACGCTTCTCCACCTGCGCCGCACCGGCCATGACTATTCCTGGTTCGTGCTGACACAGAGGATCATCGAGCGCGAGTTCGCTCTCTCCGGCTCGGAACAGAACCCTGACCTCACGAGCGGCAGCTGGCTCAAAGTGATTAGCACCCGGCGCGGTCGCCGTGCGCCACCGGCGGTGCGCGCCTTCCTGGAGAAGGGTGCCGATTTCGTCGTCGAGCGCGATCTGGGACGGCTCGTGGAACGCATGAATGCGCTGACGGGGGAAGACCTGCTCAGCGCCTCGAACCTGGAGGCGGTGATCCGGGCCCGCGACCGCGAGATCGACAACCCGTTTGGCAAGGACGCGCAAATCACCGCGCTGCGCGGCGCACGCCGCTACCTCGGCGACAAGCTGATCCGGGTCGCCAAGCCGCACCGCATCCTCGACCCGGAAAGCGGGCCTTTGATTGCCGTTAGACTTTGGATCCTGACGCGCAAAACGCTGGGCGGGCTCGAAACCGATCTGTCGGCGCGCGTGCTCAAGGGCGACGGGCAGCCGCTCGGCAATGTATTTGCCGCCGGCGAGGTTGCGGGTTTCGGCGGCGGCGGCATGCACGGCTATCGCGCGCTTGAGGGCACGTTCCTCGGCGGCTGCCTGTTCTCGGGCCGGGTCGCCGGCCGCGCCGCCGCCCGGGCGGTCGGCTGAGGCCGACGTAACTACCTAGCGCTCGATTGCCCGCGCAGGCGCGCCGTGCCCTCGGCGTCGACTTTTCCGGCCTCGTCGAACACCACCCGATAGTGCCGCCGGGCAAAGTCGGCGCTGATCTTGCCGTCCGCGAAATCCTCTTCGACCCTCTGGGGATCGCGCGCAAGGGGCGTGCCGAAGCCGCCGCCACCCGCCTGCTCATGCACGATCAACGCCGCCTGGGGCACGGTCATCGTCACCTTGCTGGGGAGCGGCTCGCGCCGATCGCCGATCTCGATGAAGTTTTGCGTTTGACCGCCGGGCCCCCCGCCCGCCAGGCCGTAGGGTTGGAAGACCACGCGGTCCGTGCGCAGCTGCAACAGCGCCTCCCTTGCCAGGATGCGATAGGAACGGCGCAAGCCGACCCCTCCGCGCCACCGGCCGGCGCCGCAGGTGTCCGGCACGAAGGCGTACTCCTCAACCCGCACGGGATGTTCCGCTTCCATCACCTCTACCGGCATGTTGGACAGGTTCTGCGAGGCGTTGGTGACGGCCTCCAGACCATCCTTGTCCGGCCGGCCGCCCCAGGCTCCGCAGATCATATCGACGATGATGAAAGGTTTGCGATTTTCCCTGAGGCCGCTGATGCAGACCACGCTGTTGCCGCCTTCGCCCGCGGCCGGCACCCGCTCCGGCACGATTTGCGCCAGGGCGCCAAGGACCGTGTCGAACACGCGATAGCCGGTGAGCGCACGGGCGGCGCACGGGCCCGGCAGCACGGGATTGAGCACGGAGGCTTCTGGCACCTTCACCTCGATGCAGCGGAACACGCCCACGTTGTTAGGTATCTCGCGTGAAAGCACGCAGCGCACGCTCAGATAGGTGAGGGACCGCGTGAAGCTCAGTGTCGCGTTGAGCGCACCCTTCACCTGCGGCGAGGAGCCGGTGTAATCGACCAACAGACTGCCGTTCTCGCGCACTTCAACCACGGCTTTGATGGGTATAGGCTGATCCGTGAAGCCGTCCCCGTCGATATGATCGATGAATTCGTAGCGACCGATCGTCCATTGCTTGATCTCGGCGCGCGTCAGTCGCTCGGCATAGTCGATCAGTTCCGCCATGTAGGCTTCGACCTCGTCTGCCCCGTAGCGCTGCAACAACTTTTGCAGGCCGCGCTTGCCGACCTGCGCCGCGGCGTATTGTGCGGAAAGGTCACCCCACACCCGCTCGGGCACGCGCACGTTGATTTTGATCATCGTTGCCAGCGTTTCGTTGAGCGTGCCGCGATCGTAGAGCTTGAGCGGCGGAATGCGCAGACCCTCCTGGTAGATTTCCGTGGAGTCCGAGGCGTTCGATCCCGGCACGCGGCCACCAACGTCGGTGTGATGACAAATGACGACGGCAAAGGCTCGGCGACGGCCGGCCTGGAACAACGGCATGAACATGAAAATATCGGGCAGGTGCATGCCGCCGTGATAGGGATCGTTCATGATGACGGCGTCGCCCTCATGCAGGTCCGCGCCGAACTTTGCGAGCACGGCAGCCATGGCCTCCGGCACCGCACCGAGATGCTGAGCGATGGTCTTGGCCTGCGCCACCATCTGGCCGTCGGCGGCACAGATCGCCGCCGAAAAATCCATCACGTCCTTGACGATCTCCGAGCGGGCGATGCGGATCACGGTATACGCCATGTCGTCGGCAATGGCATCGAGGCCGCTCTTGATGACGGCGAAAGTGATGGGATCGATCTGCATGGGCTTTAGTTCAGCTCGAGCACGATATTGCCGATGGCGTCGAGGTGTGCGGTGGCGTCCGGCGGCACCACGATGGTGGCATCGAATTCTTCGACGATGAGCGGACCGCGGCGCGGTTTCGGCGTCAAGGCCGACCGCGGCACGATCTCGGTGATCGTGGCGGCGCTGCCGCGAACGAAGTGGACGTGGCGATGCGCCGCCGCCGCCGCGGCCGGCGCGGCGATCCTCAGCTGCTTGAAGTTGAGGCGCTGCGCGCTGAGGCCGCGGCCGACCACGCGCAATTTCACGAGCTCGATCGGGCTATCGTCCCGATAACCGTAGGTCTTTTCGTACTCGTCGATGAAGCGGCGGCGCATTTCCGCTAGATCATCACCGTGGTAGTGAATGGTGAGCTCGCTGGCCTGGCCTTCGTGGCGCAGGTCCGCCTCCCACCCGAACGCCACCCGATCTTTGCCGAAGCCATCGGCGGCAAGCCGTGCGGCGACCTCGTCGGCGAGTTCGACCTTGGCGGCGTTGAGGTCGGCCGGGCTCAGCTCGTCGAGGCAGCGGGTGACCGTCCGCAGGCCGACGTGCTCGAGGTCGGCTGCCAGCATGCCGACCGCGCTGAACACGCCGGCCAGCGGCGGCACGACGACACGGGTAATGCCGAGGTCGCGGGCGAGGTCGGTGGCATGAATGCCGCCATTGCCGCCAAAGGCAACGAGCGTCAGGTCGCGCGGATCGCGGCCGCGCTCGACCGTCACTGCGCGAACCGCCCGCGCCATCGCCGCGTTGGCGACGGCGCGGATGCCATGCGCGGCTTCCTCCAGGCTGAGCCCAAGCGGCTCTGCCACGTGGCAGGCGACGGCGCGTTCGGCGAGGCTGCGCTCGATCGGCAGACGGCCGCCCGCTAGCGCGTGGGGATTGATGAAACCAAGGACCAGGTTGGCGTCGGTCACCGTGGGGCGGTCGTTGCCGAGGCCATAGCACGCCGGACCTGGCACGGCACCCGCCGATTGCGGACCGACCGTGAGCAGCCCACCCCGGTCGATGCCGGCCAGCGACCCGCCGCCGGCACCAACCTCGGCGATGTCGATTGCCGGTACCTTCAGCATGTAGCCGCCCGCCTTGACGAACCGGCTCGAGGTCGAAATGCCGTCGCGGAATTCGTATTCCGAGGTCATACTGGGTCGGCCGGCCTCGACGATCACCGCCTTGGCGGTGGTGCCGCCCATGTCGAAAACGATGAGCTCGGACCAGCCACGGGCTGCACCCAGCCGTGCCGCGCCGATCACGCCACCCGCGGGCCCCGATGCCACCACAAACACCGGCGTCTCGCAGGCGCTTGCCGCGGCGAGCATGCCGCCGTTGGAGGTGATGACCCGGACCGGGGCTTGAATGCCGATGGCGCGCAGGCCCGCCTCCAGGTTGCGCAGGTATGCACGCATGGCGGAGAGCAGATAGGCGTTCACCACCGTGGTGCTGGTGCGCTCGTATTCCTTGCGTTCCGGCAACACCGCGTACGAGGCGGTTACCAGCAATTGCGGAAAGCGCGCACGCAGAATGTCTTCGATGCGGCGCTCGTGCAGCGCATTGCGATAGCTGTTGAGAAGGCACACGGCGACCGCCTCGATGCCGGCAGCGGCCAGCCGTTCACCCGCCGTCAAGACCTCCGTTTCATTGAGCGGCTCGACAATACTGCCGTCGGCGGCAATGCGTTCGGCGACCTCCAGACGATAGCGGCGCGGAACCAGCGGCTTTGGCTTGTCCCAGCTCAAATCGAACATGTCGGGCATGCGGATGCGTCCGATCTCGAGCACGTCACGAAAGCCGCGCGTGGTGATCAGGCCGGTGCGGGCACCGGTGCGCTGCAGGATGGTGTTGGAGCCCACCGTGGTGCCGTGCAGTACCTCGGCGACGAGGCGCGGCGCCAGCGCCAATTCGCGCAACAGCGCCTCCAGTCCGGCGACGACCGCGCGGCTCGGATCGTCCGGCGTGGTCGCGATCTTGCTTTCGTGCAGCACGCCACCGCTCGACAACACGACGATGTCGGTAAATGTGCCGCCGATGTCGACCGCAACCCGCAACCTCAGGCCCCTCGTCCACCCTGCCGCTTTTGCCGGGGCTTCAGCGATTGAGCCAGCGCTTGGCGAAGCCGAGCAGGCCTTGCGGCATGAAGATCACCATGGCGATGAAAATGATACCCACGGGCACGAGATAGGGGAATTCAGCGAGGTAGGGAAGGTTGAAAGTGGTCGCCAGGTAGGGGAACAGACGTGAAAGGCCCTCGCGCAGACCCAGGAAGAAACCAGCCCCGACAATCGGGCCCACCAGCGTGCCGATGCCGCCCATGACATTGAAGATCACCACCTCACCGGAGACCACGAAGTAGACGAAGTCCGGCGCGGCAAAGCGATTCTGCAGGGCATAAAGCACGCCCGCAAGGCCCGCGAACAGGCCCGATACCATGACCGCCACCATCTTGTAGCGTTCGACGGGATAGCCGATGGCGCGCGTGCGGGCCTCGTTTTCGCGGATCGATTGCAGCACCATGCCGAACGGCGACTGCGTGAGGCGGCGCAACAGCAGGTAGGCGGCCGCCACCACGGCCAGCACGAACCAGTGCAGCGTCGTGGAGGTGAACGGCGTCGTCCAGAGCCCCGGGATGCCGAACCCCGGCCGCGAGAACGCTAGGCCGTTTTCGCCGCCGGTTACCTCGGTCCAGGTGAAGATGATGACATAGAAAATTTGCGAGAAAATCAGCGTGGTGATGGCGAAGTAAATATCGCGCAGCCGCGTGGAAAAATAGGCGACGAACAGGGCCACGGCGGCCGAGCCGGCCAGGCCGTAGACGATGGCGAGCCATAGGTTGGGCGGCTTCACCATCAACAACGCTGCCGCGGCGCCGTACATGCCGAGACCAAAGAACGCCGAGTGGCCAAACGACACCATGCCGGTGTAGCCAATGAGAATGTCGGAGGACATCGCCAACAGCCCCCAGATCAGAATCTCGGTGAGAAATCGGCGCCAAAATTCGGGCAGCACCAGGGGTGCCAGGATCAGCAGGAGGATCGTGACGGCAAAGCCTGTCCAATAGACGCTGGCGTGTCGTGAGAAGCTCATTTGGGTGTCGGGACGAAGAGGCCGGTGGGCCGGAAGAGCAAGGTCAGGATCAGTACCACCGAGGAGACGATGATTGCCTGCGAGGGACTGACCCAGATCGAGGCATACGCCTCCAACAGACTAATGAAGATGGAGGCGGCGATGGAACCGCCAAGATTGCCCATGCCGCCGACAACAACGACGATGAAGGCCTTGAGCACCCAATCGAGGCCCATGGCATGGTTGACGCCGACCAGGGGACCGAACAGCACGCCGCTGGCCGCTGCCATCCCCGCGCCCATGGCAAATACGCCCGTATGCACCCATGGTACCGGAATGCCCATGGCCTGCGCCATCACGCGGTCCTGGGTGGTGGCCCTGATCCAGACGCCGTAGCGCCCGTACTTTAGGAACAGGTAGAGCCCGCCGATCATGGCGGCGGACAGGCCGGCGATCAGCAGGCGATACCAGGGGTATTGCAGGTAGAACAGGGTGAACTGACCGCTGAATGGTTCCTGGATCTTGCGCGCCACCGGCCCGAACTGCCACAGGGCATAGTTTTGCAGGACGAGCGAGATGCCGAAGGTGGCAAGAATGGTGTAGAGCGGATCGCGCCCCAGCAGCGGCCGCAGCGTCACCACTTGCAGCGCGGCGCCGAGGGCGGCAATGATGACCATCGCAACCACGAGCGCCAGCCAGAAATTGCCCGTGCTCGCCAACGTCACGACGCCCATGTAGGCGCCGAGCATGAACAACTCGCCATGCGCGAAGTTCACCACGTCCATGATGCCGAAGATGAGGGTCAGCCCCGAGGCCACCAGTGCCAGAATCATCCCCGTGACGATGCCATTGACGGTTTGGATGATGATGATGTCCCAGGGGATGTCCACCGTTTCACACTCCCAGGTATTTGTGAATGATCGGGTGATCGACCGTCAGGTCCGAGGCTGCCGCATGGTGCTGGACGGCTCCCTTTTCCATGACGTAGATGCGCTGGCTCGCCGCTAGCGTCAGCGGTACGTTCTGCTCCACGAGCAGGATCGCCACGCCGTCCCCGTGCAAGACCTCGATGATCTCGCGAATTTGCGAGACCATGCGCGGCATCAAGCCTTCGGTGGGCTCATCGAGCAGGATGATCTTCGGCTCGAGCATCATGGCACGACCGATGGCCAGCATCTGCTGCTCGCCGCCCGAGAGCGTGCCGCCGGCCTGACTGCGACGCTCGGCCAGCCGCGGAAAGTAGGCAAACATTTTCTCCAGCAGCTCTTTCTTGCGCGCCTCCGAGACGCCATCGCGGTCGAGCCCGGTGCGCAGGTTCTCCATCACGGTCAGCAGCTTGAAGATGCGCCGGTCCTCGGGCACGTAGGCGATGCCGATCCGGGCCAGCTTGTGTGCCGGCAGGCCGCTGATGGGTCTGCCGTCGTAGACGATGCGGCCCGCGCTGGCGTTGACGAGACCCATGATGGTCTTGAGCGTGGTGCTCTTGCCGACGCCATTGCGGCCGATCAATCCGACGACCTCGCCGCGGCCCACCTCGAGAGAAACGCCATTGAGGATGTGGCTCTTGCCGTAGTACGTGTGCACGCCTTCGACAGAGATGAGGGGCTGCGCTGAGGTCTCCGGCGGGTTCATGTCTTGAGGTAGACCTCCAGCACCTTGGGGTTTTCTTGGATCTGCGCGGGCGTTCCATCGGCCAGCACCGCCCCATAGTTGAGCACGGTAATGCGCTGCGCCAGCTGCATCACCACTTGCATGTCGTGCTCGACAATCAGAATTGTGAGATTTTCGCTGATCCGTCGCACCAGTTCCATGGTGCCGTGCGTCTCCGCCGCACTCATGCCCGCGGTCGGCTCGTCGAGGCACAACAGCTGCGGCTCGGTGGCGAGCGCGATACCGATCTCGAGGTTGCGCTGTTCGCCGTGCGACAGGTTGGCGGCGAGTTCGCCAGCTTTGCCGGCGAGGCCAACGGAGGCCAGCACGGTCTCGGCCTTGTCCATGATGTCGTGGAAATCGCGATGATGCCTGAGCATATTCCAGCCGTGGTGGCGCGACTGCACGGCGATGCGCACGTTTTCGAGCGTGGTGGCGTTGGGCAGGATATTGGTGATCTGGTAGGAGCGCGCGATGCCCTTGCGCGAAATGCGGTTGGGCGGCAGGCCGCCGATATTCTCGCCGGCAAAAACAATGCGCCCGGAAGTCGGCCGCAGCACGCCCGTCAGGCAATTGAAAAAGGTGCTCTTGCCGGCACCGTTCGGCCCGATAATGGCGCGAATCTCGCCCCGCCGCACTTCAAAGTTGACGGCATTCAGCGCCGTCAAACCTCCGAAGCGGACCGTGAGGGCTTCCGTACGAATGAGAGGATCGGCAGCGCCTCCCCGGTCGACCGGGGAATGCGCTGTCACGGCGGCGGCATTCACTTAGGCAAACTTGCATGCCGGCGGGAAGATCGTCTTCTCCTTGGGAATGACGTCGAGGATGCGGTGTTTGCCGTCTTTGACGTCGAAGATGAATTCCCGGATGAACGCCTGATGATCCTCCTTGCGCAGCACCTTGTCGCCCTGCGGGAAGTCATCACCTTCCTTCATTTCGAGACCCTCGAGCGCCTCGATCAGCTTCATGGTGTCCTGCCGGCCCTGGAACTTGGATTTTTCCATGCCGAGCTTCAGGGCATTCATGGCCTCGAAATTCGACTGCACGTAGCGATCGGGCAGCGGACCTGAGGCATCGATGGCCTTGAGGCGCTTCAGCGACTCTTCGAAGAACTTCTTGTGCGCCGGCGTGTCGAGCGGCGGATCGAGCACGGGGACGTAGCGGTTGATGCCGACGAAGCCCTCGATCTTGTTGCCGAGCGCGGGCAGGTTGGTCGACTCGGCGATGGCGCCATCGCCGGCCCACTTGTATTTCTTGGTCAGGCCGAGATCGTAGGCCTGATTGCCGACGGTGACACCGTCCTTACCGAAGAAGATGCCGAAGAAACCGTCGAAATCGCCGGTGATCTTGGACAGGAACGGCGTCATGTCGGCCGTGCCGAGCGGGATGCCCGTGGTGCCGACGATGCTGCCGCCCACCTTCTTGATCTCATCGGCGTAGGCATCGCGCGTCGACTGGCCCCACGAGTAGTCGGCATAGGCCAAGTGCCACTTCTTCCCCATCTTGTTGACCAGGTAGGGCGCAAAGGCCACGGCCTGCGCCGGTGCGTAGTCGTAGGGTCGGAAGCTGTAGCGGTTGCACTTGCTGGTGGTGAGCGTGGTGTCGAGGCAGACGCTGATCATATTGACGATCTTGGCTTCTTCGAACACCGGCATGCAGGCCAGGCAGATATTGGAGAGGAAGCCGCCCAGGTGCACATCGACGTTGTCTTCCACCACCAGCTTCTCGGTCTTGCGGCGACCGACGTCGGGCTTGGATTCATCGTCGGCCACGATCAGCTCGACGGGTCTTCCGTTGATGCCGCCTGCGGCGTTGATGCGATCCACCGCCATCTGCACGCCGACGAGCGCGGTCTTGCCGCCGGCGGCGGCGGCGCCGGACAGCGGCTGCAGCGAGCCGACTTTATACGGCTTGGCTTGGCCGAACGCCGCGCGCCAGGGCGCCGGCACCAGCATGCTCGCGCCCAGCGCGCCCGCCGTCGCGCCGTAACCGATCAAGCGGCGGCGCGTGACTTTGCCGGCATACCACGCGGCTTCGGCCTCGTCTTTCTGGTCGATTGACATTCAATGTCCTCCCTTGCTGTCAGTCTGGCGCCGCGCCGAACGGATGAACGGCGACGCGCGCGCATCTTCGTACGGAGTTGGCGATCGGAGTTGGCGATCGGCGTCTTTGCTGAGATGCTAGCGGAAAGGTTTTGTCGCAACAAGCCGGGAAGATGGGCAGAAAATGCCCCTATGCTGCCACGCCAGCGGGCAGCAGCCGTGGCCCACCCCGTAGCGAGGCAGTTGAGGCGTGGCCTATCGCATTCGTCCTTGTGAAGAGCAAGCCTTGCCCGCGGGGTGTGCAAGCGCTGGGGCAACCCGGCCGGCGGCGCCAGCCCACCGCAGCCCCGCGAGGGAAAAGCTCTCTTGCCATTTAAGGAGTGCGCGATGCGCCCTTTTCTAACCCTGCAGCATCCGGCACAGGCACAGCGCTACTACGCTCAGGGCCTATGGCGGCAGGACACCTTTTATGGCCTGCTGGCGCGCCACGCTGCCGCGCGGCCGGCGGCGATTGCCCTTGTGGACGGGCGGCGAAGGCTGAGCTGGGCCGAACTCTTGAGCTGGGTCGATGGTGTTGGCGCCGACCTTCGCGGGGCCGGCCTCAAGGGCGGTGCGCGGGTTTGCCTGCTGCTGTCGAACCGCGTCGAGGCCATCGTCGCCTTTCTTGCCTGCGCGCGCGAAGGCCTGGCCTGCAACCCGTCGCTGCACCGCAGCCACACCTGGAGCGAGGTCACCAACTTGTTGCAGCGCTTGGGCGCCGGTGCGCTGGTAGCGCAACCCGGCTGGGGCTCGGCGCCCGCCGATCTCGACGGCGTCACGGCGAGGGTCGCCTCCCTGCAGGTGGTCTATGATCTGGCGCGATTTCCCAAGGCCGGCGACAACGGCGCCGCCGCCTGTTGGGATCCGGACCGGGTCGTCTATCTGGCGTTCACCTCCGGCACGACCGGGACGCCGAAGTGCGTCATGCACTCGCACAATACGCTGTTGGCCAATGCCCGTGACCTGGTGGCGGACTGGGGCCACGGACCCGAAACGGTATTGCTCAGCCTGTCGCCGCTGTCGCACCATATCGCCTGGGTCGGCGTGGCCCAGTGGCTGGTCGCGGGCTGCCAATTCGTCTGCAACGACCCGCCACAATCGAGCTCGACGCTGGACTGGATCGTCGAGACCGGCGCCACTTACGTGATGGGCGTGCCCACCCATGCCATGGACGTGCTGGCCGAGCAGACGGCGCGGCGCTTGCCGCGCCTGGGGCGTGTGGCGGTTTTCTATATGGCCGGCGCGCCCATTCCACCGTCGGTGGCGGCGGCATTCGTGGCGCAGGGCATCACCCCGCAGAACGTCTACGGCATGACGGAGAACTCCTCGCATCAGTACACGCATCCGGCCGATGCCACCCAGGCCATCGTGGCGACCTGCGGCCGCGGCGGGCGTGGCTACCAGGTCGCGCTCTTTGACCCAGCCGACCGGGACCGCCCCGTCGCCCCCGGCGAGGTGGGTGAGATCGGTGGGCGCGGACCGGCGCTCATGCTCGGCTATTTCGACAACCAGCACGCCACGGAAATGAGCTTCAATGGCGATGGCTGGTTCATGTCGGGCGATCTTGGCAGCATGGACGAGCACGGCAACCTCAAAGTCGAGGGCCGACTCAAGGACCTCATCATCCGCGGCGGCCACAATATCTATCCCGCGCACATCGAGGCGCTGGCGCTGCGCCATGGCGAGGTGGGGCGGGTCGCCTGCTTTGCCGTGGCCGACGCCCGGCTGGGCGAGCGCGCGTGCATCGCCGTGTCGGGGAGCGCGGCCGCGCACGACCTCCTCGAACACCTCGCCCATGAGGGTCTCTCAAAGTACGACATGCCCGAGTATTTTGTGCGGCTAGCGGAGTTCCCGCTCACCGCCAGCGGCAAAATTCTCAAGCGTGAGCTCGTCGAAATGGTAAAGCGCGGGGAGCTTTTGCCCGAGCCCGTCCGTTACCAAGCCAAGAAAGGGGACGCCTGATGTCTGTCGAGCTTACCACACGCGAGGATTGCGCCGTGCTGACGCTCAATCGACCCGAAGCGCTCAACGCGCTCTCGGTCGCCATTCTAGGGCAAATCGGCGAGGCCTTCGACGCGGTGGCAAAATCGAAGGCGCGAGCGCTGATCATCACCGGAGCCGGCAACAAGGCATTCTGCGCCGGCGCCGACATCAAGGAATTCCGCCAGCAGGCCATGATGAATTGTAAGGCGCGCACGGAGCTCGGCCAGGCAACGTTCGCCAAGCTCGATACCTTGCCAATCGCCTCGATTGCCGTGATCAACGGCTATGCTTTCGGCGGCGGCCTTGAGTTGGCTCTCGCCTGCACATTCCGCTTGGCGTTGCCCAATGCCAAGGTCGGGCAGCCGGAAATCAAGCTTGGCACCATCCCTGGTTACGGCGGCACACAGCGTCTGCCGCGGCTGATTGGTGAGGCGCGCGCCTTGGAGCTGATCTTGACCGGACGCACCGTCGACGCCGTCGAAGCGGAGCGCATCGGCCTCGTCAATCGCCTCGTCGACGGCGACGCGGTCGATGCCGGCGTCGCCTTCGCGCGCGAGTTTACCTGTTATAGCCTGCCGGTGCTGGCCTTCGCGCGCGGCGCCGTGCAGCGTGCGCTCGACCTGCCGATCCAGACGGGCTTGAAGGTCGAAGCCGATCTTTCCACGCTCTCGTTTCAGACCAAGGATGCCGACGAAGGCGCGGCCGCCTTCGCGGAGAAGCGCAAGGCGAGATTTATCGATGCCTGAAGCACAGATTCTCGTCACCGGTGCCAATCGCGGCATCGGCGCGGCGATCGCAACCGAACTCGCCGCCGCCGGTCTCGCCGTAGTGGGTCTGACGCGCACCGGCACCTCGGCCGCCGGTGCGGCTATCGCCTGCGACGTCAGCGACGAGGGTGCGATCGCGCGCGCCATAGGCGCGGTGGCCGGGCAAGGTCCGATCACCGGGCTCGTCAACAATGCCGGCCTTTATGAAACCCACCTCAGCGCGCAGTTGGCGGCCGCCGACTTCGAGCGGATCATGCGGATCAATGCCACCTCCGTGGTGGCGGCGGCGCGCCACGTCTACCCGCATCTTAAGCGCGCCGGCGGGGGACTGATTGTCAACATCGGCTCCTATTATGACAAGCTGGGCGTGGCCAAGACGGTGGCCTACTGCGCCTCGAAGGCGGCGGTCGGCGCCATTACGCGCTGTCTGGCGGTGGAATGGGCGGCCGACAACATCCGCGTCATCGACGTGGCACCGGGCTACATCGCCACCGAACTCAATGCCAAATTCCGCGCGCGCGATGCCACCCAGCGCTGGATCAAGCAGCGCATCCCCGTCGGCCGGGCCGGCACGCCCGCGGAGATCGGCAGGCTGGTGGCAATGCTCTTTACCTCGGACATCTCCTATCTGACGGGCGAGACAATCTATGTCGACGGCGGCTTGGGGATGAACCAGTGAGGCGTGACCGCCTCGTCCCTTGACCCGAGGGCGGGCCGATCGCACAGTGCTGCAAGCGAGCAAAGAGGTGGACCATGCCCCGCCACAAATCCTACATTCCCCATGGCGTCATTCCGGCGGTGCTGCTGCCTTTCGACGCCGAGCTGGCGATTGACGAAGCTAGCTTCCGCAAACATTTGCGCGACGTGGCGGCTACCGCCGGCATCACCGCCATCACCATCAATGCGCATTCGACGGAAGTTGCCTCCTGTAGCTTCGACGAGCAACGTCGCATCCTCGAAATCGCGCAGGACGAGATCGGTGCCCGGCTGCCGCTGATCAACGGCATCTGGGCTGACGGCAGTCTCGAGGCCGCCCGGCTCGCCCGCATGGCGGAGGCCGGCGGGGCCTCGGCGCTGCTGGTGTTTCCGCCCGCCCCCTTCATGCTTGGCCAGTCGGCGGCCATGGCGATCGCGCACTTCAAGCGCATTGCCGAGGCGACTGAGCTACCGCTGATCGCCTTCCAATATCCGCTCGCCACCGGTCAAGGCTATCCGCCCGATACGCTCTTGAAGATGTGCGAGGAGGTACCCTCGATCCGCGCCATCAAGGACTGGATCGGCAACGCGCCAGCGCATGAGTGGCACGTGCGCACCCTACAAAGCCTGGCCCGACCGGTGAATGTGCTCTCGACCCATAGCGCCTGGCTGTTCGCCTCGCTGGTGCTCGGCTGCAACGGCCTCTTGTCGGGCAGCGGCAGCGTTATCCCCGACCTGCAGAGCGCTCTGTTCAAGGCCATCAAAGGCAACGATCTGGCCGAGGCCAAGCGGCTCAACGACCGCATCGAGCCCTTGATGCGCGCCTTCTACGCCGACCCGTTCGTCGACATGCACAACCGCATGAAGGAGGCGCTGGTGCTGCTCGGCCGCATCCCGCGCGCCTATGTGCGGCCGCCGCTGGTCAAGATCGAGCGCGCCGAAATTGCCCGCATCCGCCAGGGTCTGATCGATGCCGGCCTACTGGCGCAGGACGCCGGCCGCGACGCGGCCTGAGCTCAAAACCTAACGCGCATTGTTCCGTCGCAACAGGGGACGCCTCACGCCATGCCCGGCATTCTCGCCGTTTTCAACGATTGCGCACCGGAAGGTCGCCAGCATTTTGAGACCTGGTACACCCGCGAGCACCTACAGGAGCGCGTCGGCGTGCCGGGTTTTCGCTTCGGCCGGCGCTACGAACTGTTGACCGGCGGCGACCGGCAGTTTTGTGCCTTTTACGAGGTGGACGAGCCGGCCGTGCTCAACTCGCACGTCTATATCGGCCGGCTCAACGACCCGACGCCCTGGACACGGCAGGCGATGACATCATTCCGCAACATGGTGCGCACGGTCTGCGACGTTCGCGCGGCGGCAGGGGACCTGATCGGCGCGCACGCCGTCATCCTGCGGGCCGACGAGGCCATGCTGCCGACCGCGGCCGCGACTGATTGGGTCACGGAGTTGGCATTGCAAGAGGGCATCGCGCGCGTTGAGCTCTGGACCAGAGCGGCGCAGCAGACCAACCCCCGACACCGCCGAAATGAAGAGCCGCGGCGCCGATCGGCTCGCCGCCGGGGTGGTGCTGGTCGAGTGCCTGCGCCGCGCCGACGCCGATCGCGTCATGGGCGAGCTCAAGGGTCCGCCGGCGGCGCTCGGCATCTCGGGCGAGGTTGCCCTCGGCATCTACACGTTGTTGTGCATCTACCTGCCGGGGCGCTGAGCGCCGGCCAGAGCCGCAGCGCCCTGGACTACGGCGGGCCCCGGGTGGAAAGAACTTTTGCGACTGCGTCGCGGACGCTGCCGAGCGCAACGTCACCCGCGCATCTTGCGACAGCCGGCGCGGTCCGCTGGCCGTTTCCGATAAAACTGCGGGCGCGGCTTAGCCCTAGCGCAGCTTGAAGCGCTGGATTTTGCCGGTGGCGGTCTTGGGAAGGGTGTCGACAAACTCGATCCAGCGCGGATATTTCCACGGCCCGGCCTGCGTCTTCACCTGCTCCTTCAGCTCGTCCTCAAGACCGTTAGCCGCGACCTTGCCGGGTTTTAGCACAATAAAGGCCTTGGGCTTCAGCAGGCCGTCGCCGTCTGCCTTGGGCACGACCGCGGCTTCCATGACCGCGGCGTGACCGACGAGTGCGCTTTCCACCTCGAAGGGCGATACCCAGATGCCGGAGACCTTGAACATGTCGTCGGTACGCCCCTGGTAGGTATAGAAGCCCTCGGCATCGCGGATGTACTTGTCGCCCGTGCGGGTCCAGCCGCCTTCGAAGGTGGCGCGGCTCTTTTCGCGCTGGTTCCAGTAGCCCTCCGAATGGGTGGCGCCGCGCACGAGCATCTCGCCCACCTCGCCATCGCTGACCTCGCTCCCTTGCTCATCGACAAGGCGGATCTCATAGCCCGGCACTGGTTTGCCCGAGGTCCCGTACTTGAGACCGGCGGCGCTGTTGCAGACGTACTGGTGCAGCATCTCGGTGGAGCCGACGCCGTCATAAAGGTCGACCCCGAACTTGGCGCGGAATGCCCTTCCCACCTCGGCGGGCAGCGCCTCTCCGGCCGAGACGCACACGCGCAGACACTGCGAGCTCTGTGCTGGCGCGCCCTCCGGATAGGCGAGCATCGCCGCATACAGCGTCGGCACCCCAAAGAAGAACGTCGGCTGATGCTGCTTGAGCGTGCGGAACACCAGCTCCGGCGTCGGGCGATCGGGCACCAGCACGGTGCTGGCGCCGACCGACATGGGAAACGACATGGCATTGCCCAGGCCGTAGGCAAAGAACAGCTTGGCGGCGGAGTAAACGAGATCGTTCTCGCGCATGCCGAGACACTGCTGGCCGCACAGGCGCGCCGTTTCCATGAGGCTCGAGTGCACGTGACGCACGCCCTTCGGCATGCCGGTGGAACCCGACGAGTAGAGCCAGAATGCGGTCTCGTCACAGCAGGTATCGGCGGGCTTGCATGCTTTCGCCTGCAGATCGAGCTCACCACGGAAGGAGAGGGCGAACGCAGGTGCTTCACCGCCGCAGACGAAGATGTGCTTGAGACAGGGGAGTTGCCCCAGGATCGGCTGGATGACCGGCAGCAGCGGCGCCGAAATGAACAGCGCCTTGGCGCGGTTGTCGGCGAGAATGTAGGCGTACTGTTCGCTCGTCAGCAGCGTATTGAGCGCCACCGGGATAACGCCGGCCTTGATGGCGCCCCAGAAGGCGACGGGAAAATCGACGGTATCGAAGAGGAGCAGGGCGACGCGCGACTCGCGTGGAACGCCGTAGGTGGCGAGCAGGTTGGCCATTTGATTGCAGCGGGCGGCAAGCGCGCCGTAGGTCAACCGTTCATGGGGATCGATAAAGACGGTCTTGTCGCCGCGTCCCTCGGCGACGTTGCGGTCGACCATGTCGACGGCGGCATTGTAAAGGCGCGGGTAGCTCATTGGTCCTCCCCATCGGCGAATCGCCTCTCGCCGACTGGCAATCCGCCAAACTGGCGGGACGGTTTTTGTGCATCATACTGCAAGTGGTGCCGAATTACAGGGGGCTACCTCCCGTCGGCGCGCGCCGAAAGGTGTAGTATAATGCAGAAATGGCCGCTAAGACCGGCCCCCGGCGATAGACGAGATGATGGCGACAGTCCCTGAGATCGGCCCCGAAGGGCGGCGCGGTACGGCTCCCGCCGAGGAGGCCTACCTCAAGCACGTTGGCGAGCGCGTCCGCATCGGCCGGGCGCGGCGCGGCATGTCGCGCAAGAGCCTTTCGAGGGCCTCCGGCGTCTCCGAGCGCTACCTCGCCGAATTGGAGCGCGGCGCCGGCAATGCCTCCCTGCTCGTGTTGCGACAGATCGCCGAAGCGCTGGGTCTCGAAATGGCGGCGCTCGTCGGCGAGAGCCCGGAGTTGCCGCTCGAACTCAGGCTCGCCATGCACCAGCTCGAGCGGCTGTCGCCCGCTGAGCTCGCCCAAGCCCGGCACCTGATCCAGCAGCGCTTCGAGGCGCACGGCAAGACGAGCGACGGGCGCATTGCCCTGGTAGGGCTGCGCGGCGCCGGCAAGACCACGCTTGGCCGACGCGCCGCGGAAAAGCTCAACATGCCCTTTGTCGAGCTCGACCGGGAAGTGGAGCGGGCGAGCGGTATGGAGTTGTCCGAAATCTTTTCCATGCATGGCCAGGGCATGTTTCGCCGCCTGGAGCGCCAGTGTCTCGAGACCATTGTAGCGCGCTTCGAGCGGGCGATGATCGCCACCGGCGGCAGCCTGGTGACGGAACCGGCGACCTATGATCTGTTACTCTCCACCTGCTTTGTGGTCTGGCTCAGCGCAACCCCCGATGAGCACATGAGCCGCGTGTTGGCGCAGGGCGACTTGCGTCCGATGGCGGATGGCCCCCAGGCGATGGATGATCTCAAGGCGATCCTGGAGAGCCGCAGGCCGCTTTACGCCAAGGCCAATGCCGAAGTGATGACCAGCGGCAAGTCCGAGGCCGAGGCGCTGGCAGCACTCGTGCATAGTGTCAGCGCAAATGTCCGGCACCGCGCCGCGGCCGCATTGCACGACTAGCCTTGCGCAAGCGTGCGCTGCCGGCTCGGCATGGCATCGCCTTGCGGCAAGGCGCAATTGGGTAAGAGCGAGGAGACAAGATCTATGGCCAAGCCCCGCAAAGTCATCATTACCTGCGCCGTCACGGGTTCCATTCACACGCCGTCGATGTCACCGCATCTGCCGATCACGGCTGAGGAAATCGCCGATGCCGCCGTTGCCGCGGCGGAGGCCGGTGCCGCCGTCGTGCATCTGCATGCCCGCAATCCCAAGGACGGTCGCCCGGATCAATCGCCAGAGGCCTTCCAACCGTTCCTCAAGGTCATCAAACAACGCTCGGGCTGCGTTGTTAACATCACCACCGGCGGCGCCCCCACCATGACGATCGAGGAGCGCGTGCGGCCCGCGGCCGTCTTCAAGCCGGAGATCGCCAGCCTCAATATGGGCACCATGAATTTTGGCCTGTTTCCCATGTTGCAACGGCAGAAGGAATTCAAATACGACTGGGAGAAGCCTTACCTTGAGGCCTCCAAGGCGGGGATGTTCAAGAACACGTTTGCCGATATCGAGTACATCCTCACCACCTGCGCCAACAACGGCTCGCGCTTCGAGATCGAGTGCTACGATATCGGTCATCTGTATACCTTGCGCCACTTCGCCGACCGCGGCGTCGTCAAGCCGCCGTTCTTCATCCAATCGGTGTTTGGCATTTTGGGCGGCATCGGCCCGCATCCGGAGGACGTGCTGCAGATGAAGCGCACGGCCGATCGCCTGTTCGGCGATCAATATCACTGGAGCGTGTTGGGCGCCGGCCGCAACCAGATGTCGATTGCGGCTATCTCGCTCGCCATCGGCGGCAACGTCCGCGTCGGCATGGAGGACTCGCTATGGATCGGCCCCGGCCAGCTTGCCCGCAGCAACGCCGAGCAGGTCACGAAGGTACGCCAAATCATCGCCGGGTTGGGCCTCGAGGTCGCCTCTAGCGATGAGGCCAGAGAAATCCTGGAACTCAAGGGCGGCGATAAGGTGGCCTTCTAAGCCGCCAAGGCGCCGGGCAAGGGCGGGCGGCCCGGTTTGGCAACGGCGGGACCTCAAGACCGGGTTGCGCCTGCCGCGCCTAACCGATCTCACCCGCCCCAAAGCGGTATTTGCGCGAACAGAATTCGCAGGTGACGGTAATGGCACCGTCCGCTTCGCGCATATCGGCCAGCTCGTCGGGCCCGAAACGCTCGAGAAACATCTGGATGCGCTCGCGCGAGCAGCGGCACACGGCCGCCACGGGGGTCGATGGCGTCACGCGAACGCCCTCCTCGTGGAACAGCCGATAAAGCAAACGCTCCGGCGAGAGCGTCGGGTCGAGCATTTCGTGGTCTTCCACGGTCGCGGCCAGATGGCGGGTGCGGTTCCAATCCTCATCGTCCTCCCCCTCGAGGGAGGCATCGCGCGCCTCATCGCTCAACGGGCTGCGCTTGCCGCCTGCCCGCGGCAACTTCTGGATCAGCAAGCCGCCGGCGCGCCAGCGCCAGGCCGGCGCCAACTGGGGGCCGGCGGGGCCGTAGTGGCGGGCGACGGCCAGCCGGATGAAGGTGGGCAGCTGTTCCGATTGGCGAAAATAGGTATGCGCCACCTGCACCAACGGCTCGCGCTCGATGGCGACGATGCCCTGATAGGTATTCTTGTCACCCGTGGGGTCGATGGTCATGGCGACATGACCCGAACCCAAAAGGGCGCCCTGGTCGCCACGCCCCTGCGCCTTGGCGAGCACCGCGTCTTTCTTGTCGTAATTGGCATAGCCGCGCACGTTACCCGGCGAAACGTAATCGGCGACGAGAAAGTCGAGGGCGCCGTCGGTCTTGGTCTGCAGGATAAACTTGCCCTGGGTCTTCAGCGCGCTGCCGAGCATGGCGGTGAGCACCAGCGCCTCGCCAAGCGCATAGCTCACCGGTTCCGGATAGCTGTGACCCGACAGCACGGTGTCGATGGCGGTGCCCAGGCGCACTACCCGCCCGATCACGTCCGACTTCACCGTGCGAAACGGCAGCACGAGGTCGTCGGCTGGCAACGAGGAGGGTGTTCTGCCGGCATCGGGCATCAATTGACCCCAAGGCACCAGGCCAGGATCGCCTTTTGAGCGTGCAAACGGTTCTCGGCCTCTTCCCACACCACCGATTGCGCCCCGTCGATGACGCTGGCGGCCACTTCGAGCCCCCGATAGGCGGGCAGGCAATGCATGAAAATCGCATCCTTGTGGGCCTGGCGCAGCAAGCCCTCGTCGACCGCAAAGGGCCCGAGCAGCTGCTTGCGTCGCGACGCCTCGTGCTGCTGGCCCATCGACACCCAGGTGTCGGTGACGACGCAATCGGCGCCCGCGACGGCCTCCTGGGGGTCCTCCGTCAGGTAAACATCACCACCCGCTTGGCGCGCCCACTCGAGCATCGACCTTTCCGGGTTGAGCTGCGGCGGACAGGCAAGCGCGAGCTTGAAGCCGAAGCGGGTGGCCGCCTGGATCCAGGAGGCAGCAACATTGTTGCCATCTCCCGTCCAGGCCACCTTGCGACCTTTGATAGGCCCGCGCGCTTCTTCGAATGTCATAATATCCGCGATGATCTGGCAGGGATGCGTGCGATCGGTAAGGCCATTGATCACGGGCACCGACGCGTGCTCGGCAAATTCCATCAACGTCTCGTGCTTGTTGGCCCGGATCATAATGGCATCGACGTAGCGCGAAATGACCTTGGCCGTATCGGATATGGGCTCGCCGCGCCCGACCTGCAAGTCCGTGTGGTTGAGCGCGATCGTTTGTCCGCCAAGCTGACGCATGGCAACGTCGAAGGATACGCGCGTGCGCGTGGAAGGCTTCTCGAAAATCAGCATCAGCACGGCGTCGGCGATGCCGGCGGGCTTAAGTTTCGCCGGCACGCGCTTTCCCGCCTTCTTCATGGCGTGACCCATGTCGACGATACGCCTCAGCGTGTCGGCATCGATGCGATCGATATCGAGAAAGTGCCGGGGTGCCATCGACATGGCGACGTCTCTTAAGGGCGCGCTCGCTCAAGGCGCTGGCTTGGCGAGGCGGCGCAAGGCGGCCGCAAGCCTGCGCGTGCTTTCCATGATCTCCGCCTCCGTCACGTTGAGCGGCGGCAGCAGGCGCACGACATTGTCACCGGCGCCCACCGTCAAGAGCTTTTCGGCGGTGCAGGCGTTGACGACGTCGCCGTAGGGCGGCTTGACCTTGATCCCGGTCAGCAGCCCGCTGCCGCGCACCTCCTCGACGAGGTTCGGAAACTCGTCCTTGATGCGAGCCAACTCCTGTTTAAAGCGCAGGGCGATAGCCTGCACATGGTCGAGGAAGCCCGGCTCGAGGATGGCATCGAGCACGGCGTTGCCCACCGCCATGGCAAGCGGATTGCCCCCGAAGGTCGAGCCATGGGTTCCGGGCACCATACCCTTGGCGGCCTCGTTGCTGGCCAGAAAAGCCCCAACCGGAAAGCCGCCGCCGATGCCCTTGGCGATGGCCATCACGTCGGGCGTGACGCCGCACCATTCGTGGGCAAACAGCTTGCCCGTCCGACCCATGCCGCTTTGTACCTCATCCAGGATCAGCAACAGGCCATGCTTGTCGGCGAGCTGGCGCAGCGCCTGCAAAAACTGCAGCTCCACGACGCGGGCCCCGCCTTCGCCTTGCACCGGCTCGACCATGATCCCGGCCGTGTGGGGGCCGATGGCTTTTGCAACCGCCTCCAGGTCGCCGAGGGCAACGAGATCGAAACCATCGGCGGGCTGACCGAAGCCCTCCAAGTGCTTTTCGTTGCCGGCCGCCGCAATGGTGGCAAGCGTGCGCCCGTGAAAGGCCCCCTTGAAGGTGATGATCCGCCAGCGCTCGGGAACGCCATTAGCGAAGTGATAGCGACGGGCAAGCTTTATGGCGCCCTCGCAGGCTTCTGCGCCGGAGTTGCAGAAGAAGACCTTGTCGGCGAAGGTTGCCGCGCACAGGCGCTCGGCAAGCCGTTCCTGGCCGGCGACGCGATAAAGGTTGGAAGAGTGCCACAGCTTGTGCGCCTGCTCGGTGAGCGCGGCAATCAATTTCGGGTGCGTGTGACCCAAGGCGTTCACGGCCACGCCGCTGGCAAAATCCAGATAGCGCTCGCCGCTTGTCGAGATCAGCCAGGCGCCCTCACCCCGCTCGAACACCAGGTCTTGGCGGGCGTAGGTCGGCATCACGGCCGCGGAGGGGGACGAGGCCGACGGTTTGCTCGGGGTGTGCTTAGCGGGTTGGTGGGCGGTGCTTGACATGACAGAGACCTATCTCGTGACAGAAAACGAAAAAAGCCGCGCTTAGGCGCGGCGCTGTTTGACGATCCGACGCAGGTTCGTCATCGCAGCCGCGCGAACGCGCAAGCCCCAAGACGTCGGTTGCGTAGGATCGCATAGGTCATGGCGCTCTTATGAGGCTGGCGGCAGACGCTGTCAATGCCGTGCGAGCCCGGGCTGCAGGGTGCCCGCAAAAAACGAGGGCCGGGAGCCGCCTCGGCGCTCCTGGCCCTCTCCCCGCTGCTTGCGGCAAACCCCTCGTCGGGGCAAAGGCATGTCTAGACGGCAACCTTCAATTTGCTTGCGGCTGGTTGCCCAGCGGGCTCGCGCGGCGCCGCAACGGGATCCACGCTGCCCGGGGCGACCACCAACATCGGCGCCGGCACCTCGCGATCGCGGCGGCGCGGCTGCGGCGGCTGGAAGGCGCGCCGGGCGTGAAATTCGCAGTAGGGCAAGCCGGTTACCTTGCCCTTGCCGCAGAAGTGGAAGTCCGCATGCTGGGGATCACCGATCGGCCAGCGGCAGGAGATTTCCGTCAGGGTCTGAATGTATTTGCGCTCATTGGCGGGGATCTCGAGTTCCTCGGCCGGCGGCGTGTAGGGTTCGGTGTCGCCCAGGTAGAGGTTGCGCAGCGCGGGGTTACCGACGTTAGCAAACCGCGGCTTCATGAGGCGCTTGGCCGATTGCACGCGGGCTCGCGGCCGATGCGACTTCATACGCGAGGTGGTGGCGCGACCCGACAGGCCCAGGCGATGCACCTTGCCGATCACGGCATTGCGGGTGACGCCACCGAGACGCCCCGCAATCTGGCTGGCGCTGAGGCCGTCGGCCCACAGCTTTTTCAAGAGTTCGACGCGTTCATCGTTCCAGGCCATGCCCTGGTTTCTCCCGTGTGCACAACGGCTGAACCCGGCGCGACTTGCGCAGATTCCCGCCTACTTCGGAACGAGCCTGGAAAGACGATCGGGTGCGCAAAGGAGCACTCGAACGCCAGCAGCCAGACCGGCCGACGATCAACGCGAGACTGATGGTGACGCTGAACTTGGAAGTACTGACGCGTTCTGCTCAATAGCCCGCACACAACGGTGTGCGACTACGCGTACCTGCCGACCGAACTTGGCCATCGCCTGTTGAACGCGAGCGATCGGTCATCGGCAGCCCGGGAAGATTACTATGGGGTGAACGGCCATCTCAAGGCCGTGGCCAGCGAATCGCATAGCAAGGTTGGAAGACGTGGCAGGCTCGCCACACGCGGCGCTACAACCTGTTGATAGTCGTATTCCCCGGTTGCATCGGCCATTGCGTCCCCTGGCGTCCCCGAGTGCTGCGGCCCCGGGGACGCGCGCGCGGGCGGCAGGCCTACAAAACCAAGCGCGCGCCATCGGGCGACCATGACAGGACGCTTGGCGCCGGTGGTCTGCCTGCCGCGGCAAGGCGGTGGGCTCGGCTTGGGTTTGGCGCGCAAAGGATTGCAGGATCGAAGGATTGGGTCCGCCGCTGGCCCGACGCCGGCGCGGGCTTCAATCGATTGCGGCCGGCAGGATCGCCGCAAACGTTGAGCCGGAGCCGAGCTTCGATGTGATGATCAGCTCGCCGCGATGCCGATTGAGAATGTGCTTGACGATGGCAAGCCCGAGACCGGTTCCGCCTTTCTCGCGGCTTGCCGCAACGCTGACCCTATAGAAACGCTCGGTCAGCCGCGGCAAGTGCTCAGGTGCAATGCCTGGGCCATCGTCGGTAACCGACAAGACAAAGCGGGCGCCGCGACCTCCTCCTTTCGGCTCATGCGCAATCTCGACGCCGATACGCCCTCCCGGCTTGCCGTACTTCAAGGCGTTCTGAATAAGATTTTGCAGGAGTTGGACGATTTCGTCGCGATCGCCGCGGATGTAGGCCGGGGTCGGAAGCTCCCTCAACTCGATGCTCGCCCCGGCGGCACCGGCAATCGGCTGCAGGGTCTGGATGACATGGCTGGCCGCCTCGTTGAGATCGACTTGCTCCGCCGGTGTCAGGTGTTCGCGCATTTCGACGCGGCTGAGCGAGAGCAGGTCGTCGATGAGGCGTGTCATGCGTTGGGCCTGCTCGCTCATGACCCCGAGGAAGCGATCGCGCGCTTTGGGGTCATCCTTGGCCGCGCCCTGCAGCGTTTCGACAAAGCCGCGCAACGAGGCGAGCGGCGTGCGCAATTCGTGGCTGGCATTGGCGACGAAGTCGGCGCGCATGCGCGCCAGCCGGTCCTGCTCGGTCAGATCACGGATCGAAATCAGGAGGGCGGGAGCGGTCTCCGATCCGGCTTGATCCAGCGGCGCCAGCATCATCAGCAATCGCCGCTCGAGCGGCACCCGGGCGTGCAGCTCAACGACGCTGGATACCCGAGTGGCGAGCGCCTGCTCCACCGCGGCCAACAACTCGGGATCGCGCACCATCGTGGTGATGTGTCCACCTCGGCGGCGGGTGCCGAATAGGTCGCCAGCCATGCGGTTGGCATGCAAGATCTGGCCAGCATCGCCGAGCACGATTGCAGGTTCCGGCACGGCATTGACGACGGTGCGCCACAACCTGTCGTCGGCGGTCGATCCACCGCGCGGCTTGCTGCCGCCGCGCGGGTCCTCGGCTGGCCAAAAGGCAGCCCAGATCGCAACCAGGGCGAAGCCAAACAGGGCTTGCATGGCCGACAAGGCGCCGGTCAAAAAGAAAGCGGTGAGCAGGGCGGCCAGGATCAGCTCACGCTTACGCGCCGCCAGACGACCCAAGGCAGAGGCGTCGGCAATTTGCTGCCGCACACCTTGCCATCTGCGCGCGATCTGATCCTGCACTCGGTGCATGCGACAAGTTGTTGTTGCACCCAAACTAGCACAAAGCTCAACCTTGCTGCAGGGGATCGATTGCATTGTCCATCGGAATTGTCGGACAGTCCGCCGGCGGCAGGCAAATGTGAGGTGACGGCGTGAGCAAGGCGGTTCAGGTGCCCATCGAGGCGGCGCGCGGCGTGCCCGCCTTCGACCTTGACGACCCGCACCTGCCGCGCGAGATCGACGCGCGGCGGGTTTCCCTATCATGAGAAGCTTGCAAAGAAGGTCTACGAGCGGGAGCTCGAGCTGTTGCAGATTGAATTGATCAAGCTGCATGCCTCATTGCAAAAGCGCGGCGAACGCCTGCTCGTGTTGTTTGAGGGCCGCGACGCTGCCGGCAAAGGCTCGGCCATTAAGCGCTTCATGGCGCACCTCAATCCGCGTCGCGCCCAGACGGTGGCGCTCGGCAAGCCGACCGAGGTCGAGGCTGGGCAATGGTATTTCCAGCGTTACGTGCCGCATTTGCCGGCCGTTGGCAGCATCGTCCTGTTTGACCGTTCCTGGTACAACCGCGCCGGCGTCGAACGGGTGATGGGGTTTTGTTCGGCCGACCAGTTGGCCGACTTCTTGCGCGAGGCGCCCCAATTCGAAGGCATGCTGACGCGCGACGGTATCCACCTGTTCAAATTTTATCTCGACATCGGTCGACAAATGCAACTGAAGCGCTTTCACCGTCGCCGGCATGACCCGCTGCGCCGCTGGAAAATTACGGAGATCGATCTGGCGGCGATGGCCAAGTGGGACGACTACACCAAGGCCAAGGAGGACTTGTTCCGCTTCACCCACACCGCCGCTTCGCCATGGACGGTGATTCGCGCCAACGACAAGCGCCGCACCCGTTTGGAGGCCATACGCAGCGTGCTTTATGCCTTGGACTACGACGGCAAGTCGGAGGCGCTGGTTGGCAAGCCCGACGCCCAGATCGTCGGTTCGCATCCCGATCTTTTCTACGGTAGGGGCCAGACTTGAGGAGGGTTTAGCCGCCAAGGCTCGCCCATGAGAAGGGGGCGCGTGGCGCCAGTCATCCTCTTGGGGAAGCGCATCTTTTTGGTCGAGTTGGCAAATCCTGCCACGCCGCATGCACGGTTCCTCACCTACGCAACGAGGGCAGACCACACGTTGTCGCGCGCAAGCCACGGCCGAGCCCACGGCACATGAGTGTAATCTTGTGCGGCTTGGTGCGTGATCTGCTCCGCCCTGTGATTTGCTGGCCTTGAGTTTTTTGGTCGCGAAGCCGAAAAAAGTAGAGAAATTATAGGGTGCGCCACGCGCGAGAAAAAATCTCGGTTTTGTCAAATTTGCACACGGGCTCTGCCGTATTTGGGCTGGGCCCGGACAATCATCTGCCGCAATGATTTGTCATCTTTACAGCATTGCCTCTCGGCTCGATCCACGGCGAGGCCACGGACACTAGCCCCCCAGCCCCCCGGGCTTCGTCGGCGGATCGAGCCAAATTAAAAAAAGCAACGAGGCAGCAGGAAAAAGCGACAAACTGCAACGGCCGGCGTCAGCTGGCCGATGTTTTTTTTCCCCGGTCCGATGAGCTTTTCAAAAATGGTTCATCAGGGCGGCGCCGACGATCGGGCCGGCATGTCCCTGCTGTAAGAGGACGGCGCAGCGGTCGGAGCCCGGTCGCAGGATCGCTTGGCGTTGGAGCTCGACGGTCAAGGCCTTGCCGCTCCAGGAGCCGATCGGCATCAGCTCGCGTACCACGTTCGTGTAGGTGATCTTCTTGCCCTGGTTCTCGCCGCGCCCGATCGACACTTCCACCTTCGGCGACATGACGGCGAGCCAAAGCGTGGCGTCCTTCACTTGGGTGCCCGACGGCGCCGCGCCGGCTTCCACGATCAGCTTGCCCTTGTCCTCCGATAGGCGAATGGGCACGCGCTGGGCCGCGACCGCCTTGCTGGTCTTGTCAATGGCCTGCAAAATTTGCCCCTCGTCGCTGCCGTTGACGTGGGCGATACCGTTGACGATGATTTGCGGCGTATAGATTGCCCCGTCACCGCGCGCCTTGGCGTAGGCGCGCTGACGTTCCGTGAACTTCGAATTCGCCAGCGTATCGCGCCAACCCAGATAGTCCCAGTAGTCGACCGAGAGCGACAGCGCCACCACCTCGCCCCGGCCCGCCAGCTGCGCAAGCAGCGCATCGGCCGCCGGACACGAAGAGCAGCCTTGGCTGGTAAACAACTCCACCACCGCCGGCGCCGGCGGCCCCGCAGCGCCTGGCGCTAAGCTGGTTCCCTGCGGCTGAGCGATACCCGTCCCGCCGGCAAAACCTATGGCCAGGCCCAGGAGCGCAAGACATCGCATGAGGAAGTGTAATCCTTTTTCAAGCAACCCCGCCGCGTGTACTATCGGCATTTGTTCCTTCAATAGCGAGTCACGAATGGGTGACCTTGGCCAAGGATTTCTCACCGGGCTACGCTCAGTTAACGGATTGATTTAGGCGGCGTTGGCCAGGTTGCGCAAGACGAACGGCAGAATGCCTCCGTGCCGGTAATAGCTGAGCTCTTCCTCGGTATCGATGCGGCACAACAAGTCGAGCTGGCGGGATGTGCCATCGGCGTAGGTTATGGTTGTCAGCAATTTTTGCCGGGGTTTAAGATTTGCCACGCCGGCAATACTGATCTTTTCATTGCCGGTTAGTCCCAATCCTTGCCACGACTGGCCTTCCTCGAGCACGAGCGGCAGCACACCCATGCCAACCAGGTTGGATCGGTGAATGCGCTCGAACGAACGCGCGATCACGGCGCGGATGCCGAGCAGGCGCGTGCCTTTTGCCGCCCAATCGCGGCTTGAGCCGGTGCCGTATTCCTTGCCCGCGAACACGACCAGCGGCACACCCTCCGCCTTGTAGCGCATGGCGGCGTCGTAGATCGACATCTGCTCGCCGGAGGGATAATGGATCGTTAGGCCGCCCTCTTTGCCGTCGAGCAACATGTTCTTGATACGGATGTTGGCGAACGTGCCGCGCATCATCACGTCGTGATTGCCGCGCCGGGCACCGTAGGAGTTGAATTCGGACGGGCGCACCTGATGCTCGATCAGGTACAGGCCGGCGGGACCATCGCGTTTGATCGAGCCGGCCGGCGAGATGTGGTCGGTAGTGATGCTGTCGAGAAACAGGCCGAGCACGCGGGCATCGACCACGTCGCTGATCGGCGGCGGATTGGCCTGCATGTTCTCGAAATAGGGCGGATGCTGAACGTAGGTGGAACCGGAGTTCCATTTATAGGTCAGCGTCGGCCGCGCCTTGCCCATGGCGCGCCATTTCGCGTCGCCTTCGAAGACCGCGCCGTAGCGATGGGCAAACATCTCGGGCGTCACGCAGGTGCGAATGATCTCGGCGATTTCGGCGGAGCTCGGCCAAATTTCTTTTAAATACACGGGACGTCCGTCGCTTCCCGTGCCGAGCGGCTCGGAGGTAAGGTCGCGGTTGAGCGTGCCGGCCAGGGCAAAGGCAACGACCAACGGCGGCGAAGCCAAATAGTTGGCCTTGACGTCGGCATTGACACGGCCTTCGAAATTGCGATTGCCGGAAAGCACCGCGGCCGCCACCAGATCGCCGGCGTGGATGGCCGCGGAAATATTCTCCGCCAGCGGCCCCGAGTTGCCGATGCAGGTGGTGCAGCCGTAGCCTGCCAGGTTGAAGCCCAAGGCATCGAGATCGTCCTGCAGGCCGGCCTTGGCAAGATAGTCGGTCACGACCTGCGAGCCAGGCGCCAGCGAGGTTTTCACCCAAGCTGCGGGTCTTAGGCCTTTGGCGCGGGCATTGCGCGCCAGCAGTCCCGCCGCCACCAGCACCGAGGGATTGGAGGTATTGGTGCACGAGGTGATGGCGGCAATGACGACATCGCCGTGGCCAAGGTCGTAACCAGCCCCCTTCACCTCGACGCGCTGCCTGGGATCTGCACCCTTGACGATATCGGGCAAGGCTCGCGCGAAGTCGGACTTGGCGCGCGCCAGCGCCACCCGGTCCTGTGGCCGCTTTGGTCCAGCGAGCGACGGCTCGACGGTGCCGAGGTCCAGCTCCAGGACGTCGGTGAACACGGGCGCGGCGTCGCCCTCGCGCCATAGGCCTTGCGCCTTGCAGTAAGCCTCGACCAGGGCGACGCGCTCGGGGCTGCGTCCCGTTGCCTTTAGGTATTTGATGGTATCGGCATCGATCGGGAAGAAGCCGCAGGTGGCGCCATACTCCGGTGCCATGTTGGCGATGGTCGCGCGGTCCTCGACCGAAAGGTGGTCGAGGCCCTGGCCGAAGTACTCCACGAACTTCTCGACCACGCCGCGCTTGCGCAGCAGCTGCGTACAGGTAAGCACGAGATCGGTGGCGGTGACCCCCTCCTTCAGCCTACCTTTGAAGCCAAATCCGATCACCTCGGGGATGACCATGGCGACGGGCTGGCCAAGCATGGCCGCTTCCGCCTCGATGCCGCCGACGCCCCAGCCGAGCACACCCAGCGCATTGACCATCGTCGTGTGGCTGTCGGTCCCAACGCAGGTATCGGGAAAGGCCACTTCGGTCCGGCCGGGCGTGGTCCATACGCTTTGCGCCAGATATTCGAGATTGACCTGGTGGCAGATACCGGTGCCCGGCGGCACCACGCGGAAGTTGTTGAAGGCCCCCGCGCCCCAGCGCAAAAACTCATACCGCTCCTTGTTGCGTTCATACTCGATCTCGACGTTCTTTGCGAAGGCATCGGCCGAGCCAAAGAAATCAACCTGCACGGAATGATCGATCACAAGATCGACAGGCACCAGCGGATTGATCTTGGAGGGATCGCCGCCCAGCGCTTTCATGGCATCGCGCATGGCGGCAAGATCGACGACCGCGGGAACGCCGGTGAAGTCCTGCATCAGCACGCGGGCGGGCCGATAGGCAATCTCGACGTTGGAGCTTTTCGTTTTGAGCCACTCGAACACGGCGCGAATGTCATCGGCCTTCACCGAGCGACCATCTTCGTGCCGCAGGAGGTTCTCGAGCAGCACCTTGAGGGAGAACGGCAGCCGGGACAAACCCGGCATCCCGTTCTGCTCGGCATCGGGAAGCGAAAAATACTCGAAGGACTTGGAGCCGACCTTCAGGGTCTTGCGGCACTTGAAGCTGTCGAGGGGAACGGTGCTCATGAGCGGGCATCTCCTATCTGCGGGTCCGCGACTGTTGAAAGCGCGTTTCTGACCTGGCCTGGAGGCAAACCAGGGCCCTATATAAAATGGTTCTAGTATGTGCGTTCGGGCCGGGGAAGCCCTTATGAAACTGATCGTCGACAAACTGTGCGTGCTACGGGACGGCCGCGCGATCCTTGCCGACCTTTCGTTCACCGTCGAGCCAGGTTCGAGCCTGCTCCTGCTCGGCCCGAACGGTGCTGGCAAGACCACGCTCCTGCGCACCCTTGCCGGGCTGCTGCCGGCGACCGCGGGCCGCCTATGGCTAGAGGGCGGCAAATCCGATCAAAGCTTAGGCGAGCTGTGTCACTACGTGGGCCATCTCAATGCCATAAAATCTAGCCTGACCGTTGAAGAGAACACCCGCTTCTGGCAGCGCTATCTCGGCGGCACCGGACCCGTCGATGTCGCGCTCGCAAGCTTCGGCCTGCTGGCGCTCAAAGACATCCCGGCCGCCTACCTCTCGGCGGGTCAAAAACGCCGCCTGGCGCTCGCCCGACTGCTGCTGGCGCCGCGCTTGATTTGGCTCCTCGACGAGCCGGCGGCGGCGCTTGACCAGGAAGCCCAGGCTGCCCTGACTGCCGCGGTCGCGGCTCGGCTCGCCGGCGGCGGCCTCGTCATTGCCGCCACGCATCAGCCGCTCGACTGGCCCAATGAGCACACTTTGCGCCTGCAGCCCGCGGCGCGCGCCGCATGAGCGCATTTTGGGAACTTGTGCGCCGCGACGTCCTGATCGCGTGGAAGGAAGGCGGCACGCTCGGGGTGGCGCTTGGCTTCTACCTGGTCGTCGTCGTGTTGCTGCCGCTGGCGCTGGGTCCCGATCTCAATCTCATCGCGCGCATTGCCCCCGCCGTGCTTTGGGTGGCTTTTCTGCTCTCCGCCCTGCTCTCGCTCGGGCGCCTATTCGAAAGCGATTTTGAGGATGGTTCGCTCGACATCCTGGCCACGGGCACACTGCCGCTCGAGGCCGTCGTCGCCGGCAAGGCAATTGCCCACTGGCTGACCACGGCGCTGCCGCTGATCGCCTTGGCCCCGGTGCTCGGCCTCTTGCTCAACCTTCGGCCGAATGCCTACGGCGTGTTGGTGGCAACCATGCTGGCCGGCACACCGGCCGTCAGCTTCCTCGGCGCCATCGGCGCCGCCTTAACGGTGCGCACGCGCCGCGGCGGACTGCTGATCGGCCTCCTGCTGCTGCCCCTGTTTGTGCCAACCCTGATCTTCGGGATCGAGGCCATCGGCGCGGCGCTGTCGGACGCCGCCAGCTTCGCTGCCTCCTTTCTGCTTTTGATCGCCGTTTCCCTCGCCGCCATGGTGCTGGCGCCGCCGGCCGCGGCCGGGGCGCTCCGATTTCAGTTGCAGTGATCGTGCGGCAACGAATTGCGCTGGCGGCGACAAAGGCTTAGATGGGAACCATGCAAAGCCTTACCCAGCGGCTGGCCAATCCGAGCAATTTCATGGCGCTGGCGGCGCGCCTGCTGCCATGGTGCTGGGGCCTCGCCGCCGCCCTGATCGGCATCGGCCTCTACCTGGCATTTTTCGGCTCTCCGCCGGATTACCAGCAGGGTCAGACGGTCAAGATCATGTACATCCATGTGCCCGCCGCATGGCTGGCGATGATGGTCTATGCGCTGATCGCGCTGTCGAGCTTCGGGTTGTTGGTCTTTCGCCACCCACTGGCCGACGTCTCCGCCAAGGCGGCGGCGCCGCTCGGGGCCACGTTCACCTTTCTTGCGCTCGCCACCGGATCGCTTTGGGGCAAGCCCATGTGGGGAACCTTTTGGGTGTGGGACCCTCGGCTCACCTCCGTGCTGATCTTGTTCTTTCTCTATCTCGGACTGATCGCGTTGCGTTCCTCCATCGAGGATGAGACGCTTGCCGCCAAGCTGACGGCCGTGCTCAGTCTTGTCGGCATCGCCATTCTGCCGGTGATAAAGTTCTCGGTCGAATGGAATTCGCTGCATCAACCGGCCAGCGTGATGCGGCTCGGCGCGCCGACCATCCATGCTTCGCTGCTTTGGCCGCTGCTGGTCATGGCGCTCGGCACGACGGTGCTGTTCGTGGCGTTGCAGCTTAAGGCCATGCGCAACGAGATTCTGCGCCGGCGCGTGAAGGCCCTGCGCCGCATTGCCGCCGCAAGTGCCGCCGACCTGTCGCAGCAGCCAGCCGAGTGACGCCATGGATTTAGGCCCGCATGCCGCTTACATCTGGTCGGCCTATGGCGTCGTTGCCGTGACGCTGGCGGCCCTAATCGGTTGGCTGGTCATGGACGGTCGCCGGCAGCAGCGCCTGATCGAAGCCATCGAGGCACGCGGCGCCGGTGGCACACGCAGCCGGCGCTGAGACAAGCTTGAGCAAGGCAAAGAGCCATGGTTGAAGACCTCGCGCGACACGCCGATGACCGCCGGCGAGGCCCGCGCCCGCTGCTGTGGCCACTCGCCATCTTCGCGATCCTGGCGCTGCTGTTTGCCCTTGCGCTGCGCTCAGGCGACCCATCCAAGCTACCCTCGGCGCTGATCGGCAAGCGCGTGCCCGAAATCGGCTTTGCGGCGCTGGCGGGGCTCAAGGACGGCAAAGAGCCCGTCGGCGGCTTTTCCGCCCCCGAGCTTGCCTCCGGCAAGGTGACCGTCGTCAATTTTTGGGCCTCCTGGTGCGTTCCGTGCGTGCAGGAGCACCCGGTCCTCAGCACGCTCAAGCAACGGACAGGCACGCCCATCTTTGGCGTCAACTACAAGGACGAGACGTCGCAAGCGCGTCGCTTCCTTGGCCGCTATGGCAATCCCTTCACGGCCGTCGGGGTCGATGCCGACGGCCGTGGTGCGATCGAATGGGGTGTCTATGGCATGCCGGAAACGTTCATCATCAACGGCAGGGGCGAGATCGTCTACAAGCACGTCGGGCCGATCACCGCCGAGAGCCTGGAAGCAAAGCTCATTCCCGCGATCAGGGCCGCGCAGGCGCGCTGAAGCGCAATACCAGATACCCGGCAACAACCGAGCACAGGGAAGCGGTGAGCACGCCGAGGCGCAGTTGCGCGGCGTGGGCCGGATCGGGGAACGCCAGCGTTGCCGATCAATAGGCTCATGGTAAAGCCGACACCGCCGAGCCTGCCAACACCCAGAAGCTGTTGCCAGGTGGGCGCCTGTGGGCTTCTGTGCCAAGCCGCCCGCCAGCGCCAGCCAGCTGGCGGCGAGAATGCCTCTCGGTTTGCCAATCACAAGGCCCGCGACGATACCGAGCGGCACGGGAGCCAGCAGCTTGGCAAGCGTCAGTCCCGCGAGCGAGACCCCGGCATTGGCAAAGGCGAACAGCGGCAAGATCACCAAGGCAATCCAGGGCTGCAATTGCTCCTCGAGGCGCTCGAGTAGGGAGGTGCCCTGGGCCCCCCTTGGCGAGGGGGATGGCCGCGGCGACCACCACCCCCGCCAGCGTGGCGTGAACGCCCGACTTCAAGACGCACAGCCAGATCGACAGGCTAATGAGCAAATAGGGCGCCAGCCGTGTCACGCCGGCGCGGTTCAAGATGGCAAGCACGCCCGCCGCGCTGGCGGCGGCCAAGAGCGCGCTCCAGTGCAAATTGCCGGTATGAGAATGCTGCCCAAATCATCGAGGATGGCGAGCGCTAGCAGGAAGATCTTGAGCGACCAGGGCACCTGTCGCCGAGCAATGCCAGCACGCCGACCGCAAAGGCAATGTCGGTCGCCGCCGGAATAGCCCAACCCCGCAAGACGACCCAATCACCCGCATTGATTGCGATGTAGACCAGCGCCGGCATTGCCATGCCGCCCGCAGCGGCGATGCCGGGCAAGGCGGCTTTGCCGAGGCTGGAGAGAGCTCGCCCACGATGAGCTCGCGCCGGTTTTTCCAAGTCGATGCCGGAAAGGCTCAGGCCAACCGGCGCGCTGAGGAAGCTCCGGTAGAGCCCCTGCAGCGGCGAATTGGCGACCAGTAGGGCGGCGATTGCAGCGTCGACCAGCAGCAAGCCGCCGGTGGCTTCGCGCTATGAATGAAGGCAAGCGCCGTCGCGCCGCTGGCGCGCCCCCGTCATGATCGGAGCGCCCGCAGGGCAGCCAGCTGCAACGTCGGCCTGTGCTCGCTGGCCTTGAGCACGACGTCGAGCGCGCTGAGGCTCTTGGCAAAGGCATCCTCTGCCGCCTCACCCGTAAGGAGTTGGCCGAGCAGGAGGCCTGCAAATAGGTCGCCCGCACCATTGGGAATCGCGGCGCGCCTCGGCGTCGTGCGCAACGTGGCGCCGCTTGGCGTGAGCAACACCGTTGCAACCTCAGCCTGCGTCAGCTCGGCCGATGTCACGGCAACGGTTGGCACCGCCAGCCGGCGCGCGGCCGCCGGCACCTGCTCGCGGCTCATGGGCGCGCCACCCGTCAGCCAGGCCAGCTCGAAGAGGTTCGGCGTTGTCAGCGTTGCCAGCGGCAAGAGTTCGTCGCGTATGGCGGCGGCCGTTTCGGCTGAGACATAGAGGCGGCCCTGATCGCCCAGAATCGGATCGACGCACACCAGCACGCCCGGCTTGGCCTGCCGCACGCGCCCGATCGCGGCCGTCGCCACCGCCACGGACTGCGGGGAGGGAAAATAGCCCGTGAACACAGCGTCAAGCTGAGCCCAGCAGCCGTCGGCCTCCAAGCCCGCCAGCAGGGCGGCGAGATCGACGGCGGGCAGGGTATACCGCACGAGCTGACCCAACCCCGGCCTGCTGGCGAGAATCACGCTGGGCAAAGCCCAGACCTCGTGACCCAGGCTTTGCAGCGCGGGGACGGTGGCGGCGAGACCCACGTGTCCGCGCGCGACCTGCGAGGAGATGGCAAGGATGCGTCCCATGCGACCTCATAGCATGTTTGCTTTGCTGCCAAGGGCCGCCGGCGACGTTCACGCTGGCGGCCGCCGCGAGCTTTGCCTACCCTAGCCGCGGCCCACAACGGGAAAAATGCCGATGCAATTCCGCCCACGCCGCAGCGCCCTTTATATGCCCGGCTCCAACGCGCGGGCGCTGGAGAAGGCCAAGTCGATCCCCGCCGACGCTCTCATTCTCGATCTGGAGGACGCCGTGGCGCCAGCGGCCAAGGAGAGGGCACGCGGCCAGGTCTGCGCCGCCGTCAAGGGTGGCGGCTATGGGCGGCGCGAGCTCGTCATCCGCATCAATGCGCTCGAGTCCGCCTGGGGCCAGGGGGACCTGGCGGCGGCGCTCGAGGCCGCACCCGACGCCATTTTGCTACCCAAGACGTCGAGCACGGGAGACGTCTTGGCTGTCACCCAAACCCTGACGCGCGTCGGCGCCAGCGTTAAAACCCGGCTGTGGGCGATGATCGAGACGCCGCTCGCCATTCTCAATCTGAAGGAGATTGCCGCGACTGGCGCCCAACCTGGAGCCCGGCTTGATTGCTTCGTGCTCGGCACCAACGACCTCGTCAAGGAGACCCGCGCCGATCTCAGCGCCGACCGCCGGCCGGCCCTCTACTGGCTGTCGGCGGCGGTCGCGGCCGCCCGTGCCTATGGACTGGATGTGCTCGACGGCGTTTACAACGATGTTAGGGATGCCGATGGCTTTTCTCGCGAGTGCCGCGAGGGTCGCGCCCTCGGCTTCGACGGTAAGACCTTGATACATCCCGAGCAGGTGGCCGATGCCAATCGTGTGTTCGCACCGACTGCGGCTGACCTCGCCTTCGCGCGTCAGATCATCGCCGCCTTCGAGCGGCCGGAGAACAAGGGCAAGGGCGTCATCACGGTGGAGGGCCGCATGGTCGAGCTGCTGCACGCCAAGATGGCCCAGCGCACCGTCGCCATTGCCGAGGCCATTGCAGCGCTGGGCACCGCCCCATGACCACAACCAAGAGCAACATCGGTAACTTCTTCGAGGACTTCCGGATCGGGCAAGTCTTTGCGCATGCCAGCCCGCGGACCGTCACGCTCGGCGATGTCGCCGTCTACCATGGGCTTTATGGCGCCCGCTTTGCCGTGCAATCGTCCGAACCCTTTGCGCAAGCGATCGGCTATCCGCGCGCGCCGGTGGACGACCTCATTGTTTTTCATGTCGTGTTCGGCAAGAGCGTTGCCGATATCTCGCTCAATGCTGTTGCCAATCTCGGTTATGCCGACTGCCGCTTTCTGGAACCTGTTTATCCCGGCGACACGCTCGCTGCCGCTTCGGAAGTGATCGGCCTGAAAGAGAATTCCAGCCGGACGTCCGGCGTCGTCTACGTGCGCACGACGGGCCGCAAGCAGAGCGGGGCACCTGTCCTCCAATTCGTGCGCTGGGTCATGGTGCGCAAGCGCGACCCTTCGGCGCCGGCACCCGAGCCGGTCGTGCCTCGACTCGCCAGCCGCGTCGATCCGGCCGTTCTGGCCCCGCATCTGCCGCGGCTCGACGCCTCCGGTTATGACGACCGGCTTGCGGGCAGCCCGTATCGCTGGGCCGACTACGTCGTCGGCGAGAAGATCGATCACGCCGATGCCATGACGCTGGAGGAGGCCGAGCATCAGCTCGCCACCCGGCTCTACCAGAACACGGCCCGGGTGCATTTCAATCAACACGCGCAGGCGCAGGGCCAATTCAAGCGGCGGCTCGTCTACGGCGGCATCATCATGTCGCTCGCGCGCGCGCTCTCCTTCAACGGCCTTGCCAACGCCTTCCACATCGCCGCCATCAATGGCGGGCGACACGTGGCGCCCACCTTCGCCGGCGACACCATCTATGCTTGGTCGGAGATTCTGGAGGTGGCCGAGATCCCTGTTCGGGGCGATGTCGGCGCCGTGCGCGCGCGCCTCGTTGCGCTCAAAAACCGAGCCGGCGCGGATTTCCCCTTGAAAACGGCAAGCGGCGAGGATGCCGAGGGCGTCGTTCTCGATCTCGATCTCTGGCTGGTGCTGCCGCGTTGAGGCCGTCTCCGCCTGGGCTCGCCTCTGGTATACCAGACCTGCGTGCATTGCTTTCATTGCCACCACGGCCCATGTGATGTTTGGGCAGATTGCCGCCCCCGCTGCAGCAGGCTAAAAGCCGAGCCTGTGTTGCAGCCACGTGGGAGCAACTTAGGCATGGCCGAGACCGGTGAGAGCGCCTCACGCCCCCTATCGCCACACCTTTCGGTGTATCGACCGCTCATAAACATGGTGATGTCGATCCTCCACCGGATCACGGGCACCGCGCTCTACTTCGGCACGCTCCTACTTGCGGCCTGGTTGGTCGCCGCCGCCGGCGGCCAAGCGCAATTTGAGCTGGTCAACGCCTTCTTTGCACACCCGTTCGGCAAGCTCGTGCTGTTCGGTTACAGCTGGGCCCTGCTGCACCACATGCTGGGCGGGCTGCGCCACTTCGTTTGGGATACGGGCCGAGGCTTCAGCATCCGCCAAGTCAACGCGCTCTCCTGGTTTACCATCATCGGCTCGGTGGTGCTGACACTGGTGCTATGGATGGTGGGCCTGACACTTAGGGGAGAGCTATAAGATGCCGAGCTACCGCACGCCTCTCGCCCGAGCCCGTGGCTTGGGTTCGGCCAAGACAGGCACCGATCACTTCTGGAAACAGCGCGTCACCGCGGCGGCGAACGTCTTCTTGGTGTCGTTTGGCATTTATCTGATCGTGCGCCTCGCCGGTGCAGACTATCTTACCGTCAAAAGCACGCTGGCGCAGCCGCAGAACGCCATCCCGCTGCTGCTGCTGATCCTTTCCGGCGTGATCCATATGCGGCTCGGCATGCAGACCATCATCGAAGACTATGTCCACTCCGACGGCTACAAGGTCGCGGCCTTGTTGCTCAACACGTTCTTTGCGGCGCTGGTAGGCTTCGCCTGTGCCTATGCGGTGCTGAAACTGAGCTTCGGAGCCTGAGCAATGCCCGACAGCACCCGCGACAAAAGCAACGGCATCGCCAAGCCCGCCCTCAACGGCAGGGCCTATCCGCTGACCGATCACGTCTACGACGTCGTCATCGTCGGCGCCGGCGGCGCCGGCCTCAGGGCAACGCTCGGCTGCGCCGTGGCCGGGCTAAAAACCGCCTGCATCAGCAAGGTTTTCCCGACCCGCTCGCACACGGTGGCGGCCCAGGGCGGGGTCGCCGCGGCGCTTGGCAACATGGGACCGGACGATTGGCGCTGGCACATGTACGACACCGTCAAGGGTGCCGATTGGTTGGGTGACCAGGATGCCATCGAATATCTGTGCCGCAATGCGCCCGAAGCCGTTTACGAGTTAGAGCACTATGGCGTGCCCTTCAGCCGCACCGAGGATGGCCGCATCTACCAGCGTCCCTTCGGCGGCATGACCACACAATACGGCGAAGGTCCGCCGGCGCAGCGCACGGCGGCGGCGGCCGACCGTACCGGGCATGCCATGCTGCACACCCTTTACGGTCAGTCGCTGCGGCACGCGGCGGAGTTCTTCATCGAGTATTTCGCCATCGATCTCATCATGGATCAGGATGGCGGCTGCCGTGGCGTCATCGCCCTGAGGCTCGACGATGGAACGCTGCACCGCTTCCGCGCCAAGAAGACCATCCTTGCCACCGGAGGCTACGGCCGCGCCTATTTCACCTGCACGTCGGCGCATACCTGCACGGGTGACGGCAATGCCATGGTCCTGCGCGCCGGCCTGCCGCTCGAGGACATGGAGTTTGTCCAATTCCACCCCACCGGCGTTTACGGTGCCGGCGTGCTGATCACCGAAGGCGCGCGCGGCGAGGGTGGCTACCTCACCAACGCCAATGGCGAGCGCTTTATGGAGCGCTACGCTCCGCACGTGAAGGACCTCGCCTCCCGCGACGTGGTCTCGCGTGCCATGACCATCGAGATTCGGGAAGGCCGCGGCGTGGGGCCGGAAAAGGACCACATCTTCCTGCATTTGGATCACTTGGACCCCAAGATTTTGCACGAACGGCTGCCCGGCATCACCGAAAGCGCCAAGGTCTTCGCCGGCGTCGATTTGCGTCGCGAGCCGATCCCGGTCCTGCCAACCGTGCATTACAACATGGGCGGCATTCCCACCAACTACCACGGCGAGATGCTGACGCTTAAAGGCGGCAATCCCGACTACGTCGTGCCGGGCCTCATGGCGCTGGGCGAAGCCGCCTGCGTCTCCGTGCACGGGGCCAATCGACTGGGCAGCAACTCGCTGATCGACCTGGTGGTGTTTGGCCGCGCCGCCGGCCTGCAGTGCGCCAAAACCATCGAGCCGGGCGGCGCGCAACCCGATCTTCCCGGCGACGCCGGCGAACTGGCGCTCGCGCGCCTCGATCGCTTCCGGCATGCCAACGGCGGCACGCCGACGGCGGCGCTGCGCCTGAAAATGCAGCGCATCATGCAAATGAACTGCTCCGTCTTCCGGGACGGCCCCGTACTCAAGGAAGGTCTGGCGAAGATTACCGATGTCTGGAAGGGGGTCAGCGATATTCGCGTCACCGACCGCTCGCTGATCTGGAATTCCGATTTGGTCGAAACCCTGGAATTCGACAATTTGATCGCCCAGGCCGCGGTCACCGTGGCGGCCGCCGAGAACCGCACGGAGAGCCGGGGCGGCCATGCCCGCGAGGACTATCCCGAGCGGGACGACGAGAACTGGATGAAACACACCCTGACCTGGGCCGACGATGTGGCGCAAACGGTGCGCATCGACTACCGCCCCGTTCACACCTACACCTTGACCAACGAAGTCAACTACTTCCCGCCCAAGCCCCGGGTGTACTGAGGCCCAGCGCGCAAGACGCCAGCTGGCCTGGCCAAGCCTGGGTCGAGGGGCGTGCTTGGAGGCAACGCGGGGGATGCGGCCAATCAGGATCGCCATTGCCGGCGCCGGCACCGCCGGGCTGGCCGTGGCCGCCTTCCTCGCCCGCGATGGGCACCTGGTGCAGCTCTTTGAGCGCTTCGAGGAGCCCAAGCCGCTCGGCGCCGGCCTGCTGCTCCAGCCCACCGGTCTTGCCTGTCTTGCCAGGTTGGGGCTCGACGGCACCGCGCTTGAGTACGGCCAGGCCGTTAAGAGCATTGACGGGGACACCAGCAGCGGCGTTCGCATCCTCCGCCTCAGCTACCGCGAACTTGGAGCGCACGTGTTCGGCCTCGGCATTCATCGCGGCGCCCTGTTCTCTTTGCTCCACGCCGAGGTCGTGCGCCTCGGCATTGCGCTCGCCACCGCAACCGAAATCGCCTGTAGCCGCTGCACGGCCGAAGGCCGCGTGCTGATCGATCGGCAGCACAATGAACACGGCGTCTTCGACCTGGTCGTCGACGCCACCGGCGTGCGCTCGCCGCTGAGAGCCGCCGACGCCGTAATCCGGCGCAATCGGCCCTATTCCTACGGCGCCGTCTGGGGCAGCCTGCCGGAACCTGCCGACTGGCCGTACAAGGATCGGCTCGTGCAACGCTACGAAGGTTGCCACAGCATGGTCGGCATGCTGCCCATTGGCCGCGCGCCCGGCGATACACGGCGGCTGATCGCGCTGTTTTGGAGCCTGCAAGTTCGCGATTGCGCTCGCTGGCAGGCGGCCGGCCTCGGATCTTGGAAAGCCCGGGTAATGGCGGTGTGCCCCGACGCCGAACCGCTGCTGGCACAGATCAATTCGCTCGACGCTATGACCTTTGCCAGCTACGCCGACATAAAATTGGGTCGGCGCCGGGGACCGCGCATCGTCTTCATCGGCGATGCTGGACGGGCGCTTTCCCCGCAACTCGGCCAAGGTGCCAATCTGGCCCTGATCGATGCCGCAACGCTCGCCGACAGCTTGCGCCAGACCACCTCGATCGAGGCAGCGCTCGGCCATTACGCGACGGCGCGCAGGCGCCACGGCAGTTTTTATGCGCTGGCGAGCCGCTGGCTCACGCCTTTTTTCCAGTCCGACAGCCGCTGGGCCGCCCGCTTGCGCGACGTCACCTTCCCGCTGATGGGCCAGGTACCCTACCTGCGCCGCCAAATGGCGCGGACCCTGTCGGGTATGAAGACGGGGCTATTTACCCAGGTCGACCCGGGCGTCTGGCATCCCGACTACGCCCTCAAGCGCCCCGAAGCGTCGCCGCCCGCCTAAAAGGCCGGGCGATGCGGCAAAGCAAGCCTGGCGCGATGCCGCCGAGCCGCGTGTGCCGGCAAAGACGCCCTGGGCTAGTGGCGCCGGGCACCGATCAGGCGCTACGGTAGAGCTTGGTCATGACGAATTCGCGATGCCCGAGGGCTTCGGCGGCGGTCAGGCGGCCGTTGGCCGTGCGGATCACCATTTCGATCAGGGCATCGCCCGCAGTCTCAAGGGTCAGCTCGCGCCGCAAGATGCCCGAGACATCCAAGTCGATGTGCTCTGCCATCGTGCGCACCGTCTTGGGATTGCCGCTGATCTTGATCACCGGAACAATTGGGTTGCCGATGATATTGCCTTGCCCCGTTGGAAAGGTGTGCACGACATAGCCGCCGGCGGCCATCAGCGTCACGCATTCGGCGGCCGCCGAGGACGTGTCCATGTAGTAAAGCCCCGGGCCTGCGCCGGGTGTTTGGGCGGGCTCCAGCACGTCGATATATCGGCACTTTCGCCCGATCTTCTCGAGGTTGCCCAGTGCCTTCTCCTCGATGGTGGTAAGGCCACCGGCGATGTTGCCCTTGGTCGGTTGGCTCTCGGACAGATCGTCAACCTTGTGGGCTTCGATCACCTCTGCCTGATAAGCCTGGAAGGTCTTCATCCACTTGTCGCCGATCTTGTTGTTGATCGCGCGGCTGCGGGCGATGTGCTCGGCGCCGGTGATCTCGGAGGTCTCACCGAAGCAGCCGTAGATGCCCTTGGGGACCAGCTTATCGTACATGTTGCCCACCGTCGGGCAGGAGGCGAGCCCCGTGGTCGTGTCGCTTTCGCCGCATTTGGTCGACACCCACAGCTCGACAATGTCACACTCCTCCCGCTCGAGCTCCGAGGCCCACTGCAAGAAGTCCTTGGCCTTGTGGGAGGCCATGGCGATGGTCGCAATATCCCCGTGCCCCTCAATGCCGAAGCCGACGACGGGCTTGCCGCTCTTGGCAATGCCATCGACGACCCGCTTGGTCCAGCCATCTTCGATGCCAATCACCACGACGGCGGCCACGTTGGGATTGCAACCGGTGCCGATCAGGGTACGGAAATGCAGGTCGAGATCGGCGCCAAACTGCAGCCGCCCATAGGCATGCGGCAGCGCCAGCGTGCCCTTGACGTTGTTCGCCACCGCCTCGCAGGCAGCGTTCGATAAGTCATCGAGCGGCAAGACGATCACGTGATTGCGCACACCGACGCGACCGTTCTCGCGGCGCCAGCCGCGGAAGCTCAAGTTGCTCTTGGCTCTGCTGTGCTTGGACTGGGGCTTGGCCGGCATGGAGACGTGTCTTTCACCAACGCTTGGTCTTCAGGTTCTGGACGTGCACGTGCTTGCCGGTGGCGACGTCGGCGATCATCTTGCCGATATCCTCGCCGTACTTGATGACGGTATCGCCTTTTTTTAGCGACTTCAGCGCGACCTTGTGGCCGATGGGAATGCCCTCCTTGGCCTCGAGCACAATGGTCTTGTCGGTCTCGGTGATGACGCCCAGCATCTGCGTTCCCGCGCTCAGGTTTTCCACGACGATGACGCCGACGTTGTCCTTGGGGCTGTGGACCAGAAAATGGGGCGCTGGCACGCTTTTTCCCTTGTGGCTTGATTTACGGCGATGTTTGGTGGCCATGCGCGGCTCCATTAGACTTATATAAGACTTCGTGGTGTGGCAACAGGTGTTTCCCGATATGAGCCCCGATCCCACGGATGCCCGCCCGCTCTATGCAAAGGTCCGCGAGCAGCTCGTCGAACGCATCCGATCCGGCGCTTGGAAACCCGGGCAACTGATCCCAAGCGAATTCGAGATCGCGGCAGAATTTGGCGTGAGCCAAGGCACGGCGCGCAAGGCGATCGGCGCGCTGGCGACGGAGCGTCTGGTGATGCGCCAACAAGGCCGCGGCACATTCGTCGTCGAGCACACCCCCGCGCACGTGCTCTTCCGCTTCTTCAACATGTTCGATGCGGCCGGGGAGCTGATCACCCCAGACAGTTGGCAAGCAACCTGCACCGTCGCCCCCGCAGACGGCCCCGAGCAAATGGCATTGCACCTTGCGCCGGGTGCCGAAGTCATCCGTATCGGCCGCGTCCGCACGCGCGATGGTACCCCCTTCATTTGCGAAACCATAAGGCTCCCCCAGGAGCTGTTTCCCGATCTCGCCCAACTCGACCCGCTTCCTAACACCCTTTATGACCTGTTCCAGAAAACCTACGGCATCCTGCTCGTGCGCACCGAGGACCGCCTAACGGCGACCGCGGCGGACGTCGAGACCGCCGGTGTCTTGCACCTTGCCGCCGGCGCGCCCCTGCTTCGGATCGATCGCACAGCCTTCGGGCTCGACAATCGACCGATCGAATGGCGGATAAGCCTGTGCCACTTGCAGGACGCGCACTATTTGGCGCGTACTTAGCGCCTGAGGCCTCAAACCGCGACCCCCGAACGAAAGAGACCATAGCCAATGACCCTTTCCATCTACCAGGTCGCCGTGCCGCCCTTCGTGCAAGGTCTCGGCGCCCTGTCGGCCGTGCTGGCAAAGGCCGAGGCCTTTGCGGGGACCAGGAAATTCGATCCCGCCGTGCTTTTATCCGCGCGCTTGGCGCCCGATATGTTTCCGCTGAGCCGGCAGGTGCAAATTGCTTGTGATTTCGCCAAGAGCACGGCGGCGCGGCTCGCGGGCGTCGAGGTTCCGAGCTGGAAGGACGACGAGAAGACGATCGCCGATTTGCGTGGCCGCATCGCCAAGACGCTCGACTATGTGCGCTCGTTCAAGCCCGGCCAGATCGATGGCTCGGAGGAGCGCGACGTAACCATCACCTTGGCCGGGAAACCCATCACGCTCAAAGGCCAGCCCTATCTCGTGCACTTCGTGCTGCCCAACTTCTACTTTCATTGCACGGCCGCCTACGCAATTCTGCGTCACAACGGTGTGGAGCTGGGCAAGCGCGATTTTATGGGCAGCGTGCCGGGTCTTAGCGAACAGCTGGCCGACCGCGCATAAGCTTGCCGCGCCCAGGCTTGAAGCGGCGCCGGCTGGGGCGCCGGCTCCGGCAGCGTCGGCGTTCGCACCCGCCCTGGCGCGCTCGCATCGTTGGCGACCGGCCCCCTGGCCCCTGCCATGGCCCGCACGGCCTCCCGCATACCGCCCCCGCACAAGGCTTAAGATCATGTTTTTGTTTGCGGTTTGAGCGCCGGCGCCGACGGGACGGGGCCGCGCATGGCGAGGCCGCCGCAAGATCGGCACCGCGTCGCAACCCACGCCAGTTTGGGCGCAGCTTTGGCCGCGATCGGCACCCTGCTGCGCGGCCCAGGGGCGCAACATGCGCACCCCGCCAACCCGCAAAAATCCAGGGGATTTTTAGCCGCGCAACCAAGCGGGTTGGCCAGGGCGGCACCCCCCAGGTGCAACTGATAGTTGAAGAAAGCCGCGCATCGTCTTGTCACGCCTTAGCTTTTTGCGCGCATTCGCCGCACGGGGCGGCCATACAACACGGCGCTTTGCAGGCTAACGAGGGCCCGTTGGGTCTCTCGCGACGGGGGGATTCCACACAACAGGACTGTCAGCGGGGTCGGCAAAACCCGACCGAGGTCGCGCTGCGCGCGCGCCTGGGTCGCGCATGGGAGATTTCAGGCGATGACTGTATCCTTTCAAACCCTGCAAACGCAGGTAGCACGGCCGCTTTGGGATGGATCGGCTCCATCTCGTGGCAGGTCTCAGGCAACTTTGCTGCCCGGGCTTTTTCTCGTTTTGACGACCTTGGGTACCGCCCCGGCGCTGGCCTCCGGCAACGAAAGCTGGGCGAGTGACACCATCGAGCACATGCGTCAGCACGCCTACAATAGCGAGGCGGGCTCGCGCCCGCGGGGGCGCCGGTCGGCGGTGGAGGGTCTTGGCAGCTATATGATCGATGAGCCGCAGATCCGGCCGCGCCAGCATGCCCGGCGGCACGATCGCACCGAGGAATACGTGTCGCCGCGACGGGCGCGCGTGCACCGCGAGCGGGCGCGCAAGCTTGCGAGCCTTGGCCGGCATTCTCAGCCGGTGGCCGCGGCGGCTGTTACCGCGGCGTCGGTTGCCGAGAGCCCCAAGTCCACCGAGACGCCGGCGGCACCGCCAAGCGGGCAGGTGGTTGCAAGCCTGGGCCCCACGCCGCCCCTGGCGCCACCCAAAATCTCGGATGGGCCCATAAACTGGGTCGCTTCCCCCAACTGTCTTGCAAACCCGCTGCGGACGGTGCTCTCCGAGGTGGCGGCATTGTTCGGCGCCGTGCGGGTCAATTCTACCTGCCGCAGCAAGGCGCACAACGCGCGGGTCGGCGGTGCCTCGCGCTCCTACCATCTGACCGGCAACGCCGTCGATTTCCGTGTCGCCGCCAATACCGCAGCCGTTAGCCGCTTTCTACTTGGCAAGAAGACCGTGGGCGGCTTCAAGCACTACGGTTTTGGTGTGTTCCACATCGATACCGGCCCTCGCCGGACCTGGGATAGCGGCCCTCGCCGCCGCGCCTGGGCCTCCAACCGACGGAGTGGCCGCGGTTAGCTCCCGCGCCCCGCTGCCCCGCTGCCGGGCAGGCTTCGACCATCGCCGCCTCAGGCTCGGATCGCGTGGTGCGATATTTCGGCCACGCTTCCGGGCCCGGGCTTTTGCACCTTCTTCCTTAGGCCGGATTAAACGGCCAACTTAGGCGCCGGCCGGGTTGAGAAGGACCGTGCGCGAGGGGCAGGACATGGAGCTCAGTCCGCTACGCCAGCTGCGTAAGGGCATGCTGCCAAAGATGGTCTCTTGGTACGACCCCCGCCTGCTGGCGCGGGTCGGCATACGCACATTGGTATCGTCGGTGTTCGGGCAGTACGCCGACCAGCGGCTCATGCAGGCGGTGACGGACACGGCCGAGGACAAGGAGCTCATTGGTCGTTACGACTACTGTGGCGCGGACGCCGCCAGCGAGCCGCAGAAATGCCTGCCCATGGATGAGGCCGGCGCCTATTGGATCGACTATGTCGCCGATGTCGGTGACGGTTTCGAGCCCACCTACACTTTGGCCTACCTCCTGGCGCAGGACAGCCTGGACGTGCGGGGGGCGGGCAAGCTGCGCCACGGCGATGTCCTGATCATGGGTGGAGACCAGTGCTATCCGCAGGCCACGCGTGAAGACTACCGCACCCGCTTATTACAGCCCTTCAACTGGGCCTTCACGATCTCCGAGCCCGATCGCAAGCTGTTTGCGATTCCGGGCAATCACGACTGGTACGATGGCCTCACCGCCTTCGACAGCCTGTTTTGCTCTTCGCGCGACAAGCTCTCCCACGCCAAGGGCAACATTATCGGCGGTTGGCAATGCCAGCAGCACCGCAGCTACTGGGCGATCCGCCTACCCTATAACTGGTGGATTTGGGGCGCCGACATTCAATTCTCGAAGTATCTCGATACCGCGCAGGTCAACTATTTCGAACGCGTCGCCGAGCAGATGGGAGCCAACGACAACCTGATCATCTGCCTGGCCGAACCGTCCTGGCTTCTCGCTGACCTGCAGGGCCAAGACGATGAAGAGAACTTCTTCAAAATTACCACCATCGCCCGCAAGCGGGGCGCCCGCGTTGTCGCCGTGATCGCCGGCGACTGGCACCACTACAATCGCTACTACGCCCACGAATTGGACATTCACTTCATGACCTCGGGCGGAGGCGGCGCCTTTTTGCACCCCACCCACGTGCTGCGCAACGCCATTTCCGTGCGCTGGCCCGAGCAGCCCGATGCCGCCGACGGCGCGTCGACGCAATCGACCGGCGTGCGGCCCGGTGAGGCGTGGAGGGCGCGAGAGTACGATATCCGATTGAAGCGCAACACGCGGGCCGCCGAGGGCATCGTCGAACAGGCGGTGCAGGACGTGCAGGACGCCATCGAGCCCCTCAAACGGGAACCCCTGAATTTCAGGCGCAGGCGCGCTCCCATCAAGCCGCAGGCCCCCAAATGCTACCCGGACAAGGGCCGCAGCTATTTGCTGAGTTTGGGTAATATCTTCTTTCCGTTCTTCAACCCGGCCTTTGCGATCGGCATCGGCCTGCTCTATTGGCTGATCACCTGGCAGTTCCAGAACCTCGTCAGTCAGTACCGCATCTCGTCCGGCAAGATCGACGCCCTGGGCATCGGCACGACGCTCCAGAGCGTGCTGCGGTTCATGCCTCTTTATCTCGTGCAGGCAATGATCGCCTCCATCAGCCTCGTTGCCATGCTGGGTGCGCTCTATGCCACCTTACTGTGGTATGTCGACGCCATTGAGCGGCCGAGAATACGCCGATACTTCACCAAGTTCTGCGTCGGCACCACGCATTTTCTCGCGCATTTGGTCATGATGTTCACGCTCTCGCTCCTGGTGGTGAGCGTGAACAATCAGATGACCGGTCCGATCGAAAACATCCTGGAGACGATTTACCAAACGCGGGACAAGCAAGCGCCGATCGTACGCGACGTCATCCAGGAAGGCCTCGAGCCACTGCAGCACCGGCAAGCGGAGCAACGGGGCGAGAGTTCGTTCCCCAATAGCCAGCCCAATACCTCCTCGCGTCCGCCCGCGGTGCGTGAGTTGGTCGGCTTTGTCTCCTATCCCCTGCTAATGATCGCACTCGGCGCCCTGTTTGGCGGCTCCTTGTGGGGTCTTTATTGGGTCGTCACCGGCATCTTCGGTCGTATGCATTCGGAGCAAGCGTTCGCCGCTTTGCGAATCAAAAACTACAAAAATTTTCTGCGTCTGAAGTTCGAGCGGGACAAGCTCACCATTTATCCGCTTGGCGTCGACAGAGTGCCTGGGCCCGATGGCTGGTTGAACGCACCCCGCGGCAAAGCCAATCCGATGCCGCACAACCCAAAGCTCATCGCCGCCAGGCCGATCGACGTGAGGCTGATCGAGAACCCGATCGTCATCACGCGGCTCGAAGACGGCGCCGACTGAGACGGCGCCCTGCCGCCTCGGGCGTGTCTTTAAAGTCGGTGCTAGTGACCGCGGAAGCTGGATAGGTGATGCGTTCAGCAGAACTGAGCGAGGCGGCGTGGGCTCGGATCGAGCCGTTGATGCGGCAGGCGGAGGGGCGGTCTCGTCCCGGCCGCCGCCTGATCTGGCTCGCCGACTGAAGTGGTGTCGTCGCCGGCGTGCTCGGTGTCCTGCAGGCGCTTGGCGTTCTCCGCCAAGCTCTCGTGCGGCGCGGCGACGAACTCCATGCGAATGGCGGCGCTCTCGACGACGTTCGAGCCGGTCGCGCGGGGACGTCGAACCGATGGTGGGACTCGCGGTGCAGCTGGGGGCAGGCGGCGCGGAGGTGGTTGTGTGCGCGCACACCGCCGGACTTCGCGGAGCTGCTGGGCGGTATCGGCATGCCGCCGCTGCCGATCCGCCAGCCGCTGCGCCCGCCAGCGACCGGGGCGACGCCGCCGTCGGCGGCGGATCTGCCCCCGCGCGCGGCCGAGTTGCTCGCCGCCCAGTTCGACACCGTCGCCGCGGCGGCCGAGGAATGTGATGTGCCGGTCCCAACCGGCGTGATGCCGACCGGTGCGTGGCGATGACCGAGCATGCGGTGGTGATCGCCGGAGGAGGTCCGACAGGGCTGATGTTGGCGGGCGAGTTGGCGTTGGCGGGCGTCGAGGTTGCCATTGTCGAGCGGCGCGCCAGCCAGGACCTCGTCGGCTCGCGCGCAGGCGGCCTGCACTCACGCACGATCGAGGTCCTCGATCAGCGCGGCATTGCCGATCGGTTCCTGTCGCAGGGACAGGTGGCGCAGGTCGTGCGCTTCCACATGATCCCGTTGGACATCAGCGACTTTCCCACCCGGCACAACTAGGGCCTCGGGCTGTGGCAGAACCACATCGAGCGCATCCTGGCCGAGTGGGTCGGCGAGCTGGCGGTGACGATTTATCGCGGACGTGAAGTGACGAGTTTCGCACAGGACGGCACCGGCGTCGACGTCGCGCGATCCGATGGTCAGTCGCTCCGGGCTGAGTATCTCGGGTGCGATGGCGGCCGCAGCCTGATTGGCAGGGCAGCGGGCATCGAGTTCCCCGGCTGGGATCCGACGACGAGCTGGCTGATCGCCGAAGTCGAGATGGCCGAGGAGCCGAAGTGGGGGTTTCGCGAAGATGCGCTCGGCATCCATGCCCTCAGTCGGCTGGAGAATGGCGGGCCGGTGCGGGTCGTACTACCGAACGGCAAATCGGATCCAGCAGCGAACCCACACTGCGCGATCTCAGCGCGGCGCTCATCGCCGACTACGGGCCGACTACGGAATCCACAGTCCCACCTGGATCTCCCGGTGCACCGACATGACTCGGCAGGCCGCGGCCTACCGCGACCGGCGCGTCCTGCTGGCCGGCGACGCCGCGCACGTGCATTCCCCGGTCGGTGGACAGGGCCTCAACATCGGTATGCAGGACGCGGTAAATCTGGGATGGAAGCCAGCTGGTCAAGCGGACATCGCCGGAAGGCTCTCCTCGATACCTACCCCGCCGAGCGTCACCCGGTTGCTGCGCGCGTGCTGCGCAACACGATGGGGCAGCTCGCGCTCCGCCCCGACGACCGCACCAAGGCCCTGAGCGACACCGTTTCCGAGCTCCTCAGCATGAACGAGCCTCGCAGACGATTGGCCGCGGAGATGTCGGGTCTGACATTCATTACGACCTCGGCGAGGGACACCCGCTGCTCGGGCGCCGCGTCCCCGATCTCGACCTCGTCACCGCCAACGGCCCGATGCGGGTCTTCACCCTGCTGGACGATGCCCGGCCGGTGCTACTCAACCTCGGCGAGCCCGCCGGCTTCGACATCACTCCTGGGCAGATCGCGTTCAGTCGATCGACGCCAAATACGTTGGTACGTGGGAGCTTCCGGCAATCGGGGCGGTCAATGCTCCCACCTCGCGTCCAAGATCATTCTGTTAGGCGTCTTTGAAGATACGTCCTAGCGCGCAACGGGCTCGGCGGCCTGCTCGCGCCGGACCGCCGGTTCGGCCCATGGACCGCTGACGCTAAGCCCCGCGCTGCCCTCCATAGACGGCACGGATTTGTCGGCCGCCGGGGCGGGCTGAACAAACAAGCGCAGGTCGAGGGTGTGGTCGAGCAAATTGGCGCTGCCACTGGCGCTGATATTGAGCCCGCCAGCCCGTGCCTGCACGTGCTCGGCGACGAGGAGGCCGTCGACCACATTGGCGCGCGCCTCGAGGGCGTCGATGTTGGTGGTGCTCTTGACCAGTTGGCTCGCGCTCGGACTAGTCTCCGCACTGGAGCGAATGGCCCGCACATCCAATCCGAGCTTGCCGCCCTCGGCCATGCCGATGGCGACCTTGCCCGTGAGACCCCTGAGCACTTCGGCAGGCGTCTGCCCGGCCGTCTTCAATTCGACCTTCAGTAGCGAACGCCCCGACAGCATCGGCAGACCGGTCAGCATTGCCGTCGCTGGGCCAGGCTCAAAATTCTCGATTTTGCCGCGCAGCGCGTAGCGGGGCGGAAATTCCTTCACTTCGGCGGTCATGCGGCCGCTTGCCGTACCCGTCGGTAGCTCAAGCTCGACGATATTGGCGATCAACTTGCCCGAGCGCACGGTGATGCTGGCCGCGCCGCGGCCCACGGCATTGCCTTTGAAGCCCAACGACGCGGCCGAGAGCCGCAAGTCGGCATCGAAGTAGCCGAGGATCGGAAACGAGAAGTCGAACGCTGACCACGACCAGGTGTGCCGATCGAAGACATAGGATTGTGAACGCAAGGCTTCGAAATAGGGAGAAAGCTCGAGGGTATTGAACGCAAGGGTACCGTCTATCGCGGGATGCTCGCCACCGTAGGCGAAGGCCACGGTGCCGGCCGCCTCACTGCCGTCGACGGTCACTTTGGCCTTCTCGACCGCCACGGTGCCGCGCGCCCAGTTCAGCTGGCCCTTCAAGCTGACGGCATTGAGGCCCTCTGACAGAGGAACGGGCACCCCGAACCAACGCATGATCTTGCGCAGGCTCGAGGTCACGAGCTCGGCATGGCCGGAGACCTTAAGATCGCCGGCAACGTCGATGGTGCCGTCGAAGGTGGCATCGATCAGTGGCCCTTTCAGCATGACCCTGCTCAGCCAATGCTGTGCGGCTTGCTTTTCCGCCGGCGGCACCAGGTTGGCATCGAACGTCAAGCGCTGGCCGCGGAGCAAAAAGCTCCCCTTGCTGCTGAGCTGGCCCTTTCGACTTCCCGAGACCTCGGCCTGGATGTCGGCAAGGGTCTCGGCCGGCCCATTGGCCGTCATGATGTAGAGGGTGCCGCGCCGAATGGTAAGCGTGTCGAAGCCCATCGATATGAACTGATCGAGCAGCGGAGCAATGGCGCCCTCGTTGCCGACCACTTCACTCTGGAAGCCCGCCGCGGCGGCCTCAAGGCCCGACGCGTTGAGATAAAATGCCGGACCGTCCAGCACGAACCTGGAAATCGGCGTGCCCAGCGCCGCATTGCCGTCCGCGTAAAGGACGCCCCGACTGAGGGTGAGATCGGGTGTCACGCTCAAGCGCGCCGGCTTTGTGACGACGTGCAGGTCGCGCGGTGAGGCCAACACCGAGTAACCCGAGAACGGCTCATCAACGGTGCGCGTGGCAATGAATAGCGGCGCGACCAGGGCCAGCAGCAGGCATGCCAGCGTGGCCAGAACAAGGGTCTTAAGGCGCGATATCACGCTTGTGCGTCGCATGCTTTGACTTGACCTGGCTGATCCCCGTAGCGCCGTAGCCCGCCACATCAGGCGGAGTACTTCATCTCGAAGTCGAAGCCCGCAAACCGCAGCCGTTCCCACAAACCGTTGCTGTTGCGTACCAAATGAACTGTAAGTATCCCTATCGCGCGTCCATTGAGCGCAACCATCCTCCCCTTGGTTTCATACCGCCGCACGAGGCAAAGTGCCAGTTAAAGATTCCAGGATGCACCGATGAAAGAGCCGCTCTGGACACCATCGCCGTCGCGCCTTTCGCAGGCGACGCTCAGCCAGTTCACCGAATGGGTGGCAGCGCGCACGGGTTCCTCATTTGCCGACTACGAGGATCTGCACCGCTACTCGGTCAATGCCCCCGCCGAATTCTGGTCCAGCCTGTGGGACTTCAGCCAGGTCATTGGCGAAAAGGGTGAGCCGCCCTGCCTGGCCGATGCCGGCCAAATGCCGGGCGCCCGCTTCTTTCCCAACGCCCAGCTCAATTTTGCCGAAAACCTGCTTGGCGCGGGTGGCGCCGATCCGGCCATCGTGTTTTGGGGGGAAGATAGGGTTAAGCGGCGTTTGTCCCGGGACGAGCTCAGCGCGGAGATCGCGCGTACCCAAGCAGCCCTGCGCCAGGGCGGCGTCACCGTCTCGGACCGGGTGGCCGCCATTCTACCCAATATGCCCGAGGGTGTCGTCGGCGTGCTTGCGACGGCCGCGCTCGGCGCGGTGTGGTCATCCTGTTCGCCCGATTTCGGGGTTGAGGGCGTGCTCGATCGGTTCGGTCAAATCGAACCGAAGGTCCTCATGGCCTGCGACGGCTACTACTACAACGGCAAGTCTATCGACATCTCCGACAAACTCGCAGCGATCGCCAGCCGGCTGCCGACGCTGCGCCTGATCATCGTCGTCTCCTATCTCGGTCGCGCCAAGGAGGTCGTCCAGCGCCTCAACGCAAACCTGGTCCACGGCCAGCGCGCCCTAACCTGGGCGGATGCGGTCAGCGCACGGGCGGGCGCGCCCGTGCAATTCACCCGGCTGCCTTTCGCGCATCCCCTTTACATTATGTTCTCGTCCGGTACCACGGGCATGCCCAAATGCATTGTGCATTCCGCCGGCGGCACCCTTCTCAAACATTTGAGCGAGCACCGCATGCATTGCGACCTCGGCCTGGGTGATAGGTTGTTTTATTTCACGACGCTCGGGTGGATGATGTGGAATTGGTTGATCTCAGGTCTCGCGTCGGGCGCAACCTTGCTGCTCTACGATGGCTCGCCGTTCCATCCGTCAGGCAGCATTCTGTGGGACTACGCCGAGGCGGAGAAAGCGACCCATTTCGGCACCTCCGCCAAATACATCGACGCCCTGAAAAAGGCCGGATTGGAACCGGGCAGAACGCACGATCTCAGCGCCATGCGCGCCCTGCTTTCCACGGGCTCGCCGCTGGCGCCGGAAAGCTTCGACTACATCTACGCGAGCCTCAAGCAAGACCTGCACTTGGCCTCGATCTCGGGCGGCACCGATATCTGCGGGTGCTTCGTGCTGGGTGTTCCAACCAAGCCGGTATGGCGCGGGGAAATCCAGGGTCCGGGCCTCGGCATGGCCGTCGACGTGTTCGATGCAGACGGCAACCCGGCCAAGCTGCACGACAAGGGCGAACTCGTGTGTACCAAGCCCTTCCCCTCCATGCCGATCGGGTTCTGGAATGATGCGGACGGCAAGAAATATCGAAGCGCCTATTTCTCGCGCTTTGACAATATCTGGCATCATGGCGACTTTGCCGAATGGACCGAGCACGGGGGCATGATTATTCAGGGCCGGTCGGACGCGACCCTCAATCCGGGCGGCGTGCGCATCGGCACCGCGGAGATCTATCGCCAGGTCGAGCAGCTGGAAGAGGTGCAGGAGAGCATCGTGATCGGTCAGGACTGGGAGCACGATGTGCGCGTTGTGCTGTTCGTGATCCTGAAACCAGGCCTGACGCTTGATGCAGGGCTGAGCGGGCGCATCAAGCGCCAGATCCGCACCGGGGCCAGCCCGCGCCACGTCCCGGCCAGGGTCGTGCAAGTGGCCGACATTCCCCGTACCAAGTCGGGTAAGATCACCGAGCTTGCCGTTCGCGAGGTCGTGCATGGACGCGAGGTCAAGAACAAGGAAGCGCTTGCCAATCCGGAAGCGCTCGACCTCTATCGCAACCTGGCCGAGCTCGCGCATTGAAGCGCACGGGGCTGGGCCAAACCGTCACCGACCCGGCCGCCCTGGCGGGTTACCGCCGCCTTCGGCCAGCGAAGCGCCGGCCCGGCCGCCGGCCACCGCCTGGTGCAAGAGCAAAACAGGCACAAGACCGATCAGCACGATGGTGAGCGCACCGAGCGCGGCGCGTTCGAACTGCTCCAGCGCCGCGTAGCTGTAGGCGTGCGTGGCCAAGGTTTCAAAGTTGAAAGGTCGCAGGAGCAGCGTTGCGGGGAGTTCCTTCATGCCGTCGACAAAGACCAACAGGGCTGCGGCCCCCAGCGCCGGGATCAACAACGGTACGTGGACGCGCCGAAGCGAGGAGAGAGCGGTCTCGCCCAAGGTCCTGGCGACCGCATCCAGGTTCGGCGACAGCTTCTCGAAGCCCGCCTCGAGCGAGCCGAGCGCGATGGCGAGGAAGCGCACGGTGTAGGCCAGCACAATGATAAACAGGCTTCCCGACAAGAGGAGACCGCTCGAAATTCCGACTGCGGATCGCAACAAAGAGTTGGCGGCGTTATCGAAGGCGGCAAGCGGCAACAAAAGCCCGAGCGCCAACACCGTTCCAGGCAGCGCATAGCCAAGACTGGCGATCGGCAGGATGGCACGCACAAACGCATTTGCCGTCAACCGTCGCGCATAGACGAGGGCCAGGCCCGCGCAAACCGTGGATACGGCCGCCGCTCCCGCCACCGTCACGCTGTTGCGCACCGCCCGCCAGAAACCAAGCATCAGCGCCTCGGAAAGATAGGTCGAGGCCTGGGTCAGCAGCACCAGCAGCGGCAGAATGAAGCCAACGATGACGGGAATTGCGCACGTGGCCGCAACGACATAGGCGCGCCAGCCCTGCAGATCAGAAAATGGGATGGCGCGATAACGCCCGGTCGTGTGATGGACGCGTGCGCCGCCGCGCGCGATGCGTTCGCCGAGCAGCAGGGCCAACACCAGCAGCAAGGCTACCAGGGCGATCTGGGCCGCGCCTGCCAGGTTGGAGCGCTGCAACCACGTCGTGTAGATGCTGACGGTCAGGGTCTGCACCCCCAGGTACTGGGCGGCCCCCAAATCATTCAGGCACTCCATCAAGGTGAGCGCGACGCCCGCGGCCAAGGCCGGTCGCGCCAGCGGCAGCGCCACGCTCTGGAACGCCCCGAAGGGCGTCTGTCCCAGGGTGCGCGCAACCTCGAGCACGCACACGGACTGTTGCGCGAAGCTGGCCCGGGCCGACAGGTAAACGTAAGGGTAAAGCACGCTCGACAGCACCAGCACGCACCCGCCCAGCGTGCGAATCTCGGGGAACCAGTAATCCCGTGCGCTCTGCCAGCCGAACAAAGCCCGCAGCAACTGCTGCACCGGTCCCGAATAGTCAAGCAGTTCTACGTAGCAATAGGCGACGATGTAAGTCGGCATCGCCAGCGGCAGCACGAGCAATCGGTCGAGAAGGGCACGCCCAGGGAACCGATACATGGTGACGAGCCAGGCGGCTGCCGTTCCGAGCGCCAGTGACAAGGCACCCACCCCTGCCATCAGAATAAAAGTGTCGGCGAGAGCCCGCGGCAGCACGGTTGCCAACAAGTGTGGCCATACGTTTTGCTCGGAACCGAGCGCGAGAACGACAATGGTGCCGATCGGCAGCAAGATGATGCCCGCCAGCACGGCAGCAAAGACCGTCCAGGCACGCGTTCCGTCGGCCCGACTTGGTCCCCGCCTCGGCCGCCAAGCGGCCAGGCGAAATGGGCCCGACGCCCGGCCGTCGGGCGCGGCTTCGATCGCCGATCGTTGTTTGGGCCTCATCAGGTGGCTGCCTTCACTCAAGCCGCGGCGAGCATAGGCCGATTGCGGGGAGGAATGCCGTGTGACATGGTGCGGCCGCCCACCCCGGCGAGTGCGCCGCACAAATTGAACGGCGGCGGCGCCTTCACACGGGCACGACGCGGTCCTTGCCGAAGGTTATGGTCACGCAAGTTCCGCGCCCGAGTTCGCTTTCGATCTGGAGCGAGGCGCCGTTGGCTTCCGCCAACGCTTTGGCAAGCGGCAGACCGAAGCCCAATCCTGCCTTGCGTCCGTCTCCCAGCGGCGGGCAGCGGCCGCCGCCGGCACCGACGGGCTGGGGCATACCCGGTCCCGTGTCGGCCACCGAGATGTGCAACACCCCGTTTGCCGGATTGAGCGCGCAGACGCTAACGCGATCGCCCCGGCGTGAAAACTTGATGGCATTGGCAAGTAGGTTCAGCAGGATCTGCTTGAGGCTGAGTTCGTCGGCAACGACCTGGGGCGGATTGGGCGGCAGCGACGCGACGAGGTCGACGCCTGCCCTTTCGGCCACCGGTCGGGCCAGGACGAGGCAGCTTTCGATCACGTCGTCGGCCGCCACATTGGTGAACGTGAGGCGTGACGCGCTTGAGCGGTCGACAAAGCTCTGCAACATGCCGTCCACGAGGCGCAACACGTGCCGTGCGCTCTCGAAAATGTTGGAGGCATAGGTTCGATAACAGGCGTTTCCCAAGGGACCGAAGTGCTCGTCCTTCAGCACCTCGGCATAAGAAATCACGGCACTGAGTGGCGTCCTGATCTCGTGCGCCAGCTTCGCCTGCTCGACCGCTTCGCTCGCACCCGTGTCGCTAGCGGCAGCCCCGGCAGGCGCGGTTAGGCGCACCAGGAACCGGGCGCCATTGGGCGACTGCGGCCCGCTGACGAGGCATTTCGGCCGCACAATCCCGCGCGCCGTCCAGAACGTGAGGTCGAGTTCCAGCTCGCTGGCGCTTTCGCCGGCCGCGGCCAGCGCGCGCAGGCGGTCGAGCGCCGGCATCGCCCGATCGACCCAGAGCGGCACTTCAGGGCCCTCGCCTCCCCAGACGGTCCAGCCGGCGGCATTGGCGCTGAGAACCGCGCCCGCCGCCGCATCGAGCACGAACGTCGGTTCTTGGGCAAAGCCTGCGCCGCCCAATTGAGCGCCAACCGATGCTTCCAGGGCTAAGGGCATGTCTCGATCGACGAATCAGCGTTCCGCCCGTCTGGTAGCGCGAATTGGGCCGAAGCGTCCATTGCGGGCGCAAAATCATGGTGTTGGTTGCAGATACCGGTTGCAGATAAAGCGCGGCGCGCGGGCCGCCAAATGACGCTGGCGGGCCTACCGCTCGGGGAGGACGGCGCGGGGGTGGCGCCTCCACAAGCTCCCACTTGGCATGGGCCCCGCTGCCCACTATCTTGCGGCCGACAGCATGGAGGATCGGCCGCGGCTGGCGGCGGGTCCGGTCCCGTGGATGGGCCGCCTTAGCTCAGCTGGTTAGAGCGCTAGATTGTGGATCTAGAGGTCCCCCGTTCGAGCCGGGGAGGCGGTACCAATTTGGTTTGCTGCGCATGCGCGGCCTGACACGCAGCGCCCGGGTGGGGCCTGCTTACGGCGCGCCGCTGACAGGCCAACACCACCGGTGGGTGTGCGCGGGCCGGCAAGGGCACCCCCGCCGACAGCGTCATGTGTCCCCTCCTTCGGTGAGGCGCGGGGGAGAAATCGGGCGTCCAGCGCGGCGACCGCGGCCCGGTGCGCTTCAAGCGCTCACCGCTCGGGGCTGCAGAGTGCGAAGCTGATCGACCGCGGAGTGGGCCGCGAACCGCGCGGCATCCTCCGTCGCCGCTGCCAGCTCGCCTTCCGCGGTCTTGAGTTCGGCGGCAATCAGCGCTGCATCCATGGCTTCGACCTCAAGCGCGCGCTGGGCAAGCACGGTCAGTCGGTTTTGATCGACTTCGGCGAACCCGCCCTTCACAAACAGGCGGACGGTGCGGTTGTCGCTTAGGGATACCGCGATCACGCCCGGTCGGATCGTGGAGATCACCGGCGCGTGGCCCGCGAGCACGGTGAAATCGCCCTCCGTGCCCGGCACGACGACTTGGCTCGCGTCCTCCGATAACAACATGCGCTCGGGCGTGACCAGCTCGAACTTGAAGGTATCTGCCATGGCTCCTGGTCCTTGCGAGGATCGTTCTCAATCGACCCCTTAGTTGGTGCCACCGGCTTTGGCATCGACGTCTTCCGCCGTCTGCAGCTTGGTGCCGCAGAAGGGGCAGAAAAATACCGGATAGTCTATGGTATTGGCCTCGTCGTCGTGACCGTTGAGGCCGAGCAGTCCGACGGACATGTAAAGGACGCCCTCGTCGTCGACCGCGATCAGCGGCTCAAAATCCTCGCCCTGCATCGCATCTTTAAGGGTCTCACAACACGCGCCAAAACTGTTACCTGCACTCTGCGCCGCCATCGTTTTTCCCCCTGTCAATCGCTATGCCGCCTCGGCGAGCTGTTCCGCTTTGGCGACCGCCTCCTCGATTGTGCCAACCATGTAGAACGCTTGTTCCGGTAGATGATCGTAGTCTCCGGCGCACAAACCTTTGAACCCCTTGATCGTATCGGCCAAGTTCACGAACTTGCCGGGCGACCCGGTAAACACCTCCGCGACATGGAAAGGTTGCGACAAGAAGCGCTCGATTTTGCGCGCGCGTGCCACGGCGAGCTTGTCGTCCTCGGAAAGCTCATCCATGCCGAGAATGGCAATGATGTCTTGCAGCGATTTGTAGCGCTGCAGGATGACCTGCACCTGCCGCGCCACTTGATAGTGCTCCTCGCCGACGACGCGCGGCTCCAGGATGCGTGAGGTGGAATCGAGCGGATCGACGGCGGGGTAGATGCCTTTCTCGGCAATGCCGCGCGCAAGCACGGTGGTGGCATCGAGGTGGGCGAACGAGGTCGCCGGCGCCGGATCGGTCAGGTCGTCGGCCGGCACGTAGATCGCCTGTACCGAGGTGATCGACCCCTTCTGCGTCGTGGTGATGCGCTCCTGCAGCGCCCCCATGTCGGTTGCCAGCGTCGGTTGGTAGCCCACCGCGGATGGAATGCGGCCGAGCAGCGCCGACACCTCCGAGCCCGCCTGGGTAAAGCGGAAGATGTTGTCAACAAAGAACAAGACGTCTTGACCCTGGTCGCGGAAATGCTCCGCCACGGTCAGACCCGATAGGCCGACGCGGGCGCGCGCCCCGGGCGGCTCATTCATCTGCCCATAAACCAGGGCGCACTTGGAACCCTTGGTCGAGCCGTCATTCTTTTTGGGATCCTTGTTGACGCCCGATTCGATGAACTCATGATAAAGGTCGTTGCCTTCGCGCGTGCGCTCGCCGACGCCGGCAAACACGGAATAGCCGCCGTGCGCTTTCGCCACGTTGTTGATCAGCTCCTGGATCAGCACGGTCTTGCCGACGCCGGCGCCGCCGAATAGGCCAATCTTGCCGCCCTTGGCGTAGGGCGCGAGCAGGTCGACGACCTTGATGCCGGTCACCAGAATGGAGGCCTCGGTCGACTGCTCGACGAAGGTGGGCGCCGGTTGATGAATGACGCGCTTGGCCGAGGTCTTGATCGGCCCCGCCTCATCCACCGGATCGCCGATCACGTTCATGATACGGCCGAGCGTCTCGTCGCCGACGGGAACGGCGATCGGGGCGCCCGTATCCGTCACCTCCTGGCCCCGCACCAAGCCTTCGGTGGAGTCCATGGCCACCGTGCGCACCGTGTTCTCGCCCAAATGCTGGGCGACCTCGAGCACCAAGCGGTTGCCGCGGTTTTGGGTCTCGAGCGCATTGAGAATTTCCGGCAGATGTCCGTCGAACTGCACGTCGACCACCGCGCCGTTGACCTGGCGAATTAGCCCGACCGTGTTGGTAGCCATAGCTTTCCTTCACCCTTGGTTGTCTTCAAAGCGCCTCGGCGCCGGAGATGATTTCAATGAGTTCCTTGGTGATGTTGGCCTGCCGCGCTCGGTTGTAGCGCAGCGTCAGCTTGTCGATCATGTCGCCAGCATTGCGCGTGGCGCTGTCCATGGCGCTCATGCGCGCCCCTTGTTCGGAGGCGGCATTCTCCAACAGGCCGCGGAAAATCTGGCTGGCGATATTGCGCGGCAGCAGCTCGCTCAGGATTTCATTTTCGCTCGGCTCGTACTCGTAAATCGCCTGTTGGCCGCCGGCGGTCGCCGGCGCGGCGCCTTGCGGAAGCTTCGCCGGAATAATTTGCAGCGCCGTCGGCTTTTGCGTGATGACCGACTTGAACTCGGAAAAATACACGGTGGCGACGTCGAACTCGCCGGCTTCAAACATCGCCAGGACCTTATCGGCGATACCGGTGGCGGCGGCGAAGCCGATCTGCTTGAGGCCGCGCAAGTCGACGCGATCGACGATCTGGCGCGCATAGGAGCGGCGCAGATTGTCGGTGCCCTTGCGACCGACGGAAAGGATTTTCACGGTCTTGCCGGCGGCCAGCAGCCGTTGGGCGTCTTGCCGCGCCAGTTTCGCGATGTTCGAGTTGAAGCCACCGCACAGCCCTCGCTCGGCGGTCATGACGATCAGCAAATGCACATCGTCCTTCCCGGTCCCGACCAACAGGCGGGGCGCGTTTTCCTTGTTTGCGCGCCTGTTCAGGTTGGCGAGCAGGCGGTCCATGCGTTCCGCATAGGGACGCGCGGCCGTCGCCGCCTCCTGGGCCCGGCGCAGTTTGGCGGCGGCCACCATTTGCATGGCCTTGGTGATCTTGCGTGTCGCCTTGACCGAGGCGATGCGAGTGCGGAGGTCTTTGAGGCTTGGCATGGGGCCGCTTCAGGTCGCGCTATACCGTGAAGGCTTTGGCAAACTTATCGAGCGCCTGAACCAAGGCCTTTTCGGTCTCGGGCTTCAATTCCTTGGCGGCGCGGATTTCCTCCAGAATATTGGCGTGTTGGTCGCGGATGGTCCGCAGCATTTCATGTTCGAACCGACCCACGGCATCAACGGGTATGGGATCGAGATAACCGCGCGTACCGGCAAAAATGGAGACGACCTGCTCCTCGACCTTCATGGGAGAGAACTGCGGTTGTTTCAAAAGTTCCGTCAGGCGTGCGCCGCGCGCCAAGAGCTTCTGGGTAACCGCATCAAGGTCGGAGCCGAACTGCGCAAAGGCCGCCATTTCACGGTACTGCGCCAGTTCGCCCTTGATGCGACCCGCCACCTGTTTCATCGCCTTGATCTGGGCGGACGAGCCGACGCGCGACACCGAGATGCCGACATTCACGGCCGGTCGGATACCCTGGTAGAAAAGGTCGGTCTCGAGAAAGATCTGTCCGTCGGTAATGGAGATAACATTGGTCGGGATATAGGCCGACACGTCGTTGGCCTGCGTCTCGATCACCGGCAGCGCCGTCAACGACCCCCCACCATGGCCTTCGTTGAGCTTTGCCGCGCGCTCCAGAAGCCGGGAATGCAGGTAGAAGACGTCGCCGGGATAAGCCTCGCGCCCGGGCGGTCGCCGCAGCAGCAGGGACATTTGGCGGTAGGCAACGGCCTGCTTGGAAAGATCGTCATAGGCAATCACGGCGTGCATGCCGTTATCGCGAAAAAACTCACCAATGGTACAGCCGGCGAAAGGCGCCAGAAACTGCATCGGTGCCGGGTCGGAGGCGGTTGCCGCCACCACCACGGAGTATTCGAGCGCGCCGCGCTCCTCCAACACCTTCACGAACTGGGCAACGGTGGAGCGCTTCTGGCCGACGGCCACGTAGACACAGTAAAGTTTGACCTTCTCGTCGCCGGTCGCATTCAGCGGCTTCTGGTTCAGGAAGGTGTCGAGAATGATGGCGGTCTTACCGGTCTGACGGTCGCCGATGATGAGCTCGCGCTGGCCGCGACCGATCGGGATCAAGGCATCGATCGCTTTCAGGCCGGTCGCCATCGGCTCGTGCACCGACTTGCGCGGCAGGATGCCTGGCGCCTTGACGTCGACCTGCATGCGCTTGTCGGCCTTGATCGGCCCTTTGCCGTCGATCGGATTGCCGAGCGCGTCGACCACGCGGCCGAGCAGACCCTTGCCAACCGACACCTCGACGATGGCTCCCGTGCGCTTGACGGTGTCGCCCTCTTTGATGCCGCGGTCATCACCGAAGATCACAATTCCCACGTTGTCGGCTTCCAGGTTGAGGGCCATGCCCCGGATGCCGCCGGGAAACTCGACCATCTCGCCGGCCTGAACCTTGTCTAGTCCATAGACACGGGCAATGCCGTCGCCAACCGACAGAACCTGACCGATTTCAGAGACCTCGGCCTCCTTGCCGAAGTTCTTGATCTGCTCCTTCAGGATCGAGGAGATCTCCGAGGCGCGAATGTCCATCAGCCGATACCTTTCATCGCAACTTTGAGATTGTTGAGTTTGGTGCGCAGTGAACTGTCGATCATCTTGCTTCCGACCTTGACGATCAGGCCGCCGAGCAGATTGGGATCGACGCCGGTGCGGATCTGAACATGCTTGCCGATCGAGGTCTGGAGGCTGTCGGACAGCACTTGCATCTGTTCTTGGGACAATGGGTGGGCGGAGGTCACGTCGGCGTTGACCTCGCCACGCTCGCGCGCCAGCAGGGCCTGGAAGACGCGCAGCATGTCGCCGATGGCAAACAGCCGCCGGTTGCGCACGATCAAGCTCAAAAAGTTGCCCGTGAGCCCGGAAATGCCGACCTTGGCAAGAATGGCGACCAGCGCGCGCGCTTGCGCCTCGGCGGAAATGACGGGGCTGCGCACCAGGCGCGCCAGATCGGGGCTACCCTCGAGCAGGGCCTGAAAAGAGGCAACGTCACGCTCGACCTGCTCGAGCTGCTTTTGCTCTTTGGCTAACTCAAACAGCGCGGCGGCATAGCGTCCAGCCATGCTCGCCATCATGGGATCATCCGTGGCCAAGTGCGTGGTCTCGCCCCAAGAACTTTCAGAGAACAACCGTCGGCTGGACGCCCGGCCTCGCCGCCCGGGCCAAAGGGCCAGCGCCCTCGCTTGCGCGCGCCCCGCGCATAGCATGGGGCGCCTTTGCCAGCAACCTGCCGCCGCGGCATCGAATGCCGCATCGGCGCTTGGCCCGCGCGGGGCGCGCGAAGCCGCGACGGAGCCGGACGCGCGCGACGTTATAGCGAGCACTGCCGGGGGGCGTCGGCAGCACAATTTGAGCTGACTGGCCCGCGACTTGGGGGGCACCACAGCCCACAACAGGAGAAGGTAATGGTGAAATGGATTGGATGGCCAGTCGCTGCCGCGCTGGCCTTTGCGCCCCTTGGGGCCGCCGCGACCCCGGCCGTGAGCCCCGCCGCACCGGCGGTGAGCGCCGCGCGCGGCAGCGGCCTTGCTCAGGTGCAATACCGCCGGAACGGGGGATTTGGCCGTGGGCTCGGCGTCGGGCTCGGGATCGGCGTTTTGGGCGCGATCATCGCCAATGAGGCTTACCGCCCGCGCGCCGGCTACTACTATGACGATTATGCCTACGATGGCCCCTACGAGGAGCCCGCCGACTTTGCCGGCGATCCGCGCAACCTGTGTGCGCAGCGCTTCCGCTCCTTCGAGTGGAACACAGGGCTCTACACGGCCTATTCCGGCGAGAAACGGGTCTGCCCCTACCTGCGCTAGCGCGAGAAAGTGGGTGGGTGCGGTATGGGGCCGGGCCATCCCAGCTGGGCTGGCCCGACGTCTTTGGCCGGTCGTCAGAGAAAACTGTAAGGATCGATATCGACGGTGAGGCGCACGTCGCTTGGCAGCTTGCGCAAACCGCCAAGCCAAAGACGCACATAGCCTTGAATGTCTAGCTCACGCGGCGCCTTGACGAGCAGCCGCCAGCGGTGACGCCCGCGGATGACGGCCAATGGCGCTTCGGCCGGCCCCAACACCTCGATCCGGCTCGCGGCGGGTGCACATTGGCCAAGGTCGCGGGCCACCAACGCCGCCAATTCCTTGTCGCGCGCGGAAACGATGAGGGCGGCGAGGCGGCCATAAGGCGGCAGCAGCGCCGATTGGCGCTGGCGTATCTCGTTTTCCAGGAAGGCATTGCGGTCGCCGGAGATAATTGCCTGCATCACCGGATGTTCCGGCAGATAGGTCTGGACCAGACCACGGCCGCAGGCGAGCACGCGCCCGGCGCGGCCCGTCACCTGGTACAAAAGCTGAAAGGTACGCTCGGCGGCGCGCGGGTCGGCGGTGCCAAGCCCCAGATCGGCATCGACCACCCCAACGGTCGCCAAGCGCGGGAAATGATGGCCCTTGGCCACCATCTGCGTGCCGATCACGATATCGATCGCACCGGACTCAATGCTGCCGATGATCTGGCGCATTTCCACGAGCGAGGGCACCAGATCGGAAGAGAGCAAGGCGACGCGTGCGTCTGGAAAGCGCTCGGCCACCTCCTCGGCAATGCGCTCCACGCCCGGTCCGCAGGCAACGAGGGAGTTTACATCGGCGCACTTTGGACACTTCTCCGGAATCGGCAGGGCGAAACCGCAATGGTGACAGTTGAGCCGATGCCGATAGCGATGCTCGACCAGCCAGGCGGTGCACTGGGGGCAGTCCAGACGGTGACCACAAGAACGGCACAACGTCAGCGGAGCATAGCCGCGCCGATTGAGAAACAAGAGCGTTTGTTGACCCGCTCTTAGCGTCTCCGTCACGGCGCTCACGAGGGAGGGGGCCAGCCACTTGTCCTTCGCGGGCGGCTCCTTGCGCATGTCGATCGTGACGATATCCGGCAGCTTGGCACCGGAAAAGCGAGCGGGCAGTTCGACGTAGCGATAGCGACCGGTGCGCGCGTTCACGTGGCTCTCGATCGACGGGGTCGCCGAGGCGAGAACGACGGAAAATTTGCCGAGGCTTGCCCGCACGATTGCCATGTCGCGGGCCTGGTAGTGAACGCGGTCTTCCTGCTTGAAGCCCTGGTCGTGCTCTTCGTCGACGACAATCAACCCCAGCTCCCGGTAGGGAAGGAAGAGGGCCGAGCGCGCGCCGACGACGACGCGTGCCTCGCCAGTGGCGGTCGCCCGCCATGCCCGCGCGCGCTCGGCCGCGGAAAGCGCCGAGTGCCATTCAACGGGCAGGCAGCCAAAGCGGTTGGCGAACCGATCCATGAATTGGCTGGTCAAAGCGATTTCCGGCAACATGATCAGCGCCTGGCCACCCTTTCGCAGCGTCTGAGCCACAGCCTCGAAATAGACCTCGGTCTTGCCCGAACCCGTGACACCGTCGAGAAGGGTCACGGAGAAGGCCGCCGCAGCGGCCGCGGCGCCGACCGCTTCGACCGCATGGGCCTGCGCGCCGGCAAAATCGACCTTCCGATGGGCGGGGTTGGGGAGCGGCATGCGGCGTTCGGGGATGGCGACTTCCACGAGCGTGCCGGCCGCGATCAGGCCGTCGATGACGCCGGTCGAACACTGGGCTTCGCCCGCCAGCGCGGGCTTGGCGCGGACAAGACCATCGGCGACGATATCCAGGACGCGCTTGCGCGCGGGCGTAAGGCGCGGCGGGGCGGCGGCCGCAAGCCGCACGCCAAAGCGGGGCCGCGTTGGCTCGAACAGCGAGCTTGGTCCCATCATCATGCGCGCGACCATGCCGAGCGGGGTCAAGGTGTAACGCGCAACCCATTCCGCAAAGCGCAGCGACAGGGTGGGCAAGGGGGGCACATCGGCCAGAACCTGGGTAATGCGCTTGAGCTTCTTGTCGGCCGCAGCCTTGCCGGCCGCCTCGCCGAGGGGGCAATCCCAAAGGAGCCCGATGCGTGTTTGTGGTCCGAACGGCACCACGACGAAGGCGCCTGGCAGGGCCTCGCCGTCGGCGGGCAAGAGATAGTCGTAGGTCTGGTCGAGCGCCACCGGCAACATTACCGGCACAGCCGGGCCGCCAATGCCCCCGCCCGGGATGCCGTCCTCAAATGGTGCGAGCAGACTTTCCAAACGGACTCTCGAGGACTAAAACGCCGAATCAGCTTCGCTGCAGTGAGGCACTTTAGCGGCCCCTGCGGCAAGCCCAAGGCAACTGGGAGCACCGGCGCGCCGTGAAATTCTTCATCGACACCGCGGATGTGGCTGAGATCAAGGAGTTGGCCGCCACCGGCCTGCTCGACGGGGTGACGACCAACCCCTCGCTGGTTGCCAAAGCCAAGCGCGATTTTAAGGCGATCATCGCCGAAATTTGCGCGGTCGTGGCGGGTCCCGTCAGCGCGGAAGTGGCCGCCACCGACCTGGAGGGAATGCTGCGCGAGGGTCGCGCGCTCGCCAAAATCGCCAAGAACGTGGCGGTCAAGGTACCGCTCACCTGGGAAGGCCTCAAGGCCTGCCGTGCCTTGAGCGCGGATGGCACCATGGTCAATGTCACGCTGTGCTTTTCGGCCAATCAGGCGCTGCTGGCGGCCAAAGCCGGGGCCACCTTCATCTCACCGTTCATTGGGCGGCTCGACGATGCGGGTGCCGACGGCATGGACCTCGTCCGCGAAATTCGCAGCATCTATGACAACTACCCCGAGTTGAAAACGCAGGTGCTGGCCGCCTCGATTCGCAACGTCTTGCACGTGACGCAAGCGGCCATGATCGGCGCCGACGCCGCAACCATGCCACCGGCCATCTTGCGTGCCCTTGTTCAGCACCCCCTCACCGATCGAGGCCTGGACCTGTTCCTGGCCGATTGGAAGAAGACCGGCCAGCAGATCGCCTGAGCGGTCGCGCGGCACCGCTCGCCTCAGGTGCGCTCGGCGAGCTGGCCCTCGGAAACCACGCGCTCGAAGGCTTCGGCGGTGCACTTGATGCGGTAGAGCAAATCCCTGCCATCGGTGGGCAGGACGCGCACGATCGTGCATTCGCGACTGGCCGCGGGCAATCCCATCCGCCCCGGTCTGAAATCGACGGTGGCGCCCACCTTGAACTTATGGCCTGACATACGCGCACTCCAACTCGCACCCACAGTTTGCCCCCTACATGCGGGAGCGCTCCCTGCCGCCGGCAGGGAGCGCTCTTCAGTTCAAATTCTCGCGAGGCCTCTATGCTTTCTGGATCTGACCCGCCTGCTTGCCCCGACCGCGCCGGTCGTCTTCGAGCACAAACGTAACTCTGTCGCCCTCGTTGAGGGAGCGGATGCCAGCCTGCTCGAGCGCCGTGGCATGGACGAACACGTCCTTGCCGCCGTTCTCAGGCTGGATGAAACCATAACCCTTGGCCGTATTGAAAAATTTCACCGTACCATTGACGCGCATGTGGGGATTCCCTTTCCCAAAGAAGCGTGAATTGGCCGGTCATCTTTAGGGCCGCACGCTCGGCCCTGTATCTCAGACGTGGGAAGGCAAACCGCCCTTTGGGCAAGCAGCAAAACCGCAATCTTGAGGACGTACCCTCTTATAGGGGTACACCGGCTGCGCCGGTATATGGGGCAGGATCGGGGCGGAAGCAAGGCTAATTGTCCCCAGCACGGGCTCCACAAGCAGGGCCAAGCGAACTGCTATAAGACCTGCCGGCGCGGCGAGCGCGCCCGCCTCAGGGTAGGCGCAAGGCCGCGTCCACCAGCACCGCCAAGCGCTCGGCCTCTTGAGCGGAGAACTGCAAGCGCACCGGCACGGGACGTGACTGGCGCCAGAGCTCATCGAGGGCTCCGGCTTCTCCCCTCAGGCGCACGGCGTCCTTTTCGGTGGTCACAAGCGTTGCCGAGGAGGCGCGCGCGGCCGCCAGCAACCTCGCCGCCTCGACCTCCGACGGGCGATGGTGATCGGGGAATGTCACGCGTTCGATAAGGTCCGCGCCCTGGGCGCGCAAGAGGGAAAAAAAGCGCTCCGGCGCACCGATGCCGGCCCAAGCTAGAACCTTGCGTTCTGTTAGCCAGTCGAGCGCGCAGGCCGGTGTCGTGCTGGCGCGCAGGACGGGTCCGACAAAGCGATGGCGCAGCCACTCGGCAACCTCGCCTGGCGCAAGCGCCGGCTCGTTGACCACCACGCCATCGGTCAGCTCCAACTGCATATCGAGGGCGGCCCGCAGCGGTCCGGCCGGCATGATGCGGCCATTGCCAAGACCGCGTCGGCCATCGACGACGGCGAGCGTCAGATCCTTGGCGAGCGTCGGGTTTTGCAAGCCATCGTCCATGACAATGACCGTGACCGGATGTGGGCCGCGCGCGATGGCTTCCGCGCCCAGGCGGCGGTTCCGGGCCAGCAGGGTTGGCGCCACGCGCGCGAGCAGAAGGGCTTCATCGCCAACGTCGCGAGCGCGATCGCTGCCGGCGTTCACCCAGTAGGGACCGGTGAGGCGCCCGCCGTATCCGCGCGTGAGCGCGACGGGCTCGTGCCCGGCGGCTTTGAGCTGTTCGCACAGGTAGATAGCGAGCGGCGTCTTACCGGTGCCGCCGGCCGTAAAGTTGCCGACGCAGATCACGGGAAAGCGCGCCCTGTGGGGGCGGCTTCGATAGTAGCGCGCGCGGGCCACCCAGCCAAAGATGGCGCCCAGTGGTTGCAGAATTTTCGCAGCGGCGCCCGGCGCCTCGCGGTACCACCACGACGGCTCGTCAAGATGCACGCACCAGGCTTTCCTCGTTCGGCAGGTAGCGAAGCAGGGCGGCGATCGTGCGCGGCAAGGCGCCAGAAATTTTGGCGAGCGCGGCATCGGCGCGCGCACGCATGCTCCCGAGTTCGGCCGGGTCGGTGATCAGTTGCCGGGCGGCGGTGGCGAGTTCTTCGGCGGAATGCACAACGATGGCGCCGCGATTGCGGATCAGGGCGTCATAGGCGTCGCCGAAATTCTGCCAATGCGGCCCCGTCAGCACGACGGCGCCTTGGCGCACGGCCTCGATCGGGTTCTGCCCGCCGCGATTGACCAGGGAGCCGCCGATAAAAGCAACCGGCGCGAGTTTGTAGAGCGTGCCCAGTTCGCCGATCGTGTCGGCGACGTATGCCTCGCTGCTGCAATCCGGCAAAACTCCGCGCGATCGCTGTGCCACCTGAAGGCCTCGCTCCTTCAGCATTTCCGTGATGGCTCCGCCGCGCTCCGGGTGCCGCGGGGCGATGATGGTGCACAGGCCGGGCAGACTTTGCGCCAAGGCGCGGTGGGCATCGGCCACCACTTGATCCTCGCCATCGTGCGTGCTGGCCGCCATCAGCAGCGGACGGCCGGCGAAGGCCGTGCGCAGCCGCTCGAGCGCTGCGCTATCTACCAGCGGCGCCGGCGCATCGACTTTTAGATTGCCGACCGACATCGTTGCGGGAGCCCCGAGCGCGCTGAAACGGTTGGCCAGGCTTTCGTTTTGTGCGAGCACCAGCGCGAAACGACCGAACAAAGGTTGCGCCAGTCCCGGTACGCGGCGCCATCTGCGAAAAGATCGTTTGGTCATGCGCGCGTTGATCAGGGCAAGCGGAATGCCGCGCGCGGCGCTCTCAATAATCAAGTTGGGCCAGATCTCCGAACTCGGCAAAAACCGCCAGATCGGGCTTCCAATGCTCGAGAAAGCCATGCACGTATCGCGGCACGTCGAGCGGGGCATATTGATGGATCGTGCGCGGGCCAACGCGCTGGCGAGCGAGTTCGGCCGACGTCACGGTCCCGGTCGTGAGCAGAAACGATAGGCTCGGGCGCTCTGCCGCCAACGCCGAAATCAGCGGCAGCACCGCCATGGTTTCCCCGACGCTGGCCGCATGAAACCAGGCAAGTCGGCCCGCTGGCCGCGAAACGCTCGGGCAGCCGAGCCGTTCCGGACGCCGCACTCGGTCTTCCTTGCCGCTGCGTTCGCGCAGTCCCAACAGCAGCGGGGTTGCGGGGCGGGCCATGGCGGTGGCGACGCGGTAGGCCCTGATCGAGACGCCGGGCGTGGTGCGGCTGGCGAGCGCGGAGCGCGGCGTGGCGCGCGCCGGATCGGCGCCGGCGCGGGTGAAGGCAAGGGCCGTCGCCTGGTTGAGCGACGTCTCGACGGCCTGCCGATAGCTCTCGAGCTCGGTCGGATCGGCCTCGCGCGGCACGCGCACCATTGGTCCCACGGCAAAACCCAAGCCCGAAAAGGGAAGGTTGACCGTCATGCGGCTCCAGGTATTGAAGGCCAGATAGCGTGAGGTGGCGATAGCGACCGGCAGGATCGGGCGCCCGGATTGCCGCGCCACCATGACGATGCCCGGCCCGGCGCAGCGCGCCTTGCCACCGGGTACGTCGGCGGTCATGGCCACCGTGCGCCCGTCGCGTAGCGCCTGCACGGCCGCCATGAACGCATGCGCACCACCGCGGTCGCGGCCACGCGAGGCAGCGCCGGCGCCACGGATCAGCTGCATATCAAAGTGGCGCAGCGTTGCCGCCAGGATCTCGGCATCGCGATGGCGCGCTAGCATGATATCGACGGGGATGAATGGCGGCTTGATGAGGGGGAGCAGCATAAACTGGCCATGCCACATCGCCACGATGCAGGGATGATTGTGGTAGTGCTGCTCCAGCGTCTCCGTCATGGCTTCGGTCTGCCAGGAGGTGCGGTGCACGAATTTGATATAGCGCGCCAACGTCGAGCCGATCCACGACTCGATTAGTCTTGGCCCGTGTTGGGGCCCGTGTTGGGGCCCGTGTTGGGGCCCGTGTTGGGACCCGTGTTGGGACCCGTGTTGCAGCTTGTGTTGGGCGTTCGCCATTGTGAGCGGCTTTACCCGATTGGTTGCCTCGAATGAAGGGATTCGCCGTTTCTATAGCGCATCCTTGCTTGTCGTCCATAGCCCTTTAATCCGACGCAATAAATTAGGGCCGTAGCTCTGCTCTCAGGCCGCTTCGATCGGTCGAGATTTGGCGCCCTGGCGGTCGTCGAAAATCTGCGAGTGACACAGGCGCGCGTAGATCCCCTCGCGCGCCAACAGATCGGCATGTTTGCCGACCTCGACAATTTCTCCTGCCTCCATGACACAGATGATATCGGCGCGCTGAATGGTCGAGAGCCGATGTGCGATGATCAAGGCCGTACGGTTCTCGGTGAAGCGCGCCAGGGCGTCGCCAACTAGCCGTTCCGACTCGCTGTCGAGCGCACTCGTCGCCTCGTCCAACAGCAGGATGGGCGCGTCCTTGAGGATGGCGCGCGCCAAGGCCAGCCGTTGCCGCTGTCCGCCCGACAGGCGCAACCCCCCGTCGCCGATCATCGTGTCATAGCCGCAGGGCTGCGCCATGATGAAATCGTGGGCGGCGGCCGCTTTTGCGGCGGCGACGACGTCCTCTTGCGTGGCACCGAGGCGGCCCAGCGCAATGTTGGCCCTGATGCTGTCGTCGAACAGGGTAACCTCTTGGCTGACGATCGCGATACAACTGCGCAAGCTTGCCAACGTGACGTCTCGTAGATCCTGCCCGTCGATCAAAATCCGACCAGACTGCACGTCGAACAGCCTGGCAACGAGATTGAGCACGGTGGATTTTCCCGAGCCGTTGCGACCGACGATCGCCGCCGTCTTGCCGCCCGGCACCAGCAAGGAGAATTGTTTCACCGCCGGGGTCAGCGGCGCCGATGGGTAAGCGAACCCCACTTGCTCGAAGGCCACGGTCCCGGTCCTGATCGAGATTGGACGCGCGCCCTCCCGATCGACAACCGTCGGCCTCTCGTCGAGCAATTCATAGACACGCTCGACCGCGGCCAAGCCTTCGGAAGTAGAATTGCTCAAAGAGCCGAGCGACTTGATGGCCTGCGCCGTCAGCAGCAGGGCGGTGACATAGGCGACAAAGCTGCCAACCGTGCCGAGCCCGGAGGCGATGCGCCAATAGGCAAAAGCAATCGCCACCGCGATGGCGATGCCCGCCAAGGCTTCGAGAATGGACGCCACCCTTGCCCGCGCCCGCACCGCCTTCATACGCAGCTTGAACACCTGCTCGAAGCTCTCGTTCAGTCGTTCGGTGGCATAGCGCTCGAGCCGGAAGGCCTTGATGAGCCGCGCACCTGAGAACTTTTCGGTAAGTCGGGAGGTCATGCCCCCGAGTTCGGTTTGGGTGCGCCGGGCGACGGACCGCAGCCGCCGTCCAATATTGCGGACCGGCACGATGGCGATGGGGCAGGCGGCAAGCACGACCAGCGTCATCGCCCAATCGAGGCTCAACATGACCGCAATCATCGCGATCACGGTCAGCGCGTCTCTGACGAAGGCAACCAGCGAGATCTGGGCCGCCTGCTGAATGAAGGTCAGATCGTTGGTCAGCCGCGACACGAGGTGTCCCGTGGTTTCGCGCCCAAAACGCGCAAAGTCGGCATTGATCAGATGCGCGAAGGCCGCCTTCTGAATGTCGGTCACCATGCGCGTGACGATGCGAGACGTCGTGATCTGGTGCAGATAAAGGAAGAGCCCGCGGCAGGCGGTGATGCCAACTACGGAGGCCAGCACCCAAGGCAGCGCCAAATTGCCGGGCCGCATCAGGGAATCGAATGCCGCCTTGATGATCAGCGGATAGCCCGCGGTCGCAGCCGCCAATCCCGCGGTGAACAACAGCGCCAGCATGATTTGGCGCCAGCGCGGCCAAATCCAATCCGCAAGAAATCGCCGCAACAATCCGCGCTCGCGCACATTGAGGGCCAACGACCTGGCCTTCCTGGCTCTAAGCTTTGAGGTGTTGCCCAAGGTGCTCCCAACGCGTTGTCACGCGCCCTGGTAGATACCAGGTCGCCGAACAGCGCACCACCACAAGCCGCGGCAAGACCTGTGGGCGATTGCCGCGCGGGCGGCCCGCTCAAGCTAGGCTGGCGCCGGATCGAGCAAGCGGTGGATATGCACGATAAAGTAGCGGATATGCGCGTTGTCGACCGTGCGCTGAGCGGCGGCCCGCCAGGCTTTGTAGGCCTCCGCGTAGCTCGGATAGATGCCGACGATGTCGAGCCGAGCGAGGTCTTTAAACTCCACGTCCGCCAAGGTTTTGAGCTCGCCACCGAAGACGAGATGCAGGAGCTGCTTGGCAGGTCTCGGGGTGCTTTCAGTCGTCATCAGCATGCGTCTCCTCGGCAAGCGACACGGGCGTCCTTGTGCGCACCGCTTAGCCGCGGCGCGGCCTCATCCCGCAGGTAACGCCCCATTAACGCTTTTGCTTAAGCGCTTCGGAAGCCTTTTATGCGAGCCTTACCCTACGAAGGCTGCTTGAGACGGCCGCTCAGGGGTTGACGGGACGCAACACGGTGTCGGCGGCGCAACGCCGCTGACGCCGCAGTTCTGCCTTCAAAAGCGCATCCTGCTGCTTAAATCCAGCACCAGCCCGAGGCATAAAATCCAACCGACCAGCTGATTGGAGCGAAACCGCTTGAGGCAGTTGGCGGCATCTTCCGTGACGAGCGTCGCGAGCTGCCAGGCGAACTGCCCACCCGCTAGCCCAAGGGCGAGAAAAAACGCCGGGCCGGCGCCCGCCAGCGCTCCCGCCACGGCCCACAGGACGATGGCGCCGGCATAAAGCAGCGCCACCCCGGGGCGCGTGGCAGCGCCCAGTGTCAACGCGGTCGATCTCAGGCCGATCGCCAGGTCATCGTCCTTGTCTTGGTGGGCATAGATGGTGTCGTAGCCGACGGTCCACAGCACACAGCCCGCATAAAGCGTAAGCGGAGCCGTCGAGAGCCCGCCGGTGACCGCCGACCAGCCAACGAGAGCGCCCCATTTGAAGGTCAGGCCGAGCACGACCTGGGGCCAGTCGGTGTAGCGTTTGGCAAACGGATAGACGGCCACGAGCAGCAGGGACGTGACGCCGAGCGCGATGGTGAAAACGTTGAACTGGATGAGGACGAGCAAGCCGATCAGGGCCAGCACGCCCAGAAACATTTGCGCCTCTGCCAAGCTCACCTGGCCGGAGGCGATCGGCCGCGCCGCGGTGCGCGCAACGCGGGCATCATAGTCTCGGTCGACAATGTCATTGTAGGTGCAGCCCGCTCCGCGCATGACAAAGGCGCCGACCAGAAAGAGGACCAGGTAGGACGCATCGGGAGAGGCGTGACCGAGCGATCCTTCGGCGAGCAGCTGCCCCCACCAGCAGGGAAACAGCAGCAGCCAGGCGCCAATCGGGCGATCAAATCGGGCAAGCCGCAGGAACGCTCGGCAGCTCTCGGGTGCCAGCCGATCGACCCAATTGCCTTGCGGCGCGTCGGGGATGACAGCGTCTGCCGGCGAGGGAGGAGGTTTGACACTCATGGTCTGGCTGGAAATTTCCTTGCTTTGGCGCTCTCGCTCATCTCGCCATTTGCATCGGCAGCGCCGGTGCACGGCCGACTATAGCACCGGGCGTTTGCCGATGGGCTCGCTTAGAGCTTGAGCACGGCCGGCAGCTCGGTCAGCGACGCAATGGTGTGCTGGGGCCCACCTCCCTCGGCCGGCTTGGCTCCGGCGTGGATCTTTTGCACTCCGGGTCTATCGATCATGACGGTTATCCATCCTCGCGCATTGGGGGCGATGAAGTCTTTCGCAGGATTGTCGCCGACATAGACGAAGCGGTCGTTGCCGCTGCCGAGCGCCGTCTCCATGCGCTGGTAACTTTGCTGATGCGGCTTGGCGAAGGCCCGGCCGCCGAGGGCATCCGTATAGACGATTTCGCGGAAGTGGCTGGCAATTCCGAGGGCTTCGACCTTGCGCCGCTGCACGCTGTGAGTGCCGTCCGTGATCAGCCCGAGCTTCCCCCGGCTGGCGAAATGCGAAAGGGCCCAGGAGGCATCGTCGAATAGCGTCAGCGTCGGTGCATGATTGCGGTAGGCTGCAATGAGACCGGCGAGGTGACCGGGCTCATGTTCGGGCATATGCTGGCTCAGCGCGAGCCGAAACAGCTGGCCGAGATGGCCCTGATCCAAAAGGCGCGTCATGTCCGCCGCCAGGCCCATGAGACCCAGGCTTGACTGCGCCCAGCGCTCTGCCGCGGCAAATCCCGAAAGCGCAAACTGCCGCTCGGGGTAAAGCGTATCGTCGAGGTCGAAGACGAGTTTGACGTTCAGCATTGCGATAGGCGCCGAGGAAACCGACTTTCGTGACAATGCCACACGGCGAGCGCGAACACGGTCGCGGCCATCACCTGGTGCGCGACGCCGAGCGCCGGCGGGATGTGGCTGAGGAGGGTCCAAATCCCAAGCCCCAGCTGCATCACCACGGCGAGCGCCAAGTAGCCGGCGGACCTGCGCTCCCCGCGCTGGCCCGTGGATCTCGACACGGCGGCGGCGCGCCACAGAACCGCGACGAGGAGCGCGTAGGCCACGAGGCGGTGATTGAATTGCACGGTCATGGCATTCTCGAACAGGTTCAAATACCAGGGCTCGATCGCCCCGAGACCCGACGGAATGATCCGGCCGTCCATCAAGGGCCAGGTGTTATAGGCCTGGCCGGCCTTGAGGCCAGCCACCAGCGCGCCGAGCAGGATTTGCACAAACACAAGGATGCCGATGCCGGCCGCGGCTTGTCGCGAGAACGTCGATCCTCCCCTTGAGGCATCCTCGCCATCCCGCAAGGACAAGGCCGTCCACAGCAGGGCCCCGAGGATGAGAACGGCAAGCCCTAAGTGCAGAGCCAGGCGGTAGTGGCTGACATCGATGCGCTCGGTGAGTCCGGAGCTTACCATGTACCAGCCAACGAGGCCTTGCAGGCCCCCGAGCGCGAAAATGCCGGCGAGTTTTAGGCCGAGACGGCGCGAGATGCATCCTCTCGCCGCGAAAACGAGAAACGGCAACGCAAAGGCGATGCCAATCAGACGCCCAAGGTTGCGGTGAGCCCACTCCCACCAGAAAATCGGCTTGAAGGCCGCAAGGCTCATGCCCTTGTTGGTATACTCGTACTGGGGAATTTGCTGGTATTTGCGGAATGCCTCCTGCCATTCCCCCTCCGTCAGCGGCGGCAGTACGCCGATGATCGGCTTCCATTCGGTGATCGACAGGCCCGAGCCCGTCAGCCGGGTGACGCCGCCCAGGCTGACCATGAGCAGCACCAAAGCCGCCAAGGCGAAAAGCCAGACGCGAACCGGTGCCAAACCATGGGCCGTGCCAGCCCCGGGCGGCGAGGAAGCATGTGCCATGGCCGCAGTCATAGTTGGCTTTCATGGGCTTTGGCATGCGGCGCTTCGCCAGAGCGGCAAAGCGTCGACGTCTAGTGGAACGGTGCCGTCTGGGCTGCCTGCCGCTGCCTGCGGTTCGCGAACGCAAAGGAAGCTCCGTTTAGGAACACCTTAACATAGCGCGGATGCTGATGGTCTCCGTTGAGCGAGACGCGCGGCAGTGCTGTCAGGGCCGAGGCATGGGCGCTGGATGAGACCCTTGCGCGTGGTCACCCCGGTCCTCATACCAAACTCGCTTGCGAGTTGGAATTCGCGCTCCCCGGCACTGCACTCGTCGCCATAGGGATAGCTGAGGTGTCGGCAAGGCACGCCAAGTCCGCGTTCGATGCGCTCAAGGCTTTGCGATCTCGTCACGCGCTTCCGACAGCGTGAGCTTCGCCAGCGCGAAGTGACGGCGGGTATGGGCGCCGATCGTGACGAGCGGATCGGCTGCCAGCTGGCGTATTTCGTCCCCGGTCATCACCAAGGCGGCGCAAAGACCGCTCGGGTCGAAGCCCGTCGCCTGGCAAAGCTCGGCAACAAAGGCACGGGCATGCATGCCGCCTTTGCCGGATACGCGCTCGAAGCGGCAGTGATCGATATCGACCATTGGCGCCACTTCTACCTATTGTTGGCGCCGTGGTCTGGGGCTTGCTGGCCCTCAACGCCCGGCGGCGTAGCCCTGCATGCCGCGAGCATTTGCGGCGGCTTTGCGTCGTCTCCCGTCTTGCGCGGCGGCGCTCAAGCGACCCTCCGACCAGTCGGGGCCGACCTCGACCTTGTGGCCGCGGCGCTCGAGCTCCTTGATCGTGCTCTTCGGCAGCCGTGCTTCCACCGCTAGGACGCCGGGGCGCGCGGTGCGCGGCCAAAACGACAAAGGAAAGTGTTCGATGTGCCAGGATGGCGCGTCGATCGCCTGCTGCAGGTTCATCTTCGGAGTGGCGCTGCTGGCGCTAGCATGGCGCAGGAACATTTGGCAGTTCCACTGGTCTTGCTGATCGCCACCGGGCGTGCCCCAGCTCATGTACGGCTTGCCGTCGCGAAGCGCCAAGCCCACCGAGAGGGTCGATCGCGGCCGCTTGCCTGGCGCGAGCGATCCCGGCAGCCCCTCCTCGAGCCAGAACATTTGCCCGCGCGAACCGAGGGGCCAACCAAGGTCCGCGATCACGGGCGATGATTGCAGCCAGCCTCCCGATGGCGTGGCGGTGAACATGTTGCCGCCCTTGTCGATGATATCGATATGCACGGTATCGCCGATGACTTTGCCGGCAGGGCTCACCTCAATGTCTGCACCATGACCGGTATTGAGCTGAGCGAAGGTGGGCTCGCCCGCGCCCGCCGCCGCCGTGCGCGCTTCTTTGACGATCACCCGACCTGCAAATCCTTGAATTTTACCGGGACGCTGCTCCAGCGAAGCATCGTTGCCGATCAACCGGCGCCGGTCGGCGTTGTAACCTTCCGACAGTAGCGTATCGAGGGGAACGTCGGCGAACTTGGGATCGCCGTAAAAGGCTTCACGATCAGCGTAAGCGAGCTTGGCGCATTCCACCCAAAGATGCACAAAATCGGGGTCCGTTGCGGCGAGCTTGTCGATGTCAAAACCCTTGAGCAGCGCCAGCATTTGCAGGAGAACGGGTCCCTGTGTCCAGGCACCGGGCTTGAGAACGCGGTAGTTGCCGTAGTCGAGGTGAACCGGCTCCTCCAGTGTCGGCAACCAAGTCGCCATATCGTGCGCGGTCAAAACCCCCTTGTGCCGCCGGCCGCTGACGTCCATCACTTCGTTGTTGCGACAAAAGGCGTCGATGCTTTCGGCCACGAAGCCCTGACTCCAGGCGCGACGGGCCCGTTCAATTTCCTGCTCGCGGCTACCCCCTCCCGCTTCCGCCTCCCGCAAGATGCGCTCGTAGGTTTCGGCATGCTTGACGTTTTTGAACAGCGAATTCGGCCGCGGCACCTTGCCGTCCGGCAGATAGACTGCGGCTGACGTGGGCCAGTGTTGGCGGAAGAGATCGGCGACGGTGGCGATGGTGGCGCAGCCGCGTTCCACCAGCGGGTAACCGTTACGTGCATAGCCGATCGCATATTCGAGCACCTCGCGCAACCGCATGCTGCCAAAGTCGCGCAGAATCAACATGTAGGTCTCAAACGTGCCCGGCACGCAGGCGGGTAGCAGGCCCGTGCCCGGCACAATGTCGAGGCCCAGCTCATCGCGAAAATGCGCGATGCTGGCGCCCGCCGGGGCAGGCCCCTGGCCGCACACGACGATCGCCCTGGCGCGCCTGGTTTCATAGAGCATCACGGGGACGTCGCCGCCGGGCCCGCTCAGGTGCGGCTCCACGACCTGCAAGGCGAAGGCGGTCGCGACACCGGCGTCAAAGGCGTTGCCTCCGCGCTCCAGCACCGCCATGCCGACGGCAGTACCGATCCAGTGTGTGCTTGCGACCACGCCGAAGGTACCGTCGATCTCCGGCCGGGTGGTAAAGGGACCCGCATTGATGTTGGGGCTCGACATCACCAAAGCTCCGATCGCTCAGCGTCGCCTGAAGTCAGCCGTGAGCGTAGGGTCCGCGATGGACAAATTCAACCGGCGACGCGCATTGCCGCTAGCCTGATTTTGCATTACCCGCCAGCTCGCTGATGCAGGCGTGCAAACCTTGTCGCCAATGCGGCAGACGCACGCCGAATGTGCGCTCCAGTTTACGACAATCAAGGCATGAATTGGCTGGACGCTGAGCCGCTGTCGGAAACTCAGCCGTCGTGATCGGCGACACCGGCACGGGCGCTATTCCAAGCGGGCCCGCGGCATTGACGATGGCGGTGGCAAATTCGTACCAGCTCGTGTCGCCCGTTCCAGCGGCATGATAGACGCCCCACGCTGGGGACCGACCGCTCCCGATCGCGGCCGCGATCGCCAGTATCGCCTCGGCGAGGTGCGGTGCGTAAGTGGGATTGCCGCGCTGGTCGGCAACCACGCGCAGGGCCGGCCGTTCCTTTGCGAGGCGCAGCATGGTGCGCACAAAATTGCTGCCGTGCGCGGCGTAGACCCAGGCCGTCCGCAGGATAATGTGGCGGGCATTTGCCCCCGCCACCGCCACCTCACCCTCAAGCTTGGATCGCCCGTAGACCCCGGTCGGCCCGGTCGCGTCGTCCTCGCCATAGGCGCCAGCCTTTGCGCCAGCGAAGACATAGTCGGTCGAAAGGTGGATGATGGGACAACCCCGGGCCGCCGCCGCCGCGGCCAGCGCGCGAGCGCCGTCACGATTAATCGCATAGGCCGTTGCCGCCTCGCGCTCGGCATTGTCGACCGCCGTGTAGGCGGCGGCGTTGACGACGAGGTCGGGGTTCAGCTCGGTCATCGTGCGCGCCATCGCCGCGGGGTGCAAAAGATCAAAGGCTGGACGTCCTCGCGCCACGAGCGCATGCGTGCCGGTGCGGACCGCGCACGCATGCAAGGCGCGCGCAACTTGGCCTTGGGCGCCCGCGACCAGAATTTTCATGGCCCTTCTCCTTCACTGCGAGGCGCGGGCCGCGCACGTCGTTGTGTCCATGGACAAGCGGGCGCGCGCGTGCCCGACCGCAAGGCTGGCGACGTCACGCGTTCCTGCGTCTGCGCGCAAGCGCAACGAGGGCCAAAATTTCGAACAACATCTGCGCTCCGGCCTGCGCCGTATTGGTCGTGGCATCGTATTGCGGAGCCACCTCCACAACGTCGCCGCCGATCACATCGAGAGTAGCGCATCCGCGCAGGAGTTCCATGGCTTCTCGGGTGCTGAGGCCGCCCGCCTCTGGAGTGCCGGTGCCCGGCGCAAATGCCGGATCGAGGCTGTCGACGTCGAAGGAGACATAGACAGGGCCGTCGCGGATCACCTCGCGAATCCGTTGCACCGTGTGTTCGACGCCAAGCCGCACGAATTCCTCGGCGTGAACCACCGTCATGCCGCTGTCGTAAGAAAACTCCCAGAGGAACTCCGCGCCGCCACGGATCCCGATCTGGATGGTGCGCTCGGGATCCAGTACGCCGGCCAACACCGCCTGCCGGAAAGGTCCGCCGTGGTGAAACTTTTGACCTTCGAAGGGCGGACCCGTGTCGCAATGGGCGTCAATGTGCACGAGGCCCAACGGCCGATCCCGCCCTAGAACATGCAAGATCGGCTGACTGATCGAGTGGTCGCCACCGACGCTGATGGGCGCCACCCGAGCCGCCGCCAGGGTCTCGAAGAAGCGCTCGATATCTTCGTGGCTGTCGCTCAGACTGTAGCGGCTGCGAAACGGCACATCGCCAACGTCGCCAACCTTGAACTCAGCAAGGGGTGCGAGGCGATGCACGTGATGGTAGGGACCGAGCCGTTCGATCCCACGCACGGCACGCGGCCCCAACCGCGCGCCGCTTCGGTTGGTGACGCCCAGATCCATCGGCACGCCAACCAAGGCCACGTCGAGCCCAGCGAAGTCCGGCGCGGCCGGGGCGTCGAGTCGCAGGGGTGCTCCAAGAAAGGTCGATACCCCTTCATAGGGTTTTGGTCGCCGGTCAGTGCCGGCGAAGATCATGTCGGCGACCCTTTTGAACTCCGGGTTCCGAACGGCACCCGGGGCCTGCGAGGCATACTGGGCGCGCAACTTCGTGAGTTTCCTTCGGTCCATGCCAACTGGTCGCTTCACTCGCCATAGCGCCAATTGGGTGGCGCACGCCCCACACGGTTCCAGCACGGTTAGTCCGCGCCAGTCTTAGCTCTTGTCATCGATGATTTCTGTACTTTTCGCGGCCTTTGTGCACAACAGAAGCCTTCCCGTCGAGGCACCACGCGCGCCCCTGGCGCTGCCGCGCCGCCATTCGAGGCGCCGCCTTGGGGTGACCATAACGCTAGACGCCAGGGGCAATCGCAGCCGGCCGGCGCGCGCAACGATCAGCCGATGACATGCTCCACTTGCTCAAAGCTATCGGTGCGTGGCGGCGATATGAGCACGCCGGCCAGCTCACCCCAAACGGCTTGCAGGCGCGCGACCGCTTTTTTCGCGGCTGTTTCGCTCTCATAGGCCGCCACCACCACACCGTGGCCGTCGCCGCGCCAGGCCACATAGATGTCGGCAACACCGGGAAGACTTTTGGCGATGGGTGCAATCTTGGCGATTTTGTCCGACAGCCTGGACACGTTTGAGGGGTCGACCTCAAATGTCGTAACACGAACGTACATCGTGGCCTTCCTCCTTTATGATCCCGCACCCCCAGCCGGTGGCAAATTCGGGGGCCAAGGGCCGGCGGTTCGACGCCAGCGAAGCGCTTGACCATGCCAACTACCTCGGCATCAAATGGCTTACAAGAACGATGCTGTTTGCAGGAGAGGCAAGATGAGAACGCGCGTAGCAATGGCCTGCCTGGCGCTGGTCGTAGGCCAGCCGTCCTTGGCCGTTGCCGAGGCGCCCAAAAAGGGTGGGACGCTCACTTATGCCGTGACGGCGGAGGCACCAACAACGGACTGTCACGCCACCACGACCTACGCCGCCATCCATGTGCTCGCGCCGCACTATTCGCTGCTCCTTAGGGTCGATGCGGACAACTATCCGAAACTGAAGCCAGATTTGGCAGAGAGTTGGAGCATCTCGTCGGATGGCTTGACCTATACCTTCAAGGTTCGTGCGAATGTTGTTTTCCATGACGGCAGCCCGCTGACCTCGAAGGATGTCAAGGCCACTTTCGACCGGCTGCGCGCGCCTCCGGCCGGCATCATTTCCATTCGCCAAGCCTTGTTTGCCGATATCGTCAGTATCGAGACACCGGACCCGAGCACCGTGGTCATGAAGCTGAAGGCACCGGATGCCTCCTTCCTCGATACGCTGGCCCTCCCCTACAATTGCATCTATAGCGCAGACCGACTGGCCCAAGATGCAAACTATCCGGCAAAAACCGTCATGGGCAGCGGACCATTCGTATTCGTCGAGCATGTCAACGGATCGCACTGGATCGGCAAACGCTTCGATCGCTATTGGGACAGCAACAAGCCCTACCTCGACGGTTTCCGCGCCATCTTTATCAAATCCCAAGCGGTCGTAACGGCTTTGCAAGGTGGCCAGATCCAGGCGGAATTCCGCAGCATTTCACCCGGCGAACGCACGCAACTCCTCAACAGCCTCAAGGAGCGGATTGCGGTTCAGGAATCGCCATGGGTGTGCAAGATCGACTTGCTCTTCAACACGCAATCGAAACCGTTCGACAACCCAAAAATTCGCCAGGCGCTATCCCTAGCGGTAGACCGCTGGCAAGCCTCCGACGCGCTCTCGAAGATCACGATCGTCAAGCCGGTTGGCGGCCCGCTCTTGCCAGGCTCGCCCCTTGCCCTCAGCAACGAAGAGCTTGCCAGCCTGCCGGGCTATGGGCGCGACATCGAAAAATCAAGAACCGAGGCCAAGCGCCTCCTAGCCGAAGCCGGCGTCCAAGACCTCAAATTCAAGCTGATCAATCGCAACGTCAATCACCCCTTTACGCCGGTCGGCGTCTTTATGGTCGACCAATTCCGGCGTATCGGCGTCACGGCGGAGCACGCACAGCTGGATGTTTCCCAGCAGAAGGCGGCAATTGCCCACGGCGACTATCAGGTGGCAATCGATGCATTCTGTGCCGACACGGACGATGCCGGCCCGTTGCTGTTACCCTATCTTTCCAAGGAACGTTCGCCGCGCAACATGACGCGCAATAGCAATCCGCAGCTTGACGCCATCTACGATCAATTCAAAGGCGCAATTGACGAGGCGGCGCGCCTGCAGCTGGCGAAGGATATGCAGCGAAAAGTCATAACGGATGCCAACAGCATTCCGGTGATTTGGTACAGCCGGATCGTGGCGCACGTGTCGAACATGAAGGGCTGGAACATCATTCCATCGCATTTCGCCAACCAGGATCTCGGCGACATCTGGCTCGAATAGCCCGTTCGCGCTTGGCCGTGCCTACATCTGCTTGAGCTTGGCTTGCCCGCCGTCCCCGGCGCCGCAGGGGCAGTCGCGCTTGCCGCGCGCGGTCGTGCTTGCTAGATAGCTCGGCGATAAGGCGTGGAGACCCAGATGTCCCACGCCTGCTGGGGAATAGTTTAATGGTAGAACAGCGAACTCTCGACTCCGCTAGTCTAGGTTCGAAATCCTAGTTCCCCAGCCAATTGATATTAATAGATTTTCCCCGAGTGCTGAACAGAACAAAGTAAGACCCGGCAGACCGGTTTACACCGCAGTTTACACCCAACTCCCCCTTTTCGTTCTTTGTGGCGCTTAGCGATAATCCGCAACGGTTCGCGATCATTTGCGTGGTGTCCGGCCCTCAAGTTTCTTGATCGCATTCTCCGCCAACGCGACGTCATCCTTCAGGTAGTGCTTATCAAGAATGCCGCGCACGTCGCCGAGCGACAGGCCGCTGATTGTGGATATCTCCGGCACCGTGGCGCCAGCGATTGCGAGGCGTGTGATCGCGCTGCCACGCAGGTCGTGGAAGGTCAGCTCCATGACGCCGGCTTTGATGCAGGCCTTGCGCCATGAGGAGCGGAATCCATCACCGGTCCAGGGTGTGCCCTCGCTGGTAACGAGGATCGTCGCCGCGTTCCCTCTCGATGCTTTCGCAGCGTCGAGTGCCAGCTTGAGGGGCGCGCCGACAGGTATGGTCACGCGCACGCCCGTCTTGCTCTGGCGCAGCCTGATGAAGCTGCCATCGTAGGCAGACCACAGCAAGCGCAGCAGGTCGCCTTGACGCTGCGCGGTCCAGATTGCCAGCAGGAAGGGCAGGTGCAGATGTTTCGGCGCCTTGCCGAGGAAGGTAGCTTCCTGGGCATCGCTCCAGACCTTCTCGGCACGGCTGCCATTGTAGAGGCGCCCGCCCTTGAGGCAGGGGTTCCTGTCGATGAGGCCGTTGTCGACGCCGAATGACAGAGCGGCGCTGAAGATGCTCCAGGCGTAGTCGGCCTGGCGCTTCGACTTCTTGGCCAGCTCGTTGCGCCAGGACTTGAAGAGTCCGCGGGTGCGCCGGTCGTCGAGCCCGCTCAGGGGAAAGTCGCCGAAGGCGTTCTCAATCAACTTTAGCTTGCTGCGGTAGTCGGCCTTGGTGCGCTCGGCCAGCGAGCCGAAGGTTTCCTCGTCATCCTGGTAGGCCCTGAGCACCGCGAGCAAGTTCGGTGCCCTCGGCTTGGGGTTGGCCTTAGCGGCGGTGGCCTCGTTGTAAGCCTGCATGAACTCGGGGCTGCCTGGCGCCGCCAGAATGCGCGGGCCGCCGCGCCAGGCGTAGACATACTCTTGGACCTCCCCACCTGCGAGCTTCTTCTTGACGAAGTGCAGGCCCTTAAGACGGACTCTCATGTAACGCCAACCACTGGTCGAGTTCGTTGCCCTGAACCGTGCTCGTGCCGGTGCCCTTTGTGAACTCTACGGAGACCTTGCCGGCTGGATCAATCTCAACCCTGCCTGCCGTGAACCCGGCGTCGGCAATGGCCTTCAGCGCTTGCGTCAGGTCGCGTTTGCGGAATCGTCCGGGTTTCGGGCTCATATGCGTCGCCTAGCACCAACTCGTGGCGGGACGCAAATCGCGTGAAACATCACGAGAACTGGGAGCACCTGCAAATTGGGTCGATCGCTCGAGTCCAAAATGACCCCCTTCGCGGAGACCATTTTGAGCCGTTGAATGATTCCCAATTTGAGCTGGAAAACGCGCCGTTCAATTCGGCCCATCACGCCTCTCCATCAACTTGAAGCGTGAAATTTTGCCACTGGAAGCGCTTTGAGGTGGTCGATGAGGCTCTGCAAGACAATCAACGTTCTGGTGCCGCTCTTCACGGCACGAATGTCACCGGCAGACATGCGGCGATAAAGCTCCGAGCGCGACAATCCGGAGATGGTCCGTGCGTCTGCTATTGAGACCAGCAGCGGGTCTCGTGTGCCGGATAGGGTTTGTAGGCCTGGGGAGAGGGATCGGGTCATCGAGGTTTTCCTAGGCGCGCTTTGGCACAGCCGGGAATAGTCTCGACGATGCGCGGCGTAAAGAAGGGATATGAGGCCCCTCATTTCCCTCCTTTGTGTTTCTTGCGATGGAGTCCCTTAAATCTTTGCCCTAGGCCTTTCAAGCCTTCATCGGAGTAGGCTTCCTCATAACGAGTGCAAGAAAGCCGAGGCGATGGGCCTGTCAGTCAGCCAGGTACAACGTGCCCGAAGTCGTTTTCGCTGCAAATGAAGCGATTGCCGAAGCAACTCATACCCTGCGCGTAGGATGCCTAGGCCGGCCCGTGGCGCCCGCTAATTTAGTAGGCGCCTTATAGTGGATCAGGGCGAGCGCCGGAGCCAACGCTGGGCCTTGTGAAGCAGATTTTCGGGCCACTGGCGCGTTATCTCTCCCGCGTATCCGGCACCGCTAATCACGCTCCCCCAGCTGCTGCCGTCGCACCTCCAGATGCTTCGCTATTGCTTCGACTGCGTGCGCAAGCAGTGTCGCAGGCGCCTTCTGCAGCATGCCCACCCCGTCCCTGTGACACTTGCGAATGATTAGGCCGCTGCCGCACGGGCAATGCCAGTGGCCGCGCACCTTTTTGTCCAGCAAGTCGATGAGAAACCTTCCAACGCCCTTGGGCTCGCTCGTTCCGATGAGCTCCTCAAGGTGCTCCAGAAGCCCGACCGCCCCATGCGCGCGGTCGCCATACAGCCATGGCTCGCCTTCTTCAACGAGGCTGTTGCCGATGAGAAAGCTCCTCAACGGGCCGTCGATCACGCGCTCGATGCTGTATTCCCCTCCGAGCTGTATCCAAAGTGCTAGCGGCGCGCCGAGACAAAGCAAGTCGTCGTCAAAGACATGGCGGTCGATCTCTCGCGGGATGCGGCCACCGGTCTCCCAGACCGAAGGCATGGCATGTGGGTAGTTCACGGGCAGCGCGATGTCGAGCGCGTACCGATCCGCCTCAACTGCGGCAAACGTCCCGCGGATGCGGCACTCACCGTCAACGATAAAGGCATGCAGCGTCGGATATCTGGCGCGCAGCTGGGATTCGAGCCAGACGAGGGCTGCGGGGTCCTGCTCGAACCAAGCGTGTGTCACGTGCGCGAAGCCCACGGCCTCGTCGGCACCCCGGCGGCAGCCGCCGACTGCAAGATCTGGACGCGCGGGGCGACCGCGCGAGCCTCGATTTTGCCGAATATGTGTTCCCAGCCGTACTGCCGCGCCGCCGCGAGCGTGTTGCGCGCAACCTTTGCGATCTCCCTGCGCAGCCTGTCCGGCAGCGCAAAAGAGAGGTCATTGCCGTAGGGGTTCGCAGGATCCTCGATCCGCAGGCTGTGGATGTGGTCGGCAAACACGCCAAGCACGCCCGCAAACCTCTGCTCGAGCGATCCGTTGCCGACCAGCCGCAGCGCTTCGATTACCAGAAGCTCCAGGGGAAACGTCTTCACGCCAATGCCGTTGCGCGTCCGCCAGAGCTTGCCGACCATGATCTCGTCAATGCAGCCGCTCCCGCTGATATGCGCGACCTGCTTGACGATGTTGGTCTTGAGCCAGTCCTTCTCGCCCTCGTTCTGATGGATGAACACGTCGATCATCGTCGCGTCGATGTACCGGCCCGGCACGAGATCCACCTTGAGGTCTCGGCCGTCCTTCATTCCGAGCCGCAGGGCTGAGCGCTTGCGCCGCACCGAGTAGTACTTCCCAACGACCTCCGCCACGTTCGCGTAGATCTCGGCAAGGGTCTCGCCGGGAGCCTTGTCCTCGTTGCCGAAGTAGGCGACCTCATCGAGGTCGTAGTCCTCACGGATCATCGTCCGCTTCGCGCGGGATCCTGCATGCGTAAAGGTGAGCGCGCTCCACGGATAGGCCGCCCGCAGTATGATCTCGATCCGCGTTGCCTCCTCCTCAAGCGCCTTCCACTCGTCACTGTCCTCGTCGAGCCGCTGCGAAACGAGCAGCTCCTCGAGATAGCTAAGGCTGGTCATCTGTTCACTCTCAATCTCTCGATGAAGCCGCCGTTCTTCATCAGGTTGTCGTAGATCACCAAGGTCGGGTCGACCTTCGGCAGCAGGTCAAAGCCGCACGCCACCGCAACAGGAGCCGCGACGGCCGGAAACACATGCAGTTCACGCAGGCCGGCGTGCTCGCCCCGAAGCCGTGCCAGCAGCCCGCGGTACGTCTCGCGGAAGCTCTCAAGGTCCTCGCGCTGCCGCAGGAAGCCCGTCGTTGGCGACCGTCCGACCAGTCCGATTTCGTAGATCGTGCACGTCTGGTCGATTGCCGACGGGATCGAACCGGCTGCAATGGGACCGCTTAGAGGCATGACGAGTGCAACCCTGGCGGGGTCGGCGCCGCGCTTGAGCTCTCGCACGCCGAAGCGGGCAACCGCCTCGCCCTCGTACCAGGTCCACCGCTGGGGTTTATCCCGATGGCACTGGTAGAAGTCTGTGGCCACTTTATTGCCGATCGCATGCCCCAACATGACGAGCATCGGGATCGGGCCGAGGCCGAATACCGACAAGTGCCGGGTTGCCTCCAGCGGCCCGCCCGCAGCGTGCAAGGCCTCCGCCTGCTGGACAATCCGTCGGCAGGCAACTTCATAGAGCGCGCCGGGCTCCTCACTGCCGAGCGACGTGAGATCGAGTATGTGGAACGCATCACCGGGGTAGCGCGGCAGCAACGCCTCCGACATCTCCGCCCGCCCGATGGCCGGCTTGAAGGTTCCGATCATGGCGGTGAACGCCAGCACCGTAGTCTGCATTGAAGGCCCAAGTCCGGTGACCCGCCGGATGCGCGCTTCGTGCTCGCGCTTGTGCGCCTGCAGCTCCTCGCGCGGGTACCGCTCAGGGTTGTCGTCGATGAGCTTGTGATCGCGCCGGCACAGGAGCATCAGGTTGTCGATGCTGTCGATGACGGCGGGCCGGTCACCTCGTCCCCTCGGCCCACCCTCGCGGAAGGCCACGATATGCGCGTTCTCGGCGAAGTTCCCAGCCTCGCCTGTCAACGCATGCTCGTAGAGGAACTCGTTGCATCCCCGGAACTCACACCGACCGCCAGCCTTGGCGACCAACATGACCTCCGTCAGGCCGAGCTTCGACCTCGGCACCTTGAGGACCGGCGAGAATGCGCCGTGACCCAGCGCGGTAGCTTGTTTGAGCACGAAGCCCCCTTTCATGGTTGTGACCGGACCGCACGGAGGCGGCCGCCGCCGTTCAAAATCGGAGCACAAAAAGTATCGCTATTCCGAACATGGAACATAGAAACGGCCATACGCGTTGTCAAGTATCGCAAATACGTCTACTCTGAACCCTCAGCGAGGGGAGTTCGCGACATGGCCGCAACACTGGGCGACAGGATTCGGGAGCAGCGAAAGAAGAAGGGCTATACCCTTGAGGAGCTTGCCACCCGGTCCGAGTCCAGCAAGAGCTATGTCTGGGAACTCGAGAATAAGGACCCGCCCCGGCCCTCCGGCGAGAAGCTCGCCTTGATCGCGAATGCTTTGGATGTAACGCTCGACTACCTGCTCGGCGTGGAAACCGAGGTCGAACCGGCCGAGGACAAGGCGTTCTTCCGCAAGTATCAGAAAATGACTTCCACCCAGAAGTCTCAGGTTCGCGAGATGCTGGAGATCATCAACAGAAAGAAATGACCGACCATGGCCGCAAGCCTATACGCTGGGCAAACGACCTCAATACCCTTCTCGCGGCTGTAGCAGCAGCCACCGGACAGCCACGGTTCCCGGTGCGTGTTGCCGACCTGGCCGTCGAAATTTCGCGCTCGCGCTTTCCCAACTCGCCCATCACAGCGGTCGAAGGCGGTTCCCTCGGTGACTTCGAAGGCGCGCTCTATCCGATGCCTGACCGCAAAGGCTGGGCGATCCTCTACAACACGGACGTCTCGCCGGGCCGTAAGCACTTCACCATCGCTCACGAATTCGGCCACTACCTTATGCACCGCCCGCTCTTTCCAGAGGGCATCGAGTGCTCCGAGGAAAGCGTGACCTTCCGCGATGGCCCGGAGCTCGAAGCCGAGGCTGACGAGTTCGCGGCCTACCTCCTCATGCCGCTCGACGACTTCAGGAGGCAGCTCCCACCGGACGCCGTACCATCATTCGACGATCTGAGCGCCGCCGCCGCGAGATACGGCGTGTCCCTGATCGCGTGCATCCTGCGGTGGCTCGAGTACACCTCACGGCGGTCGATGCTCATCATTGCGCGCGACGGGTTCGTTCTATGGGCCAAGTCGAGCAAACCCGCCTACCGGACTGGGCTCTTCATCCGGACGCGCAAAGCGCCGCCCCACGAAATACCGACCAACTCGCTCATGAGCCGCGACGACCTGGCCGACAGGGGCCGGGACGGTGTTGATCATCCCGCCGGCGTTTGGTTCAACGAGCCTTGCACTGAGATCGCTCTTCACTCCGACAAGTACGACCAGTCTCTCGCGTTGCTGCACTACTCAAAATCTGATCCCCGGTTCTCCATCGACGAGGAACCTGAGCAGGATGCGTTTGATCGCTTTTCCCCGAAGCGTCGTGATCGGTTCGAGTGAATGACCGCGTCACCCCGCGAGCGCCGGTTGCGGTCGTCAACCGAGGCCTGTTTGCGGGTCCCAGTCATCAGCATCGATCCCTTGGGCGAGGCTCCGCCGGAGCGGGCCTTCCTGTAGACCGTCACACAGTCTCGACGCTCTCCGGCTCGCTCCAACACCATGGGGATGGCCCGCCAGCCAAATGCGCCACCAACCCGCGCCGGCAGGCGAGAGCGAGTGACGGACGGCTCGGGGTGGCGGTGGTCGCCATCCAATGCAATCCTCATATCTGATTTTCGCCTCCGTCAATATCTCGTGGGCGCAGACGGTTGACGTCCTGCGTCATAGCTCGGCATGCTCGTCCCGCAGCTTTGAGGGAGGGCTGCCCCATGCCGCATCCAGCCGTTCATCCGGGCAAAGTCCTTGCCGAGGAGCTCGAATCGCTCGGCCTCACGCCAACCGAGCTCGCTCGCCAGCTCGAAGTGCCTCCCAACCGCATCAGCCAAATCATCAACGGCAAGCGCGCCATCACCGGCGATACTGCGGTCAGGCTTGCGCATTGGTTCGGTACGCACCCGGAATTCTGGTTGAACCTCCAGACCGCCTACGAAGTGCGGCAAGCCGAACGGCACCTCGGTGCCTCAGTCCGCCGTCTCCCGACCAAGGCACATCGCCTTGCGCGATCCCCCTCAACCCGGCCCAAGCCCGCCACGTGAAACCGAGCACACTCATGGATGTCTTCGATCTCGATGAGCAGCTGCTGAACCACTACACGGCGTTCGCACGCTCCTTCACGCGCATCCGCTCGAGCGAACTCCAGTCGAAAGTGGATGCACTATACGGGGGCAGGCAGTTCTGGCCGGAATCCCTCATTCAGCTGAACCCTCACTACGAGGACGGCGGCACCTTGCGGCATCTCGTCGGCGCCGACGGCCTTTCCGAGGACTGTGCCAAAATCTTCATCAATCCTCGCGCACGCCCAGACGATCAAGATCGCAGCCTGCGACTGCGCCGACATCAGGAGCAGGCGATCGGTCTGGCGCTCGCGGGCAAGAGCTACGTCGTCACGACCGGGACTGGCTCCGGCAAGTCGCTGTGCTTCTTCATTCCCATCGTCGATGCGATCGTTAAAGCAAAGCGTGAGGGAGAGCCGCAACATACCCGCGCCATCGTCATCTACCCGATGAACGCCCTCGCCAATAGCCAACGCGAGGAGCTCAAGAAGTTCCTAGATGCCAACCACGGCGCCACCCGCGTGACCTTCGCCCGATACACCGGCCAGGAAACGTCGGAGGAGCGAGAGCGGATCAAGAACAACCCACCCGATATCCTTCTCACGAACTTCATGATGCTCGAGCTGCTCATGACGCGGCAGTCCGAGCTCGACAAAACAGTGATCGAGAACTGCCGTGGGCTCCGCTTCATCGTCCTTGACGAATTGCACACCTATCGCGGACGGCAGGGCGCCGATGTCGCGATGTTAATGCGACGCCTGCGGGCAAGGGTGGGCAACCCCGACCGTCCCCCGATCTGCATTGGCACATCCGCCACGATGGCGAGCGACGACGACCCAGGGAGATCGCAATCAGATCGTTGCTGATGTCGCATCCCGCCTGTTTGGGACGGCCATCACCCGCGACGCGATCATTACCGAGACGCTTCGACGCGCCACCAACCCCAGCCGCAGCGCCGATCGGGGTCTCCCCGACCTTGGAGCGTCTGTCGACCGCGCAGCCCCAGGCACGGCCTACGCCGGCAAATCAAACGCCGCCATTGCGCAGGATGCCCTCGCCATCTGGGTGGAGACCCGCCTCGGCCTCAAGTCGCTCGACAGCAAGCCTGAGCGCGCTTCGCCCCTTTCGATTGACGATGCCGCGAGGCGTCTGGCGGACGAGGCAAGAAGGCCCCTCGATCGCTGCGCTGAGGCCCTCAAGCATGCCCTCCTGGCATTTAGCCTTCCCGAGAAGGATAGGGGCGTAGCGGAAGGCGCCCCCGAGCCGCTGTTCGCATTTAAGCTTCACCAGTTCATATCAGGCGCAGGCCGCCTCTACACCACCCTCGATCCGAGCGGATCAAGGACGGTCACATTCGATGGGCAGCGCTTTGATCCCACCAACCCGGAGAAACGTCTGTTCGCCACGCACTTCTGTCGCAAGTGCTGGCAGGAGCTTCATCCCGTAACCCTGATGGTCGCCGAAGGCGCCAAGCGCTTCGAAAAGCGCGAGATCGACGACATCCCTGCCAATGGTGACGACGATGCTCACGACGAGACGAGCAAGTGGGGCTTCCTCATGCCCGAGCCCGTCGACGGCGCCTTCGAGTTCGGTGGGCGCGACGAGGATTACCCTGAACTCCTGGCTCGAGGAAACGGCCGCCGGCGACCTGCGCCTCAAGCCGACCTATCCCAAGAACAGGGCGGAGCTTTTTACGGTCCAGCCGGATGGCAAGTGCGCTCCTGGCGGCACCTGGGCGGTCTCATGATCATCGAGGCCGCGCTGCTCTGGGTGATGGTGACGGCGCCCGCCGATTGCAGCAAGGGCTGCAAACCGCCTACTGCTGGCTCCAGGTACCGGAGCCTGCGGGCGTGCGAGAAAAGCAAGGTCGGCATGATCCAGCACATGCTGAAGTACAACGCCTACCAGAGGCCGCCCGCAATCCCCCGCGCAGCCTGCGTTTACCGGGGCGGCAAGTACCCGCTGTGGCGCCTGGGCCGGCGGCCGCAACCCTGGAAGGTGCTGGAGCGGGAGGAGCAGGCCAGGAAGGCGGCGCCACCCGTCCTCAAAGAGCCCCCCAGGCTGATTATTAGACGCGGCAAGGAGATCGATAGCTGATGAAGGCCACCATCATCTGCGACAACTGCGGGATTAAGCTGGAATGAAGATCACCGCAATGGAGCCCTTTACCTTGGTCCTCTGGCTCATGATGGGCCAGCGTTTCGAGGAGACGCGGATCGAGAGCATAAACCGAGCCGAATGCAGGCGGCTCATGGCGATCCTGGGGGACCGCGCCCAGATCAAAGCCAAGTGCATCGTAGAGAGGTTGGACCATGCTAGACGATGAAGTCATCGACGATCGCGACATTGCCAAGCGGCTCCACTACCTCATGAGCAAGCCGCTGCCCAGTGGCAGGTACCGCCACACGGTTGGCGATCGCGCCTGAGCTTGCGTGCATCCAGCCTCGGGCAGGTAGGGAAGCCACTCTAGTTCTAAAGCAGCTTCGAAATTTGTCGCTCTGCGGCGGAGGTACTTGACGCGCCCCCCCACCAACTTTTGCATCAGATCTTCGGGGGCCGAGGTACCAAGATTTTCGCCGGGCAAACGATTTCGCCGCCCATCCCCGGCCCGGCTAAGAGGGGTTGGCGGGCGCAACTCGGCTGGGACGTGCGCGGTACATTGCTGGGCGGCTGTTTTCATCGGGCGGTCTCTCCCTGCCGCCGGGCGAAATGGCCGCGGGCGCGAAGACAGGTTCGCGGGAAATGGCCTCCTGGCCTAGATCCTCGCCAGCGGCGTCCGGGGCGAATAATCAGTATGCCGTGCGCGTCAGTAGACCCCTAGAAAGCGGACTGGGTCGCTGCAACAGTTCAGTGGGGCAGCCATGTGCCAATTCCGGACCCTCGGCGCCCACGAATTGAAAAGCCAGCCGAACGAGGCACCAGCAGCCCAACCCAGCATGCAAACGGCGCCCAGTTGACGGGATGCGTGGTCGCTTAGCTCTTACGCTTGTGTTTGCCTGCTGCCTTAACGTTCATGACGCGCTGCGCCTCGGCCAGGCGCAAAATGCGCTCGTAGTGCCGGTCAACAGCGGCATAACATTCGCAAGATGCCTTCTCTAGCTTGACCCTGTTGACTACAGTGAGACGACCTCGCGCTCTACGGATTACGCCGTCGTTTTGGAGCAATCGAGCAACCCGGATCACCGTCGACCTGTGCACCCCCAACATCTGAGCAAGATACTCTTGCGTGAGTGGAAGCTCTTTGCTGCCAATGCGGTCTTGCGTCATTAACAGCCATCGTGCAAGACGCTGTCGCATTGGGTGAAATGCAGTGCAAACGACGGATTGAAGGACTTGCGCGAGTAGCACGTCTGCGTACCGATCGAAGAGATCGCGCACGACCGAAGAATGCTGTTTGGCAACCTCGATACGAGCCGTCTCAACCCGAAACGCCGGACCTGCGATTTGTATTACCGCCCTGGTGAATGCGGGCTTGTGCCCCGCGCTGATGATCCCGCCGATGGCGCCTTCCCGCCCAATGGAAGCGGCTTCCGCCGTCCTACCGTCTTCAAGGACCACGATCAGCGCAGCCATCGTTCCCGACAGTGGAAAGTGGGTAGTGACGACATCCTCTTCCGGTTCGAAGAGAACGTGACCTTGAGCGAGATCCACAAACTGAGCGTGGGGTTCGAGCATAGCGCGATCAAGTTCCGGAATTGCAGCGAGAAGACGATTTTTCGACCAATGGCGCCCGACATTCTCGTCAATCATCCGAGCCCCCAGAATGATTGTTTCGGTAAGGATATGTCGTCGGACTGCCATAGTGCCACGGGGATGTCTGTCGCATCTGCTACATTCCGCGTTCGGAAACTTCCGCTATGTTGCACTTGCGACGGACACGTCGCCGCCGCTTTGCTAGCGTGTTGGCTAACGGATTTGGGATCCCGCAGAGCCATCGCAATGCGCAAAGTCGTTCCACTAGATGTCGTGGAGACGATCCGCGAAGGGCTTCTCGTGCTCGAGCCCGATCTAACTATCCGCTTCGCGAATTGCTCCTTCTGCCAGATATTCGAAGTCGCCCGGGAGGACACGGTGGGGCGGAAGCTCCATGAGCTCGGCAAAGGCCAGTGGGATATTCCCGAACTCCGCGCCGCTCTCGAGACCATCATTTGTGGCCGAAAGACCATCGAGGCTTTCGAGGTCGACCAGGTTTTCCCATCTATCGGCCGGCGCATAATGCTGCTCAACGCGCGCAAGATCTATCGGCCTGGCAACAAGATACAACAAATCCTCCTGGCGATCGACGACGTCACCGAGCGCGTGAGACTGGAGCGCGAGCATGCGATCGCGCATGAGCGTATCGGGATGTTAATGCAAGAACTGACTCACCGCGTTAAGAACAGCCTGCAGTCAATCGCGGCGATGGTCTTTATTGAAGCGCGCGACCACAAGAGCGGCGAGGGCAAAGCGGCGCTTGAAAGGGTCTCGCATCGCATCGATGCGCTCGGGCAGCTCTATTCCAAGCTCAGCAAATCCGACACGGTCGAGGCGGTCAATGCGGCAACCTATCTGGATGACTTATGCCGCGACCTAATCGAATCAGTGGATAGGGAAGGCGAGAAAGCCATCGCGCTCATAACCGATATCGAGAGCGTGCTGTTGCTGACCGATCGGGCCATTCCGATTGGGCTCATTGTGAATGAGCTCGTGACCAATGCCGTCAAGTATGCGTTTCCGGGCGAGTCAAGTGGCACGGTTACGGTCGTGCTAAAGCGTGAGCATGGCGAGCTGCATCTGACGGTCGCCGACGACGGCAAAGGGGTCGATCCTCAACGCGCAAACTCCGGGCTCGGCGGTCGGCTGGTCGAGGGTTTCGCTCAACAGCTCGGCGGCCACGTCGAGCGGGAGAGCGGCAGTCAGGGTACGACAGTGCGCCTGATTTTGCCGGCGCATGAAGACTCGGTTTCAAGTAGGCGCGAGTAAACGAAGCTTGATAAACGAAGCTTCACTCCAAAACGCTGGAGGAGCTGTAAGGTAATCTACTCTATTTCGAATGGAGGGCCTCGGGCAGGTCAGAAGCCTATTTCGATGACTGCTAAGGGTCAACAACGGTCTGTCAATGACAGCGAAATCCCGGGCCATTTTTTGGTCTGCTTGGCCTCTCTATACCGGAAGCGTACCGGGCCCTTCCTTATCGCCTACCGTTGCCCTCATCCTCATCGAAGGAACACTCCCGGGTCGAGGCGCAAGCCGCTCGATGTATCTGGTCGCGCGTGCAGATATCCGCTGGTGGTGGCGATGTTGCCGTGGCCTAGTGTCGACTGTACCTCGGGCAGCGAGGCACCGCGGTCGATGGCATGCGAACCGTGAGTATGCCGCAGCCAATGCGGTGATACTGCCTCGTTGATGCCGGCCTTGGCTGCCGCGCGCTTCACCATGGCATTGACGTTGCGCTCGGTAAGCTGGCCCCCACCATTACGGCTTGGGAAGACTGGGGCGTCGGCGTTTCCGTCGCCACGCAGCGATAGCAGAGAGCGGCTGACGATCTCGGGCAGCAGCACCTGGCGCACCTTGCCGCCCTTGCCTGTAATGGACAGCTGCACCCGCTCGCCACGCAGCACCACGTCCGCCCAGGTCAGGGCGACGGTCTCGGAGACGCGCAGACCGCCGGCGTAGATGACCTCGAGCAGCACGCGGTCCCGCTTGGACGGTGCTGCCCGGATCAGGAGGCTGACCTCGACCTCTGAGATAATGCGCTTGGCCAAGGTGGCGCCGCGGTTGCCGGCATTCGACCGGATCTTGATGGTCGCCCCTGCATTGAAGGGGGTGTAGCCCAGGGCATGGGCGTACCCGAGGAGTGACTTTATACGGAGCACGTACTGGCGGGCTGAGGCCTCCGATAGGCCGGCGCTCATGCCGGTGAGGGCATCGCGGACATCCTCGACGGCCGCGGCACGCAGGCCACCTTCGGGGAGCTCGGCAAGGAAACGCCTGGCGGTCACCTCGAAGTTGCGCTGTGTGTGGGATGAGCCGAGAGACCGCACCCATGACTTCAACAGCGCCTCGTCGGAGTCGGCCCGGGTCGCCCTAACGAGCGTGATGGGCAGATTGGTCGGCATCTTGGGAGACATGAAGAACGCCTGTTTCCGATGTTCAATCATATTCTGATTATAGTGGTAATCGGAAATTAGGCGTTCCTAAAAATAACGCAACCCCAAACAATCAGTCGTGGTGGTGTGGCGCCGCGCAGACTGGGTCGACCCTGCTGCATGAGACGGCGCCAGGTGCGGCGCAGGCCACGCCCTTGGGCGTACCGTTGCGGGACTTCACAGCGGCATGCAGTAACGACCATGACGTCACTTCGACTGGACCTAGGGGAAGCTGAAAATAGAACGGCTTCGAGTAGCCAACGCGGGTTTGGCTCTTTTTACGCGATATCTGCGCGGCGCGCCGGATCAAACCGTGACCCGTGCGCGCTGTCTCGCTGCATTGCGTGAAGTCCGAAATCGGCACAGGGCTGAAGACTTTCGCAGCCGCAACAAGCGCGACGGCTTTTTCGCTCCACGACCATTACAGCCGCTCCGAACCCGAAGGGCCCTACCTTCATCTCCACCAGCGTTACTCGTGACAAGGACCCGAGCTGTCTTTGTTCGCGTCTTCTCAAATCCGGCATGGGCTTTCCACTAAAAGCTACGCTAAAATTTGTCGGCCGATGACAAAGGAAAGAAACGATGACCAGCGAAAAAAACTCACGCGGGATGATCGCGGTCGACAAGATGGGCGTAAAAGTGCTGTTTCTCAATCCCGCTACCTATGAAACGGAAGTCGTGCTCGAAGGTTTTCCCCGCACGGTGCATGAGCTGCTCGTGGTGCCGGACACCGGCCTCGCCTATGTGCCGATCTTCGGCGACGGCATACACGGCCGCAACCCCAATCCCGGCCATGTCCTTTGTATCATCGACCTCACCAAGCGCGCCCATGTCGGTGACATTGATCTCAGGCCCTATATCGCCCCGCACACGCTAAAGCTCGGGCCCGACGGCCTGATCTATATTACTTGCGAGAATAGCGCGGTCGTCGCGGTGATCGACCCCGAGACTCAGAAGGTCGTTGACGCCATCAACTCCGGCTCGACGAACGGCCACCGCCTGATCATTTCGCCGGACGGCCAGCGGCTCTATACCGAGAACGAGGAGGATGGCACGGTTTCGGTCATCGACCTGCCGAAACGAAAATTGCTCGGCAAGATCAAGACGCCGCGCCCCCTCGCCGGCATCGCTATCTCGGCCGATGGGCACACCGTGGTCGCCGTCGACGACGCGCAGCCGGTCCTGTTTCTGATAGACGCAGAAGCCGGCCGTGTCCGCGACGAGGTGGTCCTCAAGGACGTACCAAAGGCGGCGCAGATCGCGCGTTACGCGCCGGACAACAGCCTGATCGGCATCACCAGCCTGAACAGCGACACGGTGAGTTCTAATAGACCCGTCGTTTCGCAGGCAGACGGCGATCAAGGTCGGCTCTCAGCCTATGGACATGGCATTCCGCGGGGACGAATTGTTCGTAGCATGCCAGGGCGACGGCTCCGTGCACGTCATCGACATTCCAAAGCGGTGCGCAAAGGCGAGCTTCCGCGCCGGCACGGGCTGCGAATCACTTGGCTTTTTTTAGGACGCGCTGAAGGACACGCTGTCCTGTGCTGTCGCGACATAGCGCGGCGTTGCTGTTAAAGCGGCAACATCACCGCCCGCTCTTCGTGTAACGATCGGTTTACTGCCGACAGGATCACGAACCACCTGCACGATATATGGAAGGGTACCATCGCCACGCTGCCGAGCAGACCGCGGAGACAATTAAGGGCGACAAGCCTGCTGGCCTGCCAGTTCGACAGCCCACGAAGTTCGAGATGGTGATCAATTTCAAAACGGTGAAGGCACTCGGGATCACCGTGCCACAGACGCTGCTCGCCCGCGCCGACGAGGTGATCGAGTAGCTTTAGTCTCTCACGCAACTTTGCTGCGTCTGCTCACGCCCGTTGTTGGCACAAGGCAGAAAGTCTCAGCAGCGCAACATCTTCGGCAGCTATATGGGGGTCAAGCGGAAGTGCCAGAGGCGTCTTTGCCATGCCTGCAGTGACATTCCGATGCCTCAGAATACGTCAACTGTCGGAAACGCCGGTGCCAGCGTCAAACAGTGCCAGAGGTATACCGCAAGGCCGATGTCGCCGGTCCAAAGAGAGTACCGACCCCGCCCGAGCTGATCGCGCGTTTCGCGGCATTGAGCTACGGCGGTCATGGCGAATGCTCGTGCGCGTTCGAGCCACACCGCATCGCCTGTTCGGCGCTGCAGCTTGAGAAACGCATAGCCATTGCCGCCCGTGCCATGACAGAGATTGGAGCCCTTGGCGAGCGGTCCTGCTTCCCAGGTCGTCTTACCCCCGCCGAGCAACATGTCCTCGAACTCAGGCGAGGTGAACGGGGCGTCGGCGAACGTCGTGACCATGCCGGGAGCACCGTGGCAATGTTGGCAGTAAAGATTCTTGCCGTCGACGGCAGCTCGCCATGAAATGCCAAGGTCGGAGCGGTGAGCATGTGCGCTCAGGGTGCGCCGAGCGACATCTGCAATCCGCGCGCGCTGGCCTTCCGACAGCCAATTCCAGCCGCGGATGAGCGGGATCATGTTCCCCGCAAACCCGTGCACCGGCCCAAGGTACTGCCGTTGCGCGCCGTACAGATCCTGAGTCCAGATCGGGACCCCGGCGGTCTCCTTCAAGTCGTCGAGAAGCTGCTTCGATTGGGCCTCGAAGGTGGCACGCCAACGCGCCTCATCGGTCATCTCGGCCATATGAATGCAGGCAAGCATCGAGCCTGGTAAGCCCCACATCAGTTCGCGCACCGGCAACTCCATGTTGGCATTGACGCGCGCATGGACGATATCGGCGATGGCCTGTGTCGGCTTCAGCCGCATCATCACCAGTGCCGTCCCGAGGTCACCGAACAACAGCGACCCGTGCTTCGCGTAGTCTCCGAAGGACTGCATCTCTACCCTGGTACGCTCCAGCAACTGCGACAGGACCGGACTGAAGTCGTGGCGTGACTTGGTCGCGCCGGCGCGGTGCAGGTAGTCAAGTGCCCAGATCACGCCGCTCGCGCCGAGATACACGCTGCTGTTGCCGCTCTTTCGCAAGTCATCGAGAGGGTGAGCAGGCCAAAACCCTTCGTTGTCGAAGTGGTCAAGGGTATCGACAACGATTTCCTCAATCGCTGTCGCAATGTCGCTTGGATCCCACGGAACTAACCGCAGCGGAACATGGCGAGCTCGTTCGATCATGAGGACGTCCGGTTTCTATTGGTCGCAAGCTTCGCCTATTGGCGTTACTGTCTGAACAAACAGCAGCAAGCGGCCCGCAGCAATAAACGGGGATAGCCGTTCATCTGAAATACACCTCACAACGGCAAAGCTGCCAACCCCGGATCAGAACACCGGTCCGGGTGGCACTATTACGTTGCGGTGACCTCGGCAAAGCTCAGCGCGCGACCTCGCGCACCATCCTTTCAAGCCCCTTCGTGATGCGTGCGAGCCTCTCGTAGTCGACTTTGTCGGGGTGTGTCACTTGGTAGGTGATAGTGCGGGTATCGAAAGAGCGCGGTGTCAGTGACCATGATCGCAGGAAATCCGAACGACCGGAATGCCCAGTGGTCGGACCAGCCTACGCCAGGCACCAGAGCATCGGGCGCCACGCCGCCAATCGATGGAAACGCAGTGTGCCGGCGGAAGGAGGCCATTACCTCGTGCAGGAAACTGCGGGTGCCTGGTAGACCCACGAAAGCAATGAAGTTAGCCGTTGATGGGAAGATCAGGCCAAAAGGGACCGGATATCTCTGTGAGCCTGCCGTGTCGGAGAAGGCGCCCAGCGTCTCTAGCGAGATCATGCCGCGTACCTTCTCGCCACGCTCCGACAGCAGCTTGGCATAGTGCCAGCTTCCCATGTTGGGTGTTCGGTAATAGGGCGGCTCTTCGTTGACGAACAGCACGAGACGCAGACGCGTTCGCTCGGGCTGCCATGTCCTCAACAGCCGTGCCAGCTCCAAGACGGTTGCCACGCCGCTGCCGTTGTCGTTTGCTCCCGGAGCATTCTCGAAAGAGTTGTAGTGCGCGCCGATCACGAGCGAGGGCAATTCTGCGGATTGCGCCTCGCGTTGCACCTCCATATTGCGGACGGCACGGCCTGAGACGGTGAAGACCTGACGGTTGACCACATAACCCAGTGCTTCCAGTGTGACCTCGATGTACTGGGCTGCACGTTCCAAGGCCGCGTAATGCCTTACGTTGTGCGGCACGCTTGCCGTGGCCAAGACGTGTGTCTTGAGACGCATCGCAAGGTCATGCTCCTCGCCCGTCGCCGGCGGCAATGGTCCAATGTGCGGGCGACCCGGAACCGACAACGCGTACCACCACGCGAGCGCAAGCAAAGCGGCAATCCCAAGGCCGGCACACACTAGAACCGGCATCATACGCATCGACCTTTGATCCGAATTGGTTCCGGCTGCATTTTGCCTCAACTGAGGTGGCGCGCTACACGGGTCCGTTCTGCGAAGCAACAAGCACCGGTCGGCGCCTCGTAATTTTCTGGGAACAGCGTGGCTGCCCCTATTGTCGCGAACTACACCGTGTGAACCTGGCCGACGAAGAGATCGCTATTTACATTAGGACAAATTTTCTTGCTCTCCAGCTCAACCTCTTTGGTTCACGGGAGGTGACTTCGACGGAGAGAAAATGGAAGAGCGGCATTTGGCCGCCCGCTGGCGCATCAACTTCACGCCAACGCTCTGTTTCTTTCCTGCGACAGTTGCCGAAGCCCAGGGCAAGAATGGTCGTGACGCCGAGGTTTGGCGGCTTCTTGGGTATTGGAAGCCATTTCATTTCCACTCGACATTTGTCTACGTCAAAGATGAGGCTTACAAGGCGCAGCCGAACTTTCAACGTTGGCTCAGCGACTATGCCGACAGGCTCCGTGCCGAGGGCAAGAGCGTTAAGCTATGGTAGCCAAAGCTCGAATTTACCCACTTGGCGTTTGTGCTAGGTCGCGCCACCACATTTCTGGAAGTACAGAAGACGCATAAGCCTCCATCATCAGCCGAGTACACATCAGGCGAGGGATAAACTGTAATTAGGGAGAAGGGGGGTTGTCATGCCCGTACGTGTGGAGCGCAACAGCCGGGTGCTCACGGTGATCCATTCTCGCCCGGAGGCGCGCAATGCTGTTGATCCGGAGCATGCCGAAGCGCTTTACGAGGCGTTTCTCGCCTTTGATAGGGATGATACGGCGGATGTTGCGGTGTTCTGGGGCGAGGGTGGGGCGTTCTGCGCCGGGGCGGATCTGAAGCGCGTGGCGACACGCGACAACAAGAGGATGCGGGGCTCGCTGGATTTTCCCAAGGATGGCGGACCGATCCCACGTGGGCCGATGGGTCCCTCGCGCCTCGAACTCTCCAAGCCCATTATCGCGGCGATCGAGGGTCCAGCGGTTGCGGGCGGCATGGAGTTAGCACTCTGGGCCGACTGCCGGGTAATGGCCGAGAATGCCTATATGGGCGTTTATTGCCGGCGCTGGGGCGTGCCGCTACTGGACGGCGGCACGGTGCGGCTTCCGCGCATCGTCGGCCAGGGACGCGCTCTTGAGATCATCATGACCGGCCGCAAGGTCGAGGCCGAGGAGTGCCTGCGGATTGGTCTTTGTGAGAAGGTCGTGCCGCAAGGCCAGGCGAGAAAAGCAGCGGAGGAGATGGCGCAGGAGATTGCGGGCTTTCCGCAACATTGCGTAAGAGCCGACCGTCGGTCAGTCTATCTGCAGCAGGGCCAGGCGATGCATGATGCGCTTGAGCGGGAATGGGGCAACGGCGTTGGTGTCGTTGAGACGGAGGGGGCCGCAGGCGCCGCCCGCTTTGCCGCGGGCGCCGGTCGGCACGGCGACTTTAGAAACATCTGAAACGTGGGTTTGGGTCCGAATCGGAGAATGACGGATGCGCGTACTCGTAAATGGAGTGCGGCTCTTCTTCGACGTCCAGGGCGCAAGCCTGGTGCCTGACGGACCGACTATGCGGGAAAAGCCCACTCTGTTGCTCTCGCACGGCGGCCCAGGCTTCGATCATTCAATTTACAAGCCTGCCTATTCGAGCTTGGCTGATTGCGCCCAAGTCATCTACCTCGATCACCGCGGAAACGGCCGCAGTGACGCCGGGCCAAGGGACGCTTGGACGCTTGCGCAATGGGGTGATGATGTCCGCGCTTTCTGCGAGGCACTAAGCATCAAGCGCCCAATCGTCTTGGGCGCCTCGTTTGGCGGCAAGGTCGCCACGGCCTATGCGACCCGTCACCCGACGCACCCAGCCAAGCTGATCCTTATCAGCACGGAGGCAGCCGGCGGCACGCACAAGGATCGGCGTGTCGCGATGTTCGAGAAACTGGGAGGCCCGGAGGTCGGCGAGATGGCGCGTCGTAGGATGTTTGAGGGACACAGTGACAAGGCATCCCTTGACACGTGGTTGCGCCAAGCATTTCCGCTCTACACTCGCACGCCTCGCGATCCGGATGTCGTTCGTCGGGCTGTAGGTAATCCAGAGGTACTCCAGTGGTTCACAAAGCCAGGCGGGGAAGACCACACATTCAACTTGATCCCTGATCTCGCGCGTATCCAGTGTCCCACCCTCGTGATGGCGGGGAAGAAGATCCCATGACACCGATCGAGTGCCAGGCTGACATAGCAGCCGCCCTACCACCCCATCTGGTTCGCTTCGAACGGTTTCCTGGATGCGGCCATGCAGTGGTCCCGGACGCATCCGACGCCGCGTTGGCAATGATCCGCAATTTCATAATGGGGCCGGCCTGAATTGTTGTTCAAGAAACGGGGCTGAAAGATCGCCGCCCAATGACGCATTTTGGTTAGCCATCAAACGGGGACTTGGCAATGGGAATGGCAAACACCTCGGTGGCTAGCAATGGCTACGCATCAGCCCCGTTTCTCGTCCGCTATACCCCCCAGCTGCCGACCAGAATGCTGCGAGGCCGTAGAGGGTCTGCTCGGTGCCAAGAGCTGAAGTGCGGCCCCCAGTCAACACACGCTCGCGGGGATTTAAAGCCGGTCGATCACCAGAACATGCCCACATCTCGCTTCTAATTTGTTTCGTCTTCTGAACTAAGAAACCCCATTGCGATGTAGCCAGCATCTTGGACGGCCCCACTCCCAGTGTCGGGGATGGCGCGGCCATGGGGGCACGATTGAGGCCAGTGTGCGGAGCCGAGGCTACGTCCTGCGCAGCGTAGGGCACCACTCGTCGGCGGGTGTCGCCTTCGATTCGCCACTGCTGACCTGCAAGGAATGCCCGGTCTCGTGCAGCCCGGGTTCCTCCGATGCAGGATTGGGATAGGCTGGTTGCGACTTGGAAGGCGACGCTTGCGGCTGTCGAGCGCGTTGGGGGCTACACGACACTGGAAGCGGCGCGTTCCGCTGGCATCCGCCATAGCGAAATGTGGGGACTGACCGTTGAGGGGCCGGCGAGCACTTCCGACATCCGCCGGATAGAGACAGATCTCGGGATCGGCCTGCCACCTGCGCTGAGCTGCTTTTTCTTGGAATGCTCGCGCAGCGTGGATTTTCGCTGGCAGCTGCCGGACGACTTCCTTCTTCCCGAGCGGTTTGTTGGTCTATTCGGCGGTGGCTTCTCGCTATCACTGGAGGCCCTGCCGGAGACCGAGAGGCACAGGCTCGATGGCGAGCTCTGTTTTCCCAGCCCGGACGACCCGTATGATGCCGTGTGGCATCAGAAGTTTGGCGTCATACCCGTGCCCAACGGTGATTGCATCGGGATTGATCTGCGGCCCGCACACGAGGGCGAGGTTGTCTATCTGAGCCATGACGACGGCTCGGGGCACGGACACGTGCTCGGGGCCGACTTGATCGATTTCCTGAGGCGGTGGACGCCACTCGGTTGCCCCGGTCCCGAGGATTGGCAATGGCTGCCCTTCACGTCCAAAGGGACGACCATGCTGGACCCGGACGGCGAGGCCGCGCGGGAGTGGCGGGAGACGCTGGGCTTGGAGTTGCCTACGTAGGTTGGTGCGAGTTCTGCGGTTGCATTCGGTGGCCCGCGTGGGTTGGTCCATCAGCTTTGGTCATTAGGCACCACACGAATGGAAACACTACGAGTAGCGCTCGCCGACTGGACAGACTTCGATGCGTCAGCCCATATGCTGGCGCAGTGCCTCGGTATCATGCCGTCGCAGCTACAAATGAACGAAGTGAAGTGGATCTACTGGAGCGAGAACTCTCTTGGAACGATGCTGCACAGCACGCTTGAGCGGCTGTCGGACCTCGGCGTCCTAGAGAAGCGTGAGGAACCCGACCTTCAATATCGTTGGTGCTCCGCCTATCGCGTCGCCACGGATCGTGCCTAATCGTCCATGGTGCCACTGAGCCGTTCGACGGCATCTGCAAAGTCGCGCTTGAACTCGTAGACAACGTCGCGTGCGCGCATCTCATGGCGCATTAGGCCGACGGCCTGGCCCACATAGTAGGTCGCAAGCGTCTTAGCGCCCGTGTGTCCGGCCTCGGCGAGCTTGTCGACCTTGGCGAGTGCCGGGCGGCTGACGAGGCCCTGCAGAGGCATCTCGAGCGGCTCGGGATTGGCACCGCCCCAGGCCTCGGTCCATGGCGACCTGAGCTGGCGCGTCGGCTTTCCCGTGCGGCTCCGCGAGCGGACCGTGTCGCGCGCCGAAGCGGCGAGCATCTTGGCCTTGACCGTCGGGATGGTTTCGGCTTCGCGAGTCGTGAGCCACACCGAACCGGTCCATGCGCCGACGGCACCCATGGCCATCACGGCCGCCATCTGACGGCCCGTTGCGATGCCGCCAGCGGCAACCACGTGCACGTTCGGGTGTTCCTTGATCGCGTCGATCACGTCCGGCACCACCACCATGGTCGAGATCTCGCCGCAATGGCCGCCGGCCTCAGTGCCCGAGACGACAAGAATTTCGACGCCCGCGGCGACATTCTTCATGGCATGCTCGCGCGCGCCCGTCAGCGCACCGACGGCGATCCCCTGCGCGCGGCAGCGATCGACGACCGATTTCGGCGGAGGCCCAAGCGCGTTCACGAAGAGCTTGATCGGATGCGCGAAGGCAACATCGAGCAGCTTCTGCGCGCCGCCCTCGCGCATATTGTCGGAGTAGTCATTGGCCCAGTTCGACGTCCACAAGTCCGAGGCGTCGATGCCGTGCTTTTCGAGTAGCTTCTCGATGTGCTGGCGATGGCCGGGCGGTACGCGGGACTGTAGTTCCGCGGTCGTGAGCGCGCCCTCCTTGTCCTCCATGCGGCTCGGAATGAGAAGGTCGACGCCATAGGGGCCCTTGATGCGCGCGTCGATCCAGGCGAGGTCGATCTCGAGCGTCTCGGGCGTGTGCGCGACGGCGCCAAGAACGCCGAAGCCGCCCGCATTCGTTACCTCCACGACGACATCTCGGCAGTGCGTGAAGGCGAAAAGCGGAAACTCGATCTCGAACCTCTTTGTGAGCGCCGATTTCATTCTTCCTGCCCCAGTTTTCTTGTGTGACGGGTGCAATCCTCGCCCGTCGGCCTTGCGCTGGCAATGCCGCACCGAACAACTGCACGATGCAGCCCAACGGCGATCGTCGACAACCCGAGGTCAACCCATGCCGGAAAACTACATCACGTAGTTCAGCCACGATTTCATCCGCGATAGGATACGGCGGATCGCAGCGACGGGTCGCCAATGATCGCTATAGACCGCGACCTGGGCTGTTGCGCCCGCGGGCAATTGGTAGGCTGACAGATCATCGATGATGTCGACAATAACCGAGAGACTAAACCCCTATCTAAGGCCGTGGTTCGAGTAGTGCAAATCTCCGCACACGGCTGCACAGCCGCGATGACATCCTGGCTCATGCCTATGCCCAGTGCCGCTCGAACAAGGGCGCCCCGGGTGTGGACGGCCAGACCTTCGCGGACGTCGAAGCGTATGATCCAGATGTCGCTCGTGTCGGCAAACGGAGGCGCCGGATAGTGTCCTGAGATCATGTTGTGAAGGAAGGTCAGACCGTCTGTCTGCGCGGCTGTTGCCGTGGATACGACGCCAAATCTTGTGGCCGCTGGCTAGAGTTCATGAACGGCGTCCTCATTTGAACTGCGATGGCAGACGGGTGAACGTTGCCGAGCTAGTGCAGACCAATTATTTCACTCTAACTACGACTTTACCCTTGGCACGACCGGCTTCGACGTAGGCTAGAGCCTCGTTCGTCGACTCGAACGGAAACACTCGGTCGATCACCGGTCGAATTGCGCCGGAATCAATGAGCGAACCAATGACACGCAGTTGTGCGCCGTCAGCGCGCATGAACAGAAATGAATAGCTGGCACCACGGCGTCTTGCTTTCTTCCGAATGCCATAGCTGAGCAGCCGGAAGACCTGCCGCAACACCCAACTCGATCCCCGCGTTTTGGCAAAATCAGGGTCAGGCGGACCAGAGATCGAAATGAGCTTGCCGCCGGGCTTGAGTGCGCCGAGCGATTTTTCGAGCGTGCTCTTGTCTTGACTGTTCAAGACAACATCATAGTCACGCAGCACGCTCTCAAAGCCTTGCTTCTTGTAGTCGATCACAAGGTCCGCACCGAGGCTCTTGACCAACGCGACGTTCGCCGTACTCGTTGTCGTGGCTACGGTTGCGCCCACATGCTTGGCCAGCTGGATGGCGAATGTTCCGACACCGCCAGACCCCGCCTGGATAAAGACCTTCTGCCCCTTCTTCAGGTGCGCCCTTTCGATAAGCGCCTGCCATGCCGTCAAGCCGACCAGAGGGATCGACGCTGCTTCCTCCATGGTCAGAGTCTCGGGTTTGAGCGCAACATCCCTTTCATGCACGGCAATCAATTCCGCAAACGTGCCGACGCGGAAATCAGCCGGCCGCGAATAGACCTCGTCGCCGACTTTGAACTGCCGCACACGCGACCCGACCCTGGTCACGACACCGGCCACGTCATGACCCAACACAAGCGGAAAGCGGTAGGGCAGGAGCCGTTTGAACTCGCCGGCTTTGAGTTTAGAGTCCAGCAGGTTCAAGCCTGTGGCGTGGACCTCGATCAGAACATCGTCGTCCCGAACTTCAGGGTCTGGCATTTCGCCAAGCCGCATTGGGTCCTTCTTGCTGTACCGATCAATGATGAATGCCCTCATGACATCACTTTAATATTGGGAGGACCAAGACAGAGCTGAAGCTGACCGCCTGTTCCACTTGGATCTGCGCCGCAATCGTCACCATTTTTCGGCCCAAGGCCGCAGCACGACTTCGAACGCCCACGTTGATCGATGCTGGCGGTGCAGCTGGAGATACGTTTCTGCAATGCGGTCGGGGTCGACCATGTTGTCGTCCACAGTCGTTCCCGCCCGTCGGTGCGCGCGGGTGCCATCTTCCTGCGTCCAGCCGATTGCGGCGTCGATCGGCACATTTGCTACGTGGATACCCTGCGGCATCAGCTCTCTTGCCATGCTCTGCGCGAGCCCGGACTTGGCATGACATGCCATCGCAAAGGCACCGCTCGACGGAAAGCCCTTGAGCGCCGCGCTTGCATTGGTGAATATGATCGTGCCTTTCGCACCGCTCGCGTTCGGCTTGTTTATAAGCATTAGCCGCGCGGCCTGCTGGCCCACGAGCAAAGCGCTCAGCGCCGCGTTACGCAGTGTTTCGAGCACCATGGCCGGGTCGGCTTCGGTAATCTTCTTGCCAAAAATGCCAGCAACCCGGCCATCGATGTTGTGGACGACAAGGGTCGGTGCTCCGAGGTCTCGCACGAAATTTTGGAAGAGCAATCCGACCGACGACGGATCGCTTGCGTCGCAGGCATATCTGCGAACGCCGTGTGCGCTTTCGAGTTTTTGCAACACCGGCTTGTCCGGATCCCTGGCCGCGACGGCGACACGCATGCCATTGGCGGCGAATAGCTTCGCGCAGCTGGAGCTGATGCCAGGGCCGCCCCCAACGATCAGCGCAACATCCTGTATGGCCGTTTGAGCGTCGCTGCCTTGAGATTGAGTCATGTTCCGTTCACCCATGCGTGCCTGCGAAAGCATTAGCTTGCGACGTAGCGCCGTGCCGCGTGGTTGCGCGAGAGGTTTGGGCCAAGTGCAAGCCGCGCCTCTTCGTACCGCCGCCAGTCGGCGGCGTCCGGCAGCGATGGGATCGTTACCACTTCTCCCTGGTCGAGGCCGGACAGCGCGGCATCGACCATTTCGTCCACGTCCATCAGCACCTCTGCCGGAAACGATGCAACGTCGACTCCCGCTTTGCTCCAGATTTCGGTGCGCGTGGCGCCGGGAAGGACAGCCTGCACACGCACTCCCTTGTCCTTCAACTCGCAATCGAGCGACCGGCTCAGGTTCAGCAGGAAGGCTTTGGTGCCACTGTACGTGCCGTTAAAGCGTTCCGGCGCCAGAGCCAGAACCGAGGCCACGTTGATGATTGTGCCGCTCTTGCGTCGGGCAAAGTTCCCGGCCGCCGCGCGCGCCAGCCGGAGCGGCGCAATGACGTTCAACTCCACCATCATCTGCAGACGATCGGCCTCGTTATCGAGAAGGGTGCCTGCGGCAGCAACGCCGGCGTTGTTCACCAGCACGCTGATCGTTGCATCAGCGGCGAGCCTTCCTTCAACAGCCAGCAGATCTTCCCGGCGCGTGAGGTCCGCGCGCAAAACATCGACGCGCCGGCCTGTGCCCGCTCTGATGCGTTCTGCTACAGCCTGGAGCCGCTGTTCATCGCGAGCAACCAGGATCAGATCGTAGCCCCGCCACGCCATCCGATCCGCATAGGCAGCGCCGATTCCTGCCGAAGCCCCAGTGATTAGCGCAGTGCCGGATACGGACATGGCAGCCTCGTGAACACTTACATGACGATCGCTATCATTAGCACTTGCCTTACATGACGCTCGTCACTATAAATGTCAAGAGCTCACCTCACCCTGGGAACTGAAGACGTGCGTGTTTCCAAAGAAAAGGCCGCCGAGAACCGCGAGCGGATTCTTTTAGCCGCCGCCCGCCTGATGCGAGAGCGCGGCATCTCCGGTGCCGGCGTTGATGCGCTGACCGAGGCCGCGGGTATGACCCACGGCAGCCTCTACAGCCAATTCGGTTCGAAAGAACGGCTCGTTGAAGAAGCGGTGGCCTACGCCATAGCAGGCAAAGGGCAGGAGATGCCCGAGGTGTTCTCTCTCAGCGCGTACGTTTCAGAATACCTCTCCGCTGCACATCGGGACGGGCCGGGAAATGGATGCCCGTTGGCAGCGTTGTGTTGTGACGTATCACGGCAAAGTGAAGGCGTTCGGGAACGGTTCACTGCCGGCGTGCGCGGCATGATAGCTCGGTTGAGCCGTCGCATCGGGAGCGGATTGAAGGCACGGCAACGCGATGAGGCGGCACTTGCGACGATTGCATCCCTGGTCGGAGCACTCGTACTCGCCCGCGCCGTGAATGACCCCAAGTTGTCAGACGACATTCTTCGGGCAACCAGGAAGCGATTGACGCACCGATGATGGGAATCGGCGACGATCACCTCAGCTTCAAGCACGCGAACCATGGATTGCTCCGGCCGTCTTCGCTGCTGCAATCACGTCGGTAGACGCTATCCCACGACGGGGCTCAATCCAGGGAGTACGATGGTGGTTCTTGCCGAAGCTTCGAAAGTGCCGCCTCGTTTGGCGGCGCCCCGACTAGCGGCGGGGGTCATACTGTTGCTGGCGGGACTTGCCGCGCTCAGCTCATTGGCGACGAATATCATCCTACCCTCCTTTCCCTCGATCGGTGGTGCCCTCGGCGTCACAACCCGCGAGCTCGCCGTGACTCTCAGTAGTTTCTTTGTTGCCTTCGCGCTTGGACAACTCGTTGTCGGACCACTCTCGGATCGCTTTGGCCGCCGGCCAGTGGTGCTTGGCGGACTTCTGATCTTCATCATCGGAAGCGTGGTCGCCGCCAGCGCCTTGACTATCGAATTGCTGATCGCCGGGCGCATCGTGCAGGCACTCGGAGTTTGCGCCGCCTCCGTATTGTCCCGAGCGATCGCGCGCGACATGTTCGAGGGCCAAGATCTGGCTCGCGCCCTCTCCTTCACAACAGTGGCCACAGCGGCGGCATCGGGATTCTCGCCGCTGCTCGGAACGGCCATCGACATCCTTTTCGGCTGGCGCATGACGTTCCTGCTGGTCGCCGCGGCAGGTGTCGTGATGGCAATTGCTTATCGACTGCTTGTCAGCGAGACGCTCGCGCCGGACAGCAGATCTCCGACATCACTTGTCAAGGCGGGGCGCAGCTATGGGGCGTTGCTCATTGATATGCGGTTCCTGGCACCTGCGTTGACCGTAAGCCTCATCATCGGCGGCCTTTTTGCTTTCTTTGCTGCGGCACCCGCAGTCCTGATCGACGGTTTTGGGGTCGGCCCGTTCGGCCTGAGCGTATTTTTTGCGGCTACGGTTTTGGTTGTGTTCGGTGGAGGCCTGTTGGCGCCGCGGTTCTCTCGCCGTATGGGGCACACGCGAGCAACATCGCGGGGCGCGCTGCTCGCGTTTATCGGGAGTGCGCTGGTACTGGCCTCCGTAGGTGCCGGGCTTTCGCTGATCTGGTTTACTTTAGCGTTGACGGTGTTCTTGTTTGGCATGGGGCTCGTCAATCCGCTCGGGACCGCACTGACCCTCCAGCCTTTCGGAAACCAGGCAGGACTTGCTTCTGCCTTGCTGGGGTTTCTGCAAATGTCATGCGCCGCACTCGCGACGACGGCAAACACTCTGCTGCCGTTTTCTGCTGCCGCTGCGATCGGGATCGTATTGACAATCAATACGGGGCTCGCTGTGTTGGTCTTCCTTCGCCCGACCCCGCAGGCATGAAAGTGGTCTCGGACAAGTATCGACCAACGCGCGGACGGGCTACATGATACCCGCAGGCGGGCCGGTCTGTGCGAGCGCTAGACCCCGCTCTCAGTTGAGCTTGAATACGCGTTGCGCATTACCCGCGAGGAATGCGGCCTTGGTAGACGCCCCGAGATTGAGAGCGTCGTCAATGATCATGGCCGTGGTTCCAGATTGAACCGTTCGCCTCGATGATTGCGTGACAAAGAGAGTTCCGCAATTGGCACGAACTCACCGTTCGCAGCACTGCAGCGATTTCGTCAGGTATTTGAGGTGCTTCTGCCGTGCCGACGAGGCGCCAGGCAGGCGAACTCTTGACCCCTAGCAGAAGTTATTGGCATTCACATTGAGGTCCGGCCGAACCCCTATTGTTGGTGCGCCGATCGCAGCTGCTCGGCGCAACTCGCGACGCCAGGACCTCGTGGGTTCGTGAATGGCCAAGCTGGAGCACACAATGTGGAGCACGTCGGCGCTCCAGCCGACAGAATACCGTTACATTCGGCGGAGCGAGCGAGAGCCGTCAGGCCTGCGATTTAGGGCGTTGCGTCAGGTTCGCGTACATGCCGCGCAGCACCTGTTTGACACGAGCTAGATCCCGAGCGCCCATTGCACCGATTGCCGCACTCTCGACCGATATCGCAACTGGGATCAGTTGATCGACCAGGAGCTTGCCGCGACTGGTCAATTCGACGACCACCTCACGGCCGTTCATGCGGGAGCGGCTGCGGTCGACGAGCCCTCTGCGAACAAGCCGCGTCACCAGGCGCGACATGGTTGAGGCTTCGATGCTGGTCATGCCCGCGAGGTCAACTTGCCGCTGCCTGCCGTTATCGGACAGAGCAGCCAGCACGCGCCACATGTCGATGGTGACCTGCTGCCGCTCAAGCGCCTGCTCAGTAAAGCGCACCACCAGGGCCACGCCTACACGATTGATGAGGTAGGGGAGGAAATCGTCGAGTTGCAGCCGTGTCTGGTGATGCATCGGAGTGTTCTTCGGGAGAACCATGGCTGCGAGTGAAAAGCTGACCTGTCGCCCAAACATAGCGCTTGATAGGTGCGCTTGCAATTGATGCATTTACATCAGTCATGAGCCGCCCTATCCTGAGTGGCGGCGCTGTCGGCAAAGGCATTGGGAGGCCGCCATGGAGTTCGGGTATTTCACGCTCAGCGACAATCACTACGACAACAATACGCGCACGGCGAACGAGTTTGTCGCTGAGATCGCCGACCAAGCGCTGCACGCCGAGGAGCTCGGCATGCACTCGGCTTGGATCGGCGAGCACCATTTCAACTCGCTGGGCGTGCTGTCCTGCCCAGACCTCGTGCTCGCCCATATAGCGGCGCGCACGAAGCGCATCCGACTCGCGCCGGCAGTGACCGTGCTGCCGCTGCACCACCCGATCCGCGTCGCGGAGCAGTGGGCGACGCTCGATCTGCTCTCCGGCGGCCGCGTCGATTTCGCCGCCGGCCGCGGCTATGACCGCAGAGAATATGAGCCGTTCGCCGTGTCGTTCGATGATAATCAGGAGATCTTCGAAGAGGGCCTGGACGTCGTGTCGAGGTTATGGGCAGCGGACGAGCGCATCTCCCATCACGGCAAGCATTACCGCTTCAACGACGTGCGCATTACGCCCAAGCCGGTCCAGCGTCCGATCCCGATCTACGTCGCCTCCTTCTCGAAGCTTTCCATCGAGCTTGCCGCCCGGCTCGGCTGCAATCTCATTGTCGCGCCATTCGCGGCCGCAATGAGCTTCGGTGGGTTGCGAGAAGTCGTCGACCTCTACAACGAGACCTGCATCAAGCACGGCCAGAAGCCCGGCCGCGTCATGTGCAGCTATTTCACCCATTTTGCCGATAACAACATGCAAGAACAGGCCGCGCGCGACCGGCAAATTCGCTACTACCGGGAATGCGTCATCCCCGCCTTGCCTGGCGACCCGCGTACCGCGCCGCCGAGCTACCGGTATTTCATCGACATGGTCGAGCGGCTGAAGAAGGTGAAGCCAGAAGATCTGACCGAGAACGCCGTGCTGCTCGGCACACCCCAGCGCATCACAGACACGCTGAAGAAGGCAGAGGCCGCTGGAATCTCCGAGGTGATCCTGTACGTGAACGTCGGTCTGAAGCCGCACGTGCAGGTCAAAGACGAGATGGCGCGCTTCATGGCCGAGGTCGCGCCCGCCTTCGCGGAGGCAGGCGCGCGGGCAGCGGTAGAAAGCTGACAAAACCCTTGCAAACCGGGGACTGCATGATCAAACCTTGGATCTTCGAGTTCTTGTATGCACCGGGCGCCTCGAGCGAAGTCGTCGCGCCAGAGGCCGCCACGGCTGTCTTCGATGCGGGCGTCGCCCACTGGCAGCACATCGACACGCTCGGCTTCGAGGGTATCTTCTTCAGCGAGCATCATTTTGGCCTCTCCTACAGCCCCTCGCCCAACCTGCTGATCGCCGCCATCGCCCGCTCCACGGAGCGGCTTAGGCTCGGCACCATGGGCATGGTGCTGCCTCTCTATCAACCATGGCGCGTGCTGGAGGAGATCGGCATGCTCGATCATCTGACGGGCGGCCGGTTGGAGATCGGCTGCGCCAGCGGCGTGCCACAGGAATTGATCCAGATCGGCCTCGCTGCAGACGAGAACCGGGACCGGTTCAACGAAACTCTGGACATCCTCGACGCTTGGCTCGCGAACCCGGTGATCTCGCATCATGGGCGGTACTGGAACTTCGACAACCTGCGCATTGTGCCGAGACCCCTGCAGCAACCTTCGCCTCCTAGGTGGACGACGGTGGTGAGCACGGCCTCGGCTGCCAAGTCCGCCAGGCGCGGATCCAAGATCTGCACCGCCTTTGAGTCGGTCTCACGCATCAAGGAAATCTTCGACGCCTATCGCAACGAGGCCCACCGAACCGGCCTTGCCTACGGGCCGGAGCAGCTCGCCATCCGCCGCAACATCTCGGTTGCGCACAGCGAGGAGGAGGCGCGCGAGGCGTCGCGAATGGCGATGGACGTGACAAGCACGTTGCTCGCGGCAGACCCACGCGTGGGCAGTCATACACCGTCGCTCCTCGACGCCCCCAGGGCCGGCGCCGGCTTCTCAGTGCATGCCGACGAGTTCATCGCCGGCACGCCGGCTCAGGTGGCTGAGCAGATCATCGAGCAGTGCCGCGCATGCGGCGCCGGACACATCCTGGCGATCCTGGGGCGGGCCGTAGACCAGCGCCGCGCGGGGGCTGTGACGCTGTTCGGCGAAGGGGTGATCCCGATCCTGCGCCGCGCACAGATGGAGTGACGGATTCGCGGTGGCCAACAAGGAGAAGCGGAGCATGGCACAGCGTACAAGGCCACCTTTTCGCGCCGACCATGTCGGCAGTCTGATCCGTCCGCAGGAGCTGCGCGATGCGCGCCAGGCGCACCTCGAGGGCAAGTTGCCAGCGGCGGAGTTAGGCATGATCGAAGATCGGCTGATTCGCGAGGTCGTCGCCATGCAGGAGCGCGTCGGCCTCCAGGCGGTGACCGATGGTGAGTTCCGCCGCACCTCGTTCCGCGAGGTGCTGTTCGAGAGCATCGACGGCTTCAGCAAAGAGCGCGTCGAGACCGATTTCTCCTTCTCCTATGCCGACGGCAGCACGCGCCGCGCCACGCCGGTGCCCAAGGTGACTGTTCGGCTGCAGCGCCGCGGAAGCATGGCGGCGGGTGACTTCAGGTTCCTGAAGACGGCGACCACCGCCACGCCCAAGGTAATGCTGCCTGCGCCATCGCTGGCGCACTGGTTCGTCGGCGACAGGGTGTTCGCCGGTAGCCCCTACGGCAGCGCACGCGAGTATATGGCTGACATCGCGCGGATATATCGGGAGGAAATCGCCGAGCTTGCCTCCCTCGGGTGTACCTATGTGCAGATCGACGAGGTGCCGATCGCGGTCATTTGCGACCCCGGCGTGCAGTCGGTCATTGCAAAGCGTGGCGAGGCTCCCCTCGCGCTGGTCGACCTCTACGTGGATACCATCAACGATGCGATCCGGGATCGCCCGCCCGGCATGACAGTGGTTGTACACATGTGTCGCGGCAACGAGGGCGTGGCCGGCCTGGGCTCCGGCGGCTACGACGCAATTGCCGAACGCGTCTTCGGTCGCCTCAAGGTCGACGGGTATCTGCTCGAGTATGACACCCCGCGCGCCGGTGACTTCGCGCCGCTGCGCTTCCTGCCCCAGCATACCATCGCAGTCCTCGGCCTCATCAGCACCAAAGTAACCGAACTCGAATCCAAGGACGCACTCAAGCGCCGCATCGACGAGGCCGCCGACGTCATCGATCTCGACCGCCTGGGGCTTTGCCCGCAGTGCGGTTTCGCAACTCTCTACCGCTACGATCGCATGGGCCTCGACCTGCAGCATCGCAAACTGGAACTGCTCGTCGCCACGGCCCGCGAGGTCTGGGGCTGAAGCACGCTCGAGCAGCGGTGCATAGCGCAGCTGCTTCGACTAATCTCCAGGGTAACGAAACGAGCCAAGGGGCGAGAGAGTGCAAGACCGCAACGCCAAGGGCGGCGGCTCGCAGATCGTGATCGAGGAGGTCAACCACCTCTACCGCCCTCCGAGCGGCCGCCCGGTGCTGGCGCTGGAGGATGTCTCCCTTGAGGTGCGCTCGCGCGAATTTCTCGCGCTCTTGGGGCCATCGGGCTGCGGCAAGTCTACTCTGCTCTATCTGATCGGCGGCTTTCTTCCGATCGAGCGGGGTAGAATCCTGCTCGACGGCGTCCCGATTGGCGGCCCCGGTCCCGACCGCGGCATCGTGTTCCAGCATTTCGCGCTGTTCCCGTGGAAGACGGTGCGCGCCAACGTGCTCTACGGCCTGGAAAAGACGCGCCTGCCCCGCGAGGAGCGCGAGAGGCGCGCGCAGAACTTCGTCGATCTCGTAGGCCTCACCGGTTTCGAGGACAGCTACCCCTCGCAGCTCTCCGGCGGCATGAAGCAGCGCGCTGCCATCGCTCGCACGCTCGCCATCGACCCCAAGATCTTGCTGATGGACGAGCCGTTCGGGGCGCTCGACGCCCAGACCCGCCACCTGATGCAAGGCGAGCTGCTCGGTATCTGGCGGAAGAGCCCCAAGACCGTGATCTTCGTCACCCACGACGTGCAAGAGGCGGTCTATCTCGCCGACCGAGTGGCGGTGATGACGGCGCGCCCCGGCCGTATCAAGACCATCGTCGAAATCGCCCTCGACAAGAGCGACCCCAGCATTGCCAAGTCCAAGGCCTTCATCGACACCGTGGATGAAATCTGGGGGCTTGTGCGCGACGAGGCCATCAAGGCGCAGAAGGCGCGTGTTTCGCCGTGAGCACTCTCTTGCGCTACTTCCCGCTCCTGCTTCTGGCGGCCGGCTGGGAGCTTGTGGCACGCCTCGGGTTGGTGTCACAGCTGGCTTTGCCACCGCTGAGCCATGTCGTGGTTGCCTGGGTCGATATGGTCAGGAGCGGTGAACTTGTCAGCAACGGCGCCTCCTCACTGTGGCGCGCGGGCGCGGGCCTCGTGCTCGCCATCGCCCTGGGAGCGGCGCTGGGCATCGCTATGGCGTGGTGGCGGCCGGTCAATGCCGCGCTGGGTCCCCTGGTCGAAATGTTCTATCCGATGCCCAAGTCGGCGCTGATCCCCGTCACGGTGCTGTGGCTCGGTTTCGGCGACGGGTCCAAGATCCTGCTCATCTTCCTCGGCTGCATGTTGCCCGTAACCATTGGCGCGTTCAATGGTGCCCGCGGCAGCGACCAAGGGCTTGTCTGGTCGGCGCGCAGCATGGGTGCCAGCCGTTTGCGCATGCTCTGGGACGTCGTGGTGCCGAGCGCCCTGCCGGAAATCCTCAACGGTATCCGCACCGCCCTGGCGCTCGCTTTCATCCTTTTGGTCAGCGCCGAGCTGATCGTGGCGCGCGAAGGGCTCGGCTATTTGATTGGCTACCTCGGCGCCAACGGCACTTATGACGCCATGTTCGCGGTGGTGCTGACCGTGGCGCTCCTGGGCTTCGCCGCCGACCGGGCCTATCAGGCTCTCGTGGAAAGGCTGTTCCTATGGCGCGAGTAGTCAGCATCGATACGAACGCGAGCGCGCACCAGTTGCAGGCCTTGCACGCCATCGGCTGGGCCCTGGCGCGCGCGCTCCCCATCGTAGCGCTAGCGTTCTGTTGGGAGGCTCTGGCCGCAAGCGGTGCCGTCACCCCGTTCCAGCTGCCGCGGCTCAGCGCGGTCCTCGCTCGCATCTGGACCGACGCCGTCACCGGCGATCTTGTCCTCAACGCGACGCTGACGCTCTATCGGGCCCTCACCGGCTTCGCCATTGCGGCAACGTTCGGTGTCGTCCTGGGCATCGCAATGTCGCGCAACCTCGCGGTGCGCTGGCTGTTCGATCCCGTTGTGTCGGTCGGCTTCCCCATGCCCAAGATTGCTTTCCTGCCAGTCATAATACTCTGGCTTGGCGTCTACGACCTCTCCAAGATCGCAATGATCGTGCTCGACGCGGTCTTTCCGGTTGTGACGGCGACCATCGCCGGCATCGCCGGCGTCGACCGACACCTCTTATGGTCGGCCCGCAACATGGGCGCCAGCGAGCGCGAGGTCGTTTGGGAGGTCGCACTGCCCGCCGCGTCCCCACAGATCATGACAGGCCTGCAGGTGGCGCTGCCCATTGCTCTCATCGTCGCCATCGTCGCCGAGATGCTGATGGGAGGCTACGGCCTCGGCGGTGCCATGGTGCATGCTTCGCGCTTTGCTGATTTGCGCGGCGTATTCGCTGGCATCGTCGAAATCGCAATGGTCGGTTACGTCCTCGTCAAGGCGATGACGCTCGTGCGCCGCCGGCTCTTGATCTGGCACCAGGAGGCGTTGGCGCCGAGCACGGTGTGATTATGTTGCAAGCCACGTTCAAGTCGGTATGGGAGGAAAGAATGATGCAGGTTCCCAGGATGGTGGTATTCGCGGCGTTCATGGCGATGGCTCTGTGCGGTGCACCGGCTGTGATCGCCCAGCAACCTGTGAAAATCCGGGTATCGTGGGTGGCGCCGGTGTCGAACTGGGCCTCCATCTGGCTGGAGAAGAAAGACTTGGCCAGGCACCTGGGCAAATCTTACACGCTGGAAACCACGCGCTACGCGGGCACACCGCCGATGGTGACGGCCATTGCAAGCGGCGAGCTGGAGGTCGCCAACTTCGCTTATTCGACGCTCGGCATCGCTATCATGAACGCCGGCATGGACGATCTGCGTGTGATTGCACACGAGTTTCGCGACGGCGTGCCTGGCCACTATTCGCAGGAGTACCTGGTGCTGTCCGAGGGTACGGTGAAGACCGTGAACGACCTCAAGGGCAAGGTGATCGCCACCAATGCCGCGGGCAGCGCCGTCGACGTGGCCACCCGGGCCATGTTGCGCAAGGCTGGCTTGGAGGACAAGCGGGATTACACGGTGCTGGAGGCGCCATTCCCGACCATGCGGGCGATGCTGGCCGAGAAAAAGGTCGACATGATCCCCGGCGTGCTTCCATTCTCGCTCGACCCCGAGCTGCGCAAGATCGCAAGGCCTATCTTCTCTCAGCGCGAGGCGATCGGCGAGACGGAGATGATCATATGGGCGGTGCGGAAGCCCTTCATCGACAAGAACCGCGCGGCGATGGTCGACTTCATGGAGGATACTCTCCGGATCGTGCGCTGGTATCTCGACCCTGCCAACCAGAAGGCGGCGGCCGAGATCGCGGCTAACATCACCAAGCAGCCGGCAGAGCGGTTCGGCTGGCTGTTCACGAACAAGGACTACTACCGTGACCCGAATATGCTGCCCAACCTCGAGGCGTTGCAAAAGAACCTCGACATGACCACCGAGCTCGGCTTCGTGAAGGGCAAGGTGGACATCGCCAAGCACGTCGACCTTTCCCTCGTCAAGGAGGCCGCCACGCGTATCAAGTAGGTTGGTCGTGGCGCCCGCAATTCATTCCGAAATGTCAGCAATCCGGGATCCAGCGCCCGAGCAACGCATATAGATTCCAGCTCCTGGCTCTCGGGGCGGCGCCCGACGCCGGATGACAAGGTCACGCATCTCCGATGGCCTCACTGACTTCTGGTCTTGGCACAAAGCGTAACTGCTCCGGTCCATCACTGTCATGCCTGGAATTGGGGGTACTGCGGACACGGATTTGAGGTGGCAAGAGCTGGATCAGTAGGACAGCCTTTGACCCCAAGCCGCCATTGACGGCATTGACGTCCCGCAGCGCCGTAAGTCACCAGGCTATCGAGGCCGCATCGGTTGGCGGCCTCACCCGTGGTTGGCGTCAACCAAGAGCCGGTGGCACCGGTCCCAGTCGGCTCGGGCAGACGCCTTTTCGTACATTTGCGCCTTTACTCCACGAGGGCAGGCGTCGCGGTTTGGTACAACCTGTCAAGCACTTCGCGCGGGGCGGCGGCAGGCAACTCGGATGGCAAGAGGATCTCGATGTATGCAGCCCCGGGTTGTTTCCTCGCCTTCTGCAGGGCCGACTCGAGCTCAGCGTTAGTTTCCACGCTTGTGCAGAACCAATCTCGGCAGCCCATGGCTTCCGGAAGCTTATGGTACTGCCAGGGAGCGATTTTGTTGTATGCGCGGACTTTCTTCGGGTCGCTATTGCCCTGCACGCTCTCTTCGACTGCGAATGTGCCGTTGTTGAGCAGCAGGATAATGGGGTTCACCCCATACAGTCCCATCGCCCCAATCTGACCTGCGGTAAGCTGGTGGCCTCCATCCCCCTCGACCAATATCACGCGACGTGAAGTGTCCGCGAGGGCTGCCCCAAAAGCGGCCGGAGTCCCCCAACCGATACAGCCCCAGAGGGCTTGAGTGTGGAAGTCCACGCCGTCAGGCAGGAGAGCGGCAGGCAAGTAGGTGGCGGAGGTGCCCACATCCACGATCAAAATGTCGCCCGACGCCAAGAACCGTTGTATTCTTGAGTAGATCGATCCGTACGTGATCTGATCGCTCGGTGCTCCCGATGCGGGCATTCCTGTGGGACGGGAGAACGAGGGAGGCCCTCATCAGGGTGGCGCGCGCGGTCTGGATGCCGGGCGTCGGCTCGGCATTGAGCGGCATCGGCTTTGGCGCGGTTCTCGCCTTCAGCGCACTTATCGCCAAGGAACGCGGGTGGGAACCAGTGTGGCTCCCGTTCGGCGCGTTTGCGGCTGCCCTCGTGGCCGCACGAGCCTTCCTGGGGCACGTCCCCGATACGCTCGGCGGAGCGCGAGTGGCGCTTGTCAGTGTCGTGGTCGAAGCAGTCGGCCTTGCATTGATCTGGCTCGCGTCGGGATCTCTCGTTGCGGCGATTGGTGCCGGGCTTACGGGCTTCGGGTATGCGCTGGTCTATCCCGGTCTGGGTGTCGAAGCGGTTCGCCGCGCTCCGCCCGAGAGCCGCGGCCTGGCGATGGGCGCCTACACCGTCTTTCTCGATGTGGCGCTCGGGTTCGGCACGCCCATTCTGGGCCTAATCGGGGGCTGGGCAGGGCTCGGCGCCGTGTTCCTCTCAAGCGCTCTGGTCGTGCTCGCCGGGTCTGTCTTCGCGGCCCGGCTGACATCAAGCTCATGATGCTGCCGCGGAGAGCCAGAAGATGAACGTAAAGCATTTGCTCATCAGCATGGCACTGCTTTTGGCAGTGTTGGGATCTCCCGCAAGAGGTGAGGATGTGGACCAAAGACACATTCAGATAGCTGAAATCGAGGTCGATCCGGCACAGCTCGACAGCTACAAGGCCGCGGTCACGGAGCAAATCGACGCTGCTATTCGGCTGGAGCCGGGCGTCCTCGTCCTCTATTCGGTCTCGAGCAAGGACAACCCTGCGCGTGTCACGGTGTTCGAGATTTACCGCAATAGAGACGCCTACCTTGCTCATTTGCAGGCGCCTCATTTCCTGAAATACAAGGGGTCCGTCGAAAAAATGGTGAAATCGCTCAAGTTGATCCCGGTGGACCCCGTCAAGCTCGGGGCCAAATCAGGCTAACAAGCTTGAGCGGGTACATGGCGGTCTTCACCGCCGATGACGCAACGCGTCGACGACCAGCGAGAACGCCGCCGAGGTTTGGCGGCGGCTTGGATAGAAGAGGTGGTAGCCGGAGTAGGGCTGGCACCAGTCATCAAGCACCCGCCGCAACTTGCCCCTGGCCACATAGGACTGCACCATACCTTCCGGCGCGTAGACCAACCCCAAGCCGGCAAGCGCGGCGTTGACCTGCTGCGACGTGGCGTTGAAGGTGAGCTGCCCTTCGACACGGACGCGCAGCTCGCGGCCATTCTTGTCGAACTCCCAGGCGTACACGTTGTCGTGCGTCGGCAAGCGCAGATTGATGCAGTTGTGCCCGATCAGATCCTGCGGCTTCTTCGGCTCGGGCCTCGCCTTGAAATATGATGGTGCGCCGACGACCGCCATGCGCAGGTCGGGGCCGATGCGCACCGCGATCATGTCTTTCGCGACCTGCTCTCCGCTCCTGACGCCGGCGTCGTAGCGCTCGGCAACGATGTCCGACAGACCGTAGTCGACGATCATCTCAACCTTGATGTCAGGGTACGCGCGCAGCAGCCTGGTCAGCTTTGGGACCAGCAGAGCCTGGATTGCATGCTCGGTCGCCGTGATGCGGATGGTGCCAGCCGGTTTCTCCCGCAGTTCCGCGATGGTCGCAATTTCGGCGTCGATTTCTTGGAACCGGGGCTCCACCGTCCGCAAGAGCCGCTCGCCCGCTTCGGTAGGCGAGACGCTACGCGTGGTACGGGTCAGAAGCCGGACGCCCAGCCGCGTCTCAAGCTGGCGGATGGTCTGGCTCAGTGCCGACTGCGAGACGCCCAGCTTGGCGGCCGCTTTCGTGAAGCTTCGCTCGCGCCCCACAGCCACCAGGGCACGCAGATCGTCCAAGTGTCCGCGCTGCATTTATCAGCTCCGCTTATGGGCCTTAGCGGATTTTAGCGCCTAGTGCATTGCGCGGCACGCCCTACATCCAGATGGCCGGCCGTCAGACAGACGAGGTTCTCTGAGTGGCAATCGTTCACCGCAGGCCCCCAAAGATGATGATGACACGCAGGCACGTTCTTGGCGCCACCGGCGGGCTCGCCGCATTGGCTGCAAGCGGCGCTGCTGCCGCGCAGCGTGCGTATGTTTCCACTCAAGCAAGGAATGCAACAATGCAGATCATGCGAAGCGGTTCGCGACCGTCCGCCAAGGGGCCGACGGAGTACTTCACGGGCGCGGTGCGCGTCGATACGATGTTCCAGGCCGGCGATCCGGCACGCGTGTCCGGTGGACATGTCACGTTCGAACCGGGCGCGCGCAGCGCGTGGCACACGCATCCGCTGGGCCAGACCCTGATCGTCACCTCAGGGCTCGGCTGGGCCCAGGCCGAGGGCGGGCCAATCGAGGAAATCCGGCCGGGCGATGTCGTCTGGTTTCCTCCGGGGCTCAAGCATTGGCATGGAGCGGCGCCGACGACCGCGATGACGCACATCGCCATCACGGAATTCCAGAACGGCAAAAATGTCGATTGGCTGGAAAAAGTTAGCGACGAGCAGTACCGGCGCTGATGTCCTGCGAGCTTAGCAGATCGTCCTGCCCAGATCCGAAGGAAAGAGTAGTTGACATGAGATCCTGCACAACCCTGTCACGTCTATCCCTTTTTGTGCTGGCCTTGACACTCGCGATCCCCGGCAGCGCTCCAGCGAAAGCAAACCCGACACGCAAGGAGGTTCAGATGGTCGCGCCGGCCTTAGACAAATACACACAGGATCGACTGCTCGGTGAGGTGTGGAAGCGGCCCGCACTGTCCCCTCGCGACCGCAGCATCGTCACGCTCGCCGCAGTGATCGGACGAGACCAGACGATGGCGTTGCCGGATCACCTGAAACTTGCGCTCGACCATGGCGTGAAGCCGGCGGAGATCTCGGAGATCATCACACATCTCGCGTTCTATTCAGGGTGGGCGAACGCGATGGCGGCCGCCGCAGTTGCAAAGGACGTGTTCGCGGAGCGCAACATTGGGCCCGATAAGCTGCCTGCCGCGTCTCCCGCGCTGCTGCCGCTCAACGAGGGCGCTGAGGCCGATCGCGCCAAGCGCGTCGGCGATCAGTTCGGTGCCATGTTCCCCGGAGTCGTGCAATACACAACCGACGTCCTGTTCCGCGACCTGTGGCTCCGTCCCGATCTCGCGCCGCGCGACCGCAGCCTGGTTACGATCAGCGCCCTTATCGCCAACGGTCAGGTGGCGCAGCTTACCGGTCACATCCCGATCGGGATGAACAATGGCCTGACCCAGCCCGAGATCGCCGAGGCCATCACGCATCTCGCCTTCTACGTGGGATGGCCCAACGCGTTCTCGGCGATGCCAGTGGCCAAGGACGTTTTTGAGAAGCGCGCCCGCTGATCCTCGCCGCCTCACCGGGCCAAAAAGGAGCTGGCGTCGAATGTCTAAACTTCTCTTGGGAGCTTTGCTCTTCACACTCGAATTGATCGGACCTGCAATGGCACACGAGCGCCTTCTGATTTCCTCCGACTGGGGCAAGGTCACCGCTGAGCTGGTCGACAACAACGCCACCCGAGCGCTGCTCGAGATGCTGCCCCTCATAATCGAGATGCGAGACCACCTCCGCCAGGAAAAGACCGGCAATCTGCCCTCGCCTCTGCCCGCAGTCGACCGGCACCTGGACTTCTCGACCGGGACGCTGGGCCTCTGGAACTCCAATCACTTTGTCATCTACTACCGCGACGGCCGCGTTCCGCAGCCGGGAATCATCTTGCTCGGGCGGGTGACCGATGGCGCTTCTATTTTTGATCGGCCAGGTCCCGTCACCGTCCGCGTTGAACGCATCAAATGATCGAAGCTGAAGTGAAGATAGTGATGAACCCGATCTACGACTTCAAAGGCCAGGTAGCCTTGGTGACGGGCGCTGCCAAAGGCATGGGTCTGGCAACCGCGCGGATGTTCGCTAAGAGCGGGGCCTCTGTTGTGCTGGCCGATCTTGACGGCGATCTTGCCGCAAAGGAGGCCGAACGGATCTTAGGTGAGGGCAGCACCGCTATCGGCGTCGCCTGTGATGTCGCGGACGAGGCACAAGTGGCGGCGATGGTCGACCGTACTCTCGCACAGTATGGCCGACTCGACATGGCGTTCAACAACGCCGGCATCCAGGTGCCGCCGTCGGACGCGGCCGATGAGCCGATCGAGCATTTCGAGCGCGTAACCGCGGTCAACCAGCGGGGAGTCTGGGCGTGCATGAAACACGAGCTGCGCGTGATGCGCGATCAGGGAAGCGGCGCGATCGTCAATTGTTCGTCGCTAGGCGGTCTCGTGGGCCTCCCGCAACGCGCAGCCTATCACGGCACCAAGCATGCCGTGCTCGGAATGACCAAGAGCGCGGGTGTAGAATATGCACCGCGCGGCATCCGCATCAACGCGGTCTGCCCCGGCACGATCGACACGCCGATGGTAGCCGACATGCTTGAAGGCCAGGCTGATGCGATGGCAGAGATCATGAAGCAGCAATCAATCGGACGCCTCGGCCGGGCCGATGAGGTGGCAGCCGCTGTGCTGTGGCTCTGCAGCCCGGGCGCAAGCTTCGTGATCGGCATCGGCCTGCCGGTTGACGGCGGCTTCACCGCGCATTGAGAGCTCCAACCATTGTTCCGGCTTATCACGCCGATTGAAGGGACACGCACATGAACGCATTTGGCCATGTCGGGTTATGGCACATAGGGTGCATGCCTTCTCCGCCGCGACCCGTGACCGGAATTGAAGTAGCTGCGGACACACCGACTAAGTTTAGCGCTGCGCAGAGCCTTCCTCTGCAATCGGCTTCAGTCTGCGCTGAGCACCAGCGACCGGACGCCCGCCGCGATATTGAGGCCGGTCTGGGCCTGCACACTCAAGGGCTGCAGGATAAAGCCACGGCGCGAGCCGCCGACCAGGGCGTTGGCGCCAATGCCATAACCCACCGTCGCCTCCGCGCCGATGCCGCCGTACGTACCAGCAAGCGAGCGCGGCGGCGGGTTGGCGGTGGGGGCCAGCACGGCCCACGCGACCGCCGTTTTGCCGGTGCTGCCAAGATCGAGACCGAAGCGGTCAATCCGGCCGCGATATAACTCAAGGTGTCCCGGTCGCTGGAACTGGCAATAGAGGGACTTGCTGGACGCGAAAATGGTGCCGGTCGTGGAACGCGCCGCGCAGCTGAGGATGCCGACCTCCACGCGGGGCTGGGCCTCAACCGCGCTGGTGGCGGCAAAAACGCTAATAAGCGCGCCGGCCAGGGCTAACGTGCGATGCATGAACAATCCCCCTCTGTAACGCCCGTGCGAGGACCGATCCCCCACTGGAGCATCAGATCGTGTCAAAACGCGGCGCCGCTGGCGGCAAGCCGCCGATAAGTGCAATCCACTGCGCGGCTACACCTGCCCAATCCAACAAGCGTTTCCACTACCCCGATCCAGGCGCTGCGGCCCGTCTTTGCAAAGTGGGCTGTCAAGCAACCTGCCCGAAGAGCGGCTTGAAGTAGGTGTTGTAGTGTTTGCTGGCGCTCTCGGCGTCGCGGAAGTTGTTGAAGGCCTGCAGCGGCACCTGGGCATAGCGATAGACCTTGCCGCTGGTCAGCGTAGGGAGAAGCGTTCGGCGCCGCAGCGATTCCGCCCGGTGTGCGAGGTACTTGTGTCGTGTCGAGGAGGCGGAAAGCACGGAGACCCGCCAACGCTTCCGGGTCTCCCGGCATCAAATCGATGCTAGCTTAGTTGTCTCTTGCGTCGCTGATTAGTTCAGTGGCTAACGATTGGCCGACCAATCAGAAGTGATTGCGGTCAACCCGCTCGTAGAACTCTTTGGTGTCCATCGCGCTGGCAGTGCCGGCGACGCCAGCGATCACTGAAAGGGCAATAAGGGCGGACAGGATGGTCTTCATGGCTATTTCTCCTCTAACTGTTCCCAATCCCCGCTGAAGTGCGGCGGGTGTGGTTGTCTCATAGGAAGATTGAGGCCGCTGTTACCAAGGGAACAACGTTGCCACTTCCGCGCTGGCCTTTACCCAGAGGCCAGTGGAAACTCGTTTTTTGCGTGCGTTGTGAAAACGCCACTCCCCGGGGAGCTCGCTTTACATCACAGTGGCCACCGGAGCCGTGACCATCAGCAAAGATCTGAAAGAACGGGCCCAGAAGACGCGCGAGGATGGCGTCTTCACGCTGAAGCTCGATGAGGGTGTTTGCTTGGCGATGCTGGTGAGCTTCGCCAAGGATATGTTCCCTGGCGTGGGCACCGAGGATATCGGCTTTGGTCAGCGGATGATGGTGAGCTGGTCGTCTCGGTGCGCGGCGGCGGAGCACTTGCAGCGAATTGAAAGGCCGCCGAGCCCATCCGCGCTGCCTCGGCGGTTGTGTCAGAAATCGGAGGGTGACCCGACGCGGCGGAACGTCCTCAGGATCTGGCCGTGGCGGCCGAATTTGACCCACATCTGCCTTGGCCAATTTGCATCTGCTTCTGCGTACCATAGTCATCTGCGCCACAGTCGCGCTGAGATCGGGTATCGTTCTCACGACGGCTATAGCGGTTGGATAATGAAGCCCGCACGCGGGAAGTGGACGACGACCTCACCTACGCGCGGGTCGTTACGGGCGATCGAAATGCTGTCCGCCGACAGCCCTACCAGCTCACCGCTCACCGGCACCTTGCCGGTATCATCAGGCGTGATGCTGATCTGCCGACCGGCCTTGAGGCCACTGGGATCGCCGGCATCGATGCTGGTTGCCGTGGGCTTGGCCGACTTGGCGATCTCAAGTGCTTCGGTCGCCGTGATGTCCTTGCGCTTCCCGTTACCGAGCGCCTTCATGCGCTCCGACCAGGCGACGATCCGGGGCAATCGGTCGAGCGGACTTGCCGCGACGCCCAGGTGTTGCTGAATGAACCATACCGGATTGTAGAGCGCGCAGTCGGGCATGCTCGGCTCGGCGCCCAGCACGAACCTGCGGCCGTCGGCCAGCATGGCTTCGGCGAGTGAAAGCTGACCGTAGGCCTGATCGCGAACGACCGGCAGCACAGCTCGCAGACGCTCGGGGTCGAAATTGCGGCCGGAGAAATCGCTGCGGTCTCTTGCGAAGCCTGCCCCGAACTTGCCGGCGACGTCGATCTGACTTATGACCATCCAAACCGCCGGCGCGTACATGTTCCGGTCGATCCACATTGTGATCGCTCGTGCCTCGCCCTCGCGGCCCTTGAGCAGGAATGGCGGCGACGGCAGGCGCCTTTCCAATTCCAGCATGATGAGCTGTGTGTCGCAGTAGATGTCGGCGCCGACCTGCATCACCGGCGTCTTGCGGTAGCCTCCGGTCAGCGGCATCAGATCGGGCTTCGGCATGATGATGGGAATGTCGACGGATTTCCATGCCGCCTGCTTGAGGCCGAGGCCGATGCGCACCTTTTCCGCGAAGGGCGACAGATCGAAGTGGTGCAGGATAACGTCGGTCATAAGCGCGCCTCGATCTGAACAGCAATTTCTACCGTGAGTTCTATCAAGCCGAAGAATGTCGGAGACGCAACCTCGGGGTGGGTTGAGTTACGACGGTCGCTCCTAGCACGGACCGCCGGTTCACGGCGGTGCATCATTTCCGTCAGCTGTTGGGGGCATAGCATTAGTGATTGGCACAGCTCAGTTTCGTCGGCCCTTGACCCAACTGAGACATTCCCGATCGATTATTGTGCATTGCGCGGGCCTGATCCGTACGCCATCCTCTACGAGGACCGCCACTCGCTGTGCCTGGCGCGCGCCGCAGAGTATGACAGTATCGTGCGGTTGATCCATGCGCTCGACGCCGCCGCTCTTGAGTGGCTGCTCGCGTATGCGACGACCTCAGGGAAGCGTTTGGAGCAAAAGCGCCGTGAGATTCTGGCGCATTTTTTAACCACCAGCTAGGCGGCGCGTAGAGATGGCCACGCCCAGGGCATTGATCATCGGCGGCTCCGTCGGCGGGCTGTTCGCCGCGCACATGCTCGGCCGCATCGGCTGGGAGGTTGACGTATTCGAGCGCACCCGCGAGGACCTCACCGGCCGCGGCGCCGGCCTCGGTACGCACCCGGCGCTGCACGAGGTAATGCGCCGGCTCGGGCTCGCCTTCGACGACCTCAGCGTGGCGACCGACGGCACCTACGTCTGCTGGGATAACGCTGATCGGCTGATCCACGAGGTGCGCCAGCAGCGTATGATGAGCTCGTGGGCGCCCCTCTATCGCGCGCTGCGCGACAGCCTGCGCGGGCCCAAGTATCACCGCGGCATGGAGTGCATCGACGTGCGCTCCGATGCCGGCAGCGCAACCGCCCGCTTCGCCGACGGCAGCGAGGCGCGCGGAGACCTCCTGATCGCCGCCGATGGTTTTCGCTCCACCGTGCGCGCGCGCCTACTGCCCGAGCTGCAACCGGCCTACGCCGGCTACGTCGCCTGGCGCGCCCTCATGCCAGAAAGCGAGGCGGTGCGCGCCACCCGCGACATCCTGGAGAGGGACTATCTGTTCTGCGTGCCGGAAGGCTCGCTGGCACTATGCTACGCTGTGCCGGCGCGCGACGGCGATTTGCGCGTCGGCCACCGCGACTACAATTGCGCCTGGTACCGGCCCGTCGGCGAGGCCGAGCTGGCGGAGCTGTGCACCGACGCCAGCGGCAAATGCCACGGCACCTCGATCCCACCGCCCCTGATCCGGCCCGAGGTCGTCGCTGACTTCCGCCGATCGGCCCGAGCCGAGCTGGCCTCGCCCATGGCCGACGTCCTCACCCGGGGCGAGCAGCCGTTTTTCCAGGCCATCTACGACCTGGCCTCTCCGTGCCTCGTGTTCGGCCGGGTGGCGCTCTTGGGCGATGCCGCCTTCGTCGCGCGCCCGCACGTCGGCGCCGGCGTCACCAAGGCGGCGCTCGATGCGACCTGCCTAGCCGCGGCCATTGCCGGACACGGGGGCGACCTAGACACGGCGCTGACCCGCTACGGCAGCGAGCGGCAGCGGTTCGGCGACTGGATCGTCGGATGCGGACGCGACCTCGGCGCCTCGATCGGCATGCGCGCTAGCGGGGGCGCCCGACCTGGCCGCGAGGAGCTCGACCGTCGTGCCGCCGCCGTGGTGAGCGCCTACGCCGGCGCGCACGACGAGCTGTCGCGACTTGCCGTCGATGGCAGCATCCCGGGTAACGTCTAAACGCTGCCGAGGCGAGCCCCGTCTCGAGCCGGCAGCGCGCACCGTTTGGCTGCCCCTGCGCTGGCGGCTCTGTGCCTGCGACCGCAGCCCGCGTAATGTGAGCGGCAAGGATGGAGGAAGCGAGGAGGCGCATGACCTTTGGCTTACATCGCAGCGCGCCACATGCGAGCGGCGGCCCGTTACTGACACTCGCGTGAATGCATCTCGTGACTTCTGAAAGTGGCACTAGGCCGACCCATACGGCATCGCGTTAGGTCGCGATAAGTCGGTCTGTTATTGGGGGTCTTTCGGGCGTGTGAATGGAAAGCCCTCGGGGCTGTCGCTCTAACTTTTTCAATCGGCGGCACGGCACACGAACCCCCCGTTCCCATTTTGAGACCGATTATTGGTCGCCACTGGAATCCGATCGGCACAGACCGGAAGATCAACTGGCCGGGGTCAAAATTTGGCTGAAATTTGAGCATGCCCCTGTGCCCATCTTGGTTTCTGGCCATCGCCGTCCGCAGCCCTGCTAGAACGCGGTCTGGCTCGGCGAAACGGCTAGAAGCTCGGGCTATAAGCAGCCCGACCTGCCGCTGCTCCTAGCGATCGCGGTGCTAGCACGCGATGACATGTCATGGTCTTTAAGCACTCGTCGTCATGCGTGTGCAGTCCGTGGCGCTCGGCATATCGCGGTGAGGCCCTGGGATCATCTCAGCTCGAACGTGACGCCTGGATTGTCCAGGGGGTCGCGCGGCACCGATCCCAAGTCGTGCTAGGCGACGCCAACGCAAGCTTACGCGATCTCGGCCTTGCGCAGCCGGTCGCAACTTCGTTAATCAACGGGATCGGCAAGCACAGAACGGCAATGGGAGTTCGCGATGATCGACCGCATCGACCATATCGTCATGAACTGCCGCGATGTCGAGGCGACCGCCTCGTGGTACGAACGCGCTCTCGGATTCGAGCGGGAGGTCTACCAGAGTCCAGCGGAACCGGGACAGCGGATCGCGCTGAAGTTCGGGCGGCAGAAGTTCAATTTGCGACCGACAGGCAGCCCAGGCTGGGCGACCTGCAAGGTCGATGTACCGGGCTCGCTTGACCTGTGTTTCATCACCGAGGGCAGCCTCAACCCGATCATCGAGCGCTGGAGGAGCCACGGCATCCCCATTACGGCGGGCCCGGCACCGCGCACAGGGGCTCTCGGGCGCATGACCTCAATCTACTGCGAAGATCCCGACGGCAACCTCGTCGAGGTCGCCACCTACTCGGCAGACCCTTGATGATCGAGTGTGGCGTCCTCGCGGTACTCAAGCTGTTTTTGGCAGCCGCCCTGTTTTAGGGACTGACAAAAGTCGTAGTCCGGCCGAAGACACCATCGCCACTCCGCGCGAGCCGTGCCGGGGACCGGACGCTGTTCTGCCGCCACGACTGGTTCTTGTGACAGCCAGGCGCTTGCCCTGGTCGATCCGGTGCGTGGTCTCGCCTTTTCATTGTGCCCCGTGGCGCTCCTCAGAGGGCTCCTCAGACCGGACCATGGAGCACAATTGGCGGTCGCCTTCCTACGGCCTCTCAAAGCCCTTGCGCAGCCCGTGACGCTGGCCGTTTAAGGTTGGCCCGCACCTAGGGTAGCCCCAAGACGGATGGCCGCCTGTGACCCGCTACGAGGCTTTTAGCCACACGCAATTGGAAACCATCACGGGATCACGCCGCCTAGGCCGAGCGGACCCGCGCCGAAACCTTGCGTGTCCTTGTATTCCGTCATCGGGTTTATGGCGGGACCCAGTGCGAGTGGCCAGCTGTCGGACGTTCACTGCCAAGATAACATCATTTGGTTTAATTTAATAATACATATTGTAATTTATGTATAACATATACTTTCGATATCTATTTAGAATTCATCCAATAAGCAATTATTTTATTTCTTTAGTATTGAACTGCAAAATCTTGTCAAAATAGTTGATACACCTCTGAGTAAAATGAAGATAATATTTCATTTGTTTAAGAATAACATATATAATAGAATTGCAAAAAATTTTATATTACTTGAATATAATTCTATAAAAGTAACGATTTAGATGATATAATTTTATACTATAACAGAAACAATTTTGTCTTAATGTATCTTATAAATGATAATTTTCTTTTGTCAGTCTTCTAATTATAGTATCTATAAAAGGTTAAATATTTTGGTCTGAAATTTTAATTTGATTAAATAATGCTTGCTGCAAGAATGCATGAATATCATAAGCCCCTTGTATTAGAAGAGGTTCAAGCAACAAAAATTTTTCTGGCGAAAACATCTTGGTGAAAGTTGGGGGAGCAGGAATTTGTCGTACTGATTTACAAATGATTGATGGATATTTCAGAGAATATCTTCCTCTTGAACTACCTGCTACACTAGGTCATGAAATTGCAGGATGGGTTGAAGAGGTCGGTGATTCAGTTCCTGAAAATTTTGTAAAAAAGGCGATCTAGTCGTAGTTTCTGGTGGTTGGGGTTGTGGTCTTTGTCCACAGTGCAAAATTGGTAACGAACAAATTTGTGGTAAGGGAAAGTGGCCGGGATTTGGTCCAGAGGGAGGATATTCGGAATTTGTTCCTATCCCTTCCTACAAATATGTGATCAAGATTGACAAAGAAAATAATTTAAAACCTGAAGAAATTGCACCGCTTACCGATGCAGGCGTTACTACATATAGAGCAATTAGAAAGGTGAAACATATTCTTGGACCTGGTAAATCTATTGCGATTATTGGATTGGGGGGCTTGGAACCTATGCAATTCAGTATGCAAAGATTTTATCCGCAGCCTCGACCATGTTTGCATTTGATAGAAATGATGATAAACTAGATCTTGCAAAACAGAACGGTGCTGATCACGTTATAAACATAAAAGATAAAAAATCAGACGATGTTCGTGCAGAGGTTAATAAAGCAACAGGTCGCAATGAGGTTAATGCAGTAATAGATCTTGTTGGTACGAGGAGCCATTCCAATGGGTTTTAGTATGCTTGCTACAGAAGGAGCATATGTCTCTAGTGGATTGATTGGAAACCAAATCAAAATACCTCTTTTCCCATTTGTAGCTAGAGAATACCAGTATTATGGTTCTTTCTGGGGTAATTTTAATGATCTTAGAGAAGTTATGGAATTAGCAAAGAAAGGATTGATAAAACATCATATACAGAAATTTGGTTTATCAGAAGCAAACGATGCTCTCAGGTTACTTAGAGAAGGAAAGATTTTAGGACGAGGAGTTTTGATTCCTTAGAATCTAGAACTAAGCATATTCTTGATCAGTTAATTAAAGAAAAAACAGTTATGGTTGGAAGAATCAATTCAAATATTTCATATAGACAAAGTGAAAAATAACAAATTAGTTTAGAAATTAATTCTAAATGAATAAATATAATCCTACACTATTTTAATTTTTTATATTCTCTGTTTTAATTTGAACTACAAAATTGTGTCTAAACAGGTGACTATCCTCCAGAATACTCGTGATCAATTTATCTACTAGTTGTAATGACAATTCATTTTTCAAATTTATTCTAATATACTATTTTAGTATGAGAAATCATAGTAAAATATGCCTACTACTATTTATAAATAGACTAATCAACCGATAAGTTTACAGAATTCCATATATTATCTATTTTTATATTTAATTGGATCACAAGATATGGTTAATTTTAGTATTCAAAATGCATTAATCATAATAAATAGGTGGAAAAGTTTCCATCTACGCTTATTGTTTGTTACTGATAGGTACTATTATTATTTGGTAGTTTATTATTATTCATCTTAGTCGTCATCATCGTCGTCATCATCATTATCGTGTTTTTTATCTGCATTTCTATTATATTTTCCAATATCGTCGTCATCATCATCATCTTCTTCAGCAGCAGCGGTAGAAATAGAAGTAGTTGAAAGATTAAGATTGAAATTCTTCGTCAGTTGATCAGAGATATCATTATTTGTTACTGTCAGTACGATTATTGTTGCAGTAGATATTGTTATTATTATTAGAATCAGAGAACGTGAAAATAGTCTATTACTATGTACTATTATTCATAAAAAATAATATTACAATATTATTTATTTCTCTTACGAATGTTTTTTCTGTTATTCTTGTCGCCCTTTCTCTCTTTTTTTTAAATACTCTATAAGTAATTCTTGGTTTACTTCAGTTAATACATATAAAAAGGGTCAAATCTGACTCGGGTTCGGTGGTCTTGGGGTCATTTTTGACCTTTATTTTCTTTTATTATTTTATCATTCCGAGTCTATTGTAATTTCATTTCTAAATGTTTCACAGTTGAAAAGGGGAAGGAGCAGATTTAGATTATTCACTATGGACAGAAGACATTGTTTCTATTTATATCGTTTGGTAAATATTGATTTTACAGGTACTATCAGAACGGGTTAGGTGAGTTTACACACGCTTTACAAATCAATAAAATAAAAAGCAATGAATCAAGTTTATGTAATATGTTATTAGAAATATTCATAATGTGGGGCTGTGTCGACTTGAAAGATTGTTTTAGTGCAGGAGATTTATCCAATATTGCTTCTACTTATATAGGTATTATAATAGGAGCATTAATCGGGGGCTTTATCAGTTGGTTGATATACAATAGACAAGAGAAAACTGCAGTTATACAAAAGGAAATACAAGGCCACATATTACACTTAGAAGAAAAGCATGAAATTAGTCTAGAAAAGCACGAAATTATTTTAGAAAAAATACAAATAGTTGAGCAAAATCATGAAGAAATGTTAAAAAATATTTTTACGTTAGATAAGAAAATAAATTCATTTTTAGAAAATAAATAATAATAATTTCGAAGAGAATTAATTTTATTTTTTTTCTCGTTAATTTTTTAACTAACTATAGTAAAATCACTCTTATTACAATCGAAATTTACTTATTAAATATACACAAATATGTCAGAAGAAGATCATCATGTAACTAATAATATTACGAATACACAATGTTCTTATACTAATCAAAATGAAACAAATTCCTTATTAACCTGATACTTTCTTGGGGGTACAATAATAAAAAAATGAATAATAGAAATTTGAATGAAGATGACGAGTTTAAAGATGAAAGCATGTACGAAACCAAGGGAAGCCGTCTTAGGGCAATCGCACATATAATTAAAAAATATCTTCAAATTAAAGGAATTGAATCTAATCCAAAAACTGTGGACGATGCCATGGCTCCAATAATAAACATGGTATTGAACGATTTGGAATTTAGAAAGTTTACATTAGATAGTTACAAGGTCTTTATTTTTTATGATGAGAAAAGCACTGAGTTTTATATTAAAAGAATTACAGATAAAATGCTAGAATTAATTAAGGAAGAAGAAAATATTGACAATTTGGATAGTAAAGAACTTGAGAACAAAATCAATGAATTAGAATCAAGTCTAAACAAGAAAGATAAGAATAACAAGAATAAGAAATGAGTTCATCTACCAAATGTCAATTATGTGGTAATTTGAATGATGGATTTAGTTGCACTCCTAGAACAGTAATTGGTAAAAATGAATACAATAGAATTCCATATGGTATCGAGGCAGTTCTTGCTAGAGGCCAAGAGGAAACCGATAAACAAAGTCATTGTCATGATTGCAATGTTCATTTTAATGGTTTTCATAATTTTCCTTGTGAAGTAGAAATTTGCCCTAGATGTGGTGATCAAAATACATTTCATGTGGTTGTGGAGTAGTCTAAAAAGAAATGAGTTCTAATACTACTAATAATCAAAATTTTAACCGGAATATTTGCAGAGTAGCAATGTATGAAACTGATCTATCTAATCTAGAACGGGGGTATGCTTATGTTGTTCAGCAATAGTTTTGGGGGATTGAACAACAATTAATAGATGATGAATATAACAATAGTAATAATAATACAATTCTAAAAAGAGAAATAGAAAAATGAATAACTTTCTTTTGTATTGAGAAAACAAAATAGAGAATTATTTGAGCAAATGTTACAATCATCATATAAATATTCAGATGCAATAAATGCTAAAGGAAAAGAATTTTCTACAGAATCACAACTGATCTCATTAATATTTGATCAACACAAAATGCTACTAATAAATGCAGTTAGCAACATCACCAACAATAACAACAAGAATAGTGTTAAAGAATAAGATGGGTGTTAAATTAGGAGCCGCAATAACACCCATTATGTTTGCATCTTCAATAATGAATAGAAATAGTAGATGCAATAATATATACACAATAAACAATAAAAGGATTATTATTCTGGATTTTAGATAGAATGTTAAATTATTAGTTTTCTCAGCAGAGGAAGTAATATCAAGATTTATTTGGATTTGCTATTACTACTATAACATAAACATGCAAGAAAAAGTTGTCTGCCCTATGTGTAAACACCTTGGTTTTAAAAGTCTTGTCTATGAGATTGATTGGAAAAGCCATTTTCAAAAATTTGGAGGATATTATGATGAAAATGGTAACTATATAGAATCTGATATTATCCCTTCTCCTCCAGTAAGTAAAAGTTTTTGGTGCACCTATGGTCATTCTTGGATACAAACTTAACATATTATTTTTCCAGAGAAAGTAAAAGGAAGTAAGTATTGCTCATTTCCCTTTCACTTTTTCAGACTTCATTGGTGGTTTATAGGTATATACTATATATCAAATCTGAATTATAAGCAATTATAATAGATATTCTATTGATCTATAAGAAATTTATAGACGAAGTTTTATTTTAGTTTTAAGTTTATTTATTTTAATTCATTATTTTAGTAAGTAATGCTTTTGTTTTCATGATTTTTGATCTTTTATTGCTGATAAGTTAAATTTTTTAATTTTAGTATTCAAAATGCATTAATCATAATATATAGAAATAATATTAGAACATTTAGAAAACCATAGTCTTCTAATGCATACAATAGAATGCTATGGAGATGAAGATCGACTCTTTGTTGATTAGTCGATAGGTTTAAAGGTATATTCAAATGTTTATTAAGATATTTAATGCTTGGCTATAATTTTGTTTATTGACAAGAAATCGTTGTCATAGCCTCATGATGGTACTGGAAGTAGGAGCAAATTGAGGCTATGAACGTTGTTGTTTGTGTCCAACGACACGATTGGTAATACTATTTTTGAAATATTCTATTTAATAATTTGATATAATTTAATTGCCATAGCCTGAACAAGCAAACAGTTAGAGTAGAGGGTTTATAGACTACATCTATCTACCTGTCGTCCAGACTATGACAAACATGATGTTTTTCCATATTTGTTGAGAGAAGTTTTGTTTTTAAGAGATGGTATTTCATTCATAACGCATATTATATTTATCAACTCTTGTAAATCTATGTTGAGGCTTTAATCAACAATGAATCTTTAAAATAATTTCCTTGAATGTTAAGATAAAAAATAAAATAAATTCAAGAAAATATGCCTACGATTGTGTTTCTTTAATTTACTGTGTCAGTTATGAAAACTATGGAGAAAGGAACATGTAGTGAATAGTAATACCTAACAAAACTAGTGCCATAGATGGATATAGATCATAAAAAGCATTAATTATATAAGTTAAAACTTTCCTAGATACTTTAAGAAAAAAAGGACTAATAAATTTGGACAATAATAAAGAAGAAAAATCTAATGGAGTAAAGAGGACAAGAAATTCAAGAACAAAACCAGAATATATCCATAATGCTCCATCTATCAAATTTGTTATGTTGATTTAACTAATGACATAATGGGTATGTTACATGAGGATAGTTGGTGTAATAAGAGGATTCGTGATAATGATAGCGATGTCCATAAGGACATAAACACTAGTATTGAGAGGGTAAAGAAAATTCATGATAATATTGATGAGAAGTTCAAGTTAGAAAATGAAAAGATCAATAAGAAATGAGTTCTTATAATACTTCTAATAATAATAATCAAAATAAAAATATCAATCCAAGACCTTGTGTTTATGGTTGTGGTATTCAGATATATTGGAATACTTCAGTAAATGAATATTGGGAAGTATTTACAAAAAAGAAACATATTTGCCCTAATAGAGGCAACAAATCTTCAGGAACTACTACTACAACAATACAAAAGACGGAATAACTCCACCATCAAAGCACAAAAACCTCATTATTACAATCCTTATGCTAGAAAACGAACACCATATGCCTCTTTTGCATCAACAACAACCTAAACCAAAGATGTCTAATTCCTTTGAATTTTTGCAAGGTTCAATAGCAGAAATTCAAAAGAAATATGAGATTTTGTCTGATATTGTAACTGAGTATAATGGAAAGGTTCATGGTTCTCAAAGGGATAGAGATCCTAAAACAGGCCTTATTAGACTTGTTAGTATATTATGAAGTTCCTTTGGGACAGAGAGATGAAGTTAAAAGGAAGTTTAATGATTTTGTTTTATCTATTATAACTCGAACTAATTAGTCGTCAGTTGACTATATTTATTTATAGTTTCGATATCCTGGATTCTTAGCAATATCATCATCATCTTCTATAGGATAAAATGTATGATTATAACTCCATTCTATGTCTGTAGGTTCGTTGCATTTATCAACACCAATTCGTGTAATTGCAATTTTTGCTGGATTAACATCAGAAATTCTTATGAATCTATTTCTTTCTAAAAAAAGTATAATAGGCTCAACAACGCGAGTATAGTCTGAATTTCCCTTTAGATCTACATATTTTTGATATTTCTCTGGATCTGCTTTGAAACCATTCATTGGTGTTTGTGCAAAAACTTGTTGTTTTAATATAAATTTCGCAGGATTACTTCCAGACAATCTATTCAAACAATTAAGAAACCATGGTGCTAAAATTCTTATATCTTGATTGTCATCTCCTACACTAACATTGAAATCCATTTAATTACTAATCGAGAATGTATTATTAAAAAAGTTTGTCACTTTAAGCATATGCAATATGAATAGAAAAGTTAGATTAGCAATTATAATTAGAACACTATTCCTCCCCCTTCCTCTCGTTTTAGTTTCCTATGGATTATATTCGATATCATTCTTTATTTTGTTACTAGTAGTAATAACTAATTTATGGATCGGCTGGTATAGAGGTTTATTATTATTAGTAAATTGTCATAGCCTGAACTGTTAGTAGCAGTTCCTCCTGACGATGATTATTCAGACTATGACAATGGTTAGGTATTATTTGGTTTGTTTGCCTATGAGTTCTTTGGAGAGTATGATAAAATTGATAAAAAGGAAATTTATAAATTCCTTAAATTCTCATTCTATGTTTTGAAGTCTATACTTTCTCTCATATATCTTATAATAGTTGAAACTACAGGATGGTTAGGATTTTTTTGAATTTTGAGAAATACTCCCACCACCTTGGCTAATACCTTTGCCTATGTAAGCCCAGTTATAGCAGTTTTTTTAGGATGGATAATACTTGATGAAAATATTAATTTAAGAGTAATAATTGTTGCAACGATAGTCATAATTGTTGGAGTTATTCTTATAGTAAACAAAAATAAAATTGCATTAACAAAGAAGAAATGATAACTATAGAACTATAACAATTGGAAAAGAAAAAGATTAATACATCTTCTATTATATCACTAAAACTTAATGTCCCTCATATGTTAGATCAAATAAAACAAATATGTAAAACATATTGCAATATCCAAGAAAGTTTATATAATTTATTAATTAGAAAGAAATTCATATTGAAAAAGAATATTCTAAAATATTCGCTAATACTTTCGATTCAAAGCATTATCTTCTTTTCTATATTTGCCGTTTTTTCTCAAGCAACTTCACAAAATATGACTAATAATACTACCAATAATAATTCATTAAATTTATCAAAATCAGGTCAAATCATTTCTTCCTGTGAAATGACTGTTCCAGCAATTCAAGGACCATTCTATAAAGAAGGGTCTCCAGTGCAAAAGAAGGCTGGCTAAAGGAATGGAAGGAGAAAGAATAATCATAAATGGCAAAGTTTTAAATTTTTTTACATGTGAACCTATAAATGGCGCTATTCTAGATTTTTGGCAGGCAGATTCTAATGGACAATATGATATCACGGGATTTACTCTTAGCGGCAAAGTTATATCCGATAAAAATGGAAACTATAATCTGGACACTATAATGCCTGGAAGTGAACTTACTGGAAATATTGTTAGACCGGCACATATACACGTAAAAGCATGGATTCCTGATAATCCTGGAAAGCCTACATTAGTTACCCAACTTTATTTTGAAGGAGATTCCTGATATGGATGAATTTGTAAAATCTGAGAATTTAATTTTAAAGCCAGTAAATAAAAATGGAACAAAATTTGCTAATTTTGACTTTGGATTAGAAGACTATCGAGAGATATATAAAAATTTAAAACAAGAATACAATTTAAAATAAAAATTCCTCATTTACCATTGATATTTTATCCTAAATCAATATAAAAAATGAGTAATAAAGATAATGATAATAGCATATAATCAAAAAATCATTATTAAATATAAATACTAATAAAATTCTAATGAAAATTCTTAATGCAAGTGAACCTGGGCTTGGATCATCAATGACCGAAGAGGAGGTAATAGATTTTCTTTCAAAGAGTAAGTTGTTTGCTAGATTAGGAACTATAGACGAGAAAGAAGACCCTAATGTACATCCAGTATGGTATTATTTTGATAATGACAGAATCTACTTTGAAACAGGCAAGAATTCTAAGAAAGTTAGAAACATCAAAAAGAGAAATAATATTTATTTTTGTATAGATGAAACTAACCTACCATATAAAGGAGTTAGAGGGAAAGGGTACAGCCGTTATTTCTGAAGATATTAGCCAAACTAACCAATAGCAGAAAAGATAATGATCAAGTATACTGGAAGCCTTGACAATAATATGGCAAAGTTCCTCATGGATACTATAAAGCGAGGAGAATCCGTTATAATTGAAATAACTCCACACTTCTACGCTACATGGGATCACAGTAAGAGAACAATATAACAAAAAATTCTTTTTTAGGTAAGATATTCTTTATAGAAATATGGTTTTTTTTTAACTCTTATACTATAGTTATATACAAAATTGTTAAATGAATATAATAATAGGGATGAGTATAATTATAAGTTACCAATTAATAAGGAGTTATTATCTTAATGTATCATTAAATATGTATTCATATCTTTTCTAAATTTTCTTTTTCGGCTATGACAATTATAAGACATTTAACCAGCAATATTTATCGGTTTTATTCATTATAAAATTTTTTATTATAAATCTCCTTTGCATCTCTTATAATATCCTCATGGATTTTTTTAGCAATAGAATGACACTTTGCTGCTATTTCTTTTCCATTACATATGAAAAATCCTTCACCAAACTGACTAATATCAATTCTACTATTTGAGGAAATTCCTGTTGGGCACATTTATACAATTAACATTTATCAGAGTATCTGGATTAGTATCCAACTCTATTTTATATAGATCATTATCGATTTCTATGACAGGATAAAATTTTAATTTTTTAAAAGTTTCTGTATTTTTGATTAAATCTTGATTGAAATTAACCATTACTTTATAACTTTCAAGGTTTTCTTTAGCAGTCATTTTTGATTGTAGTTATTGAAGTATTCTCTTCCTTATTTATTAGGAGTTTAATCAAATTTTTTTGATAAGCCTATTGAAATTCGCTTTAACATATTTTAATAGTCTATCGTTGTGAAGTCAATGGAACAAAAGTTACATCTATATAAAACTATTTTAGTGATGAGTTATAATTTTTACTAATATCATATTTATAAATTTGATTCTGCATTTGTATACATGATAAATAAGGGATCAGGATTGGAGAATACTTTAGAAGAAGAATTAAAAGACATTCTTTAGAAGAAGAATTAAAAGATATTGATGAGAAAATGTCCCATTATGATGTAATGATAAAAAACCTAACAGAACAAAATAGAGCCTTGCAACATGAAATGCAACTATTGAACAAACAAAAGTGTGACTTGACCAATCAATTTAAAAGTTATTAAACAAATTACCGAGCCTTACTAAAAAACTAATTAGTAAAATTTATTCATTTTTGATTGATCAGATAAATGGTCAATATATCATCTTTGTCTTGTCATTTTCTCATAATAACTGGTTAATTATCTGTAGCCTTTGACTTTTATATTTCAAATTAGTAATAACAATACTTCTGAACTACAAACTTGTGTCAAAATCAGTTCATACATCTCCGGTTGCACAGAGACCGGACGAATAAGTTTAGTAGAATCTATTAATATCTTCTTACAACATCAAATTAAAAATCTAATAACTGTGATTTTACGGTAATTTTATATAACAGTCACAAAAGGAAATTCAGGAAAACTCAATTAGACTTTAGAATTAGTATTTTTTTTTTAAAATTGATAATAATATTATTGTCATTCCAATACTTACAGCAACGCCTACTCCGATAATTAAATAAGTTGTAATACTTTTCTTACTTGTATTATCCTTATCTAACTTTGATTTATCTGAATCTGCAAGAAATGGAGATGAAGATGATGATGATTGATAGGAAGGTACAATTACGTCAAATGCAGGCCGCGTAATAGAAGAATTTGTATCTATCCTTAAAATAACTTGATGAGTTCCATAATTAGCAAAGAAATGTTTCACAGAAAAATCACCATCATTTACTTTTATATTATCAAATCCGAATACTTCTGATCCTTCTGTAATAACTACTCTTGCTAAGAAATTTTTAATGTGTTCTCCTGTTGTTGAATTTAAAACACTGAATTTAAGATCTGTTAAAGTATTTATTTTTATCTTTTCTTGATTATAGGCAAATTGAACTTTAATTTGTTATGTGTATTGTATTATATTTCTTGTATGACAATCTGATTATTGGTATGTATGTGAGAATAAATAAAGTTGGAATTATTTAGATATAAAAATAATGTAAAACCAAAAAAGAATAACAAATATCGAATAAAAGACATCTTTTACTTAAAATGATAATTTATCATTTATTTAAAATTCGAAACCAGCCTCTTTCTCACAGTTGTTGTGATAGTTTATAATAGCATCGAATGATAAGGAATTTATAGATATTAAAAAATTACCGAAATAGAGTAAAAGACAATTAGGGATTAAATTCTGGTTACAGAATATATGAGGATAATTTTCGATGTTAGTAGACTAAATTAAGTAATAAATAAAAATGATGTTATAATTGTTATTTATTTTTAAAGTTATATTAAAAATTTCTCTAAAGTCGTCTCAGAATTTTCTATTCTATAAATATAGGTATATTTTCTATATTTCTTGACAATACAATAAAAATAAAATATGGTTATTTTATTAAGAGCCAGTCATATTAGTCATGTTCTGCATTACTTTCTGCATATAAGATGCTACTTTTGGTATGTATGATTCATGTGTGACTAATGCAACGGAATGTGGACCTTTGAATGTTATTGGATCCTCTGATACTGCTTTTAGAACAATATCAGTTAACAGGATTCCCCAGTTGAAATTGACCTGTGTGATAAACACACATAGTAGGAGGAGATGACAATTGTGGAATATATCCCAGAGCCATTATATTCATATCAGGAGTCTTCCTATTAAAACATCTACTAGAATGGTCTCTGGGTATTATTATAGGATTACACGGTAAATTTAATGCTATATGTCCTTTACTTGCATAAGGTGTTGAATCATATAATATAATAAACTCACTAGCATTAAGAGTTATTCCATTTAAAAATACTGTTGGAGTTGCTCTATTCATGTCTGCTGTATGAACATAATCTAAATTACCAGATACTAATTCATAAGAGCTTAAATTAGAATCTTGTAATTCAGATAGCGAACTTTTATTTTGGTTAGTTGTTGCTACTGTTCCAGTGCTAACTACAGCAATATAGATAAGAACAGTGAAAATTGCAACAAGCAGAGTATATTGGGTAACCTCTTTCATAATATAAAAAATACTTCATTAACCATCACTATTAAAGAATTTGGTGAATAAATAGATATAATAAATTTGTAGTAGTAGTAATTTTTTTTTTTTTTTAATAGTAGTTTGCAAGTTAGATAAAAATAATAGATTCCTCTCCATTGACTCAAGAAATTGACTAAACCGCTTCTGTTTTAACAATTGGAAACACATTATATTATACAAATCTAGATTAAAAATAATTTTTAACGATAAAACAAATCTATCAAGTAAAATTATTAATAATAATTCCTTCGAAGTTAAATATAATGAAAATTTTAAGTTCTGTTTCAAATATTCCTCAATATGATATATTCGGAAAAAAGAAAGATTGAGTATATTCTAGGGCTTGGGGAGTAAATCATAACAATTATGACAAATTTCTACAGTCACTTAATTTGGAATATACAAATACTAGATTGGTATATCTGATAAAAATGGGAGTAAAGATTGGTAAATCACAATCAG
>CAVZKV010000024.1:0-179943 GCA_963775835.1 uncultured Alphaproteobacteria bacterium | reverse complement strand
CACCTTGGACGATTTATCCATTATATTGCAAAGCCTTGTGAGATGACTAGCTTGACGCGGGTTCGAGGGTTGGCTCTGCCAGGGCCGCATCGGTCAGTTTCTTTGTCGCTCGCCGCCCGCAGTAGCGTTCCGCCCTTAGTCACGGACGCCCGGGGAGCATGCGGAAAAACAAACGCTGCGCGCCTCGAAGGCATGACCGTCGCGATGACCGTGCTGACAAGAATGGTCCCGCAAAGGAGGCTGCGTTCGAACCTTGCATTTGGGGGGATCTAACCCGCCGGCGAAATGAGGACTCCCATGATTGGCAATCGTACGTGCACCATCATCCTATCTGCCGCTTCCGCAGTCATCTGCTCGGCGCCGCCAGCAAGTGCGGCCAAGCTCGATGGAAACTGGAGCATGGTCGCCGCCACTACCCGCGGCCATTGCGGGACCATCGAGATTGGCCTCGGAATAGATCGCGGCCGCATTTTTTCCACCGGGGGATCTTTCGCGTTCTACCCGATCAGGTTGGGCGGCCGCATTTCGACCTCGGGGCATGCCCAGATGAATGCCGTGGCGGGCCCCCGCACCGCCCATGGGACCGGACGGTTCGGCGCAGTTCGGGGCAGCGGCACCTGGGCCGGTCGCGGGCCCTCCGGTCTCTGCTCAGGCGTTTGGAGCGCCGTTCGCTCCTAACGCGCCCGTTCTTGATCCACGGCTCGGGTATCGTTTCACGAGCTTGCTCCTCCCGGTTTGGGCTTGGCCCTAAAACTGCCTGATGGTGAGTTGCCAGCAGTCCCTGCTTCGCTGGGGGATCAGGGTGGGCTCGTTGGTCGCGCTGAGGAGCAAGGGGCGCGAGCGGCATCGGCTCGGGCTACCCTTGCCTGGTGCGGCCGTTCGCGGGCATAAAAGCCTTTCCAAGAATTGTCCTTCCGCCACCGCCGATCGCTGACGGAACGCGACGCGCCGTTGCAAGGAGCCCTCTGTGACGAAATCGAACATCGTGCTCATCGACCGCCATCCGGGACGCTCCGCCCAGAGCATTGGGATCGCGCGTGAACTCGGCACCGATCCAAGCCTCATCCATGAGCCGTCCGTCGGCGTGGTGGGCACCAAGGGTGACAGCCAATGCTACCTCGGGGTTATGGCCAAGGTTGAGGCGGTGCATGCGGCATTGAAAAGCCGTGTCGGCAAGGCGCCGCATCAGCTCAAGGTGCGCCTCGTGCAGCCGGAGTACACGATCGCAACGTCCGACGGCATCCGCAACGGTACGCGCGAGATGCGCTATTCACTGATCGGGCGCGAGTTGACCCACGATGCACTTTGCGAGCACCTGAGCGCAACAGGCCTTGCGGGCACCATCGCGGTCGTTGCCTGCGACAAGCCGCCGGTTGGTACGCTCGCGGCATTGCTCGAACACAACCGTCCGGCGATCATGATGTCGGACGGCTCGATCCATCCCGGCACCGATCCGACGTCGGGTGAAAAGATTGACATCGTGAGCGCCTACCAGGTTGCAGGTCATCCCGATCCGGAACACCGCTACCAAATCGCCTGCCACGCCTGCCCTGGCATCGGCAGCTGCGGCGGTATGTTCACGTATAACACCATGCAGACCTTCATCGGCGTCGTCGGCATGCAGCCGTTGCACATGGTGGCACCTTCCTCAGACGACCCGCGCAGGCTGCGCGATTTTCCCGCCGAACTGGTCGATCACCTCGCGCGCCTGATCGAAATCGATCTGAAGCCCCGCGATATCGTCGGGCGCGATTCCATTCGCAACGCGGTTATCGTCGCCATGGCTATCGGCGGCTCGACCAACGTAACGCTGCATGCCCCGGAGATTGCGCGCGCTGCGGGCTTCGCCGATTTCTGGAACGATGTCATGACACCGGGCGAGTTCAATCACCTCTCGCAACATGTGGTGCCCGTGCTGACCGACGCGCGTCCCTACGGCAAGTACTCCATGGTCGACATCGACAAGGCGGGCGGCGTGCAGGTCATCGTCCGCGAGCTTCTGGAGGCCGGTCTGCTCAACGGCGATGTACTGACCTGCACAGGTGAAACCCTCGCCAACCAGGTCGATCGTCTCGGTACCAAGCGTGGCGACGGCAAGGTGATTTATTCGGTCGAGAAGCCTTACAAGCCGACCGGCGGACTGCGGGTGCTCAGCGGCAACCTGTCACCGGACTTCTCCGCGATCCTCAAACTCGCCGGTGTCGAGGTGGGTCTTGAGAACAATGTCTTTCGCGGCAAAGCGCGCGTGTTCGAAGGCGAGCAAAGCTTGCTCGATGCTCTCGACCGAACGCCCGAGCGGTTCGAGAACAATGACATGATCATTGTACGCTACGAGGGTCCGAGCGGCGCACCGGGAATGCCGGAGATGCTCGATCCGACCTCGCGTATCACCGCGCTCTGCCGACAGCGAGGCATTGTCGTGGCGCTGATGACCGACGCGCGCTTCTCCGGCGGTTCGGTCGGCCTCGTCATCGGTCACGTCGGCCCGGAAGCGGCCCTCGGCGGCCCGATCGCGTTCGTCGAGAATGACGATGAGATCGTGGTCGACCTGAACACGAACGAGCTCAATTGCACGGCGCTTGGCGACCCTGCCGCCTACGAGGCGCGTAAGGCCGCCTGGCAAAAGGTGGTCGCCGGCAACGGCGGTATCCACCCCAACTGCGGTGAAGCCGACACCCGACTGCTCCACCGGGCCCGCCATACCGCGGTCCCGGCGACGCGGGGCGGTGGTCTGCATCCGAACCGTGAGGTTTGGGTACGCGAACCGCGCCAAACGGAACGGTCTGATTTCGTGCCCAGGAACAAACACCGCTCGGGCGTCAACAGGGCGGTCTAAACCTGCAGGTGGCCGCGGATCAATCGTGGACCTCCCCTGCCGCGTTGTCCGACGCAAACCAACGCCAGCGGCACCGTGGCTTTGGCTTGGGTGCCGAAAGTCGCAGCTACCCACGGTGCCTGCGCCCGCTGATCTTGGGGTGGAGGCGCAGGCTGCAAGGACCTCCGCCGGCAACTGGCTCACTGTAGTTATCGCGGCGGGAGGTTGCCGACCTTCCGCATGCGTGCGCAAGGTCGCAAGACCGGCACCGACTTTTCCTATGGGAAGGCCGAAGATTGCGATCAGGTCAGCGGCGTGCGTATACGCCGGCACCGACATGCAAATTTGAGCTTATCAGGTAAGGGTCGGGGATTGCCGCAATCGGTGCGGGAAATCCCCAATGGCCGACGCCTCTCCCCGCACGCAAAGATCGCCGCTCAGTTTGAAGCATGAAATCCCATCGGCGATCGCTGCTTGAGCGCAGCTCAACGATGCCGTGACGGCATGTTTCGGGATTTCGGTACGGGCCTCGTAGCGCAGGTCGTCGCCCCGGGCGGCTGCCGCTTGCGAAGCCGAACGTCGTTTTCAAGCGAGAAAGAGCGATCATGCCCAATGCAAGGCAAAGGCGTTCGCAAGCACCACTTCAGCCGTCGCAAGCTGTTGCTCGCCGGCTCGACAGCCGCGGCCGAGACTTATTCGTTCGGGCTGATGGGGTTCGAGACCCAGAACATCGACGCATCGTCGATCGATCAAATTGCCCGCGACGTTGAAGCCAAAATCAAGGAGAACGCGCGAAAAGGTGCCGGCAGTAGGGCCTTGCAATAGGCAATGGGGATCGCCTCCGAAACGTGAATGCCGACAGCTCGTCGATGGGACCAGCAAATTAAAGTCGAGACGCCTTGCTCGGTCCCACGAGTTGAGCCGCCGCAAAAGCCAAGGTAGGCCGGCGATAAGTACCCGCCGGCCTCCCGGTACGCTTTCCTGCACGCATCCCGCAGTAAATTCGCAGTAGCAGCCTGGTTACCCAAGCCAACGTCTTAGCGGTCCGCTCGCTTGCCTTTGCGAGGGCGGCGCCGTGAGCTTGACCGACGCGGATCGGACACCGAAGGCTTTGGCTGCCGCTCTACCACGACCAGACCGACCAGAAGGCCCGCGCTGGAGAGGGTAAAGCTCGCCATGATGAGCAAGATCAGAAAGCTGAAGAGATCCATTCGGGCGATCCTCAACATTGCCGCACGAACGCACAAATGGGGTCGGCGCGGCCGCAGCGGATCACCGGAAAGGGTGAGACCGTCGCCGCCGGTACCGGCGCGGCAGCCAAGCCAAGGCGTCGGCGTTTGCCCGCGACGGCCCCAGTCGGTCGTCCGGCTGCCTCTTCGGGCAATTGTCAGCCAACGGTTGGCTTCCCGCCCTGCCCTGTGGGCGGGCGCCTGGAAGCTTTGCATGCAAAGGGATGGAGGCCTCGCGGGCACCACGCAGTTCCGCAGCGAGAAGGCCTGCAACTGGCAAGGCGGTTATCGTGTGCCGGCTTTCGGGCGCTGGCCCGGGCGCGCGCCTTTCTGCCGGCACGACGCTCAACGACCTGGTGGCGTACGGATGTTGGATGGTCACGCTGCTCACGGCTGCCGGTATGCCGGATGTCAAAAAGCGGCTGATGAAAGGCGACACCTTCGCCGGGAGAAAATATCGCGCCCATCCGCATGGCTACAACATGCTCGACGACCTGAGCGGCAAGACCAAGGCTCTAAGGGGGCTTTCTGGCGTAGCGTCTGGCCGGTTCGGGTCTATCGCTCCACGATATCGCGCCCACGCCGACGAACCGATAGCGCACGCCAGCGCGTTCGGCTTCGGCATCGAAGCAGGAGGGACAGATCGTCCGCCAGCGGTTCAACACGACCGTGCGCCAGGCGTCCTTGGCTCGACCTGGAAACTGACCACATTGCGTCGCCGGCATTTATCACAAATGGGCGTGACCATCCCCCAGGTGTAAAGCGCCGGCGGCGGACCCCACAAACACATCCCCCGGCTTGCCTTAACGCCGAAGCATAGGGAGAGCAGGCCACCGGCCGAGGGCGCCACGGGAGAGGTCAGCAGGCGCCGCGGCGGAGCGAGGCGCCAATGTCTTCTCGATGACGGGTCTTCGAGGGGACAGGAGCTCGGCGGCGCGTGGCCGGCCACTTCGGCGGGGGAGCTACGGCTGCGAGACTTGACGTTCCGTACGGACGATGTCGGCCCGGGCGTTTGGTCTCATAGCCCGAGCCGACAGTCGCCACTACGCAGTACTAAGGGACGCTACTCACATTTGCACTTACGCACACAACGCAGGAACCCTACAAACGCATCGAGGAAACATTTTGACGGAGCTGTGACCGTGCACAGCCGGCTCGGTCACCCCTTGGGTAGCGCCGCGCTACATCGCTGTGAGGCTAGCGGGTTGAGGGGCGCGCGTGACGTGTTACCCAGGAGTGGCGCTGCTGAGCACGCGAGCGGGCTTTTTCGAAGCTGCGACAGTCGGGCACGCACCGATCCGCGCGCTCTCCCACAAACGGGGGATGGCACGGGCCATCTTTTCCCGTTTTTGACGCGCCTACTACCATGGACCCTCAAAGCTTTATCGTCGGCCTGATGGCAGGCATTACCCTGTTTGGCGGCGCCATCCTGACCGCCATGATCCTGCTCGAGCGGCCGCGCTGTGGGCCGCGGCGCTGCTCGAGGTTCTTCGCCATGTCGGCCAGCCGGCTACGCGGTTGGCTCGAGCCCAAGTGGCCTCGGCGGAAACTCACCGAGGACTGGTTGCAAGCCGAAGAAGACCACGCGCGGCTGCGCGAGACCGCATCCCAGCAGCTGGAAGGCAGAAGGGGCTCGGCACAGCCCGGAGGTCTTCCCCCAGGTCCCATCGAGAAAAAAGAGCCCCCACACAAAACCTAAGACAAGGGGCCCCGGCCCTACGGGCTTAGGCTCCGGGCCGACAAACTCTTGGGTGGGGTCCGGCACCCCTGCGAAGTCTCGCCCGGGCCATTCCAGGGTTTTCCCCCATTCCATGCCGGACCTTGGGCCGTTAACGCTCGTGGGCATCGGCAGCATGGGGACTGCAAATGGGCACGCTTGGGGGACACTCGATCCTGGTCGTGGATGACGAGCCGCTGATCGCCTTGGGCGTCATGGACGCCTTGAGCGACGCGGGAGCCGACGTCGTGACCGCCCATGATCTCAACGCGGCTTTGGAGGCTGCGGTCAAGGGTGGCGTTTCCGCGGCGATTCTCGACGTGCAGATCGGCAGCTCGGATTGCGCACCGATCTGTGCCGCCCTCCGCTCGCAGCAAGTTCCCTTCATGTTCTTCACAGGCTCGGACAACCACGATCTCCTGCGTGAGTGGGCGACCGTTCCCACGCTGGCCAAACCTACCGGCGAGGCGGAGTTGGTTGCCAACGTTGCCGCCTTGTTGGCGGCAAACGGAGCCGAGTAAGCGGCCTTAAGGGCGGGCCGCGAGAGCCCCGTGCAAAGCTTCGTACCCGTCCAACCGGGCCACCCTGCCCTTCAATGCAAGGGTCCCGGCAGGGCCTGTTCGGCGACCTCGATCAGTCGATGCTCATAACGGTTGATCAGGTAGCCTGCCCCAAAAAAGACAACGAGCGCGACCAGGAACATGACGGTCGCCAGAACCGTATGGAGTTCGAAGAGAAGCTTGCCGAAGTAGTAGGCGCCGATCCCGAAGGTGCTCGCCCACAACACTGCCCCCGCGGCGTTGGCTATTAAAAAGTCACGCCATGGCATGCGGTTCACACCGGCGAGGAAGGCCGCCAAAATCCGCAACAGGGCAACAAAGCGGCCGAAGAAAACGACTTTTCCGCCGTGCTTGCGGAAAAGATACTGGCCGACCTTGATGCGCGGTTCTGATAAACCCAGCTGGCGGCCGTACCGTAAAACGGCGGCATAGGCATAACGATGACCGATCCAGTAGCCGGCGTTGTCCCCGATAATCGAGCCGAAGGCCGCCGCAAGGATCACCAAGCCAATATTGAGGTTTGGATCGCTGGCCGCGTAGATTGCCGCCAAGACCAGCACCGTTTCCCCAGGTAGCGGAATGCCCATGCTCTCCAGACCGACGACGAGCGCCACAGTCCAATAGCCGTGCGTCGCGATCAGATGTTGCAGCATCTCCTTTGACAGCCCGGCCACCTGCGCAAGTCTCCTGCAAACTCTTTACACGCCCAACGACCCCGCGAGTGATCGTTGCCATCGCTAGCCGTCAGACAACGGTCTAACGTCAAAGTGGCGCAATGGCTCCCGGGCGAGGCCGCCGCCATCGCGAACGCACGCATCATCTCACAGCTGCGGCCAACATCAATGTCCATGTCGGGCGGAAGCTCTCCCGGATCAAGACGAGCAAGGAGGACAGCGATTTTCTGATGCGCAATCGGAACTGCCGGCGGCTTTCTTCGTTGCAGCAGGGCTAGAGGGTCCAATACAATAGTTCTAAGGGAGAACGTCCGTCATGCTGCATAAGCTTGCATTGACCGGTGTCATTGTCGCCGCTGGAGTCGTCTTTGTGCCACAGATGAGCTCGGCTGCCGGCGTGACCTCGCCTAGGTCACAGATCACCAATCAATCCCTGGTCGAGCCTGTGCAATATCGGCATTGCCGTGCCTGGTATCGCGAATGTCGGGAGCGCTTTGGCGGCGGTTGGCGCTTCCGGCGCTGCCTGGCTCGGCACGGGTGCTAAGGCGCACGCCAACAGCCTGCGCCTGGCGCTGGCGCCGGCCAGCGCTAGCCAAGGCATTTCGACAACGCCCTGGCGCCGCTGCCCGAGCCGTATCGCTCTTGACTCCCCCGGGCCCTAGGCACTGAGCACTCCTGGAGGAGGCTTCCTGCCCGGTTCAGGCCGCGGCCCTCGGCTCGAGAACGAGCGGGGCCTCGCCCGCGCAATTTGTTAAGGTGAGGCGACCGCAGCGACCAAGGAGGGGGTTATGCGCGCACTAACGCGGCGCGGGGCAATCGCCGGAGCGGCCGCGGCCGCCAGCGGCCTGGGACTGGTGTCGGCCCGGCGGAGCTTTGCCGCCACCCCGGAGCCACAGAAGATCACGGACGCATTGATCGCGGCCGCGAAAAAGGAAGGCAAGCTCGCCTTTTACACGTCGGTGGAGTTGCCCGTTGCCGAGAGGGTGGCCAAGGCGTTCGAGGCAAGGTTTCCCGGCGTTTCCGTGCGGGTCGAACGTTCCGGTGCGGAACGCAACTTTCAGCGCATCCAGCAAGAATACGCCAGCCGGATCTTCGCCTGCGATGTGGTCCAGAGCTCGGATGCGGCGCATTTCATCGCCTGGAAGGGCGAGGGCCTGCTCGCCTCTTACCTGCCCGAAGAGGTGGCGGCGCACTATCCGGCGCAGCACCGGGATGCCGATGCAATGTTCGCGTCTTGGCGCATCTACCTCTCCGTCATCGCCTACAATACCAAGCTGGTGAGCTCGCAGGATGCGCCTCGTAGTTTCGCCGATCTGCTCGAACCCAGATGGATCGGCAAATTGGTCAAGGCTCATCCGGGCTACTCGGGAACGATCATGACGGCGACGCAGCAGATGGTGGCCACGCTTGGCTGGGGCTTCTTCGAAAAGCTCGCCAAGCAGAAGGTGATGCAGCTGCAGTCGGCCGCCGATCCGCCGAAGAAGGTAGCGGCAGGGGAGCGCGCGGTCCAAGTCGACGGCGCCGACTACACGATCCTCGGGTTACAGGACAAGGGTGAGCCGGTGGCGATCGTCTATGCCAATGAAGGCAGTCCACTAATCACCGGACCCGCGGCCATCATGAAGGCGGCACCCAACCCCAACGCGGCACGACTATTCTATAGCTGGGCAATGGGTATCGAGTGCCAACAGCTCAATGTGAGCACGGCCGGGCTGCGGTCGGCCCACGCCCTGGTGCGGGAGCGTCCCGACCGCAAGCCGCTCGATCAGATCAAAGTGATGCGCGAGGACCCCGGCGCCGTCGAAGCACAAGGCGACGCCATCAAGGCAAAGTATAGTGCCCTCTTCGGAGTATAGGCGTTCGGCACGCCCGGGGCATAGCGTCATCGCAGGGCAAGCCGGGGCGCCAAAGGTTGCAGGGCGCCAAAGGTGCAGGCGGCCACCCGCGGCGCGATGCGATGGCGCCGGCGGCAAAAGCGTTAAGGCTACCCCCTGTTGGCTGCCGGGGCGCGCTGTCGGGGGGCGCGACACCCTTCCAAACGACCCCGACTTGCGGCAACTCTAGGGCCTTGGCTTCCTAGAGTGCTGGAGCAGGGTTTTTGCGCATGGACGATCGCCCGCACATCGTTGTGGTGGAGGACGAGGCCGCACAACGGCATCTGCTGGTCGACTATTTGGCCAAGCAGAACTTCCGGGTAAGCGGCGTCGATGGCGGTGCGGCGCTCCGGCATCTGATCGAGCGCGAATTGCCGCAGCTCGTGCTGCTCGACGTCGGTCTGCCGGGCGAGGACGGCTTCACGCTTGCGCGCTGGCTGCGCGAAAAAAGTGGCCGCATCGGCATCATTATGGTGACGGTTGCGGCCGATACGGTCGACCGCGTGGTCGGCCTGGAGACCGGTGCCGACGACTACATCCCCAAACCTTTCGAGCCGCGGGAGTTGCTGGCGCGAGTGAAGAGTGTTTTGCGCCGCGTCACGCGGTGAGGCGCCGCCCTCGGGCCCGCGCGTGCGTATGGGTCGTCGCGTGCTGGATCTCGAGAAGCGCGTCTTATGCGGCAGCGCCGACGGCAGCGAGGAGAGCTTGGCTGCCAGCGAATTCGACCTGCTTAAGGTGTTTGCGGAAAATCCCAACCGCCCGCTCAATCGCGACTGGCTGCTCGAAGTCACGGCGCATCGCGAAATGGAGGCGTTCGACCGCTCCATCGATCTTCGTGTTGCTCGCTTGCGCCGCAAGATCGAAGCCGATCCGGCCCACCCGACGGCCATCCGCACCGTGCGCGGGGTCGGCTACATGTTTGTGCCGCCCAAGGATTGAGGCCGCCAGCGCTCGTCGATCGCCGCCAGCGCGCGGCGGATCTCGCCGGCCAGCGGTCCCAGGGCGGCGCTGCAGCCGCCGCGGTCGCCGGCTCTGCCGGCCTGCTCGATGGTCTGGGCGGCCGTGGCCACGCCGAGGGCGCCGACGGCGCGCGCGGCACCGTTGAGCTTGTGGGCGGCGGCGACGGCGGTCGCCAGATCGCCCGAGCGCACCGCGCCGCCGAGTTCCAGTTCCGTCTCGACGGCGGTGCGTGCGAACCTTTTGAGCAGCGCGGCGATGGCGGCGCTGTCATCGCCAAGCCAGGAGCCGAGGGCGGCGGGATCGATGGCACCCGCCGCATCGGGCCGCTCGCGCGTGTGGCCCTCGACGACGCCCTCCTCGAGCGGCAGCCAGCGCTGCAAGATGGCGCTCAGCCTGTCCATGCCGATCGGCTTGGTCATGTAGGCATCCATACCAACGCTCAGGCAGCGCTGCTCCTCGCCCTTTGAGAGCGTTCGCCGTCACGGCAATGATCGGTGTGCGCAGGTTGCCGCGGGCGGCCTCGGTGGCACGCATCCGCCGAGCCAGCTCGTAGCCATCGATTTCCGGCATATGGATGTCGGCCAGAACCGCGGCGTAGCCGCCGCGCGCCCAGGCTTCTAGGCCGGCGGCGCCGTCCTCGGCGGTGTCGGCGGCGATGCCCAGGAGTTCGAGCTGACGCACCAGGACTTCGCGGTTGATGGGATGGTCATCGACGACGAGCACTTTCGACGTCATGCCAGCCGTGCCTCCCGCCGGGTCCGAATGGTTACGCCAGGCGGGGACCATGGGCGCCAGCGGCGCGGGCGCCGCCGCCAGCACGAGGTGCACGGTGAAGGTCGAGCCGTGGCCGGCTTCGCTCTCGACCTCGACGGCGCCGTGCATCAGTTGCGCCAATCTCAGCACGATCGAAAGGCCAAGGCCGGTGCCACCGAAGCGACGCGTTGTCGAGTTGTCCGCTTGCGCGAACGGTTGGAACAGGCCGCGGCGCTGCTCCGGCGTAAGCCCGATCCCGGTATCGGCGATCGCGAGCGCGAGGGCGGTGCGGCCGGCGCCGAGCGGCGTCGTCTTGGCGCTGACGCGAATGCTGCCGCGCGCGGTGAATTTCAGGGCGTTGCCCACGAGATTGAACAGGATCTGCCGCACGCGCGTCGGATCCCCGACCAGGGCGTCGGCGGAACCGGCGGCGATTTCGAAGCCCAAAGCCAGGCCCTTATCGCTCGCCTGCTGCCGGAAGGTGCCGATGATGCTGTGTACCAGCTCGGAAAGGGAAAACGTGGTCTCCTCGAGTTCCAATCGGCCGGCCTCGATCTTCGAAAAGTCGAGGACATCATCAATGATGCGCATCAGCGCGTGGGCCGAGTCGCGCATGGTGGCAACGGTGCGCCAATGTGAGGCATCGAGCGCTTGGCGCTCAAGCACCTCTAGCATTCCGAGCACACCGTTGAGTGGCGTGCGAATCTCATGGCTCATGGTGGCGAGGAAGGTCGACTTTGCCTGGTTGGCCGCCTCGGCCTGGGCGCGGGCGTGCTCGGCCACGTCTCGGGCGGTCTCGGCTGCTTCCTTTGCCGCCGCGATCGCCGCCTCGCGGCTTTTGAGTTCGTCGACCAGCCGCAACGTCTCGATGGCGATGACGGCCTGATCGGCGAAGGTCGTCATCAAGTCGGTCTCCTTGTTGGTGAAGGGGCGCGGCACCGATCGCGTCAGGGCAATGACGCCGACGGGGCCGACCTCGCCCGGCAGCGGCACGCCGAGCATGGCTCGGAAGCCGCCGAGCTTTTGCGATTCGCTCCAGGTGTATTCGCGATCTGTAAGGCAATCCGGGATATGCACGATCGCACTCTCGAGTGCGGTGCGACCGACCAGCGTGTTGCGGCCGGGTGGAATGGCTTGCCGCCGCATGTAAGCTTCGTAGGCGGCCGAGAAGCCGTGACTGGCGGAGAGGTGAAAAGTGTCGCCTTTGCGCTGAAAGACGAAGGCACTGTCGGCCTCGCACAATCGCGCCGCGGACTGCACCAAGGTGTCGAGAACGGCCTGCAGGCTAAAGGTGGAACGGCTGATGACCTTGAGCACGTCGCTCGCCGCCAGCAAGGCCTCTTCGACCCGCTTCAGCTCGGTGATGTCGCTGCAGACCACCAATAGGCTGCCGTCGGGAAGCGACCTGCACTTGAATTCCACGTGCTGTCCGCCCGCCGTGCGCCTCTCGTAACGGCTGCCATCCGGTTGGCGCATCATCGCGATGCGCTCGCGCACCGTCTCCTCGAGGGCGCCAACCTCACCATAGTCGCCGCGCCGGACCTGAAAGCGGATCAGCTCAGCCAGCGGGGTGCCAATCCGGGCGATCGCCGCGGGAAAATCCTGGAATTCGACGAGTTGGCGGTTGATAAACCGCAGCCCCAAGTCCTGGTCGAACAGGGCGACGCCTTCGGCCATGCTGTCGAGCACGGTCTCGATCAGGCCAAGGTCCGTCGCGGCCGAGCGCGCGCGCGCTCCCGCTTTTCCGGCTTTGCCTGCGCCTTTGGCACGCTTGATCGGCCAGTGCGAGGAACGGGGCGCCATCGGTTTCGTCTCCGGATCAGGCCATCATCGCCAAGGCTTGTAGCGCGGGCATTTCCTGCGGCGAGCGAATTGTATCGTTTGTATCGCCGAACACTGCCAGCGCGCAGCAAGGCGGCGCAGGCGGGGGCTGCCGAGGCCGCCAGCCCGAGCCGTGGGCGATACAGGCGATACCAAATTTAACCGTTGCGACATCGGCACGATACGGCTGCGCTATAGGGTGCTCGAAGCCTCAAGACGGCAAGCGGAGCACACCATGCAAGGCGAAGAGGTTGATGGTACCTCCAACGTTGGCAACCCGGTCGTCGCGCTCCCCTGCTCGGGGGCCGGCGCCGGCCAGTGGCGGGCACTCAGCGACGCCCTCGGCCCGCGACATCAGCTCTTTGCGCCCGAGCACTATGGCTCGGAGGCGGCAGGCGCCTGGTGCGGCACGCATGCCTTCAGGCTGGCCGACGAGGCGGCAAGGACCATTGATTGCATCGACCGCTGCGAAGGCAAAGTGCATCTGGTCGGCCACTCCTACGGCGGCGGCGTCGCCTTGCATGCGGCGCTGGCGCGGAAAGACCGCGTTGCCAGCCTGACGCTCTATGAGCCGTCCGCCTTTCATCTGCTGAAGCAGCTCGACGCTCCCGCTGCGGCCGCGGCGTTTACGGAAATTGCCGCGCTTGCCCAGGAAACCGCCTACGCCGTCAGCATCGGCGATCTGCGGCGCGCCGCCACGACCTTCGTCGACTACTGGGGCGGCACGGGCGCGTGGCGGGCCTTGCGTCCCTCTGTGCAAGCGGCGCTGATGCGCTGGGTTCCCAAAGCGTCCCTGGACTTCCACGCGCTGATGGAGGAGCCGACGCCCCTTGGCGCCTACGCCAGCCTCGCCGTCCCGGTCCTGATCCTGCGCGGTGAATACGCGCCGCGGCCGGCACGGCTGATCGCGGAGACCTTGTCGGCACGGCTGTCGCAGGCGCGCACCCTCGTCGTCGACGGCGCCGGCCATATGGGGCCGCTGACGCGCGCCACCGTCGTCAGCCGCCTCATTGCCGATCACATCGCTGCCGCCGAAGCCGCCGCCTGGCCGCCGGTCAACGCCCGCGCGCAGCGCCCCGGCAGGCACGGGGCCTTCGCAAGCCCGAGCCTTGTTGCAGCGGCGCTATGATGTCAAAGCAACAGCAGCATACGGCAGGGCCGATCGGGGTCATCATTCTCGCCGACGGCAGGCGGGTGAGCGTGCGCCCCTCGCTGCCGCAGGACATCGATTTGCTGCGCGCCTTCTTTCACGCGCTATCCGATCAAGCCCGCTATGGTCGCTTTCTGACCAAGCTCGGCGAGCTGAGCGAAAGTATGGCGCGGCGCTTCGCCGACATCGACCATTTGCGCCACGTTGCCCTGCTGGCCTGTGCCACCATTGCCGGAAGCCAGACCGTGGTCGGCGAAGCGCGCTACATTCTGAGCACGGATGACGCCGGCAGCGCTGAATTTGCCGTTGCGGTGGCCGATGACTGGCAAGGATTAGGTCTTGCGCGCGGCCTTTTGGCGCGCTTGAGTGGCCATGCGGCGGCAGCCGGGGTGCGCCGCCTCGTGGCTGACACCCTGGCCGGCAATGCGGCGATGCTGGAGCTTGCCAGAGCCGCCGGCTTCACGGTGAGCGAGAATGGCGCGGACCGACGGCTTTTGCGCCTAGTCAAAGAGCTGAGCCCAAAGGCGCAGCGCCGGCCATTGCAGCGTTTTGCCGTGCCGGCACAGCGCAGAACTCCATTGCTCTCAAGGAGGATAGACGATGTCGACCTGGAAGCCCGATCCGAGCTTTTACCCCTCGCCCCGTATGGCCATGAAGGCGGCACCGGAAGGCCTCGCTTACGTGGCGGCCTTCGATCCGGAGCGTAAGGTCCCCGATGCGATCGCCGTGGTTGATGTCGACCCCAAATCCCAGTCCTACTCGCGCATCATTGGTTCGACGTCGATGCCCAATGCCGGCGACGAGTTGCACCATTTTGGCTGGAACGCCTGCTCCTCTTGCCTGTGCCCCAATGCCCCGCACGCCCACGTCGAGCGGCGCTATCTCGTGGTGCCGGGCTTGCGCTCTTCCCGCATCCACATCCTCGACACCAAGCCCGACCCGAAGAACCCCAAAATCGTCAAGGTGATCGAGCCAGCCACGGTTGCCGAACGCGCCGGCTACACTCGGCCGCATACGGTGCATTGCGGACCTGAGGGTATCTATGTCGCTGCCCTCGGCAACCGCGAGGGCAAAGGGCCCGGTGGCATCTTTCTCATGGACCATGAGACTTTCGATGTGCGCGGCCAGTGGGAGATGGATCGCGGGCCGCAGCACCTTGCCTATGACGCCTGGTGGCACCTCGGCCATGACACGCTCGTCACGAGTGAATGGGGCACGCCCGATACCTTCGAAAACGGGCTCATTCCAGAGGTCCTGCTGGGCGCCCAGTATGGACGGCGCCTGCATTTCTGGGACCTGCACAAACGAAAGCACCTGCAAACCATCGACTTTGGCGACAAGTATCAGCTGGTGTTCGAATTGCGACCGGCCCACGACCCCACCAAGGCCTACGGCTTCGTCAACTGCGTGGTCAGTCTCGAGAACCTCTCCTCCTCGATCTGGACCTGGTACAAGGACGGCGACAAGTGGGCGGTGAAGAAAGTGATCGAGATCCCGGCCGAGCCGGCCAACGAGGCCGATCTGCCGCCGCTGCTCAAGGGTTTCAAGGCCGTTCCGCCGCTGGTGACCGATATCGACCTGTCGATGGACGACCGGTTCCTCTACGTGGCTTGCTGGGGTAGCGGTGATCTGCAGCAGTACGACGTCTCCGATCCCTTCAACCCCAAGCTCACGGGCAAGGTGCGCATCGGCGGCATCGTCAGCAAGGCCACCCACCCCGGTGCCAAGAACGGGGCGCTGAGCGGTGGCCCGCAGATGGTCGAGATCAGTCGCGACGGCAAACGCGTCTACTTCACCAATTCCTTGTACGGGGCCATCGATCCGCAGTTCTATCCAGACGGCATCGAGGGCTGGATGGTGAAACTCGACACCGGCCCCGACGGCGGCATCGCCTTTGATCCCAAGTTCTTCGTCGATTGGCCGGCCCCGCATCGCCCACACCAGGTGCGGCTCGAAGGCGGCGACTGCTCCTCGGACTCTTACTGCTATCCCTGAGGCCATGGCGCGCGACGGCCACTTGCGAGCTTCGCAGCCGGGATCGTCACGGAGCGCCTGGCCATGACGGAGACTTGGCCATGGTTCGCCGTCGCGGGTTTGGGGGCCCTGCACGGGCTCAACCCCGGTATGGGCTGGCTGTTCGCCGTCGCCCTCGGTCTCCACCGGCAGCGCAGGAGCGTGGTCTACGTCTCGCTCCTGCCAATCGCCGCAGGCCACGCGATTTCGATCGTAATCGTCGCCGGCCTGCTGGCAGCCACCGACTACCTCGTTGCCCCCCGGCTGGCGGGCATCGGCACCGGCCTGTTGCTGATCGGCTGGGCGCTATACCACTGGGGTTTCGGCCATCGCCACCGTGTCCGCTTCGGGTTGCAGGTCGGATTGTTCGGCCTCGTCGCGTGGTCGTTCCTGATGGCAACGGCGCACGGCGCCGGGCTGATGCTTTGGCCGGCGCTGGTCCCCCTTTGTGGGTCGCAATCGATCACCAGCATCGGCCTCAACGGCTCATGGGCGGCCGCCCTGGCCGGTGTTGGCCTGCACAGTGCGGCGATGCTGGCGACAATTGCCGTGGTCGCCGCCCTTATTTACGAGTGGTTCGGTCTCGCCGTGCTGCGGAGCGCCTGGGTCAACGTCGATTTGGTCTGGACGCTGGCGCTTGGCGCAACCGGCGCGGCGCTGCTCGTCGCCTCTGGAACCTGACCCGACCGAGCGCAAGCGGCCGCCCGGGAAACCTTGGGCTGTCCCCAGTGGCTTGAGGCGGGCTTTGCGGAAGGCACCCGAGCGCACACGCGACTTGGGAGCGCGCCGGTTTCGCTTCTCGGTCAGATCAAGCTCGCGCCGATGTTGATGGCGAGGGCAAGAACCGTCGTGTTGAAAAAGAACGAGATGACGGCGTGCAAGGTGACGAGCCGGCGGAGCGGCCTGGCCCTGATCGCGACATCGGAGGTCTGCGACGCCGCCCCGATCGAGGTCGCGAAGTAGAAGAAATCCCAGTAGTCGGGTTGCTTCTCATCGGGGAAGACCAGCCCGCCTGCAAGCGCACCGGCGCTGTCGGGCCGATAGAATTCGTGGGCGTAATGAAACGTGAAAACCACCTGCGTGACCAACCAGGACAGCAGAATGGTGACGGCGGCGAGCAAGATTTCCGAGCCCTTGGCCGCCCCTGTCGCCTGCTTGGCGTCCCTGAGCACGCCAAAGATCGTGCTGAATCCCAAGGCAATGGCGATCAGGATCAAGACCAGGATGACGATGGCACTGTCATCCTGGCGGGCCGCGCGCCGCTTCAAGGTGTCGCCGCCATAGCTCAGCATCACCTGCAGCGCCAAGGCGAGATAGACGATCGCGCCGACATCGCCCGCCAGCGCCGTGCGAACGTTTGTGGAGACCTCCTGGGGGAGCATGAACGCCACCACGGCAGCCGCCAGCGCTGCGCAGTAAACCTTGGGCCGAATGGCGATCGAGCGCACGATCGATCGCGGCTGGTACCATGACGGGCGTCGCTGGCTGATGGTTGGTGTCGGCTTCACATCGCTGACCCACATGACCGCGTGGCATTGTAGGTGCACTATACCGGCGATGCCGGACCTGTCGACCGGCCTCCCAGGCTGAAAAAAGTCGCTTGCCGCGCAGCCGTGGCGACAACGGGACGAAAGACGGCCTTCTCAGGATCGGCACCAGGAAGCTAGCGGCCTCAAGGCGAGGATGGCATCGCTTTTGGGCTGACCACCGTGATCCAAAATTGACCACCGCGATCTAAGTTGTAGTGCGAAGCCAGCGCTGGCGCCTCCACGGGAGCCGTTTGGCCCTACCCGCACCTCCCAGTGAGTTGAAGCCCGCCCCTGACGCCGGCATGCCCGGAGGTGCCGGTGGTGGCTCTCGGGGGTTTTCCCGATTGGTCGCGGAACCTCCTGAGCGCATCCTTTGCATTGCGAATGCCGTGTCGTCGCCGAGGGTGTCCCATGCGTGCCTTGCCGAGCCTCTGTGCGCTCTTCTTGGGTCTTGCCTGCCATGGGGCTCACGCCCAATCGGCCGCGCAGGGCGAAAGCGCTCCGTCCCCGCCGCCGAAACCAGCCCCGGCCCTCAAAGAGCCGGTTAAAGACGTCCGCGGTCAGACCGACGCCTGGTTTAAGGATTGCAAATCGGGTTGGGACGCCGCCACGCATATGAGCCGACGCGACTACGAGCGCACCTGCCAGCGTATGGCGCAGGAGCGCGTCAAATTCATGCGGGATTGGGAAAAGCCGCCGGCCGATCGCGCCAAAACCAAATAAGCCCGCGGCTTTGCGGCGGCGCGTGGCTAGCGGCGACGTCGGACCCTCCCCCGCATCCCCTTATGAACTCTCTACGAGCGGCTGCGCGCTGCGAGCTAACCTATTTGAGACTGGCCGCGCCTCCGCGCGGTGATCCCCGGTCGCGACCCTTTCGCTTGAAGCCGAGGCCGCCTCGCGCTCCCGCTGCCGCCAGCGACGCCGCGTCGAAGCCAGGCGTGAGCTTGGGCGATGCATTTAGATCACAAGGGATCAACATACGCGATCCCGAGCGACCAGATGCCGATAACAGCGCGCGGCTCCAACACACAGAAGGCACTACCGTCAGATAAAGCCCCTGATTCTTCGGCAATGATTGGTGGTGACGGACAATGGGCAAATTCAGCCTTGCACTCCTTGTCGTTGCGTGCTGCGGCCTCTGCCAACCCGCGCTCGGGCAATCGGCGAAGGCGCCGGTTCGGTCGGCCCTCGACCTCGATGCCGGCGCCTATCCCGAAATCGGGCCCAGACCCACTCACACCGCCCCCGGTCAATGCGCCGCCGCTGTTGGCGCCCGGCGCGGCCGCGCCCTTGCCCGAGGCAGGCCCGGCGCGCGAGGCTGATCCGATCGTGCTGGCGGTGCGGCAGCGGCTCGCAAACGCGCCGCCGCCTCGCGATGGCGGCGAGCAAACCGACTACGCCGCACTCAAGGCCTTTTATGCGCAATGGGCAGGCCCCCTTTGGCTGGCCAACGCGCTGCTCACCCCGCGCGCCGAGCAAGCCATCCTGGAGATTAATCAGGCCGACAGCTGGGGCTTAAAGGCCTCTGCCTTCGACCTGCCCAAGCTCGGTGCACCCCCGACCGATGTCGAGGCGCTGGCCGAGGCCGAAATCAAGCTGAGCTTCGCCGTCCTCAAGTATGCAAGAGCGGCGCGCGGTGGCCGCTTGGATCCCGCCGCGGTCAGCCGAAAGTTCGACCAGAAGCCCCCCGTCTATGACCCGGGCTCGCTGCTGCTCGCCGTTGCCGAACATGCCGACATCGCGGCCTATCTGCGCCAACTCCACCCACGCCACGAGCAGTTCTCGCGCCTGCGGCAGGCGCTGCTGGCGGCCCGCGCCGCCCCGCCCGACGCCGGCACGGTCAGTACCGTTCGGCGCCTGATCGTCAACCTGGAGCGTTGGCGCTGGATGCCCGATGACCTCGGCGACTTTTATGTCTGGGACAGTGTGCCCGAGCAGATGACCAGGGTCGTCGATCGGGGAGAGGTCACGCTGTCGGAAAAGATTGTGGTCGGCAAGCCCAGCACACCGACGCCGATTTTTTCCGCCAACATGCAATTCGTCATCTTCCATCCCTCCTGGGGCGTGCCCGCGGGCATGAAGGTGCAGGAGCTGGGGCCGCAACTGCGCAATACGGGGGGCGGTTGGTTTTCCAGCTATCCGCTAGCCTCGGCGGTTCTGGCGGGCCACGGTCTCTTCGTCAGTCGTGGTGGCCAGCCGATCAACCCCGACGCGGTCGACTGGTCGAAGGTCGACATCCGTGAATTCGAGTTCGTCCAACCGCCGGGACCCAAGAATGTCCTGGGTATCGTCAAATTCCGCTTCCCCAACAAACACGATGTGTACATGCACGATACCCCGGAGCGGCACCTGTTCGGCGGCGCCATGCGCGCCTTCAGTCATGGCTGCATGCGCGTGCAAAACCCGGTCCGCCTGGCGGAGGTCGTGCTCGCGCACGACAAGGGCTGGACGGCAAGCGACGTGCAGGGCTATGTCAGACGCGGCGGGGAGATCGCCCTGAAACAACAAATTCCGGTCCACGTCACCTACTTCACGGCGGTCGTCGATGATGCCGGTAAGGTGCAATACTTTCCCGATATCTACGGCCTCGATGAGCGGCTGGCCTCCGCGCTCGAAGGCGCCCGCGTCAGCCTCGCCACCAGCCCCGAGACGGGTGGGCGCCAAGGCGTACGGGCGCCGGCACGCGCCAGCTCGCGCGCCCCGCAAAAGGCCAAGGCCCCGTCGAGCAGCAACCCACTGACGGCCATTTTTTGGAATTAAGGGACGCTGGCGGCCGAGCAGGGTGGGCGCCTGGCCCCGAGCATGCGTGTATTTTCTCACGTGAATTTTGGAGGCGAGCCATGGACAAACGGCGCAGAACATTTCTCAAGACCGCAGGCCTTGCGGGCGGGGCGGCGCTCGCTGGCGTGAGCTTGGAGGCTCCCCGTTCGCCCGTTGCGGCGCAGGCGGCGACGACCGGGATCGCCGCGCAGGACCTCCCCAGGGCCATGACCTTCTGCACGCTTGAGCGCGGCGCCGGCACCGGCCTTGGGCTCAAGACCGACCGGGGCATCCTCGATGTGGCGGCCGCCGAAGAAGCCTTGAAGGAAAATGCGCCGACCACGATCAGCGCCGTCCTTGCCGGCGCCGGCGACCTAGCCGGACTGAAGCGCCTTCTCGATCGGGCGGCCGCGTCCCATTTCGTTGCCGAGGACAAGGCCAAATTCGGCCCGTGTGTGACAAATCCCGAAAAGATCGTTTGCATCGGCCTCAACTATCGCAAGCACGCCGCCGAAACCGGCCAGCCGGTGCCGGCGCAGCCAATCTTGTTCAACAAGTACAATACCGCCCTCAATTGCTGCGGCGGCGTGATCGCCGTGTCCAAGGAGAAAGCGGAGAAATTCGACTACGAGGCCGAACTGGTGATCGTCATCGGCCGCACCGCGCGCAATGTCGCCGAGGCCGAGGCGCTGAAGTATATTTTCGGCTACTGCACGGGCAACGACTTCACCGCGCGCGACCTGCAATCGCGCTCGAGCCAATGGATGCTGGGCAAGACGCTTGACGGCTCGGGACCCATTGGTCCCTGGCTGGTGACGGCCGATCAGGTCAACGGCGACAACTTGAAAATCGAATGCCGCGTCAACGGCGAGCTGCGCCAGTCCTCCAATACCGGCGATATGGTGTTCAACTGCAAACAGCTCGTCAGCTACATTTCCCACCACATGACCCTGAAACCCGGTGACCTCATCTTCACCGGCACGCCGGAGGGCGTGATATCGGGTTATGCAAAGGACAAGCAGGTGTGGCTGAAACCCGGCGACAAGCTTTCGACCTCGATCGAAAAGCTGGGTGAGCTCACCTTTACGCTGACCTGAGGCCCCGCTCGGGCGGTTCGCGCCTGCTGCGGGCGCCGCGCTGGGCGCGAGGATGCCCGCCGTGGCACCCCGCTCCCTGGCGCACCCGATTTTCACTTTTGCGCGAGCCCACAGCTTGGGCCCGGCGGGGCACCACGTGCGCCGCCAATCCGACACGAACGCTCCCGAAGAGTTGGGCTTTTGCCGCGGGCGCTTTTTCCACGATTTTGAGGGAACAAAATCATGCCTGATCTTATGCGTATCGCTTTGTTGCTATTGTCATTGTCTATGTCCCTGTGGCCAACGGCGACCTCGGCCAGGGACATCTCGATTTCGCACCAGTGGGCCGCCACCGTCGACGCGCGCGATCGGGCCGCGCGCGTGTTTGTGCATGAGGTTGAGGCGCGTCTGCCCGAGATGCGCTTTCAAATTCACCCCCAGCTGGCGCTCAAGATCAAAGCCGAGGAGCAGTTTGACGCGCTGCAGTCGGGCAAGCTCGCCATGAGCGTCTACCCGCTCCCCTATGCGGCCAAAAAGGTCCCGGAGTTCTCGCTGGCGGTCCTGCCGGGGCTTTTCCGCAGTGTCGAGGCCGCGCGCGCGCTCAAGAACTCCAAGGTCTCCGATCAGCTGCAAGACATCGCCAACGCCAACGGCGTGCATATTCTCGCCTGGTGGTGGGTGGCCGGAGGGTTTGTCAGCCGCAGTCGGGAAATTGCGGGACCCGAAACGGTCAAGGGCTTGAGGTTGCGCAGCGGCGATACCCTGTTCGATCTGATGCTAAGCCGGGCCGGCGCGCTTCCCGTCGATCTCAAGTCGAATGAGCTTTATGCGGCCATGCAGGCCGACAAGCTCGATGGCGCTTTGACCTCCTATGAGACCTTCGTTTCGGAAAAGCTCTATGAGCACGCCAAGCACTTCACGGCGGGCAGTCCCGGCATCTGGATGTTTGCCAATCCCTTGCTGATCTCCAAAGCCCTATGGGACAGCTTGTCGGAGACGGAAAAGGAGGTCTTTGAGGCGGCCGCCGAGATCTCGGAGACCTATTTTGTCGCGACCCAAATTGACGCCGAGAAAAGGTTCATCAAGACGTTTACGGGCGCAGGCGCCAAATATCATCGGTTCACCCACGAGGAGTATCTGGCCTGGTTGCGCTTTGCCCAGCAGACCGCGTGGAAGGAATACTTTGCTTTGAGCCCAACGACCGAAGGTATGCTGCTCGAAGTCGTACAGACGATGATGGACGAGGCCAGCACAAAGTGAGCGCCGCCGCCCCCGCGGGGTTTTGCCCTGCCCCGCGGGGCGCGGCACGGCCAGGCGCCCAGCGCCCTTTCCGTCACGGATCGAAGACTCACGGATCGAAGGCGCGTTTGTGCCAATCCTCGCTCGCCGCTGTCACCGCCTTCCCCGCGCGCGCTTTGCCCGGCGCGCCCGCCACCGCCGCCGGCTGCAGCTCAGCCCCGGCCCCGACCACGGTAAAGGGCGCCCAGATCGACGGGTGCGCGGCCCAAGGCCGCTTGTCATCGCTGCTCAGGGCCAGCATCGCTCGGCGAAAGGCCTCGGCTCGACCGAGCCCACGAAATTTGCGCATTGCCGCGAAGGTGCGGCTCGTCAGCATCGTGGCGGCGTAGGAATCGACTGGCCAGTGCGAAACCAGCAGGGCACGGGCGCCGGCATAAAAGAACGCCCGCGCCAGGCCCGACAGCGCTTCTGCGCCGGCCTCCCCCCCGCTGGCGGTATTGCAAGCCGATAGCACCACCCAATCGGCATCAAGCTTCAAAGCTGCAACCTCCGAGGCCGTGAGCAGGCCGTCGTCTTCCTCCGTCGCCTGCTCGGGCGGCGACAGCACGAGCGCCGGTTCGGCGCGTCCCTTGCCCAGCTGGGCCACCTCACCGGCAATGAGACCATGGGTGGCAAAATGCAAGACGCGATAGCGGTTGAGCGCCGCGGTCTTGACCGCCGTTTCCGTCATGTCCTTGCCAAGCACGACCGTGCCGGGCAGGGCACCGAGGCTGCGCGCCACGCACTTGAGCTCGTGCGCGGTGTCGGGCAGCGGACAGAGCTTGCGAACCTCCGCAACGTTGGCTTGACCTTCACGGAAGTAGCTGGCGATGCTTGTGGGGCCCTTTCCGCTCCGGCTCGCGACATGGCTCGTGCCGGCGGTGCGGATGGCTTCGTCGGGGCAGGCGTCGGGCACGGCAATTTTCGGGCAGTCCGGTTCGCCCGCAAGCACCGGGTCACCGTAGCCAAGGAACGGATCGGGAGCCGTCGAGCGCTTTGCATGCCGGCGCAACGCCGCTAGGGAGGCGACCGAGGGCAGCATGCTGATCGGTTGGCGGATCCCGAGCCAGGTGACCTGGCGATAGGCGGCAAGCCCCGCTGTGACCTGAGGGTTGGGTGGCTCGGTTACGAGCACATTGAAAGGCAGGCTGAGCAACGCGCCGGAGGGCACGATGATGAGCTGCTTGCCCCTGATTACCCCTTCAAGCGGACCGAGCAAGGCCTGGTAGAGGCCGTGGGCGCGCTTAAGATCGAAGGGCAGAAGCCGCGGCCCTTGACCGTCGCCTTCGATCTCCTCGCGCGGCTTTTGCAGCCAAGCAAGGCACTGCTCGGCGCTGGCGGCGTCATTCCAGACGGCCTCGTCGAGGCCGCAGCGCAGCGCCTGCACGCTGTCCGCCAGCGCCCGCGTCCCCATAGGGGTCCGGTGCCAGGTCGCCGTTTTGCGGGTCAGTGCCCAGACCAGGGTCTGCTCCGGCAGGCCGGCGAGCTGTTTGACGTCGAGGAATAATAGCAGGGCCTCGTCGGCGTTGAGCAAGGCTTGCACCTCGGCAATGCTCAGCGGTTTGGGCGTGGCGAAGGTGGCGTAATCGGGGAATTTTTCTTTCAGCTCGGCATCGATTGCCGCAAGGTCGGTCTCGACCTTGGCGATCGAGGCACGCAGCCCCTTCACGGCTTCCGCGTCGGCTTGGCCAACGGCGGCAAGCAGGCGTTTGTCCTGGTTGTGCCGACTGGCCACCAGATCCTGGCGCTTGCGCACCAGATCCACCAGCGGCCCCTCGCCCTTGGCGAGGCGCGCCGACATCTGTGCCAAGGCCTCGGCCGCCTCGGACTGCTGAGCCCATTGCGCAACCTCAAAACCGCTGGCGCGCTTGGCCGCGTTGTCTGCTTCCGCGCGGTTGAGCGCCAAGGCATGGAAGCGCAGCGCATCGGTGTGCTCACGCAGCATACCCTTCGTCAGCTCGTCGCGCTCAGCATCCGCTGCGGCCACCGCTGCGCCCGATCCAGATGGGCGTGGCGCGCGCAAGCAGCTGCTCGGCCCCAACCCAATCCCCGGCCTGGGCCCGCAACACCGACAAATTGTGCAGGTCTCTGGCCACATGGGGATGTTGCAAACCGTAGCTTGCCTCGTCGATCGCCAAGGCACGGGCGACCAGCGGTTCGGCTGCCTCCACGCCGCGCGTGTCCTTGAGCAAGCCTGCCAAACTGTTGAGGTCACCGGCGACCCTCGGATGTTGGACGCCGTAGCTGGCCTCGTCGATGGCGAGCGCTCGGCGCAGGAGCGGCTCCGCCTCTGCCCGCCGTTCCGTGGCGACAAGCAGCTCGGCGAGGTTGCCGAGGCGCAGGGCCACTTTGGGATGATCGGGTCCGAGGCTCTTCTCGCCGATGGCGAGTGCGCGACGAAACAGGGGCTCGGCCTCCTCGGAGCGCTTGCTCCGCTGCAGCAGCGTCGCCAGGTTGTTGAGCTGGGTGGCAACGCTGGGATGCTCCGAACCAAAGGTCTGCTCCTCGATGGCGAGGGCCCGACGATAGAGCGCCTCCGCCTCCGCCAGCCGGTTGCTCTCCTGCAGCAGCCCGGCGAGGTTGTTGAGCGCCGTGGCGATATGGGGGCCGTAACCGAAACTCTCGGCGAGCTGCAGCGCACGGCGAAAGAGGGTCTCGGCGTCGGCCGGGCGGTTGGTCTCGGTGAGGAGAGCGCCCAGGCTATTGAGCGCTTTTGCCTGCTCATAGTTGGGCCCGTAGCTTTCGGCGAGCGCTAGCGCCCGTCGCAGCAGCGGCTCGGCCTCCGCCAGCCGGTTCAGATCCTGCAACACCCAGCCGAGGTTGACGAGGTCTTGGAAGACGTGTTGCTCGTCGAGCTTCTCGTCGTCGGCGAGCGCGCGGCGGAACAACGTCTCAGCCTCGCTGGGTCGGTTGGTATCCCTGAGTAGGCGGCCCAGTTGATTGCGGGCGTTATGCAGCCCCATCTTGCCGACCACATTGTTGGGATCGACGGCGGCTTTGCGCTCGGCGGCAGCGAGTTCGGCGCGCAGCAGCGGCTCGGCTTCACCGTAGCGTGCCTGCGCGTTGTAGACTTCGATGAGCTCGGCGCGTACGGAGCTCGCGGAGGCGTTGTCGGGTCCACCCTGCGCTTTTTCGGCCAGCGCCAAGGCGCGCCTATAGAGCGGCTCGGCCTCGCGATAGCGGCCCTGGCGCTTGTAGAGAAAGGCCAGGCTGTTCAGGGAGGTCCTGATCAAGGGGTCATCGTGGCCGTAGACCTTTTCCGCGATGGCGAGCGCGCGTTGGCGCAGCGGCGCGGCTTCGTCGTACCGACGCTGCGCCTCGTAGACATAGGCGAGCTTGCCGAGCGGCTCGCGCAGGTCCCGATGCTCGGGACCCAGGGCCATTTCCAGGATCGCAAGCGCTCGCTGGTAGAGCGGCAGGGCGTCGGCGTAACGCCGCTGCATCTCGTAGTTCCCCGCCAGGCTGTCGAGCGGGCGCCGCAGATCGGCGTGGGTCTCCCCGCGCGCCTTTTCCATGACGGCAAGCGCGCGCTTGAGAATTGCCTCGGCCTCCGGATAACGCTGCTGCATATGATAGGCGTGCGCGAGCTTGTCGAGCCAAGAATTGAGCTCGACGGCCTCGGGCCCCAGCCCTCCTTCCGTGATGGCGATCGCCCGCTGGTAGAGCCGCTCGGCCTCGCCATAACGGCGCTGGCGCTCGTAGTTGGAGGCCAGACGCTGGAGCCAGGGACGCAGATCCAGGTGCTCGACGCCGCGCGCCTTTTCCATGATGGCAAGGGAGCGTACCCAGAGCGGCTCGGCGTCGGCCTCGCGACCCAACACCTCGTAGAGCCCCGCAAGCCTCTCCAAGGCCGCGGCCAGATCCGGCTGATCGGGACCCGCCACCGTCTCCGCGACGGCAAGGGCACGTTGATAAAGCGGCAGCGCCTCCGCGAAGCGCCCCTGTTGGCGGTGAAGGGCGGCGTAGCCGTTGAGGGCAGCTCAGCAGATGCCGCGGCTCCGGCCCGGCCGCCGCATCCAATACCGTGACCGCGCGTTGATAGAGGGGCTCGGCCTCGGCGAAGCGCTTTTGCCGCGCATAAAGCCCGGCGAGGTCGGTCAAGGTTTTGCCGACCCTGGCATCTGCGGGACCCAAGGCCGCCTCCTCAATCGCCAGGGCGCGCCGGTAGAACGGTTCGGCCTCCGCATACTGCTTGAGCATCTCGTGCAGCAGGGCCACGTTGCCGAGCAATTTGGCAAGGCGTGGGTCCTGCGGGGCAAAGCGCTGCTCGGCGAGCGCCAGCGCCTCTCGGGCCGGCACCATGGCCTCGCTGTAATTGCGGGCCTGGTAGAGTTGCGCCGCCTTCAGATTTAGGGCGTCGATCTCCGCCTCGTCTTGGGCGCTCACCGGACGCGTCCCGAGCCCGGTGCCAACCGCAAGAAGCAAAAGGTAAATCACTAAAGCAAAAGCCGTGGCGCGCATCTTGGCATCCCTCTTTGCTTCGAGCCGCACCGCCAAGGTATGGCGCCTCGACGTGGCGGGCCAATGACGTGGAGCGGCAGGCCGCTCGGCGGCCCGCGCCTTGGCCGAAGCGGGGCCCTATCGCGGCCGATCCCGAGCAAGCCTTTGGCGGCAAGCCCTTCGCACGGCCAACGGTCCTGCAAGACGCGAGGATGGAGGCGCCTACAGGGATGAGGTTTCTAGCGCTTACGCCAGACCTGCAGCTTGGCAAACACGTGCTGCTCCAGGACAAGGTGGAGGAGCTTCACGGCGAGCGCCGTGGCCACGATTAGCGTCGCCATCGCCGCCGCGGCGGCCGTCGCCCCGGCTTCATCCATGTGCACGATGGCGATCGATGCCAGCTTGCTGGAGGCACCATAGAGGAACACCACCGCCGACACCGTGGTCAGCGCGTTGACGAACAGGTAAATGGCGATGTCCAAAATAGCCGGCAGGCAGATCGGCACCGTTACGCGGGCGAACGTTCTATAGAAGGGCACCTTTAGCGAGGCCGACACGGCCTCGAACTCGCCGTCGAGCTGCTTGAGCGCGGTCAAGGCGGTGACGTGGGCCGTCGTATAGAAGTGGGCGACGCTGTTGATAGCGAGCAGGAGGATGCTGCCATAGAGCACCCCCAACGGGTTCCAGGGGGCATTGATGAAAAACACGTAGCCCAGTCCTAGCACCAAGCCGGGCACCGCCATCGGCAGCATGGCGGTAAGGTGCGCCAGCGTGCGCAGGGCGCGCAAGCCACGGCCTTTTTCGATCAGATAGGCGCCGCCAAAGATGACCGCCGTGCCGGCCACGGCGGCCAGCGCCGCCATCGCAAGGGACGCGAAGTAGGGCCCTGCCGCGTTGGGTTCGAAGGTCTCGAAATCGTAATTGTTGAGCGTGAGGGACAGATTGTAGGGCCAATAGGTCACGAACGATCCCCAGACGGCGACGGCCAACACCGCGACGATCAAGCCTCCCACCACCAGGCAGTAAAGCATCATCGCCAAATCCCTGCCGGCATTGCGCGTGGGCGCTAAGGGTACCGCGCGGGCCGAGAGCAGGGCCACCTGGCGACGCTGGACGTAGCGATCGAGCGCAAAGGCGATCACGGCCGGCGCCAACAGCAGAAAGCCAACGACGGCGCCCATTTCGAAGTTCTGCTGTCCGACCACCTGCTTATAGGCATCGGTTGCCAGCACGTTGAACTGTCCCCCGATCACCTTGGCGATGCCAAAGTCCGTGATCACGAGCGTGAAGACGACGAACAGCGCCGAGATCAGGCCATAGCGCACGCCCGGCAACGTTACCGTCCAAAACACGCGCCGGCGCGGCGTGCCCATCGCCGCCGCCGCCTCGTAGAGACGCCCATCGGCAAGGGAAAAGGCCGTGATCAGGATCATCAGGGCGTGGGGGAAGCAATAGAAGACTTGCGCCATGACGATGCCCAAGGGGCCATAGATGCTGCCACCAACCAGCCAGCTCTTCAGGAAGCCCTGGTTGCCGAAAATGTAGATGAGCGAAATGGCCGGCAGCAGCGAGGGGGCGAACAGCGGCAACAGCGCGAGCGCCGCCAACAAGCGCTTTGCGGGCAGACAGGTGCGCGTGAGCCCATAGGCGTAAAGATACGCCAGCGGCACGACGATGGCCGTCGACAGCCCCGCCACGCCCAGGCTGTTCCACACCGAGGCCACCAGCGTCGGCGTCGTGAAGTAGCGCCCGTAGTTGCTGAGGCCGACGAAGCGTCCCATCCCGTCCTGGAAGCTTTTCAACAGCAAGGTTGCGAGCGGCAAGGCAATGAAGGTCAAGAGCAGCGCCGCGAGGGCGACGATGCCGGCGCGCATGAGAATGTCCTCGCCAGCAAGGCGGCGCGGCGCCGCCCCTGGCGCTGCCACCACCGTCATGTCCGCGCCTCGTCGAACACGCGCAAGGCCTCGGCCGGCAAGGCGATCCTCAAATGCTGGCCGACGCGAATATCGAGGTCGCGCATGGCGTTGATGGAGAAATCGGAGCGCAGCAGCAGGCGCCGGTCCTGCTCCAGCCGCAGTGTTGCCCGCCAGAAGGCACCGAGAAAGTCGAGCACCGTCACCGTGGCGGCAAGCGTGTTGGGGGCATCGGGCTCAAGCCCACGGATCCGCACCTCCTCGGGTCTGAGCCCCAGGCGTACCTGCGTGCCGACGCTGCGCTTGCCAATGTGCGCCGAGCTTAGGGTGAGGCCCCCGACGGCCAGGCGATCTGCCGCCACGATGATGGCATCGAACATATTCATCTCGCCGACGAAGTCGGCGACGAAGGCCGTGGCCGGACGGCCGTAGATCTGCGTCGGCGTACCGATTTGCTCGACCCGGCCGCGGTTCATCACCACAATGCTGTCGGCCATCGCCAGGGCTTCTTCCTGGTCGTGTGTGACCATGATCGTGGTCACGCCCAGGCTCTGCTGCAGCGCCTTGATCTCCTCGCGCAGCCGCACGCGGACCCGCGCATCGAGGGCGGACAGCGGTTCGTCGAGGAGCAGCAGGGTCGGTGAGGACGCCAGCGCTCGGGCAAGCGCTACGCGCTGCTGCTGGCCGCCCGAAAGTTGTATGGGGTATTTGGCGCCGTGCTCGGTCAGCCCCACGAGTTGCAGCATCTCCGCCACGCGCGCCTTGACCTCGGCGCGCCGCTTGCGCCGATTGACCAGCCCGTAGCCGACGTTCTGGGCAACGGTCAGGTTGGGAAACAAGGCATAGGACTGGAAGACGATGCCGAAGTCGCGTTGCGCCGGCGGTAACCGGCTCACGTCGCGGCCGCCGATCTCAATGCGGCCGGCATCCTGCACCTCGAGGCCCGCGATTACGCGCAAGAGCGTGGTCTTGCCGCAGCCCGACGGGCCAAGGAAGCAGATGAGGCGTCCCGCCTCCACGGCAAGCGAGACGTCCTCGAGCGCACTAAAGGCGCCAAAGCGTTTGCTAATGCCATCGAGGAACAGGTGCGGCGGGCGCGCCTCGCCGCCCGCTGCGATTCCTGGCAACGCCACGGCGGCGGTTCGGTTGACGCTTTGCATCATGGGCACCACCCGCCGGCGCGGCGGCACTCTTAATTTTTCGGCGCCGCCTTGGCTTCATAGCGCTTTGACCACTCCGCCAACACGCGCTCGCGGTCATCGGCCATTTTTTGGAAGTCGATCTTTGCCATGCGCGCCTCGGCGTCGGCGGGATAGTTCTTGGGCACGTTCTTCACCTCGGGGTGCGCGACGATGGCGTAATACTTGGAGTAAAGCTCATTGGCCGCCTTGCTCGCCGCCCAGTCGGCGACCTGCTTGGCGAGATCGAGCTTTTTGCTGCCCTTGACGATGGCGTAGGCTTCCATGTCCCAGCCGACACCCTCGATCGGCGCAATCACCGCCAAGGGCGCGCCCGCGGTTTTCTCGCGCGCCCCGCGCATATCAAGCGCGATGCCGGCCACGCGTTCGCCCTTTGCCGCCTGCACACAGGGCGCGCTACCCGAATGGGTGTAAACGGCCATGTTCTGGTGCAGGGCATCCATAAAGGCCCAGGCCTCCGCCTCGCCCATCAGCTGCAGCCACGCCGCAACCGTCAGGTAACCCGTTCCAGAGGAGGCCGGATGCGGCATCACCAGCCTGTCCTTGTATTTGGCGTCGGTCAGGTCCTTCCAGGATTTGGGCGCTTCCAGGCCGACCTTTTGCGCCTCGGCGGTATTGAAGCAGATGATGCCCACGTAGGCATCGTGCGCGGTCCAGGTGCCGTCCGGCGAGCGGAAGCCTTGGCGCAGCGCCTCGGCACCCTTGGGCTGGTAGGCTTCGAGCAGGCCGGCCTTTTTGAAGGCCAGGAGGCTGGAGGCGGCAAGCCCCATGACCATGTCGGCCTTTGGATTGTCCTTTTCGGCCAGGAAGCGGGCGGTAATGACGCCGGTGGAGTCGCGCACCCATTCGACCTCGACGCTCGGCACCGCCTTTTCGATTTCCGCCTTGAACGGTGCGAGCTGATCATTTTCGAGCGCCGTGTACACGGTGAGCTTGGTCTTCTGCGCCAGCGCCGGTGCGGCCAGCATGCCTGTGGCCAGCGCGCACGCGGCCGCCACCCGAAACAGTTTTGCGAACATGAAACGGTACTCCCCCAGTGCGAATGCTGCCGCTGACACGCTCATGTCGGCCAGGGCAGCGAATAGGTCTTGACGTTGGTGTAGCTTTTCATGGCCTCCCAGACGCCTTCCTTGTAGCCGAGGCCCGAATCCTTGATGCCGCCGAACGGGGACATCTCGATGCGATAGCCCGGCACTTCCCAGACATTGACGGTGCCCACCTCCAACTCGTTGATAAAACGTGTGATGTAGTCGAGCCAATTCGTGCAGATCCCCGATGACAGGCCATAGGCCGTGTCGTTGGCAACCGCGATCACCGCCGCAATGTCGTTGGGGCAGCGGATGATCGGGATGACCGGCCCGAAGGTCTCCTCGTAGACGAGCGCACACCGATAGGGAACGTGATCGACAACGGTGGCCGGATACAGCGCCCCTTTGCGCTCGTTGCCCAGCAGCAGCCGGGCGCCCTTGGCGAGCGCGTCATTGACGCGCTCTTCGAAGTGGCGGGCCGCACGTTCGTGGATGACGGTCCCGATATCCGTGCTGGGATCCAGGGGATCGCCGCATTTCAGTTTGCGCGCCTTTGCCAGCACCAGCTCCACGAAGTGGTCGGCAACCGCTTCTACCACCAGGATGCGCTTGACCGCCGTGCAGCGCTGTCCGGAATTTTTGGTAGCACCCTGCACCGCCAATTCGGCCGCCGCGTCGAGATCGGCGTCTTCCATCACGATCAAGGGGTCGTTGCCGCCCAACTCCAGAATCAGGCGTTTGTAGCCTGCCTTGGCGGCGATGTACTTGCCGACCTTGACGCTGCCCGTGAAGGTGACAATGTCGGCGCGTGCATCGGCAATCATGGCGTCGCCCATGCTGCCGGGGTTGCCGGTGACGATCGACAGCATTTCGCCCGGCAGGCCGGCTTCATAAAGCACGTCCGCCAGCACCAGCGCCGTCAGCGGGGTGAGTTCCGTCGGCTTGGCCACCACGCGGTTGTTGGTCGCGATCGCCGGGGCGATCTTGTGGCTGATCATGTTGAGCGGGTGATTAAATGGGGTAATCGCCGAAATGCAGCCGCGCACGGGCGTGCGCGAGGTATAGATGCGCCGTGCCTTGCCATGCGGAGTGATATCGCAGGCATAGACCTCGCTATCGTCGCGGATCGCCAGCTGCCCGGCCAGCATGTACACGTCGCAGGCGCGGCCGACCTCGTAGAGCGAGTCCTTGAGGCAAAGGCCCGATTCGCAAGTGATCAGGTGGGCGATCTCCTGGCGCCGGCCGGCCAGGAGCTCGGCCGTGCGCATGAGAATTTTTTGCCGGTCATAGCGCGTGAGCTTGGGCTTGTAGGCGTAGCCAAGCCTGAAGGCCTCCGCCACCTGCGCCGGGCTGGCGGCCGGCACGGTGCCCACGATGTCGCCCGTGTAGGGATTGCGCACCTCGATGCGCTCCTGCGCATCGACGCGTTTGCCGGCGATCCGCATCTCTTCGTGCGCTTTGACCGGCAGCTTCAAGCTGGCAACGCGTTCCTGCATGACGGTTCCCAACGCTCCTCTTCAGCGCACGCAGTTCAAGGCCAGGTCGAAGGCGTCGAAATTGCGCAGGCTGCGACCTGGCACGACCGCAAGGCGCCGGTTGCAGAGCACGGGCACACGCTGCTCGGTCAGTCCGCCGTGCGAGCGCAGGGGCTCGTTCAGGCCTGACAGGTCGTGCAGCTCCGGCGCGGTACCAAGCGCTTTGTGGCGGCTGGAGATGACGACGATATCGCCAATGCGATCGGGCGGCAGCTCAAAGCGCCGACAGGCCTCCTCACGGCTCAGAGCGAGGTCGATGCCGGCGATGGCTTCGAGCTTGGCGATGAGCTGAGCCCGGTCGGCGTCGGCGGGAACGTGCACGGTTGCAAACGAGCCGAGCGCACCGTGATGCACGACGTAGGGATCGGTGATGGGCAGGATGACGCGCGCTCGGTCCTGCCCGAGCCAGTCGTCGAATAAGGTTTTGAGGTAGATCACGTCGGGCGCCCCGTCGCGCCGGTGCTTGTCGTTCATGCCATGGTCGGCGGTGGCCAAGATGGTGGCACCTTGCCGGTCGAGCTGCGCCAAATAGCCGTCGATCATGGCGTAAAAATCGTTGGCGAGCGCCGTGCCGGGACCGGCCTTGTGCTGAATATAGTCCGTGGTGGAAAGATACATGAGGTCGGGGCGCTCTGCCGCCAGCAGCCGGACCCCGGCCGCAAACACGAACTCCGACAAGCCCGCCGAGTAGACCTCCGGCAGCGGTAACCCGACGAAGCCCACGGCAGCCTCGATGCCGTTGAGCCGCCGGGTCGCCTGGTCGGCCCGCTCGGCGGAAAAGGCAATGGCACGCCCGCCGGCATACTGGAGCCCGTGCGACAACAATGCGCGCAGCTTATCCTTGGCGGTCACCATCGCCACCTTGGCACCGGCGTCCTGAAAGGCCTTGAGGATGGTGGGGGCGCGCAGGAATTCGGGGTCGTTCATCATCACTTCTTTGCCCGCCGCCGGGTCATAGAAGAAATTGCCGGCGATGCCGTGCACGGCGGGAGGCCGGCCGGTGATGATGGATAGATTGTTGGGGTTGGTGAAGCTCGGGATGACGCAGTGCGCCTCGAGGTTGGCACCCTCGGCCATGAACCGCGCGAAGGTCGGGGCCCGCCCGGCGGCAATGGTCGCTTCGATATAGCCGGGCTCCGAGCCGTCGAGGCAGACGACGACCGTGGGCGCCGTCGGCATGCCATAGACACGGCCGTTGCAGCTCACCTGGCTTTGGGGTTGGCGCGCGGTCATGGGGGGCCTACTCGCCGTTCGCTAGCGCCAAGCCCGGTAACGCCCAATTCGGCGAGCACCTGGCGGATAGCGGTGAGCGCACCGCGCATGTGCTCGGCGTTGAGCCTACCGATGCAGCCGATGCGAAAACTGTCGGCCACGGTGAGCTTACCCGGATAGATCACGTAACCGCGCTCCTTGAGCTTGTCATAAAAGCTTTGGAAGACGAACTTCGCATGCCTCGGCATATGGAATGTGACAATGATCGGCGCCTGCAGGCGGTCGCTGAGCAGGGTGCGAAATCCCATGGCGCGCATCCCTTCGATCAGGATGCGGCAGTTCTCGGCATAGCGCGCCCCGCGCCCGGGCTGGCCGCCCTCGGCGTAAAATTCCTGCAGAGCTTGATGGAAGGCCACAATCACGTGGATCGGCGGCGTGAAGCGGTATTGCCCGCTCTTCGCTAAGCCCTGCCACTGGTCGTACAGGTCCAGGACCAAGGTCGTTGCATTGCCCTTGGTCTCGGCCAGGGCCGGCTCGCGGCAGATGACAAAGCCGAGGCCCGGCACGCCTTCGATGCACTTGTTGGAGGAGGCAGCCACGGCATCAAAGCGGCTGCGCTTGGCATCAAGCGGCAGCGCACCGAACGCGCTCATGGCATCCAGCAGCAGGCGCCGGCCATGCCGCTCGGCGAGCTGGGCGATCTCGCAAATAGGGTTCAAGATCCCGCTCGTGGTCTCGCACTGCACGGCGAACACGTGCGTAATGGCCGCGTCGGCTCGCAGCATGCGATCGATCGCGTCGAGGTCGGGCGGCGTATCTTCGGCCGTCTCGTGGATGCTGTGAGCGCGCCCGGCGATCTCGCAGATCCTGCGCGCGCGCTGGCCGTAGGCCCCGTTGATAAGGATGAGCACCTTACCCGTGCGGGGCAGGAAGCTCGTCAGCATCGCCTCCACGGCAAAGGTACCGGAGCCCTGCACGGGCACGGTGACGTGCGTGCCCACGGCATTGATGACCTCGGGCAGCCGCTCGAGCACTTGGCCGTTGAGGGTGACAAAGTTGGCGTCGCGTGAGCCCCAGTCGTGCAGCATCGCCGCCTTGACGCTGCGCGAGGTGGTGAGCGGCCCGGGGGTCAGCAAAAGCGGGTCGCCGGTCTCGGACGCGCCGCGAACAAAGCCTTCGGCCATGCGCTGGTCCCCTTGCGTTCGCGCGCTTGCCCCACTCGATGGCGGAAGGCTAGACGTCCGCGGCAGCATAGGCAAATGCGGGCTTCGGCGCCGGGCGGCATTCCCTCAGGCAGGCCTCCCCCTCGGTTCATGCGCCAACGTCCTTTCACGCAAGCCGCCTAGGGCGTTAGCCGCGGGCCGAACCCGCAGGGGTGGCGCAAGCGCCCAATGCGGGCCCAATGCGGGCCTGAGCCCACGGCCGGGAGAGTGGGTCTGGGACATTGAGTGGCCCGAGATATGGGCCTGGGACATGGGCCTGGGACATGGGCCTGGGAGTTTGGCCTGGGAGCTGAGCCCCGGAAATGCCCCCGGAGCTGGAACGGGAGATCGCGGCGGGTCGGCAAATGCGTGCTTTTTGCGCGCTCACGGCGGGCGCGGGCGGCCGCAGCACCGGGGCGCGTCACGCCGCGCCGGTCGCCTAGAACTTGTGCTCGAAGGATAGATAGAAGAAGGCCCCGACGTCGGCCGAGCCATTGCTGAACAGGATCGGTACGCCGGCGCCGACCACCAACTGGGCGTCATCGGCAAAATTGAACGCCTGCCGGAACCCCGGCAGCAGCGTGAATTCGAACTCGCGTTCCAACCGGTTCTGCGGATTGACGCTTTCGACCCAGTCGGCAACCGCCTCGACGAGCAAATTGAAGTCGCGCGTCACCGCATAGATGGCGCTCCCGCCCAGCCGATAGGTGGTCGGCTGGTGGCCGGCGACGTCGAAGAAAGATCGCAGCCCCGCATTGCCATTCAGCGTCACCCGGTCGGAGACGATCTTGCTGACGGGGAGCAACAGTTCATAGCCGTAGGATTTCTCGCGGGGCTCGAGCAGGCCGCTGGCCTCGATCTGATCGGCCGACGGCAGCACCAGGGCAACGCGCGGCGCGATCGCCGGACGCGTGTCGGTCTCGGTCTGGGCTTGGTAGCGATAGTTGAGGGTGACGTCCCCCACGCCGCGGTTGCTGCCGAAGTTGTACGGCACCGTGTAGGAGAATTGGTGGGTTTGGCTAAAGATCGGCCATTCCTGGCTGAAGCTGAATTGCCACTGTTGGTCCTGACGCCGTAAATTGAAGATGTGCTGCACGTGGCCGGCTTCTTGGTTGTAGGCCTCTTCGATCAGGAACGAGTTGTCCTGAATGCCCTTGGCCAGAGGTTCCGCGGCAACCGCCGCGGCCGCGGATAACACGAAAGCCCATAACCCGAACAAAAGCGCCTGCATTGCCATTGGCACCTAGAGGGGAGGTCGAATGGCCTCATTGTTCACAACCGGCTTGCAGGTGCACTAGGGTGAGTGGCCTTTGCGGGAATCACCGGCGCCCGTGAAACGGGAATGCCACACTTGGCGTCGGCGCAGCCTGCCAACGCGCGGCGGCGAAGCGGCGACGACATGGGCCTTTTCGCCCGCATGCCCTAGCCTTGACGCTAAACTTAGGCCTAAGGTACGGTCTTCTATACAAATGAGACCCGAGCAGCACCCTTGGCGGACGCCGGCGAAGGCTCACGGGCGCGCGCTTGACGCCCCCTTGTGGCTCCGTCCGAAGCCCGCGCGAAGCGCGAAGCAGGAGCATTCAAGATGGGAATGGACCGGTTTGGTAACCAGCATGCGCCCGATTTGTCCTATGCCCGCGGCGCCATCTTGGCCAGTACCGCCGACGATTTTCGCAAGCTGCAACACGCCTGGGGACTGATCCGCGAGCGCGGACCGGAGCAGGTTTTCATCTTTACAGGCCTCGAGCACACGCTCCCCATGCAGCAGGAGGACTTGCTGTTTGCCGACGACGAGGTCGGCCCCGCACTCCACTTTGATCGTCTCAAGGAGCTGGCGCTCGAGCACCTCGGCGGTTCGGCCGACACGCACGACGTCGCCCCCTTCAACCGGCTGACCGGGGCGACCATGGCAACCCACCTGACGCTGGTCAAACCCGGTGAGGTGGTGATCGGCGTCTCGGCCAGCCACAGCCATCCCTCGGTGGTCCGCGCTGCCAATCACGTGGGTTCGCGCTTCACCGACACCGCCGGCCTCGCCGCCTTCAAGGAGGTGCTGCAGCGCGAGCCAAAGGTCACTCTGGTGGTCTTAACTCGGCTTGCCGTCACCTACGAGTTGTTGCCCATCGACGCCATCGACAGCATCGTGCGGTTGGCGCACGAGAAGGGCGCGCTCGTTTATGTCGACGACGCCGGCGGCGCGCGCGTCGGCCCCGCCGCCTTCGATCAGCCGCGCATGCTGGAGTTGGGCGTCGACGTGGGAGCCACCGGCCTCGACAAATACGGCACCGTAGGACCGCGCTTTGGCCTGCTCGCCGGACGCAAAGACCTGGTCGAGCGCATCAGAGCGAAGGGCTTCGAGTTCGGTCTCGAATGCCGACAGATGCTCTATGCGGCGGTGGTGCGGACGCTGGAGCACTATAGCCCGCAACGCGTGCGCGAACTCATCGCCGCAACCAAGCAAGTGAGCGCGGAGCTGCGGCCATTGATCGGCAACCGCATGCGCGAGACGCCGACGACCGCGCAGATCAGTGCCGACGACATTCTCGAGATCGCCATGGAGCGCGGCGAGGTGAAGCAGGCGCCGATCGTGCCCTACGAGGCGACCGCCGCCCTGTGCATGCTGCTCTTGCGCGATTACAGCATGCTGACGGTGCACTTCGTTGGCGTGCCCCCGGGGGGTGCCGACCTGCTCATCAAGTTCCTGCCACCCGAGACGCTCGCCCGCTTTGGCGGGCCGAAGAAGTTCGCGCAAGCCCTTGACGCTTCGCTGACGAAGCTCGGTAGGATGCTGCGAACGCCGGAACGGGTGCGGGAGCTCTTGTTCGGCACCAACGCCGGGAGCGCTCTGCGCCAGTAGGGTCCTGTCTTAAAGGGAGGCTGTCATGAAACAGGTTTGGCCGATGATCTTTGCTCGCGCCCGAACAACGCCCGCCCCCCTTGCCGCGGTCATGGTTTTGCTGCTTTCGCTTGCTGCCGCCCAGGCGCAGGAGCGATCGCGCCTCGATGAGGTTCTGCAGCGCGGCAGCCTGATCGTGGTAACGCTGGGGACCGTGCCGCCCTTTGCCTTCAAGGACGACAAGGGCGAACTGGTCGGCTTCGATATCGACGTCGCCCGGCTGGCCGCCAACGCGCTGTTCCGCGATCCCAACAAGATCGAGTTCGTGATCGTCACCAGCGACGGCCGTTGGCCCGCAATCGAGAGCGGCCGGGCGGACATGGGTGTCGGCGGCACCACGGTTTACCCGGACCGGGCAATCCGCGTCGCCTTCACCCGAGCCTTCATCGAACTCGGGCATTTCGATCATGGTGGCCAAGTCGTCCGGCATCAAATCTCTCGAGGATCTGAACCAGGAGAAATACACCGTCGCCAACCTCAACAACCCGCAGATGGCCGATCGAGCCCAGCTGTTTTTTCCCAAGGCCAAGCTCATTACCTTCGATACGCCTTCCGGCGAATTCTTGGCGGTGAAAAGCGGGCGCGCCCAGGCGCTGCAAATCGACACGCCGACCGCCGACTATTTCGCCGCCACCAGCGCCAAGGATTTCGAGGTGTTGCCGACGCTGCTGACCGCCTCGCAGAACAATGCCATCTACCTGAAGCCCGGCGACTTCAAATGGTGGCTGTGGCTCGATACCTTCGTGTCCGAGCTGCGCACGGGTTCGCTTTTTCCCAAGTACGCGGAAATCTATCAGAAGTGGTTCAAGAAGGACCCGCCGCCACAAAAATTCTACTTGCCGCCAGCGCGCTAGCGGCCGGCTCCATGGGCCAATACCGGGCCTGGTTGGAAGCCTACGGCGCAGCCTTTCTCGACGCGGCGGCCTGGACGCTGGGCGTCGCGGTCGCCTCCTTCGTGTGCGCGCTGCTTTGGGGCGCCATCCTGTTTTTCCTGCGCCTCAACGGGGGACCCTGGGGCGCGCGGGCCGTCGATGCCTACGTGCAGCTTTTGCGCAATACGCCAGTGCTGCTGCCGATCTATCTCATCTATTTCGGCTTTCCCTTGTTCGGCTTGCTGTGGCCGGCGTCAATCTGCGGCGGCCTGGCCTTGGTGCTACAGAACGGCGCCTACATTTGTGAGATTTTTCGCGGTGGCTACAAGGCCATTGATCGGGTGCAGCACGATGCCGCCAAGAGCCTCGGCCTGCTGCCGTGGACCGCGTTTCGCAAGGTGACGTTGCCGCAGCTCTTGGTCCACTCCATCCCGGCACTCGGTAACCAGGCCGTGCTGCTGCTCAAGGACACCTCGCTGTTGTCGGCGATAACGGTGGTCGAACTGACCATGCAAGCCAAGGTCCTGACCGAGCGCACGGGCGCCGCTTACGCACCCTTTCTGGTCGCTGCGGTGTTTTATCTCATGATGGTCGGGGCCATCGAATTTCTGACCCGGTTGGCATTGAGGGGCGTGCGGTGGAGATGACCCCGTCCGATCTGTGGGTGCTGGCGCAGGCGGCCGCGATTTCCCTGCTCATGGCGCTGGCATCGATCGCGTTCGGCACGCTGCTGGCCGTACTGTTGACGCCGCTCGCCTTTGCCCCGTGGAGGCTTCTGCGCGCCTTCTACCGGCTCTATATCTTTGTCGTGCGCGGCACGCCCGTTCTGCTGCTCGCCCTTTTGGTGTTTTACGCGCTCGCCTCCTTTTGGGGCCGGATCAGTCCCTACACGGCCGGTGTCGTGGTTTTGACCTTCTATCTCGCCGCCCTCATTGCCGAAGTCTTTCGCGGCGGCGTGCTCGCAATTCCGCGTCCGCTGTGGGATTGCTGCACGAGCCTCGGCTTGCCGCGGCTGTCGATCCTGCGGCGGGTGGTCAGCCCGCTGGTGGCGCGCTATGCCCTGCCACCCTACCTCAATGTTTGCGTGATGGCGGTCAAGGCATCCTCGGTCCTGTCGATCATCAGCGTTTGGGAACTGACGTTGGCCTCGCGCGAGATCATCGAACGCACGCTCGACGTCTATCGGGTCCTCGCCGTCGCCGCCCTCTTCTACTTTATAATGTGCTTTGCCATCGACCGGCTTGGCCGCCAGCTGGAAAGCCGGCTGGCGGCCAGAGGTTTTGCGGGGGAGCGGCTGTGATCGAAATTCGCGGCATCCGCAAGTCCTTCGCCGGGGTTGAGGTTCTGCGCGGCATCGATCTCAGCATCGGCGCCGGCGAGATTGTGGCCTTGATCGGCCGCAGCGGCTGCGGAAAGACGACGCTGCTGCGCTGTATCAATTTTCTCGAAGACTACGACGCCGGCGAGATCAAGCTCGACGGCGAGGTTCTCTGGTACCGGCCGCCGGAGACGGGCGCGCGGCGGCGCTATCCGGAAAAGGATTTGGCCCGCCAGCGCCAGCGCATGGGCATCGTCTTTCAGCAATACAATTTGTTCCCGCACATGACGGCGCTGGAAAACGTCTGCCTCGGTCCCCGCTTCGGCCAGAAGCTATCCGCCGCGGCCGCCGAGGTGCGGGCGCGCGAGCTCCTGACCCGCGTCGGCCTGGCCGAGCGGCTCAATAGCTATCCGGCGCAACTGTCCGGCGGCCAGCAACAGCGCGTTGCCATCGCCCGGGCCTTGGCGATGAAGCCACAGGTGCTGCTGTTGGATGAGATCACCTCGGCCCTCGATCCGGAGCTGGTGGCCGAGGTCGAAGACGTCATCCGCGCCCTGACGCAAGAAGGCATTGCCATGGTCCTGGTCACCCATGCCATGTCCTTTGCCCGGGAGATTGCGCACCGCATTGCCTATCTTGCCGACGGTCAAATTGCCGAGATCGGGCCGCCCGAGGAAATCCTGGACCGGCCCCGCGACAAGGGTTTGAGGGAATTTTTGCGCCGGATCCGCTAACGGCCGCCAACGGGCGCCCTATTGCTTGCGCTGCCCCCGCCGCGGGCGCTCCAATTTCAGCGTATAGTAATAGCGATCGGGCCGCAGGTGCGACCAGAAGACGACGATGCTCTTGTCTTTCTGGTCACAAAAATGCCGGACCATGAACAGGAGCGGGGCGCCGACGGCGACCGTGAGCAGGCCCGCAACGTAAGGGTCGGCCGCGACCGCCTCGATCTGTTGCTGTTCCTCCCAGATCTTGAGTTTAAGGCGATCGCGCAATTCATGCACAATGGCCGTGTTGCGCAAATCGAGCTTTGCGACTTTCCTGCCAATGTCGAGGGGTAAAAACGCCTCTTCGTAGGAGAACGGCGCCTGTTCGAAATGGCGCAGCCGCCCGATGTGGAAAGCCTCCGCGTTGGGGGCCAATCCCATCATCGCCACCACGCTTGCCGGTGGCGACGTCGGCTTGGCGCTCAACACGGTCGCTGCCGTGTCGAACTTCAAGGCTGAAAAATCCTCACTCAGCCCGGTCAGACGTCGCTCGCGGCCGGGCGCGGGCCGCTTGGCGACGAAGGTACCATTGCGGCGCCGGCGCACGATGAGGCCGTCCTGCTCGAGCCCGCGCAAGGCCTCGCGCACGGTTTCGCGCGCCACGCCGAACTCTCCGCTCAAGGCGTTCTCGGTCGGGAGCCGATCGCCAGGCAGGAGATCGCGCGCCAGACGGCGCATGAGCAGCTCGCGGATCTGCAGGTATTTTGGATAAGGTGTAAAAAATGAATGGCTCACGGTGGCCCCAATGTGGGCGGCGCCTGGGGTCCACGGTGCGACCGAACGCGACGGCCGTCAACCCTACCCTCGCCCAAGAAAACCCGGCCCAGGAAAATCAGGCCCAGGCAAGCCCGGCCGAAGAGAACCCTGCCCACGCCCGCCTCGCCCAGGCCGGCTCGGCCCAAGCGAACTCTGGTCCCAGCAAGCCTGGCCCCAGCAAGCCTGGCCCCAGCGAGCCTGGCCCCAGCGAGCCTGGCTGCCCACGGGCTGCGCGCGGTATGGCGCGCTCATCCCCTGGTAATGGCCTCCTCGCAAGCCATGTCTCCGCGGCGCTAGCCCTTGTTGGCGTTGGGAAAGAACAATTGCTGTCCGTCGATTTTGTAAGCGCGGATCGCTTCTTGCCCTTCGCCAGAGACGAGCCAGTCGATGAAGGCCTGGCCCAGATCCGTCTTCACGTTTGGGTGCTTGGCAGGATTAACCAGGATTACGCCGTACTGATTGAAGAGGCGCTGGTCACCCTCCACCACGATCTCCAGATCGGCCTTGTTCTTGAACGAAATCCAGGTGCCCCGGTCGGACAAGACGTAGGCGCCCATGGCCCCGGCCGTGTTCAGCGCCGCGCCCATGCCCTGGCCGATCTCGCGATACCACGCCGGCCTACCGCTGGCCGGATCCAAAATTGCCTGCTTCCAAAGGGCGAGCTCGGCGGCGTGCGTGCCCGACCTGTCCCCGCGCGAGACAAACGGGCTCTCACTTTTGCTGATCGCGGCCAGCGCGGCGACCACGTCGTTGCCGCCCTTGATCTTGGCTGGATCCGACTTCGGCCCAATCAGCACGAAGTCATTGTACATCACCGCGAACCGCTGCACGCCGAAGCCGTCGGCCACGAATTTTTCTTCCTGCGGTTTTGCATGCACGAACACCACGTCGGCATCACCGCGTCGGCCGGTATCGAGCGCCTGCCCGGTACCCTGCGCGATCACCCTCACGTCGATGCCGGTGTTGGCCTTGAAGATCGGCAGGATGAAATTGAAGAGCCCCGAATCCTGCGTCGAGGTCGTCGAGGCGACGACGATCGCCTTGTCCTCAGCGCTGGCGGGCCATAACAGGGCGAGCTGAGAAAAAAGCAGGAGAGCGGTCAGCTGACGCAGCCGCATTGCCATGGTTGTTTCCTCGCGAGCTCGCGTTAAAGAATAAGTTCACCGGCCAAAAAGCGCTTGGCCGTCGCCGTCACCGGCGCCTGAAAGAAGGCCGTCGCCGCGGCGTGCTCGACGATGCCGCCATTGGCCAACAGCACCACGTCGCCGGCGAGCCGGCGGGCTTGGCCGAGGTCGTGGGTGGCCATGACAATCTTTACGCCGCGCTCGGCGGTGCGCACGATGATGTCTTCCACGCTCTTGGTGGCGGCCGGATCGAGGCTGGCGGTGGGTTCGTCGAGAAACAGCACGTCGGGATCGCGCGCCAGCGCCCGGGCGAGCGCCAAGCGTTGCTGTTCGCCACCGGAGAGCCGCCGCGCCGGCCGTTCCGCCACGCCGCCGAGCCCGACCGCCTGCAACAGCCGCTCGATGGTGGCCGCCTCCGGCGCGCGAGCCGCCGCCTTCAGGGCGAAGGCGACATTGCGCGCGGCCGAGCGTCGCAACATCACCGGCTTCTGGAACACGATGGCGCAGCGGCGGCGCGCCACTTCGGCACCCGAGGCAAAAAGGATGCGCCCCGCCACCGGCGTCAATAGGCCCATGGCCAGTTTCAAGAAGGTGGTCTTGCCCGAGCCGTTGGGCCCCAACAGGAGCGTCGGCGGGCCCGGCGAAATGACAAGGCTGATGGCGCTGAGAATGGACGTACCGCCGGCCGCGTACGCGACATTTTGAAACTCGATCGGCAGGCTGTTGGAACGGTCGCGCATCGGGCTAGCCAACATGTCGTTCGGACCAGCCGCGCGCCGCCCACGCCAGGGCGTTGACGGTGAGGATCACGGCGATCAAGACAAGGCCGAGACCGATGGCGAGCGGCAGGTTGCCTTTGGAGGTCTCGAGCGCAATGGTGGTCGTCATGACGCGCGTGAAGCCGTCGATGTTGCCGCCCACGATCATCACGGCACCCACCTCCGCCGCGGCCCGGCCAAAGCCCGCCAGCAGGGTGGTAACCAGCGAAAAGCGCCCATCCCATAGCAAGGTCGCGGCGCGCTGAACCCCGGCGACATGCATGGCCGTCAGCTCGTCCTTGTATTCGGCCCACAGATCCTCGATGACCTGACGCGTCAGCGCGGCGATGATCGGGGAAATGAGGATCGCCTGGGCGATGATCATCGCTTGCGGCGTGAACAGAATGCCAAGCTCGCCCAGGGGTCCTGAGCGCGACAGCAGCAGGAAGACCACGAGCCCGACCACCACCGGTGGCAGGCCCATCGCCCCGTTGACGAGCACGATCAGAGCGTGGCGCCCGGGGAAACGCGAGAGCGCCAGCAGGGCTCCCAGCGGCATGCCGGCGGCGGCGGCCAGGAGCGTCGCCGAGAGCGTCACCAACAGCGACAGGCCCACAATCTGGAAGAGCCTCGCGTCCCCCGACCAGATCAACTCCAGTGCCGTCATGCCGTCCAAGACCGCCACTCCCGGGCTATTGCTGCCTCCAAGTTCTTGTGTTTTCTTCCTGCTAAGTCAAATACCAGAATTGGCGCAATCGTATGCAGCTTGGCGCAGGCCTACAGCTTTTGACCACGACGGAGGCCGCCGACTACCTGCGCCTGCGGGAACGCAAGCTTTATGAGTTGGTCGCCAACCGGCAGATCCCCTGCACCAAGGTCACGGGCCGCTGGCTGTTTTCGCGCGCGGATCTCGACTGCTGGCTGCTCTCCGGCATGGCGCGCCCTGAGGGCATGGCGCCGGCCGAACCGCCGCCGATTGTCGGCGGCAGCCACGATCCGCTTTTGCAATGGGCGCTGGCCGAGAGCCGGGCCGGATTGGCCATCCTGCCCGAGGGTAGTCAGGCCGGCTATGCGCGCTTTCTCAAGGGCGAGGTGGTTGCCGCGGCCATCCATTTTCACGACCTCGACGCCGGCGACGGCGACGCCAATGTCGCCACCGTCCGCCAAGAGGCCTCTTTTTATGATGCGGTCTTGCTCGGCTTTGCGGCGCGCGAGCAGGGCCTGCTGGTGCCGCGTGGCAATCCGCTGGGGCTGACGGGGCTGGCGCAGGCGAGCGACCAGAAACTGCGCCTGGTCGTGCGACCCGACGGCGCGGGCGCCCAACAACTGCTGCAGAGCATGCTCAAGCGCGATGGGCTTGCCCTCTCCCAGTTCCCCCACACGGTCATGGCCAGCACCGGCCCCGACGTCGCGCAGGCCATCCGCGCCGACCGCGCCGATTGCGGCATTGCCACGCGCGCCGTGGCCAGCGCCGCCGGTGTCGGCTTTGTGCCCCTGTGCTTTGAGCGCTTTGATCTGCTGATGCGCCAGCGTGACTATTTCCGCCCTCCCGTGCAGCGCCTCATGGCCCTAATGACCGATCAACGCTTTGCCGCGCAGGCAAGCGAGCTCGGCGGCTTCGATGTGTCCGCCGCCGGGCAGGTGCGCTGGTCGCCGTGACCGGCAACCAGGCCCACCTTGCCGGCGTTGCCTTGGACAGCCTAGCTTGCCAGCTCGTCGGCAACGAACCAGCGACCCACCCCTATCGGCCATGCTCGAAAGACGTCTAGCGCTTTTCTGTTTGCTCCTCGCCGTAACCGAGACGCCGGCCGAGGCGCAGCTGCGCGGACACGGCGGTCCGGTGCGGGCCTTGGCGCTCTCCCGCGACGGCGGCGAGCTGGTCTCGGGCAGCTTCGACTCCACGGCCATTCGCTGGTCGCTCGGCACCGGCACGGCCGAGACGGTCTTGCGGTTTCACGAGGGCGCGCTCAATGCCGTGGCGTTCTTGGGCGATGGGCGCATTGCGACGAGCGGCGAAGACGGGCGCATCGCCATCTGGCAGAAGGGCCAAGACAAGCCGGCAGACGTCCTCATCGGTCATGGCGCCCCCGTCGTGCAGCTGGCCGTCTCAGCCGACGGGAAGACCCTGGCCTCGGCCAGTTGGGACGGCACGGCGCGCCTGTGGCCGTTGGCGGGCGGAGCTCCCCGCGTCCTGGAAGGGCATCGCCAAAACGTCAATGGCGTTGCCTTCACGCGCGATGGCCGCGCCCTCGTCAGCGTCGGCTACGACGGCACCTTGCGGATTTGGCCGCTCGCCGCCGCCGGCAACCCCCGCATCCTCACGCTGCCCTCGCCTCTCAACGCCGTGGCCGTGGCGCAAAGCGGCGAGATCATTGCCGCCGGCGCCAGCGGCAAGGTCTTCTTCCTGTCGGCTGCCGGCGAGGTGACCGGCGAGGTCGAGGCCGCGACCGCGCCACTAATTGCGCTCGCCATCTCCGATAACGACAAGCGCATCGCCGCCTCGAGCATCAAAGGCGCGGTTGCCATCATCGACCGCGACAGCCGCGCCATCGCGCGCACCCTGGTGGGCCCGGGCCTGCCGGCCTGGGCCGTGCTATTCCTGGCCGACAGCCGTGGTTTGCTGACGGGTGGCGGCGATCGTGTCATCCGGCGCTGGAACAGCGAGACCGGTGAGCAAGTGGGCGAAGTGGCGATCGGCGGAGCGGTTGATCCGCTGGCCGGCTTCGAGGGCGAGCCCGGCGCCCAGGTCTTTCGCGCCTGCGTGGCCTGCCATACCTTAAGGTCACAAGACGGGCCGCGGGCAGGCCCGACGCTGGCCGGCGTGTTTGGGCGGAAAATTGCCTCGCTGCCCGGATACGACTTTTCGCCGGCCCTGAAACAGCTCGACATCGTCTGGACGCCGCAGACCTTAGCCAAGCTGTTCGAGCTCGGGCCGGCAGCCTACACCCCCGGCAGCAAAATGCCCGAACAGAAGGTCGGCGCCGAGGACCGCCCTGAACTCATTCGCTTTCTCGAGAAGGTGACCAAAGATTAGCGACACAGAATGTTGCCCTCAGCTCGCCAAGCCGTTTTCCGCTGTTTTCGGGCGACAGCCAATGCCTAGCCTAGGGTCGACCCCCGAAACCCTGGACGCAGCGTAACTTGCGCTGTTGCGAGCTGGAATGGAACTTCCGCGCCCGGGGCGCTGGGCCCGTACCATCGGCGCCGACCAAAGCGCCTGGCCGGGGGCCTCCCCGGGGATGTGCGAGCCGACGTGTTAACCTCCCCCGGAAAGAAAGAATAATGTCGGTTGTAAGCTGACACATTGATGGGCAATCTTCACGGCAGATCGTTGCTAGCGCTTGCATCCTTGAGTTTAAGATGGACATCGTCTCAGGGCCGGATCTCACAATCGAATCGGGGCAAGGGGTCATCCAACTGCGGCATCATCTGACGCCAGCAGTTGGAAACACCAGCGAGTTTGCCAGACGTGTCGCCCTGGAGTATCTGAGGGCTCTGCTTCGAATGGCCGATAGCATCCACTTACCCATTCACGACACCGATTTGGCACACCTCGAGCGAACGATTGATGTCCAGGAAGAAAAGCTCCCCGCTGAGACAAGACTGTTCTGGTTAAAGGATGTGCCGATCGTCCGGCATGGCGCGCAGGAAACCACGATCGTTTTGATCGGACAAACAACTTGCTCTGAGATTTCGAAGCTGACAATTCCCATCGAGGGCGCCGGCATCAGAATAGTGTGCCAGCACTATCCCGACGATCGCAAAGGTGTCACGAGCGCCTATTTTACTTTCCACGACATCGGCTTATCCGCTCCAGCGAACCGGATTAAATTCGATCCGTCGTTTTTCGAAGCCGGGAAGGCTATACCCACTTTGTCTCGGGCACTGGGAGTTACCGAGGATAACTTAAAAAATGCCGCCTTTAAGTTCACGGCGTTTGATCCACGCAATCGTCGCTCACAGACGAAAGAGACCACGGGTGAGGGCCCGCACGGTCTAACGCTCGGATACAAGGTTGAATTTAACCACAAGACCCCGCGCGGTGATCCCGTGGCGTGTCGCGCATTTTATGATCTCGCCACCGACACCCTCAGTCAGCCCTATCTCCTTGCTTCGGCATGCTCGGGCTTGAATTTCTCCATCGACCCTGTGAGCAGCAGTGGCAGCACCTTCTTCCGGCCTAATTCGTTCACCAACGATCTCGATGCGCGACGCGAAGACTGCGAGCTGCACCAACTCAAAACGGCAGCGGATGGCCGACGACAGCTCGAGGGTCCCCGCGTCAGGATCAAAGAAAAAAATCCCTTGGGTTACAATCCACCAAAACGCAGATCGCGCTTCGCTTTTCATTCTCGCACAAACGCCTTTGCGGCGGTCTCCGCTTACTCCCACTGCGATAGGATGGTTCGGACGCTGCAAGAATTTGAGCTGGGCGACATCTTCTCAGGCTTCCTCCCGATTCCGGTTGTGCATCGCTCACCTCTGCTTATTTCCGCCGCCCATTATGATGGTAAGGCCGTGGCAGCATTCGTGCATGCCGTACGCGAAGAGGGGACGGACCGCATCAAACCAGCGGGGATCGAAATGTGCTTCGCGCTCGCCGATTTGTCAGATCACGCGCGCAATCCGCTTGGGATCGCCGCCGACATTCGCTGGGTGTGGCACGAATTCTGTCATGTACTCTTGGCGGCCAGTACTGGGGAACTAGAGTTTCATTTCGCCCACAGCGCGGGTGACGCCCTGGCGGCAATCATGTCCGATGTAGACTTGCACTTGGCGTCCGATTCCCTGCCAGACGGTTGGCGGGGTGTGACCTTCCCGTTCGTGGCGAGCCCGTTGCGCCGACACGATCGGGACGTCACACGTGGCTGGGCTTGGGGCGGCAGCCTCTATGATGCACCGCCGCACTATCCTTCAGTCAGCGATCCTGCCGGCTATCGAGGTGAGCAGCTCATCTCTTCGACCCTCTTTAGGCTCTATAGGGCCGTAGGAGGTGACGCTAAAAGGTCAGATGGAACGCCAGATAGCGTGCGAAGGCGTGCGGCTGCGCGGTACGTATTCTATTTGCTGGCGCGAGCAATAAAGGCACTCGGCCCAGCCGCCGTGGTACCGGCAAAGGATGCGCGGGCGCTGGCTGGCGCAATGATGGACGCCGACATCCACACCGGTACCTTTCACGATGGACCATCACGCAGGCTCGGCGGCGCTCTTCACAAAGTGGTCCGTTGGGCTTTTCAGCAACAAGGATTGTATTTCGCTTCCAGCTCAAGCCAGCACGATGCACCCGGAGAGTTGGAACCCGTAGATGTTTGCATCGCTAGGAGGGGCGGCGATCCTGGGGACTATCTATTTACCGATGATTGGCAGTCCAAGCCGTCCGCCGTCTGGATCCAACACCAAGCGGGCGGGCATACCACCGATCAGGTAGTGCTCTTGCACGCCACTAATTTCATTTTCATTGAAGTTCACAACCTCGGTAAAACGGATGCGGCCTCGGTCACCGTCGAGGTGTTTACCAAGTCGGGAGCGGGCCACGATATTTGGGACGCCACACCGGGCGTATGGACACCCCTGCAGCTGCCCGGCGGAAATCTTACTCAAATGCACCCTATCCAGACAAAATCGAGCGCTCAGTTTGGGCCCTTCGCATGGACACCGAGTGCGCACGGAGCTCACGCCATCTTTGTGCGCGCCTCGACGGCCGGCGACCGTAGCAATGCTGACCAACGGTCACGCCTATCCTGCGCAGCCGGCCCCATCAGGATGCGAGACCTCGTACCCTTCGACAACAATCTTGGCTACCGAGCCTGGCACGTTTGATTTGCTACCGCCTAGTAATTCGGTGAGGCTTGCTGTGCACTTTCAGACCCCTCATATGGTGGTCCGGCCTGCCACTCTATTCTCGCCGCATCCATTAGCTCCTTTATTTTTTGGCAGTGAAGCATTCGGCGAAAACACTCACAGGCCAGCAACTTCCCCGCCATCGAGTTGGCTCGGTAATGCAGGCCCGCGCGTTCGCGATTGAGTGCCACACGCTCAGCGAGCCACTCCAGTTGAGGGCGAAATTCTGGCGCCACGTACGAGAGTGCAAACGTCATCAGCCAACTCTGGGTGGCATGCCCGCTCGGGAACGAGGGATGCGACGGCGGCCCAACCGGCGGCACCAACCCTGGACATACGCTCGACGGCCTCGGGCGGTCGAAGCGATCCTTGAAGTAGGTGGTTGGAATTTCTCCAATACGCTTTGCCGTGAGGAGCACCTCCTGCACCTTTTCAAACCTACCGCGAGATAAAGCAAGCAATCCCATCCAATAGGACGGCGCGTTGTCGTGCTGGAAAATAATCTCCGCGAGGTAGCGCTCACGGTCGATGCGCATGAGCTCGATGAGGTTGCCTATTTCATTCTTAACGTATTGTTCGTAATTATTGGGGTTGTAATTTTTGCTCCATTGCAACAAACCTGCCGCTTTGAAGTCAACTTTCATCCAATCTGATGTCTCTAGAAACGGGGGTACATAAATCAGCGATTTCATGTAGAGGTCCCATGACGAAGACTTCCATTCCTTTGGGGCCAACGTCTGCAGGGGAAAGTCGGTGTGGGGGTAAGGGCTGAGCGTGAATTGCAGCGTTATTTCTCGATATCCCAGTTCTGGCGGCACGGCATTGAAGGCGGAGCCAGAACCGGCGGCTCCCATACCCATCCCCATCCCCATGCCCATCCCCATGCCCATACCCATGCCCATACCCATTGGAACCTCCCTTGCACAAATTCCCCATTCTAGCTCACCGCCAGAGGATGCCGTTATGAGTTTGATTTGATGCCTAATGGCCCATCCCGCGCTCAGGACATCGACCGTGTTCAGGGGGGCAGGCCGGCTTCCAAAAGGCGGTTGGCGAGCAGCGTACGGTGCGGGTTTTTTAAGGGGTACCAGCTGCAGAAAGACGTTACACTGAATTTGGGATCCAGCCTTTGCATCTGTTCACCAACTTCACGGGCCTCATCGACACGGCCCAAGGCGACAAGGCTGGCAATCAAGGGGCGCATGCTTGCCGTGTAGGTCGGAGCAGCAGCCATTGTACGACGGCCCCAAGCCACCGCTTCCTCAAAATTGTCATCGACATAGTTTGCCAGGCAATGGGCTGCCCGGTAGAAATAAGCGTAGGGATCGAGGGGCGAAAGCGCCATAGCGTGAGCGGCCCTTGCAATCGCCTGTTTACCATCCCCTAAATAGCAATAAGTGGGCGCGCTGAGTCCCCCAAGCGATGGCTGAATTCGGTGAGGCAGAGACTGCGCGGTCAAAGGCCTCGATTGCGCCTTCAAAATCAGCAAAGAGAAATGACCTGATGTGACCAAATATGGCCAGAGCGAGCGGGTCTGATGAGTTATACTCAAGGGCCCGAGATGCGAAACTTAATGCTGCTTGCGAGTCGGCCTTCATATCCTTTGAATGGCCCTCGCCAATATAGAGGATGTGCCATTTCGCCATGAGCGCAAGAGCCATTGAGCTATGTGGATCTTGTTCGATGGCCGCTTCGAGGAGTGCCTTTGAGGAGTTAAAGTCTTCCGATCCCAAGCGATAAAGCCGATACATGGCTTTTAGCGTCAGATCGTAGGCATCCACATTCTCGGGTCGTTTGCGTGAAGCTCGCAACATCTCCTGGCTGCGAATGTGGGGCAGCAAGGCATGCGCGATTTTACTCGCGATCTCATCCTGGATACTGAACAGCTCTGAAACCTGAACGGTTTGCTGATCGGTCCAAATAACGGAGCGAGAATCGGTGTCACTCAGTTCGACACTCACGCGCAGAGACTCGCCGCGCCGTAGCATTCTTCCTGTCAGCAAATATCTGACCCCAAGCCGATTGCAAATATTAGCCGGGTCAAGGGAAGTCTCAGCGAGCGCCATCGTCGAATTGCTGGAAATTACAAATAACTCGTGCAGCGCGGCGAGGGACGCCACAATCTCGTGAACGAGGCCTTCCGAGCGATAAGAATCCGATTGCTCACCCCCGAGCACGCGCAGCGGCAGGACCGCAATTGATGGTCGGTGACTTCGAGAGCGTTCCGTGCGGAGTGCGACAAATCCTAAGGGCGCGATCTTGAAGGCACGAATGCGCCGTTCCACATTCTTGACGGTCAAAAAACCCAGATCGGCGGTTTGATAGGGCAGCACCTCGCGAATTTGATCTTGCAATGATGATGTGATGACGATCCCGCCAGGATCGGCGAAATCGAGGAGCCGAGCTGCAATATTGACACCGTCTCCGTAGACATCGTCCCGTTCGGTAATGATATCTACTATGTTGCCTGCCATCCTCAGCTGAAGAGACCCTGACGCATCCTGCTTGAGATCCTTCGCCAAGTGCTGTTGCACGTCGAGCGCAAAGCCGACCGCGCCGGATGCACTTGGAAACTCAAGCAACAGGCCATCGCCTGTGCTCTTGACGACGGATCCCTGCTTTTCGGTTACCCGCGGCTCGATGACTTCTGCACGCAACGCCATCCAACGTTGGTGGGTGCCGCGCTCGTCTTGCTCCATCCTTTTGGTGTAGCCGACGACGTCAAGGAATAAGACGGCGGCCAGGCGCCTTGATAAGGCACCCCTTCCTTTGTCATCGCCCTTGTCTTGTTGCTGAGTCATCTGGATGGATGAGCAATCCAAAACTCCGTCAATGGTAGATCAGACAGGATTTGGAAGCCACCACCACCGTCCTTGCCTGTAAACTCGGACACTTCAGATGGACATCAATCCCGGCCCACCTACGACCTTTGGCCGTGAGTTGCCAAGCCGTATTACCACCTTCACTTGCGCACGTTTTTGTGACAGAGCCTTTGGTTAAGTCATTGGATGTGCCCCTCCTAACTTTGACCCCAGCGATTGGTGATCGACTATCCCGATCGCGAGAGATGCATAAGCTCGATCACGTCGAATTACTCAGCCGTCAGAAATATAGACTACATCAGGAGCCTTGAAGAAGGATCGAACAAGAGCCGGGCTCTTCTGGATCTTGAAGAGGTCGGCTTCGATGCGGTCTTGGAGCAACTCCTTTGAGGTAAGAGGTCGCTTGGCGGTGCCGGTGCGCTTCATGTGGCTCCAGACGAGTTCGTCCGGGTTTAGTTCCGGCGCATAGCCGGGCAGGAAGAACAACTTGAGTTTGCCGCGCGTTCCTTTGACATAGTCTTGCACGACCTTGGCCTTGTGCGCCGGCAGACTGTCGAGGATGAGGAATAACGGTCGGCGACGACCACGCATGATCAACTGGAGCATGGCCACAAACAAATCTGCGCTCATTCCGCCCTTATAGGTCGCAAACCAAAAACCGCCTTTCGAATTGACGGCGGAAGCCGCCGAGATCGACTGGCGCTTGCCCGGCACCGCAACGACCGGCGTCTGATCCTTGACGCCCCAGGTCCTGCCCTGCACCGCATCGGCGCGAAAGCCTGATTCGTCCCAGAAGTAGATCTCAGCGCGAGCGCGTTTGGCCGCCGCCGCAAGGCTCGGATAGGTGTCGCGCTTCCAAGCCTCGATCGCTGCCGGGTCGCGCTCGTAGGCGCGCATCAGTGGCTTCTGTGGCGTCAGTCCCAACTCCGCGAGCAACTTGCCGATCGAGGCGAGGCTCAGCCTGATGCCGAACTTGTCAGAAATCAGCTCGGCGACAACGAGGCGTGTCCACAAACCAAAATCAAATCCGTATTGGCGTGGGTCCTTGCCATTGATCCAACGAAATACCTGCCGTCCTTGCGTTTTCGTCAGCTTGCGCGGGCGACCCGTGCCCTTGCGCGAGCGCAACGCGGCAAGCCCACGCCCTCGACCCTTCGCGGCCCGCAACCATTTGTAGATCGTCGTGCGGCAAAAGCCGTAAGAAGCAATGACCGTGCTGGGATCCTCGCCTTCGCGCACGCGCTCGATCGCCATCAGCCGGATCTCTTCCAGCGTCTTGTGATCGAGCTTGCGGCCATCTCGCTTCATGCCGAATCAATGAAATGATTTGCCGTCAAAATCAAGCACCAGTGTATTCTAAATTACTGACTGGTGAGTAGGTTAAAGCGCTACCGAGTTGTACGTGGTCGCTGACCCGCGGCACCATAACTCGTTTGGGACGATGAGCTGGCAGCCAAACCTATCGCTTCGGTGGAGCCGAGCGCGATCCGCCTCATGTTTTCGTTTTTTCCCCACCAGCTTCCCGTTCGTTTAGATAATCTTCGGTCGTGCGCACCGGCTTGCGCGGCGGCGCGCCGTAAGGATCGAAATCCTCTTCCGAGATTACGGCGATGCGGCAGTCATCGCACATTTTGAGCACCTCGAGCCGCTTGGGGGCACCCGTGTACATCCAGTGCTTGTCGGCAAGCTTGGCCTTGACGCGCTCGATCGTGCTCTTGACCCCAAACGGCTTGCCGCAGCGGATGCAGGCGAAGGGAGGCTCTTGCTTGAGCACGCGGGAAGCCGCCGTGGCGGCGCTAAAATCGATCTGCGGCTTGAGCGAGATGACTTTTTCGGGACAGGTGGCCTGGCACAGGCCGCACTGCACGCAAGCATCCTCGGCAAAGCGCAAGGTCGGCCGCTCCGGATCGTCGCTGAGCGCCCCCGTCGGACAGGCCGAGACGCAGGCAAGGCACAGCGTGCAGCCCCCCACGTCGAGCCGAACCGTGCCGAGCGGCGCCCCCGCCGGGAGCTCCAGCGCATCGACGGGCGCCGGCGCCAGGCGCTGCAGTTCGCGCAGCGTCTGGCGCAACAGACTTCGTTTGCCGCCGACCGGCATGAAGTTGGCGACCCTCGGCGGCGAGGGGCGAGGCGGCGTGGCGCGCAGCGCGGCGTCCAGCGCTTCCGGATCATCGGTCTCGATCGTTGCCACGCCACCGGCGCCGTAGCCGAGCCCCGCCAGGATGACCTCAGCCAGCTTGATGTTTTGCCGCAGGCCTGCCACGCCGTCGGGCGGCCGCCCAGGTAACAAGAAGCGCACGGACAAGGCGCCGTAGGCGAAGGCCGCGGCGATCCCCTCCAAGCCGACCTGGGTGACCGCATTGACCGCGAGCGGCAGCACGTGGGCGGGAAGTCCGTCGCCAAAGTGGGCAAGCGCGCGGATCAGGGGCGTGCCGTGCTCCTCGTCGTGCAGCAGCAGGTGGGCGCCGCCGGTGCCGCCCGCCTCCCGGTAGCTGGCGAGCAAGGTCCGCAGCTTGCGCAGGAAGGCATCCACTGGGGGCAATGCGTAGGACGCCGCCCCCGTCGGACAGGCCGCCGCGCATTCCCCGCAGCCCGCACACAGCACGCCATCGATGGCGACGTGGTTTCCCGCGGGCACGATCGCCCCGGTTGGACAGAGGTCGAGGCAGCGGCTGCAGCCGACGATGCGCGAGCGCGCGTGGGCGCACAGGTCGGCGCTGAAATCGATGTAGCGCGGCTTTTCGAATGTACCGGATAGGTCGCGGGCCCGCAGCACCGCCCTCAGCATGGCGGCGGGGTCATTGGCGTCGGCACGCAGGTAGCCATCGGTGAGGTCGGCGGCCGCGAACAGGGGTGCGCCGCCGCTAAGGTCGAGCACAAGGTCACACTTTGATTGCGTGCCGTCGCGCGATGGTCCGAAGGAGAGGGTGCCGCGCGAGGAGGGCGCGGGCTCGGCGAACGCGTCGACCGTGATCTCGAAGGCCCCGAAGTGGCCGCGCGCGGCGCGGATGCTGCCGCACACCACCGGGAACTCGGTGCTGTAGCCGGCAGGGATCTGCGCCGGCGGCCTGATCAGCACGGTGACGTCGAGGTGGTCTTTTAATAGATCGCCGGCCTCGATGGCGCGCTCGTCGCGGCCATAGATCAAAATGATGCCCTCGCTCTCCACCTCGAGCAGAGGCACGGGCGGCATGGGTTCGGCGGCTGCGGCCAGGAGCGCGGCCATTTTTGCCCCGGCCGCGGCGGCTTCGCCCGACCAGCCCGCCGTTTCGCGCACATTGACATAGGCGACGGGCTCGCCGCGTCCGGCGGCGGTGGCCATTTCCTCGAACACCGCGACTTCCTGCGTGCAGCCGATGGTCAAAGGCCCAGCTTCGGCCGCCAACGCCCGAAAGCGGGCGAGCTCGGCCCGACACAATTGACGCGCCGTTGTCAGGTTGGCACCGCGACAGCCGCGGCTCACGGCACCCACATCGAGCGGCATGGTGTCTTCGCAAGAGCAAATGACGATGCGACCCGGGTCGCGAAGCGGCGCCTGGCGAGACCCTGAGCCGGCGTCAGGGCCAGGGTTGGGGCCAGGGTTGGACCCAGGGTTGGACCCGGGGTTTGACCGTTGAGACTTTGTCATGAGTGCGCAAGCCTGGTGCGTAAGGCTGTTGGCCGGGGCCGTGGGTGATTATACTCGGGGATAAAAGAATGCGCTAATCCGAGCCCAGGCGATCGATCGCAATGCGCAGCCCAAGCCGCACACCACTTGCCCCCAGGGTCGTCGACCTGCCGCCGCCGTTCCAACTCGTCCGGCTCCGGGAGGTGGGCGACGCCTTCGCTCACGCCAAGGCCATCGCCGCCGAGGCGGGCGCGGGCACGCTCACCTACGTCGGCCGCTTCGACCTTGCCGAGTTTGCCCTCGTGCTCGAACCGGAAGAACCTTTGGGAGTGGCGCGGCGGGCCTTTTATGCCGGCATGGTGGCGCTGCGCGACGCCTTGCTGGGGCAAGCCCCGCCGGAGCGCCCGATCACCTTCAGCTGGCCCGACGCCATCTGCGTCGATGGTGGACTGATTGGCGGCGGCCGCCTGGGGTGGCCGGAGGGTGCGGACGAGCGCGCACCGCCGGATTGGCTGGTGTTTGGTGCCTCGATCCGCACCTTCGGCCTTGGCGAACACCAGGCGGCCCTCACGTCCTTGGCGACGGCTTTGAGCGAGGAAGGCTTCGAGGACGCCGGGTCGGATCGCCTGGTTGAGAGCTTTGCGCGCCATTTGATGGTGGCGATCGACGCCTGGCGCGCCAACGAGTTCGCCACGGTGACGCGCAGCTATCTGGAGCATTTAACGGTGGAGAAGGGCGCCTTGCCGACCTTGGCCAGCAACGGCGACTTGCTCATCCGCTGGCGCGGACAGAAAGATCCCGACCGGCACGCGCTTGCTGCGGCCCTTGCCGTCCCGTCGTGGTTCGATCCCGCAACCGGAGGCCCGCGCACGTGAAGCTTTTGCGCACCATTCGGTTGGACGCCTCCGACGCCTTCGTGTTCGAGCGGGCGGCAACGCCGGGGGAATGGGCGGTCTCGGGAGCGTTTGCCTTCACCCACCTCGACGTGACCGAGCTCGCCGGCAAGGCACGCGCCGCCTTTCGCTCGGGCTTTCTCGGCATCGAGACGCTTGGATGGTCGACGCTGGTGGAGGTGGTGGAAGCCAGCGCGCCCGAGCGGGACGCCGCCATCGAGCGGCTGGCCCAGCAGCTCGTCGCACGCTTTGGCGCCCCGGATCTTGCTTGCGCGCGACCGGCCGCGGCCGAGGAAATCGATTTTTCCGCCGCGCTCAGCGATCACCCCAAGGGCATGCTGGTGGCGGTTTCGCGCCGGTGGGAGGACGGTGCCATCCGCGAAGCCTTTCGCACCCTGACGCCCAGCATCGGGCCCAAGCCGCTGCGCGCGTATGCCTTCCTCGAGGTCATTGGCGAGGACGCGCACGAGGAGGTGGATCTGACGACAATCGGCCAGTCAGTCGGCAAGGGAGATCGCAATTGAGCGACGACTTCTGGCTCGCCTGCGGCCACCATCTCGTCGATCGCGAGGCCGGCGGTGGCTTGCGCATCACCGATGAATTTCTCAAGGCCTATCTGGCCCGCCCGGAACTGGCGCCGCCTGCCGATGGCAGCCCGGCCGAGCGGGCCCTGCATGCCACCGTGCTCGCCGAGCCGCGCCGCCCCGTCACGCCCGCGCAAATCGCCGCCATCGCCGATCACGACGCGCGCGAGAACTGGCAAGTCATGCTGGCCTTTCGCGCGCAACTCCTGCAGCACCCGACCCTGGAGGCGGCTTATCTCGACATCGTGCGGCACAACCGCAAGGTGCCCCACATCTTCCTCAACCAAATCGTGCAGCTCATTCTGCGTAACATCCTTGACGGCAATGATGATGCGTTCGTGCTGCGCGCCGCGGAGCTGTGCTTTCGCCCGCAGCGGTTGGCGCTGCACGAAAGCGCCCTCATTGCCGCCGACGAAGAAACCTTGGCCGGGCTCGGCGGGCGGCCACCGTCGCCCCTGGTCTCGATGCTGGGCTTGCCGGCCGCCGCCGAGATCGACGTTCTCACCGAGGACAACGCCGCGGACTATTGGCGGCGTAGCGATCTTTTCGATCTGGCCCTCGACCTCACCGCCGGCCGCCGCGGCCACGATGCGCTGGCCGAGGTCGTCAAGCGCTGGATTGCGCATTTGCTTGGGCTCGAGGTGACGGTCGAGCCGTTGCAGGCGTTGCAGGATGCCGCGTTTAGCTGGTATGTGGGCCTCGATGCCGAAGGCACGCGCCTGTGCGATGCCCTCTGGCAGGGCGAGGATCTTGAGGACGCGGCGCAGGCCAGCGTGGTCGGGCTCTACCGGCTGATGTTCGCCGATCCTTCGGTCATGCTAGAAAAGGTCCGAGGCGAACCGGTCTACCTGATGGCGGCGATGACGGCCGACAAGGTCTTGCGCCTAAAGCCGCAAAACCTCATCACCGGGCTTCCACTCCGGCAGCTAGAGGCGGTGACTTGAACGCGACGGCATTGCTCAGCTTTCCCGTGGGAGTGGTGGTCGAACGCCACAAGGCGACCAGCCCGTGGCTCGACTTCGTCTGGCGGCCGGTCTCGATTCTGAGCGGCCTCCCAGCGGCGGCGCCCTGGACCCTGATCGGGACGGACGCCGACACGCAAACCTTCTACGCGGGCACGGCCAGCATCGAGCTCTATCGCACCGAGACGGCAAACTATCTCAGCAATCTCAGCTCCGGGGCGCCGTTGCTGTGGGTGGTGCTGCGGCCAAGGGAGGCCGACCCGCCCTATGAGGTGCTGGCGGTGACGGCGGATCCCGCCGAGGGCGAAGCGTTTGCCGAGGCCGGCAACGACCTGATCGAAACCGTGCCGATGCCGGCAGACATTGCAGGGGCGCTCAAGGCCTTTATCGCCGAACATCATGTCGCACGTCCGACTTTCAAGCGAAAGCGTCATGGCTGGTCGGGCCCCGAGCGCCGGGGCGGCGGGGAGGAAGAGCCGTGAAGCGGCCGGAACCATTCTTGGCACGCTGGTCGCGGCTCAAGCGCAAGGAGAGCGATGCCGCCGAGGCGCCTGCGGCGGATCGAAGCCCCACAGCGCCGGAACCGGTCGCGCTCAGCGCGCCGGTCCCCGGGCGGCCAGAGCCGGCGGCCGCGCCGCCCGGCGGCGATGACCCCGTGGACCTCGCGGCCCTGCCCGCCATCGACTCCATCACGGCGGGCAGCGACATTCGCGCTTTTCTGCGCTCCGGCGTGCCGGCCGAGCTGACCAAGGCGGCTTTGCGGCGGGCCTGGACGAGTGACCCCGCCATTCGTGATTTCATCGGCATTGCCGAGAACCAGTGGGATTTTACCGATCCCGGCGCAATTCCGGGGTTTGGGCCGCTCGAGGCCCGCGATGAGGTGGCCTCACTCCTGCGCCAAGCCCTGGGGCAAGGTCTGCCCCCACCGGCTGCGGCCGAGCCGGGGGAAAACACCGCCGTCCCAGGGGGAGCGCGCCGTCTTCAGCGCAAGTGCATGGTATACCAGACAGAAACGCAAACGATGGCGGGGATGGCCGGGTAGTAGATCGGCAACAAAATGTTTCGCTTGCTGCAGCGCAACATCCGGCTCCCCCAGCAGACGAAGTCCGTTCGCCCAGTCGACGGACCCACGGCAGCGCACGGCCCAAGTAAAACGACACGCCATAGTCTTGGGGTATGTTTTCCACCCCATAGCCTCTTCCTTGGGGCCACTTATCCATAGCCCAAAGCTATTGACGCTGGCGTTGCAGAAGCATTAGGCTCTTTGACTGTTCCCAATTCCGAGGCGCCACGCGCCTAACTCTTAGGCACATGCGGGACCACGGTTTACAGGAAGCGATTCGCGCCGCTGGCGGCATTGGCGAACTCGCGCGCCGGCTCGGCATCTCTCAGCCTTCGGTTTCAAATTGGGATCGTGTTCCCGCAGAGCGCGTGTTGTCGGTCGAACAGGCGACCGGCATTGCGCGCGGCCTGCTGCGGCCCGACCTTTTTGCAGGCGAGCTGCGGGAAACCCTGGATGAGGTCGATGTTGCCCGCGCCCGGGAGTACGCGTTGCTGGCGACCCTTTTGGGGCGCAGCCCCGATGCGGTGTTGTTGAAACGGCTGGCGCAACTCAGGGGCGATGTTACGCCGCTGGGGCTCGCCCACGCCGCACTCGGCGAGACGGCCCAGCGCGCCGAGGAGGACCGCGTTGGGCGGGAATATTTCAACCTCTTTATCGGCCTGGGGCGCGGCGAGCTCCTGCCCTACGCATCCTACTATCTGACGGGGTTCTTGTACGAGCGTCCGCTGGCGCGCCTGCGCGCCGACCTCACGCGGCTCGGCGTCGAGGCGGCACCCGGCCAGTCCGAGCCGGAGGATCACGCCGCCATCCTGTGCGAGATCATGGCCGCACTGGTGGGCAAGGAGACCTCGGCCGCGGCCGGGGCCGACAAGGAGATTTTTGAAAAGCACTTGTCGCCTTGGATCGGTCGGTTCTTCACCGATCTGGAGCGCTCGCCAACGGCCGACTTTTACGCCTGCGTCGGCGCGCTGGGCCGAACCTTTATGGAAATCGAAACCGAGGCCTATGGGCTTGCGGCCTGAAGCACGGTTCGTCGGAGGAGGAGGCATTCATGAAAACGGACAAAGCCAAGCTCGGGCGCCGTGACTTCCTGCGGGCGCTGGGCGGCGGCGCGGGACTGGCGGCGGCAAGCGCTTCGCTGGCAACGAGCGCGCAGGCCGACAGCGAGAACAACGAGGAAAAGCGCAAGTCCCGCTACCGCGAAACCGAGCACGTCAAGACATTTTACCGCGTCAACCGATATCCAACCAAGCGCTAGGGAGGCTGGCCGTGCTTATCAAGAAAAGCGAACGCCAAGCGCGTCGCGGCGGGCTCGTTGCGGCCCTTGCCGGTCAGTCCGGCGGTGGCATGGATCGCCGCGGCTTTCTGCGCCGCTCAGGTCTGGCGGCGGGCAGCCTTGCCGCCCTCGGCGCCCTGCCGCTCGGCGGCATCCGCAAGGCCGTGGCCGCCGGCCCCGCGCCGGCCAAAGGCATCATCCGGCAGAACATGTGCACCCACTGTTCGGTCGGCTGTACGGTGATGGCCGAGGTGGAGAACGGCGTGTGGGTCGGGCAGGAGCCCGGCTGGAACAGTCCCATCAATCGCGGCTCGCACTGTGCCAAGGGCGCCGCCACCCGCGAGATCGCCCATGGCGATCGGCGTCTGCGCTATCCAATGAAGATGGTCGGCGGCCAGTGGCAGCGCATTTCCTGGGATACGGCGATCAACGAGATCGGCGACAAGCTGCTGGCGATCCGCGAGAAATCGGGTCCCGATTCCGTTTACTGGTTGGGCTCGGCCAAATTCACCAATGAGTCCTCCTATCTCAATCGCAAGTTTGCCGCCTTCTGGGGCACGAACAACTCCGACCATCAAGCGCGTATCTGTCATTCGACCACGGTCGCCGGCGTCGCCAACACCTGGGGCTACGGCGCCATGACCAACAGCTACAACGACATCCGCAACGCCAAGACCATGATCATCATGGGCGGCAACCCGGCGGAGGCCCACCCCGTATCGCTCCAGCACGTGCTCGAAGGCAAGGAACTGAACCGCGCCAACATGATCGTCATCGATCCGCGCCTGACGCGAACGGCGGCGCATGCCACCGAGTACGTGCGCATCCGCTCGGGCACGGATATTCCGGTCATCTACGGCTTGCTCTGGCACGTCTTCAAGAATGGCTGGGAAGACAAGGAGTTCATCAAGCAGCGCGTCTACGGCATGGACGATGTCCGCAAGGAGATCGAGAAGTGGACGCCCGACGAGGTCGAGCGCGTCTCGGGTGTGCCCGGCGCTCAGCTCGAGCGCGTCGCCAAAATGTTCGCGACCGAGAAGCCGGCGACCCTCATCTGGTGCATGGGCGCCACCCAGCACACCGTCGGCACCGCCAATGTGCGCGCGTTCTGTATCGCGTTGTTGGCCACCGGCAACGTCGGCAAGTTTGGCACCGGTGCCAATATCTTCCGTGGCCACACCAACGTGCAGGGTGCTACCGACCTTGGCCTCGATATCGTGACGCTGCCGCTCTACTACGGCCTGGCCGAGGGTGCCTGGAAGCACTGGTGCCGCGTCTGGGAGGTGGACTTCGCCTGGATGGAGCAACGCTTCGACACCGTCACCGGTGCCGACGGCAAGCCCGTCAAAATGATGAATACCCCCGGTATCCCCTCGACACGCTGGTTCGACGCCACGCTGTTGCCCAAGGATCAGGTGTCGCAAAAGGACAACCTGAAGGCCATGGTCATCATGGGCCACGGCGGCAATACGGTGACGCGCATCCCCGAGGCTTCCGCCGGGGTCGACAAGCTCGAGCTGTTGGTGGTTGCCGATCCGGTGCCCACGACTTGGGCCATCATGGGCAACCGCACGGAGAATACTTACCTCCTGCCGGCCGCCACCAGCTACGAAGTCGCGGGCTCGCGCACGGCCTCGAACCGCTCCCTGCAGTGGGGTGAGCAGATCGTCAAGCCGGTGTTCGAATCCAAGGACGATAACGAAATCATGTACCGGTTGGCGACCAAGCTCGGCTTCGCCGACAAGATGTTCAAGAACATCAAGGTCGAAAACAACGTTCCGGTTGCCGAGGACATTCTGCGCGAGATCAACCGCGGTGGTTGGTCGACGGGGTACTGCGGGCAGTCGCCGGAGCGCCTCAAGCTGCACATGGCCAACCAGAAGGATTTCGATCTGGTCACGCTGCGGGCGAGCGATGGCCCTTGCAAGGGCGACTACTACGGCTTGCCCTGGCCATGCTGGGGCACGCCCGAACTCAAGCATCCCGGCACCCACACCCTCTACAATACCAATCTGCACGTGATGGATGGCGGCGGCACGTTCCGCGCGCGCTTCGGCGTGGAGCGGGTGGTCAAGACCAAGGCCGTGGTCGATGGCAAGGAAGTGGAGCAGGAAACGCGCCACAACCTCTTGGCCGAAGGCTCCTACTCGCTGGGCTCGGAAATCCAGGACGGCTACCCCGAGTTCACCTATGGCGTCTTGAAGAAGCTCGGCTGGGATGGCGACCTGTCGGAGGCCGAGCGGGCCACGATCGAGCGCATCGGTGGCGCCAATCCTGACGGGGTCTCCTGGGCGATCGATCTATCCGGTGGCATCCAGCGCGTCGCCATGAAGCACGGCTGCATCCACTACGGCAACGGCAAGGCGCGGGCCAATGCCTTCGGCCTGCCCGACCCCATTCCCGTGCACCGCGAGCCGATCTACACGCCGCGCCCGGACCTGGTGGCGAAGTACCCGACCTTGCCCAACGCCCGCCAATTCCGCATGCCGAACGTCGGCTTCGACGTGCAGAAGGCCGCGGTCGAGAAGGGCATCGCCAAAGAGTTCCCCCTGATCCTCACCTCGGGGCGGCTGGTGGAATACGAGGGTGGCGGCGAGGAGACGCGCTCCAACAAGTGGCTGGCCGAGTTGCAGCAGGACATGTTCATCGAAATCAATCCTGCGGATGCGGCCGAGCGTGGCATCACGGATGGCGCCTGGGTATGGGTGTACGGCGCGGCCGATACCAAGCCGCGGGCCCGCGTCAAGGCGCTCGTCACGGAACGCGTCGGCAAGGGCGTGACCTGGTGCCCGTTCCATTTTGGGGGCTGGTACCAGGGCGAGGATCTGCGCGCCAAGTATCCGAAGGGCGCGGACCCGGTCGTGCTCGGCGAGAGCGTCAACACGCTCACGACCTATGGCTTCGATCCGGTGACAGGCATGCAAGAACCCAAAGCGACTCTCTGCCAAGTCAGAGCGGCGTAAGGAGGAACGACCATGGCGCGAATGAAGTTTCTCTGCGACGCCGATCGTTGCATCGAGTGCAACGCCTGCGTCACCGCCTGCAAGAACGAGCACGATGTCCCCTGGGGCATCAACCGCCGGCGCGTCGTCACCATTAACGACGGCAAACCCGGCGAGCGCTCGGTCTCGATGGCTTGCATGCACTGCACCGATGCACCGTGCGCCGCCGTCTGCCCGGTCAACTGCTTCTACACGACCGCCGACGGTGTCGTGTTGCATTCGAAGGATCTGTGCATCGGCTGCGGCTACTGCTTCTACGCCTGCCCATTTGGCGCGCCGCAATACCCCAAGGTCGGCAACTTCGGTTCGCGCGGAAAGATGGACAAGTGTACCTACTGCGCCGGCGGTCCCGAGGCGGACCTGAGCGCGGCCGAATACGGCAGCCGCGAGAACGGTCAGTTCACCGGCTACGGGTCGAACCGTCTGGCCGAAGGCAAGCTGCCGCTGTGCGCCGAGATGTGCTCGACCAAGTCGCTGCTGGCCGGCGACGGCGAGATCATCGCCCAAATCTACAAGGAGCGCGTGGTCCGGCGTGGCTACACGTCGGGAGCCTGGGGTTGGCAGACCGCCTACCGCGAGACCATCGCCTCTTGAGGACGGTTTCTGGGCGTGCAGGCGACCGAGACAAAAGGATACACACAACTTAAAGGGAGTGCTTGGGAATGGCGCGCATGGGCCTAGTTTTGCGATCCTTGATCGCCGCGCTCTGCTTGTGGCTTGCCGCCGCAGCAACGCCCCCAGCCGCGGCGCAGCAGCCGACCTCGGTCAACCCGATGGCGCAGTCGGTCAAAGAACAGGAACTGCTGAAGGAGCTGCAAAAGATTTAGGGCCGCAGTTCCCTGCCCGATGCCCGGACGAGGGTGCTCGAGCAGCCCGCCGGGCGCGAATGGCGACAGTTCCACCAGGTGACGCTGCGCTGGATCGGGGCGATCGTGATTCTCGGCATGCTCGCCGTGCTGCTGTTGTTTTACTTGATCCGCGGCATGGTGCGGATCGAGGCGGGCCGATCGGGACGCACCCTCGTGCGCTTCAACGCCTTCGAACGCTTCGTGCACTGGATGACCGCAACGTGCTTTGTCGTGTTGGCGCTCTCCGGGCTCAACATCACCTTCGGCAAGGAGCTGCTGACCCCACTGATAGGACCCGAAGCCTTTGCCGGCGGGGCGCAGTGGGCGAAGTACGCCCACAACTACCTGAGCTTTCCCTTCAGCATCGGCGTGGTCTTGATGTTCCTGATGTGGATTGCTTGGAACTTTCCATCCGGTACGGACGTGCGCTGGATCAAGGAAGGTGGTGGCATCGTCGGCAAGGGTCATCCTCCCGCGCGGCGCTTCAACGCCGGCCAGAAGATGATCTACTGGGTGGTGGTGCTGGGTGGCGGCGCCGCCGCCATCACCGGCTACTTGTTAATGTTCCCCTTCTATGCGACCGACGTCGCCGGCATGCAGACGGCGCAGATGGTGCACGGCATTGTTGGCATGCTGTTCATCGCCATCATGCTGGCGCATATCTACATCGGCACGATCGGCATGCAGGGTGCCTTTGAGGCCATGGGCAAGGGCGAGGTCGACGTCAACTGGGCCCGCCAGCACCACAGCCTCTGGCTCGACAACGAAATCCGCAAAGGCCGCGCCAGCGGCGGCTCGGTGGCTCCCGCGGAATAGCAATGCTTCGGCGCGGACGCTAAGCGCGCCCCGAAAGCCCTTTGGGACCGAGATGGCGCCCGCCGGCGCAACGGCTCCGGCGTGGGCGAAACCTGGGCGCTAGCGCCGAGTTCAGAGCCAACCTCATCACCGCCGATCTGCATGATCCGATCGGCCGGTGCGCCGCCGCCGGCAAGCCGTGCTGCGCTCGAGCCGAAGGCGGCTTGGCTCGCCGGCGGGAACATTCAAGCCGCGCGCCACGTTTGCTAGACCAATGCCAGAGCCTGGAAAACGCACCTTGTTGAAGGTGCTGGCTTGAAGCTGCTGGCTTGACGATCCTGGAAGGTCACGGTCATGCAAAACCTCGTTCCCGTTTTGGCCGTCGGGCTGACGATCCTGGCGGGCGCCGCGATGGCGGGCGCAGCCACGGCCCAGGCCCCCACGGCCCAGAAGACGGAAGAGATCAAGAAGCAGGATACCGTGCCGCCTGCCACCGATCCCAAGCTTACGGAACAGGCCGGTACGACCGAACCGGGTGCCAAGGTGCAGGCGACCAACCCCGATCCCAATGCCGTGTTCGTCAAAGGCGTGCTCGCCGTTCCCGGCGCCAGCACGGACGTCGATACCGCGCCCGCTAAGCACTGGGCACGGACGGACGCAGACGATCAGATCCCCATCGCCGGCTACCGGCTTATAAAGCTCGACGCGCAGCAGCGACAGCTGATCGCGCAGGAGCTCGCCTCGCAACGGGATGCCCCCACGGCGTCACCGGCCGGGGCAAGTTACGCCGTCATCGGCGCGGAGGTGCCAGCCGGGGTGGCGCTCACCGCCCTGAGCCCAATGCCACAGGGCCTGGCGGACAAGTTCACCGAGTTGCGCGGCACAACCTTCATGCGCTCGGCCGGCAAGATCGTCATCGTCGATCCAAAGAACAACCTTGTCGTGGGCCTGCTCGAGAGCTAGCCCATCGGCGCCGTCACCGCTTCCGGAAACTGTGGGCTTCATGCTAAAATGAAGCCCACAGTCTGGGAGGAGACCATGCGCACTTTCCTGGTTGCCGTACTGGCCGCGGTTCTGATTGCGAGCGCCGCCGCCGTCGTCCTGAACACTTACGTGCCGGATAGCTCGGCGGAAGCCTTTTCCACCCAGAGCGTGCGGATTTGAGTCGGGTCCGACAGGAGCACGGATAGGGCCGGCGCTGGCTGCTTCGCTCAGCGTCTCCGCGCCCTCTTCCCAACAATCGCGCACCCCCTCGACCTAATGCGTCCCCGGAGCATCACCGTCTTTTGCCCACACGATCTACGGACCGACCCGCCCCTTCGCGCGGCAGGGCGCGTGCGCAGAAATAACCCTTAAGCGCACCACGCGCACTCCGACCCTCGGAATTGGCACCCCGGGTCTTGGCAGTCAGGGTCGGGCCAGCCGCGGTTTGCCCTACGTGCCGTCACCTATCGCGCACGCCTCAACCTCCGTCGGGGTTGCACGCGTCTCAGTCCATGGTGCCAAGGAAAGCTGATCCCGCCGGACGCCCGTGCGGCCACCGGCTTGGTGCACCTGTGCCACAGAGCACAGCGCCGCCTCTCGTTTCGCGAAATAGTGCGCGCACAGCATCGAGGATGCTGGTGACGCCACATCCCGCCCCAGAGGAGAGTCCGATGCGCGAAATTTCGCTCATGGCTGCTACCGCGCTCATTACCGCCCTCATCACGGCTTGGAGCATGCACACCGTCGGCACCGGCATGCCGGCCAAGGCCACGGCAGCGTCGGCCTCGATGAACGTCATGCAAATGATGCGGGATGCCAAAAACCTTCCCGAGCAAAGCTACGACGCGCACTAGGCCGAACGAGCGGGGCCCGGCGAGGTCCCCCCTCTGGCGCGTTCGGGCGGCGCACGAAGACCAAGCGTGCACCGTCGTGCGCTCGCCGGGCCAACGGCGCGCCGATCGCGGCGGCGGCAGGAAAGCCCGGAAAGAACCGGCAAACTCAGACAACCTTCGATGATCGGCACGAAAATGGTCGGTGCCTAGGATCCCTCCATCCGCTCCCGCGTCGTGAGCGGCCATCGACGGAGGTGAGATCATGAAGGTCCCGACACTGGCTTTGCTTTTGATCCTGGCAAGCCTTCCTGGGTTTGCCTACGCGACGTCAGCCAGGGCTGGTAGCTGCGGCCACTGCGTGTTCGACGACGAGCCGCCGGCCCAACCCACGCCCAAACGCGCGAGCCTTGGTTGAAGCGAGCCTCCCGCGGCGCGGGCTTTGTGAGGGTCGACGTCGAACCTACGGCATTGGCCCGCGCGTCGTCGCGGCGGCCACGCCTGGTCCAGCAAAACAGGGGCCAAGGAAAAAGAGGCAATGGCATTCCCGAGCGCTAGTACTACTGCGTCATAAATTACACCGTGAACGCCTCTTTATCTTCCCGGCGCAGCACGGGCAGCGCAAGAGCTTGGCGACGAGCTCTATAATCAGCCGCCGCCGCAGAGTAGCGATGGAATTCGGAACGTGGCGCTCAGGCCGCAGCGGCGGAGCCTCTGGGTCGGTAACCTTCGGGTAAGGCAAGTTCCGGGAAGAGAGCTTTGGCAATAGCTGAGGGGGGAAAGGCTCCCCTCTCGGAGATCAGGAATCCATATACCGCGATTGACATCGTCGCGTGGTGATGGAAGCCACGCCATCCTCGCCCTTCGAAGTCACCGAGCCCCACCTCCTGTTTGAGCTCCAGATAATCCCGCTCGATGCGCCACCGCAGCTTGGCGTAATCAACCAGCCGATGAAAATTGATGTCCTCTGAAAGGGTTGAAAGCCAATACTTGGTCGGCTCGGCTTCGCCCTTCGACCATTCAATGAGCAACCATTCTTCTGACCAGCTTTCGGTGAGCGTGTAATCGCGATGGGCGACGCGCACGCGCACACGTGCGAAGCGGGATGACAGCGGAGCTGCAGCTCCTTCACGCCAGGTGATCTTGCGCCACGCGCTTGAGGGTAAGTTGAGCGCGAGGTTCTTGACCGAGGTAGGCTGGTGCCCGGCGTCGCGGCGTGTTCGTTTGGCCGGTCGGCCGCGGCCCGACCACTTCTTCGGTGGCAGCGGCTCTCCGCCAGCTGCCCACACGCCCGTGTTCGGCAGAATACCGGCAACGTACGGCAACTCGAGCGCAGCGATGCTCGCGCGCAGTTCAGTGCTGGCACCGTAACCAGCATCCATCAATACCGCGCCGCGCGGCAGGCCGGCTTCAATGGCGCCGTGCACCTGCTCGAGTGCGATTTCTGGCTTGGTCTTGAAAGTGATGTCGTCGGGCACGCCGGCCTTGCATCGCCGTTCTTCGTCTTCCGCCCACTCCTTCGGCAAATACAGGCGGTAGGCGACCGGCAGGCTCGCATGGTGATTGGCGAGTGACAGCGTCACCGCCACTTGACAGTTGTCCTGCTTGCCGAGCTGGCCACAATATTGGCGTGCTACGCCGACCGAGTGTTTGCCCTGCTTGGGCAAGCCCGTATCATCGATGATCCACGCCTCAATCGGTCCGTGCCGTACCATCTCCGGCAGCACGGTCTCGCGCACCTTGCCGAGGACCTTCTCGTCTGACCAGCCTCCTTGGCTGATGAAGTGCAACATCGATTGATGCTGGGCCGAAACTCGCGCCGGCGCCATCACCGCCGCCATCGGCTCAACGCTCTTGCGTTCACACGGCAGCAGCAGGCCCGTGCAATAGGCCTCCAGCGGGGCCACGCGGTCCGCGTGGCCGATGACGCTCCCTAATTCCTCGACGTAGGCCGCAAAACGGGCTTCACACCCGTCTGCCAATCGGCGAGCCATCTCAGCCCCCTGCTGAAGTGCGGGTTCGCCAAGTAAATGATTCTCGGTGGGAAGCTGCTGCGGCCAACTAACTCAGTTGGATTTTCTAACTCAGTCATACTAGGCGTGCCCGCGCCGCGAGCCTGCCGATGCGCTCGGCCACTAGCTCAGATCGAGCGCCGAGATCCGCACGACGAAGACATTGACCTCGAGATCAAACTGGCCTTCGTCATACTTGGCCGAGGCAATCTGCGCGAAGCGGGAGCGATACCGCAGCAAGCGCTTGGCATATTGGGCCTTCGTCGTCGGCGCGGGCTCGTCGAGGCTTGCCAGCAAGCGTTGACAGACGTCGACGCGCACCGTCCTATCATTATCCGCCATAAAAAATGAAGCGGTACCGAACGCGACGCTGACACTGCACACTTTGAGGGTGAGCACGGCGCACTGCCTCGTTCGTTGCGAACCCCGATGGCGGAAGCGACAAGCCTCCCGTCGCCTCGGCACGGTGCCTCAGCGCTAAGGCCTTGGCTGTGTCGTGGAGCACTGCGAGCCTTTTTCCACCGCACCATAACGCGCGACACTCAGGGGAAGTGCTTGCAGGGTCATGTAGATGACCGAACGCGCTCCCGGCGTGAGCTACACCGGTTGGCGAGGGAAGCCGGGACGCGCTGGCCATGGCAGATACGCTCGACGAGCAAACCGCCAAGTGCAAAAAACGCATCGCGATCATAGAAATGCTGATAGAGGAACAGCGGGCCACGGGGCTCAGCACTGAGGAAGCCGAACGCGTCCTCAGCCTGGAAAGGAGCTTTCTCAAGATCCTCGAAAATATGACGAAGGCGGGCGGAGGCAGCCAAAACCCTTGAGCGCCGACGGGCCTGCCTGTTTGCGCGCGCCGAGCCTTAGCTCAGCCTGCGTCGTTTGTCCCATTCGCAACGCTGGGAGCCAAGCGCACCCGTTGCCGAGCAGGCACGGACGCGCGCCGTCGCGCAACGGCCGGCGGCTGGCAAGCTTTCCGGCGGATCGAGACTAATCTTCGTACTTGAACGAGACCTTTAGTCGAACGCGGTAGGCCTCGACCTTGCCATCGTTGATCACCACGTCCTGCGCCGACACTTCCGCGATGCGCAGGTCGCGCAACGTATGCGCGGCACGCTCCACCGCGGCGCTCGCCGCTTTTTCCCAGGACGTTGGGCTGGTACCAACGATTTCGATGATTTTGTAGACGCTTTCTGCCATGACGTCCTCCTAAGCAATGCACGTTGGAAGGACCGACGGACGTGGGCTCAAAGCCCAGCCGACTTTAGGGGGCCTTCGCCCTCTTTGGCAATTGATTTGGCTAACGGCGCAGCCGAGCTTGGTGTCCCCGGGCAAACGAAGCCGACATTCGCGCGCGCAACGATGGCAGGGACAAACTCGCAAAGGTAGGAAAGCTGGTGCGATGGCACGGCGCACCCAGTAGATCGCCCCAATGATGGCGCCACTCACAACGATGGCCGCACCATAGGGGCCGGCCAAATCGTCGATCCAATTGTAGATCATCCACTCCAGGTCCATCGTGCGGCTCCCAAAGCAAAGCCGTTGCCGCGCAAACGTTTCCATGCTCTTGGCATGCGTGTCATCGCAATCGTTCGGGATGGTTGAAGGAAGATTTAAAGACGTGACGCACGCGGGCTTGGAGTTGCGGAAAGCTGGTGGGCAGCAGATCTGAAGCCGCCCACTCGCGGTCGCTTGCCGCTGCTCAAAGGTTTTCGGGTTTGAATTTCGCGCGCAGGCTCACGTTGCGTCCAGACAGCATGAATTCACCATCGCCCCGGTAGTGCATGGTTCGGGGGAATTTCGGCGAGGTCGCCGCGCGCGCCTTGAGAACCTCGAAAATGAAAAAGTTGTAGGTCCCCACCAGCTTGGCATCGACGAGTTTGCATTCCAGGTTGGCGTAGCATTCCTTGATCAGCGGCGCCTTGACGGCGAGCGCCTCGACCGCGGTCAGCTTGAAGGCTTTAAACTTGTCGACCTTTGCTCCGGAACAGTTGCCGATGCCGACCACCTCGGTGGCGAGATCGTAGGTCGGCACGTTGATCACGCACTCCCGGCTGCTCTTGATCATGCCATGGCTATGGTTGCCGTCGGCGATGATGCAGCCGACCAGGGAGGGGGTGAATTCCATGACGGTATGCCAGCCCATGGTCATGATATTGCTGGAGCCCCGCCAGGCCGAGCTCACCAACACGATCGGACCGGGCTCGAGCAGGCGGCGGATGTTGGAGACGGGAAAGTCTCGCTTGGCATAGGATCGCATCGGCTTGCTCCCGCGCGCAGATCCCTCGGCAGCCGCCTTAAAAAAACACTGCCGGCGGCTGACCAAGCAGGATTTGCCCAACCGCCTCGAAATGCGCGCCACGCGATTGGATTTGCTGTGACAGGGTGTGGATGTCGCGGAAGCGCCGCTCGTAGGGGCTACCCGCGAAAATCGCATCGACGCCAGCCGCCCGGTAGGTGAAGTAGGCGACGTCGACGGCAGCGTGTATGGCATTGATGCAGGCGAGCCGCACCCGTGCCCGGTCCGCCAGCGCGATCGGTTCGATGTCGTGTGCCCGCGCATAGATCGAGCCCAGCGTCTCCAGCAGGTAGGCGCGCGCGGCTTCGAGCTTCGCTTCCGCCCGCCCGACATCCCCTTGCACTACCGCATTATCGGCAAGACGCTGCAGCCCCCGCGGCGATTTGCGTGCCGCCAAATCGACGAACGCATCGAGCATGGCCCGCGCCGTGCCGAGCGCGACCGCCGCCACGCCGGTGGCATACAGACCCTGCATGGTGAAGGCGTAAAGCGGCCCGCGCTCGCGCCGCAGGGTTGGGTCCTCCCTGGTTGTACTGAACGCCTCGGGCACGAACAGGTCGGCAACGCGATAGGAATCGGAGCCGGTGCCGCGCAGGCCGATGACGTTCCAGGTGTCGACCAGCGTTGCCCGCGCCGCGGGAAACAACAAGGTGCGGATGGTCGGGTGACCTTGGCGGTTAAGTCGCAGCGAGCCATCGGCTTCGCTGACATGGCAGTGCGCCCCCATCCAATTGGCGTGCCGGCAGCCGCTGGCGAAATCCCAGGTGCCGCTCAGCCGATAGCCGCCGTCGACCGCAAGCGCGCGCGTGGTGTTGGGCGGTCCCCAGGCCACAACCGTGCGGGGATCGGCAAAAATCGTGCGCGCGACGTCCTCTTCGAGGAAGGCGGCGATCAGGGCGGCGCTATTGGCGACGAACACGATCCAGGCCACGGACGCGTCGTGGCGGGCGATCTCCTCGACGGCCCGGCAATAGGCACCGGGCTCGATCTGATCGCCACCCACCGAGCGCGGCAGCAACATCCGCAACAAGCGGGAGCGGTGCAGCTCCTCTTGCAGGGGCTCGGGAAGGCGCTGTTGGCGTTCAATGCTGGCGGCGGCCGCCGCCAGCGCGGGTCCCAAATCGCGAGCTCTTGCGACCGGATCGACAGGCTCCAGACTATCCACGCGCAACCCCGTTCGCTGACAGGAAGGCCATTGCGGCCGAGCCGGGGGGCCCTGTCAACCGGCGATCGGCAGGGGGATATGCGGAAGGTGGCCCCGAGGGCCGCTCTCGCCCGAGCGGTCCTGAGGGCCTCGCCGCCTCGGCGCGCCTAGCCTGGCGCGGCGCCCTGCGTGGCGGTGTAGACGGCGTAAAGCGACTGGCTCGCCGCCATGAACAGGCGGTTGCGCTTCGGGCCGCCGAAACAGACGTTGCCGCAAATCTCCGGGATGCGAATGCGGCCCAGCAGCTTGCCGTCCGGGTTCCACACGGTGACGCCGCTATAGCCAACCGAGCGGCCCGCATTGCTCGAGCACCACAGGTTACCGTTGACATCGGCGCGGACACCATCGGGTCCGCATTTTACGCCATCGATCATAAAATCGCTGAACAACTTGCGGTTGGAGAGCTTGTTGTCGCTGCCGACGTCGAACACGTACATCTCGCCCTTGCCGCCGGGGCCGGTGTCCCCCGGTCCCTTGCCCGTGCTGACGACGTAAAGCTTTTTGTAGTCGTGCGAGAAGCACAGGCCATTGGGATCGGGCACCTGGTCTTCCGTAACCACGAGGTCGATGCGACCGCTGGGATCGATCCGGTAGCAGTTGGTAGGCAATTCACGCTTGGCCTCGCCGATCTCGGCCGCCTGCCCCAGGCGATTCTTGAGCCGACCCTGCGGGTTGCTCGGGCCTCCGGCGGCGTCCGGCGCCCCTTCGTAGAGCTGGCCGCCATAGGGAGGATCGGTGAACCAATAGCTGCCGTCGGGGTGGGGGACGACATCGTTGGGCGAATTGAGGCGCTTGCCATCGAAGCGGTCGGCCAGAACCGTCACCGAGCCGTCGAGTTCATAGCGCACGACCCGGCGCGTGAGGTGTTCGCAGGAGAGCTGCCGCCCCTGGAAATCGAAGGTGTTGCCGTTGCTGTTGTTGGACGGCGCGCGCATCACCGTCACGCGGCCGTCATCCTCGAGCCAGCGCAGCTGCCGGTTGTTGGGAATGTCGCTCCAAACGAGGTAGCGCCCTTGCGCATTCCAGGCCGGGCCCTCCGACCACAGCGCGCCGGTCCACAGCCGCTGAATCGGGGCATTGGGTTGGGCTAAGCCGTTGAAACTCGGATCGACGGCAATGACGTCGGGGTCCCAGAAATAGGTGTTGGGGGCGCCGTTGGGCCCAAAATCACGGGGCGGGGACGTGATCGTGCTCGGTGGTGCAACCGGGCCGGCAGGCGTTTGGGCGGCGGCCGCAGAGGCACCGAGCGCCAAGGCCCCGGCCCCGGCACCGAGGGTCCTCACGAGCTCGCGCCGGGTCAAACCCGCGGCGGGAGTGCCAGCAACATCCTGAGGCCGAGACATGGACAAATGCTCCCTATCAAAGTTTATCGACAACGACCTTTTTGCGAGGCGCATAACGCGCTCCGAATATGTCGGAAACGTGCCGGAGCTTGCCTTGCAGTGATCTCGTCCGTGGGCTGTGTTTTTCGCAGCGCGCCAACGCGCGTGCACGGCGCATCAACGTCGCGCTCGGCGCCCGCGGGTTCCCTTTGCCGTTGGCGAATCAAGCGGGAAATTGGCGGCGCCGAAAGGAACTGAGCCAGCTTCAGGACGTTCACTCCGCACAAAGGCCAACCGTGGAGATGATCATGAGACTTGTCATCAAGGCGACCGCCGCGAGCGCGCTCCTCGCATTGGGAGCGACGCTCGCCCTCGCGCAGACCAGCACGCAGACGACGCCGTCCGATTCGCCTAGCAAGTCCGAACCCGGCGCACCGGAGCAAGGCCCCGGCAAGCAGGTTCCCTCGCCCAGCATGGGCACGGGATCCCGTCCGATCGGCCCGCCGTCCACCCAGGAAGTCGCCCCGGGCAAGAATCCGACGGGCGAGAGCGTCGAGAAGAAGAAGAGTGATTCCAACGACAAGGAAATGGGCAGCCCGCCCGCCAAGAAGTAAGCGGCTTTGACGCCATAACGTTACGCGAGCCCGGCCCCTTCGGCCGGGCTTTGCGTCTGTTAGCCTTGCGAAAAAGGCGCGCGGATTGCCGCCGCTAGCCGCCGCGGGCGCGGGCAGACGATTGGTTGGCGCCTGGTTTTTTCCCCAGCCGTTCCGCCAGCAGCTCCAGCCACGTGCGCACCCCTTGCACGCCGCCGAAATCGGCCTCGTCCCGGCTGAAGTGCTCGCCGGCAACCTTGAGGCCCATGCCGCTCAGCGCGTCGGCCGCTTTGAGTGCGGTCTCATCGCCGACGTCGTCGCCGATCATCAGCGGACGACGCCCCTTGAACGGGGGCCGGCGCATCAGATCCATCAACGCCTGACCTTTCGAGAAGCCGCGGGGCACGGCCTCCAAGACCTTGCGGCCGCGCCGCAGGACGAGGTCGTAGGAGGAAAGGCCGATGATGCGCGCCACCTCCGACTCGATGGCGCGCTGGGCTGCCGGAGCGTTGCGGTAGTGGACCGCCGCGCCGGAGCCTTTCTGCTCGACCAGAATGCCCTCGGCGATCTGGCTGACGCTCGTCATCATTTCCATCACGTCGGCGGGCACAGGCTCGGCCAGCATTTTGACGGGTCCGAGGGGATCCTCGCGCAGCTCGGTGCCGTGCACGCCGGAGGCCACGAGCTTGACCGGTGCCAGCAGGCGGTCGGCTTCCGCCACCCGTCGGCCCGTGACAATGGCGAGCGCGCCATCAAGGCCGTCCGCAAGCGCGGCCAAAAGCGGGGGAAGGTCGGCCGGAACCGCCACCGCGTCGGGGGTCGGGGCCATGCGCAAAAGCGTGCCATCGATATCGAGGAACAGCGCCCACTCCCGCGGGTTGGCCAAAACCGCCCCCGCCCGGTCCCTGATGTCCCCAGCCAAGTCCTGCATAGCCATGCTAGCTCGCATTAAAAAAGCGGTGCATTTTCGACCGTCCCTATCAGTGCGACCATGTGCGCACGGCAAGCGTCTTCCTAACCGCTACCACGCGCTCGTCAATGGTTTCGCGGCCGAGCAGGCCCGTTTGTGTGTCGATGTGGCCGACCACGGCGGCCGCGTTAAGGGCGGCGGCTCGGAGCGCCTCCTCCGCCGGCCGCCCCGATGCAATGTAGGCGGTAAACGTCGCGTTAAAGGCATCGCCCGCGCCGGCCGTCCCCGCCACCTGGGTTTCCAGCCCCGGGCAGTAGAGGATGGCATCGGCGGTGCCGAGGTAGGCGCCATCGCGCCCATCGGTCACCACCACATAGCGCGGGCCGAGCTGCCGCAAGGCGGCAAAAAAGGCGCTCAGGCTGACGTCGAGCCCGCCGCTGGTGAAGCCGCGGGCAACAAGCCGCGGCGGTATCTCGCCCGCTTTCAGCGGCAAGGCCTTGCCGCCCTCGCCGAAGCGAGCCACCAGGGCGGGGACCAGCACGTCCGCCTCCGAGCGATTGACGGTTAAAATGTCGATATGGGCCAGGCTTTCGATGAAGGCATTGCCGCGCGAGGACAGCTGGCGCACGCGCGGATTGGTGGCCACTATGGCCCGCTGCGCCTTGGCCTGTTTGACGATGGCGGGAAAGGCGTCGGCCGATTCATTGCTGAGCGAGGAGACGTAGACAAGGTCGACGGCAAAGGCTTCCGCGCGCAGCTCACTCGCATCGAGCAGCGTGTTGGCGCCACGGAACGTGAAAATGCCCGCGTTGCGTTCGTGCGAAGACAGCAGCACCGAGGCCCCGGTCGGGGCGCGGCCATCGCGCATGGCCCAGCGGGTCGAGACGCCCTCCTGCAAGAGATGATTGAGCACCGTCTCGGCGCGGGCATCCTTGCCGAGCTTGACGAGTGTGGCAACGTCGAGCCCGAGCCGGGCCAAGGCAACGGCGGCGTTGACCGCGCCGCCACCAACATGAGTGGAAACTTCCAGCGCTTCGGTCTTGCGCCCCTCCTCCAGCAGCAAAAACGAGCTGTCGGCGTTGCGCATGCTCATGCGCTCGATGCGATCGGAGGCAATGATGGCGATCGTATCGATCATTGCTCCGCCGACCGTCAGTGCTTTCATTGCCCCCTCTGGTATCGGCTTGCATCCGCCATCGGCACGCCCACGAACAGATCGTCGAGCGCCGGTTCCCACAATCTGACCCCGCCGGTGATGCCCGCGGCATTGCTGACTATTCGGACCTGCGGCGGTGGCTCGAAGGCAATTTTGCGGGCATTGCCACCGCCGATGTAGAGCCTATCGCAGTTGGTAAGTTCCAGCACCGACCTGATCACCTTGCGCACGCGGCGGTTCCACGCCGCCGGGCCCTTCAGCGCCAAGGCCGCCTGGCCGGCGTATTGGTCATAGCTCTTGCCCTTGCGGGCGCGGTGCTGGCCGAGTTCGAGTTGCACCAGCAGCCGCCGATCGCGGAAGATCGCGCACCCCACCCCGGTGCCGAGGGTCACCACGCATTCAAGGCCCGGGCCCTCGACCACGCCCAGGCCCTGCACCACGGCATCGTTGAGCATGCGCACGGGGACGCCGAAGCGCTCCGCCAGCGCGGCGATCATGGCAAAGCCCGCCCAAAACGGCGTGCCGAGATTGGGGGCGGTGATCACCTCACCACCGCGGACGACGCCCGGAAAACCCACGGAGATGCGATCGAAGCTGGGCGATGCGGCGACCAGCCTGGCGATGCTGCCCAGCACGGCCTCGGGCGTCGCCGGCTTCGGGGTTGGTGCCCGCACCTGCGCGGCGAGCAACCTGCCGGCGGCATCCACCGCCGCCGCCTTGATGTTGCTGCCGCCGATATCAATGCCGAGCGTGATGGGTGGGATGGCCGCTGGCCTACCAGCGTGCTCCTCATTCTCGGGCCCGGCTGAGGTCGTCGCTGCCATCCGCTGCTGCGCCATTACTCCTCATGTGGCCTGCAGTTTTGCCAAGGCCGTGCGGATGGGTTCGGGCGCACGCCAGTTCGCCGGGTCATTGCTGCGCACGCGCTCCAGCTGGGCGATGAACGATCGGCACCAGGCCACGACGTTGTTCTTCTCCACGGTCTCCATGAGGGCCGCGTGCCGCTTCTGACGTTCCGACAGGCCCATTTCGAAAGCCATGCGGATGACATCGGCGGTCTCGGCAATGTTGTAGGGATTGACGATCAGGGCCTGGCTCATTTCTTCGGCCGCACCCGCAAACTGCGAAAGCACGAGCACGCCGGGATCGGATCCGTCCTGTGCCGCCACGTACTCCTTGGCAACGAGATTCATACCATCGCGCAAGGGCGTGACCAGCCCGATGCGCGAAGAGCGGTAGATGCCGGCGAGGCGCCGCCGCGCGGTGGAGCGATGAATGTAGTGGATCGGCACCCAATCGAGCTCGCCGAAGCGGCCATTGATGGAGCCGGCGAGCGACTTCGAGCTGCTGGCGAATGTCGTTGTAGGCCTCGACGCTTCCGCGCGTGGGCGGCGCGATCTGCGTCAGCACGACCTGCCCGCGATAGCCCGGGTTGCTCTCCAGGAACTGGCCGAAGGCCTTGAACTTCTGCGGCAGGCCTTTGGTGTAGTCGAGCCGATCGACGCCGATGATGCGATGCACGGGCGCGCGCGCCTGCACCAGGCCACTGTCGCGCTTGGCATGCGCGAAATCGGCGACATCGATGCCGATCGGGAAGCTGCCGACGGTCAGCAGCCGATCGAGCAGGCGGATGCGGCCGTCCGGCACGATCCGCCCGTACACGCCGTTTTCCAGGTAGGTGACCAGGTTGGCGACATCGGCCTTGGTTTGCAGACCGATCAGGTCATAGGCCGCGAGCGAGCGCGCGAGCTGCTGATGCTCGGGGATGGCCATGAAGGTCTGCCAGGGCGGAAACGGAATGTGCAGGAAAAAGCCGATGGGGTTCTGGGCGCCGAGCCGGCGCAGCTCGGTGGCGAAGGGAAGCAGGTGGTAGTCATGCACCCAGATCAGGTCGTCGGGGCGCAAAAGCGGGCGCAGCTGTTCCGCCAGGCGGCGGTTGACCCCGACATAGCGCTCGAAAAAACCCGCCTCGAATTGTGCCAGGTCCAAGCGATTGTGAAAGACCGGCCACAACACCGAGTTGCTGTAGCCCAGGTAGTAAGCCTGGTGATCGGCCTCCGAGAGAGGAACGGTGGCAATGCGTCCCTCGCGCTCGAGGCTTGCCGTGGCGTGCTCGGGCGCAATCTCGCCGCTCCAGCCGAACCACAGCGCCGGGCGCGTGCGCACAATATCGGCCAGGGCAACCGCCACGCCGCCGGCTTGCGGGGCTTTGCGGATGTCGGTGACCCGGTTCGATACCAGGACGATGCGGCTCATGCGCGCCTGATCCGGTTTCTCCGCCAACATACGCCTCTTCGCCACCCTCGCCTGCGGCAACGCACGGCTGCGGCAAAGGTTCCCGGCGCGTTTGGAATATTGCACGGCGCGACCTTAGCTAGACTTGGCTATGACCTTGAATGTTCTGATATTCTGCCGTCGCAGGACCATGATGACCGCCACTATAGTTGCGCCCAAGCCTGCTGCCAGCTGCGCGACAACAAGCGCGCGGTATTGACGATGCCGGCCATGGAGTAGGTCTGGGGCAGGTTGCCCCACAACACCCCCGTCACGGGGTGAATGTCCTCCGATAGGAGGCCGAAGCTGTTGCGCCGGGCCAGCAAGTCCGTGAAAAGCCGGCGCGCCTCGTCCTTGCGGTTGAGCGCGACGAGGGCGTCGATATACCAGAACTGGCAGACCAGGAATGCCGTCTGCGGCGTGCCGAAGTCGTCCTCCGCCGTGTAGCGCATAATAAAGCCGTTGCGGTTGAGCTCGCGGCCGATGGTGTCACAGGTCTTCACGAAGCGGGGATCGGTGGCGGGCAGCAGGCCGAGATCGGGCAGCAGCAGCACGCTGGCGTCGAGTTCGCCGTGCTCAAGCGCCCCCAGCAGGGCACCGCGCCGCTCATCCCAGGCGCGGGCCAGGATTTTTTCCCGGATCTCGTCGGCCTTGCCCCGCCAATGCTGCGCCCGGTCGGCAAGCCCTAGACGCTCCGCGATGCGCGCCAGCCTGTCGCAGGCCACCCAGCACATGGTGGCCGAATGCGTATGCACGCGCTGGCGTCCGCGATATTCCCACGGGCCCGCGTCGGGCTCCATGACGAAGCGGCAGGCCTGCTTGCCGAGCGGCTCCAAGCGGCGGAACAAATCGACATCCCCCATCCGCGGCAAGCGTTCGTCGATAAACATCTGCGAGGCGGCGAGGATCACGCTGCCGTAGGCGTCGTGCTGAAACTGCTCGGCCGCCTGGTTGCCAACCCGCACGGGGCCAACGCCGGCAAAGCCGGCAAGGTCGGTGGCAACCCATTCGTCCAGCGGATCGGCCGGAACGATGCCGTACACGGGCCGCAGCGGGCGTTCGCCGTCGACCGCGATGTTGGTGATGTAGTGGATGTATTCTTCCATCGTCTGCGTCGCGCCGAGCCGGTTCAGCGCCTTGATGACGAAGAAGGCATCCCGGAGCCAGCAGTAGCGGTAATCCCAGTTGCGCTGCGTGCCCGGCGCCTCGGGTATCGAGGTCGTGTGGGCGGCAATGATGGCGCCCGTCTCTTCGTAGTTGCACAGCTTCAGCGTGATGGCGGCGCGGATGACGTCCGACTGGAATTCCAGCGGGATGGCGAGGGACCGCACCCAGTCCAGCCAATAGTCGCGCGTGCGCTCCAGGAATTCGCGGGCGGTGGTGTCGACGGCGGCCTCGAACGGTTCGTCCGGTCCCAGGATCAGCGTGACCGGCTTGATCAGGGCAAACGGCGTCTCGTTGGCGATGTAGGAAAGGGCGCCGTCGCTGGTCAAGCGCAGGGCGTCGGCGCCGCCGGAGTAACGGATGTGGTTGGAGCCGAGCGAGCGCGCCGTCGGCAGGCCACCGTAGTTGAAGGTCGGGCGCACGCGGATGGAAATGCGCGGCAAACCCGCGAGCGGCTCGATGCGCCGGAAAATTTGCGGCGGGTTGAACACGCGCTCGAAGCGGCGGAAGCGCGGGGAAAAGTCGGTGATGCGCATGGCATTACCCTGCGCATCCTTGAGAATGGTCTCGACGATCGCCGTATTGCGCACATAGGCGGCTTGCGCCGACACCACGCCTTCGAGCCCGACCTCGCAAAAGCCCTTTTCTTCCTTGCCCGCCAACAGGCGCGAGAACACCGGATCGGCGTCAAAGCGCGGGAAACACCACCAGAGTATGCGGCCCGCCGTGTCGAGAAGGGCCGCCGTGCGGCAATTGCCAATGATGCCCAGATCGAGCCCGGCAACCTCAGAAACGTCCTTGATCATGGCCTGGCCAGATCCACCTTGGCTCACGCGTTGAGGGCTCAGACATTCCCCTCGGAATACCGGCAGGCGACTTGGTTCTCGCCCACCGGCCCGGACTAACGCCTAATCGTTGCCGTCCCCGTCAGACCGTCGTTGCGGGTCCATTGCACCGCCCGGCCCTGTTGCTGCAGCGTGAAGCAGTAGGGCTTGCCGTCCAACCATCTCTGCCAACGCTGACAGAGCTTGTTGGCTGCGATCCACCATATGCCATTATCCTGCGTCGAGCCGGTATAGGCGGCAAGGTTTTCCGCCTTGCCCCGCATCGTGCCATCCATACGATAGCTGATGGGCAGTCCACCCAGGGGCGTATTCAGTTCAATCGTCCGTCCCGATACAATCTTGCGTAAGGCATGGCCTTCCGTACCCACCTCGGCGGCCACAGCGCCTTGCGCCGCACACACCACAAACGCAGCTGCAATCATCCCCACACGCATCATTCCCCCTTGAACTTATTGGAACATCAATGCTTGCGGGTGGCCTTCTCAAACCGCAAGGTGTCAGCTTTGTGGCACCGCAATATCAATCAAGCCAAGGGTTAACGCGCCCGACGCGCACTGGCCCATTGTCGCAGTGGAACATCAGCGCGCTAGGCTGCGAAAGAGCACGAGCCCAAACATATAGGCAGCGGCCAAGATCAAGACGGCTTGGAGCGCGGGCGTTGCGGGAAAGCCGTTCCAGAGCGTGAGCACAGCCGCGCCGAGCCAGGCCGCCAGCATCAGGATCGTTACCGGCCGCAACAAGGGCGTACGCATCGGATGCGCCCATTTCCAGGGCACGAAGGTGAGGACGATGAAGCCAATCACCACGATGGTGGCGAGCCAGGACGGCAGCCCCAGCGCAAAGGCATAAAAGGCAACGACATTCCACAGGGCGGGAAAGCCAACAAAACAATAGTCCGGGGTCTTACTTTCCGTATCGGAGAAATGAAACAGCGAGGACAACAAGATCAGCGCGGCGAGCAGCACGCCGAAGTTGCCATCGAGAAAGCCGCCGAACAGGAGGGCGAGGGCCGGCACGAATACATAGGTCAAATAGTCGATGATGAGATCGAGGCGTTCGCCCGAGAAGCGCGGCAACACCGTGCCGATCTTGGTCAGGCGCGCGAAGGTGCCATCGAGGCCGTCGATGACGAGCGCGATCCCGAGCCACACGAAGAGCCCCTGCCAGTCCTCCGCAAGGGCCGCGCGCAGGGCAAACAGCGCGCACACCACCCCCAGCGCGGTGAAGCAATGCACCGCGGCGGCGGGCAGGAGGGTGCGCAATCCCGGGTGTTTGGCCTCAGCCAAGGGCCCTGTTTCCCATTAAATGCGCATTATACGCAAAGGAGCGCCGCGGCGCTCCTTGGGATCTCATCTCTGCGAGGCGCCTTAGAAGCGGTGCTTGATCGTGCCACGGATCTGCAGATCGTTCTGCTCCGGGTGGCCGCGATCCTCGGGTGCAAGTCCCTTTTGCTCGGCGGCCCCGTAGAGCAGCTCCAGGCCGAAATCGAGTTTCGGCAGGACGCCGACGGTACCAATGCCGGGGATCCGGACCTCGGTCCCCGTATTTTTGCCCGCCGACATGTCCGGCAGGTTCAAATTGAGGGAGCCTGCGCCCGGCGGCGGTGCCGCCTTAGGCTCTGCCGGCGCGGCTTGTCCCGCCGCCGGCTTTTCGCCGCCCCCGACCGTCGTTTCCTGGAACCCCAGCACGGGCTGCACCAGCAGCCCCAACGCGCCCGCCACCGCGACCAAAGGCACCAGCCTCATCGCCACAACCCCGCCGAATTCGATATCTGGTCCGCATGGTGTGCCTATACTCGAAAATGATTGTGTTTCCACTGCGCCTAATCACATTTTCGCGCATTCCGCTGTGGACCTGTGCCCTTAAGGCCATATTGCCGCAGTGCAACACCGGGGTTTGCTCCCCATGCCGTCGCAAAACGCGAAGAGCCGCCCGTGTGCGGGGCGGCTCTCCTTGAGTTGTCGACCTGTAGTTGGTGATCAGAACTTCACGCGGGCACCACCGATGACGGCGTCGAAGCTGTCGGTTCCCAGGTTCTTGGTGGGGCCGCCCGCTGCACCGGCACACGCGCCAACTGCGGTCGCCGCGCCCGTACATTTGATCTCGGGGTCGAAGTGCCGCCAGCCCAAGTACAGCTCGGTTGCAGCCGCGTCGAGGTTCTGGGTCACGCCAAGGCCCCATACGTTCATGTTGGTGTCGGTCACGCCATTCACGCTCACTGCGCCAGGGATGGCTGCGGCGCTGAAATTACGTCCAGCTCCGATACCGGCGCCCCAGTCGTTGTTGCGGGAGTACTCAGCGTAAAGGGCCGTATTACCAAACCCAAACCAGTTCTTGGTGATGCCGGCCTGGATCAGCCATTGCATGGAGTCCTTGTGCCCTAGGACTTGCCCCCAATACGTGGTCGTCTGGGTCAGGGGTGCGGTCGGGTCATCGTAGTTCGCTACCATGTAGTGCCCCTGGGCAAACAAGCCAGACGGCACGTGTAAGAGCGACAGACCGGCGCCCCAGGCCATGACCTCGCCGTTGTCAACCAAGTTCGCCGGGCCAGCGCCGGGGGGATTGACGCAATCCACTGTTTGCGGTGCGACAGCCGGGAAGTTGGCGATGGGGACGCAGGAGTTCCGCGTAAACCTATCGGTCGCGTCCTCGTAACCGATACCGGCTGCCACGCGCACGCCATTAAACTCATTGGCGTAGCGCAGCATCACACCCCAGTAGTCGCCGGCTTCGCCGATCGACGCCGACAGGATGAAACCCTGCCAGGTCGGGCTATCCCACCGAATCAACTCTGTTCGACCTTGGTTGGAGGCCGGATCGCCGAGATTGCCGAACGTGGGTGGCCAAGTATTGGCCCTGGGGACCCCGAATCAAGAAACCGCCATTGACCAGGATCACGGACGCACTGGCGCCAGCGCCGATACCGGCGAGGTCGATGGTGGTGATCGCACCAGCGCTTTCATACCGACCAACCGTCAAGCGGCCGAGTCTGGTGTCTTCGATCCACCAGGCCGCGCGTCGGGCATCGCCAAAGTACGCATCGGAGTTGGCGGCGTTGAAGGAGGCGCCGAAGCCACCGTTGATCTGGGCACCGAGTTTGCCGTCCTCGTCGAACTGGCTCAGCTTCGACGACGTGCCGCCGGCCTCGATTTCGATCGTGATATCGAAGCCCATCGATACGTTCGGCGTCACCTTGGCCGTGCCGGTGAAGCTGAAGCGGGAGGACGAGTTGGTGTTGTCGATGCCGTAGTAGGTATCGTTGAGATGACCGTCATCCCACCACAGGACCATGCGATGGACCTGACCGGTAATCGTTAGTGACATCTTACGATTGCCCTTGCGAGCAGTCGTTGCTTCGAGATCGGCGATACGTTCTTCCAAGTCTGCACAACAATTGCCGCCAAGATCGGCTGCCTGGGCGGAGCTCATGCCCAGGACAAGTCCAAAAGCGGCGGCGATGGTGAAGCGACTGGCCGCTTTCATCAATGCCCCGTTCATATCTGTCTCCACGTTATTGCGTTGAAGCAGGAAGCAGCACGCGCGCGCCCGGCGTCTGCTCCGTGTCCGGGCCGCGACGCACGCACGCGCGAGTGCGCAGGCGCCGAGAACCGGACGCGATACACCTGACGCAACGCTGACTTAGGGTGACCTACGCGAGAACCAGTGCGGCTTCCAAAGGAAGGCGCCGGGCTTGCTCCCTGCTGCCTGCCCCCTCAACCTCGGCAAAACGCTAACCGGGTTGCATGAGGCAGGCCATCGACCTGAAGAAAGGCCCTGCCGCACAACTCGTGACAAGTGGAGCAGACTTAGTCGAGTAAATCGTTAACTGCAAACAATCCGGCGGTGATGAAGGGGCAATTGGCCCTGGATTGTGGCGCATCTGCCACGAAAATATGCACGGTTAACGCCACTTATTGTACAATCCTGTTGAAGAAATTGTAGGACTAGGGTCCATAGTCCAAGTCGGCAACCCGCGCCACTATCCACAAGTCGACATCCGCGTTGAGCAAGCGAGGGACGGACCACCGGCCACAAAACGATCATCAAAGCCTGCGATTCTCAGCTGGTTCAGAGATGCCAGGGAACTTGAGCCTGAGCAGTGCGTTTTAGGCAGGCTCGCCCACAGGGAGTGCTCAGCTCTATTTGATTCGTCACTTTGGATGTTGAATGGGTTTGGACGCGTAAAAGGCTCTTTAGTTGTAGTGCGTACCGGAGCTGGTCATGGGTAAGGCGAGTGGCGTCCTATTGGTCTTGGCGGGCCTGGGCCTTACAGCCTACGTCGCGTCACCCACCAGCAAGCCACCCGTCTCAAGCAACGATGATTTTGATTTTAAACTAACTCAGCCGACCCTTAGCAAAACAGACTTCGCCGCCAACAGGTCGAGTGCGCCGGCTCCGTCCGCAACGCCAAGCCTCCCACGCGCTCCCGCCGTCGATGGCACCCAAGCCACCCAGCCCGGCCTTTCCACGCCCGCCGTGGTCAACGTGTCCCCGCACAATGGTCCCAACCTACGGCTGGCCGTTGCTCCCGCAACCAAGGCGGGCGTGCTGGCAACCGATCGTACCCAACTCGCCCGGGAGCTGCAGAAAGAGCTGCGTCGCGTGGGTTGTTATGAGGGAGAGATCCACGGGGCTTGGACGACGTCGACCAAGCGGGCGATGAAGACCTTCACGGAGCGGGTGAACGCGAGCTTGCCGGTCGAAGAACCGGATCAGGTGCTGTTGAGCCTTTTGCATGGCCAGCCCGACAAGGCCTGCGGACGCCCGTGTCCCGCCGGCGAGACGTCCGCTGAAGGTGGGCGCTGCGTTCCCAGCGCTGTGGCCGCGAGCCCGCGCAAGCCACCCCAGACCATCCCCGGACCGTCGCGCGATGCCACGGTGCCCGCCATCGGCCTCTCGGCTACGGCCCCGACGCCGTCGGCGAGCCCGCCCCTCCAGGGCCGCATGGGCCTTTCGGGTCCCGATGAGGACGGTCCCCCGGCCGCGCTTGGGGCGCCGCCAGCCGCGCCAGCAGCCCTCCCGCGCCCCACGGTGACGGGCGCCGGCTACAGCGCGCCGATGGGCGGTAATGCGACCCCGGTCGGCCCGTCCCGGCGCTTCAATTCGCAATCCTTTTTCAGGCGTCTCGACAAGCAGTCGGCGAACTGACGCGCCTCGATGTCTGTTAGGTTGCCGCTACCGAAAAGTCGGCAGGGGGGTCCCCCGCTCTCTGGCGCCGGTGCATTTCCAGGTACGCCGCCTCGATGTTGCGGCGGAAGCGGTCTGTGTCGAAAAGGGCGTGTGTGGCACAATTGGCGGCCAGCGTGTTGCGCAGGCGTGCAAGCTGATCTGGATTTTCGGCGAGCCTGGCGGCGAGGGTCTCGTATTCTCCCAGAGAGTGCGTGACGAGCTCCGGCAGCCCGACGGCCCGGAGCAGGCTCGCTGCCACGCGGCCGGCGAAACTCGACCCGACGCAGGTTATGAGCGGCAGCCCGGCGCGCAGCGCGTCACTGGCGGTGGCATGCCCGTTATAGGGAAGGGTATCCAAAAATAGGCCGGCAAACTTGTACCGCGCCAAGTATTCGCTGCTGGCAACCCGTACCGCAAAGATCAGCCGCTCGGGGGCGACGCCGCGTTTGGCGGCCTCACGGCTGAGATTGTCGATACCGTCGGGGCTATCGCCGACAAGCCACAAGACGCTGCCGGGGACCCGGCGCAGAAGCCGCATCCAGACGTCGAACATCTGTGGTCTGATCTTGTGAGGGTTATTGAAGCAACAAAAGACAAATCCTGCTGCGGGCAAGCCGGCCTCGCCCCGTGCGATGGATGGCGCGGGGACAGGCGCCCAGGCGTCGTTCACCTGGTAGGTGTCGGGCAAGGAGACGATCTTTTCCGCATAGTGGGGCCTACTTCCCTCGGGAATGACGCAGCGATCGGCGATCAGGTAGTCAATGAAGGGCGCGCCCATGGTACCGGGGTGCCCGAGATAGTTGACCTGCACGGGCGCCGGCCGCCGCGCCAAGATGCCGGTGCGGGCGTATTCGGTGTGGCCGGCGAGGTCCACGGCAATGTCGACGCCTTCGGCCTGCAGCATCTGAGCGGCCGACGCATCCGAGACGCCCCTGACATCGATCCAGACATCAAAGGCGCTGGCTAAGCGACGGCTCATGGCGTCGTCGACCTTTGGCCCGAATGACATCCCGACAATGCGAAAGTGGCGGCGATCGTGGATTTCCATGAGGCGGGCAAGCAACGACGCAACGGCGTGATTGCGGAAATCCGGCGACAGATAGGCAACTCGTATCAGACCATCGCGGTGGTTTGCCCGTCGTGGCAACTGGGCAATGCCACCAAAGTTGCGTTCGGCCCAGTTTGCCGAACACGCCTTGAGATCATCCTCACGGCCGCTTAGCGAAAACAAACCGAAGGGTTCGCAGACCGGCGCTCCGGTGTGGAGCGCATCCACAAGCGCGGTCTCGTCGTCGGGCCGCGACCAATCGCAAGCTTGCGCCCTAGTATGGGCGATATAGCCGTCGAGGTAGGGGTAGCTCGGATTTTCGCGCTTGGCCGCCACGTAATCAGCGAGCGCCTTTTTGTAAAGTTTCAGGCGCCGCGCCGCGCCGGCGCGGTTGATCAGCGCCTCAACATACCTCGGTCGTATCGCCAGGGCCTTGCTGTAGCACTGCGTGGCCTCGGCATAGCGGCCGCGATCCTGCTCGGAATTGCCGAGGTTGTAGTGACCTTCCGGGTTTCGTGGCGCCTGGATGATTGCCTGCTCGAAGGCGCCAACGGCATCGTCGAGACGACCCATGGCGTTGAGCAGATTGCCTTTGTTGTTATAGGCCTGCCAGGATTTGGGATCGATACTGAGCAGCCGGTCGTAGCTCTTGAGCGCCTCCTCGTAGCGGCCAAGATCCCGTAACGCCGTGCCGCGGTTGTTGATGGCGCCAAGGTGTTCGGGCGCGATGGTGAGCGCCGCGTCATAGCTGGCAACCGCGTCCTCGAAGCGCTCCAGCTCCCGCAGGAGGTTGCCGCGGTTGAAGAGAAGTTCCGTGTCTCGGGGCGCGAGCGCGATGGCCTGATCGTAGCTAGCGAGCGCCTCCGGGCCGCGCTTTAGGGCGCGCAAGGCCGCAGCGCGCAATGCGTGCCCGCGCGCGTCCTGACCGCTCAAAGCCAGGGCACGATCGCACTGGGCAAGCGCATCTTCGGGGTGACCAAGTTCGCACAGCGCGATGCTGTGGTTGAGCAAGGCCTGCTGCGAGTTGGGCTTGAGGGCGAGAACAGTGCGGAAGCGTCGGTCGGCCTCGGCGAAGGCGTTGGCTTCCAGCGCGAGGATGGCGAGCAGGTGTAGCGCATCGGTTTGCTTGGGGTGGCTTTTCAGCACCAGGCGGCAGAGCTTGCCCGCTTTGTCAAACGCGCCTAGTTCGCGCGCCTGACCCGCCTGCTGCAACAGGTCCAAGACCGATCTTTGAGAGCCCGCCACCATTTCTCACCTCGGAGCACGTTGTCCCTCTTTTATCGCCGTTCCGCGCCCCCCGAAACGAAAGAGCTGCCCGGAGGGCGGCTCTTCCCAGCGTCGCAGGTCGCCCCGCGCGGCCGCGCGATAGTGAGTCCACGCTAAGGTTCCCAGCGCTTGGCGACCTGGGGAATGGGATCGACGACGTCGAGGCGATGGGTTGGCCGTCATTGCGGCGGCTTGATGCGCTCAGCTTCCTGGTCATAACGCGACACCACTCTTGAAGCTTTAGCTCTACACGCGCCATTAAGTGCGTGTTCCTGCTGAGCAATGCGCGATTCGGCCGTGCAAGGCAACGCGCAGCACACCTCTGGATTTCGGGCGGGGAAAGCGCACCACGGTGCGCAGTCGCCATATGGGCGTTTCAACAATTCGCGGCTTGCGCTACGGGGCTGCCGGGCGGGAGGCCACTGCAAATCGGTCGGAAGCAACGCCGCCCCCAGGCCGGCAGCACGACCGGCAATCGTCGGCTGGGATAGCGACAAAGCTACATCGGTTACCTGTAGACGGGCCTGCGCGGCCCCCTCCACGCGGACGTGCCTTGGCGTGCCCCCCGCGCGGGTTACCTTCCGGTTACCATCTGGTGCCTGCGGCGGCCCCTTGGCGGTTACCTCCGGGTTACCATCGACCAGCGGCCCCTCCGCGGCTGCCTTTCGGTTCTTAACCAGGTGTGCCGGCGAGGGCTTCTTTCGGAGCCTCAAAAGAGAAGAGCCGCCCGAAGGCGGCTCCCCCTTAGATCGTGTGATCGGGGTAACGATCAGAACTTCACGCGGGCACCGCCGATGACTGCGTCGAAGTCTTCGGTCGGCACACCAGCGCCGCCAGCCTTAATATCGGCCGAGAAGTGCCGGTAGTTGAGATAGAGCTCGGTGGCGGCCGCATCGATGTTTTGGGTGATGCCAAGCCCCCAGACCGTCAACTCGGTCGAGGTCACGTCGTTCACGGCTACCACGTTACCTATTCCAACAGGGGCCGCAAAGTCGCGACCTGCGCCATTAGCCGCACCCCAGTCGTTGCTCTTGCTGTACTCACCGAAGAGGGCCGTGTTGCCCGGGCCGAACCAGTTTTTGGTAATACCGGCCTGGATCAGCCACTGATCGGCGTCCTTCTTATTGGCAGCATTCTGACCCCAGTAACCGCTGAGTGCTGTGTTCTGTTTGAACTCAGCCGCCATGTAGTGGCCTTGGGCGAACAGACCAGAGGGCACATGCAAGACCGACAAACCTGCGCCCCAGGCTTGTACCTCGGGTTTAACCGCGTCCAAGTCACCGGGGCCCGCAAGTCCAGCAACGGAGGTTGGCCTATCGGTCACATTCTCGTAGCCGATGCCCGCCGCCACGCGGAAGCCAGAGAACTCACCGGCATAGCGTAGCATCACGCCCCAGTAGTCGCCGGCTTCACCGATAGAGGCCGAGGCCACAAACCCTGCAATGGTCGGGCTATCATAGCGGATGAGCTCGGTGCGGCCCTGGTTGGCCGCCGGGTCGCCAATGGCGGCCCAACTGACCCCAGTATAGTTCCCAGCCGTATCCCGGATCAGGAAGCTGCCGTTGACGAGGATCATCGACGCGCTGGCGCCAGCGCTGATACCGGCGAGATCGATGGTGGTGATCGCACCCGCGCTCTCATAACGGCCGACGGTCAAACGGCCGAGGTTCTTATCCTCGATCCAGAAGGCTGCGCGACGCGCATCGCCGAAGTAGGAGTTGACGTTGCTGGCGTTGAAGGACGCGGCGGACGCACCGTTGATTTGCGTGCCGACCTTGCCGTCTTCATCGAACTGGCTCAGCTTCGACGACGTACCACCAGCCTCGATTTCGATCGTGATATCGAAGCCCATCGCGATATTCGGCGTCACCTTGGCCGTGCCGGTGAAGCTAAAGCGCGAGGACGAGTTCGTGTTGTCGATACCGTAAAAGGTATCGCTGTCCTTGCCGTCATTCCAGAACAGGACCATGCGATGCACCTGACCCGTGACGGTCAGCGACATCTTACGGTTGCCTTTGCGGGCTGTCGTGGCTTCAAGCTCCGCCACGCGCTCTTCAAGGTCAGCGCAGCAGTCGCCACCAAGGTCAGCGGCCTTGGCGGACGGCATCGCGACGCCACCCACAATGATGCCAGCCGCAGCGACGAGCGCCCACCGGCTAGCTGATTTCAACAGTCCCCCGATCATACAATGTCTCCGTTGGACTAACGCTACCGGAACCCAATCTTACGACTGAATTTACCGTCTCCCACACGGGCCGGATGGTGATGGGTTGCGATTGCCGTCAAGGGCCGCCCGTCCGTGTCGTCCAAGGCTTATCGCACTCGTTAACGACCGGTAAACAAGCAATGCGAGATAAACCGAGATTTCCACCTAGCACGTGGCGTAAAAGCCACGATGGCAATCGAGTCGGGTCTTGAATTTGTAAGCATTTCTGGCGCGATGATTTGGTTGTCAACGATTTTGTACGACAGGCACTTGCCGTCGCTGTGAGTATAAGGGCGCGTACGAGAGCCGAGGTCGCGGCAGCCCAGAAATGAGGCAAAGCATGGGGGCAGTTGAGGACGGCGAAACTGAGGCACAGATTGCTGTCGTCGGCGCGGGATTGACGGGTCTTGCCGCCGCCGCCGCGCTGAGCCAAGACGGCTTCGACGTCGTCCTCGCCGCTCCCGCCTTCGATGCGGCGGCCGCGGCGGCCGATACCCGCTCCTCCGCCCTGCTGCCGCCGAGCGTCCAACTCCTTGAAAACTTGGATGTCTGGTCGGCCTGTGCCCCCCAAAGCGCGCCGCTTCTCGGCGCCCGCATTATCGACGACCGTGGCGGGCTCCTCCGCGCGCCCGAGGTGCTGTTCGAGGCGCGTGAAATCGGTCGGCCCAACCTGGGCGCCAACGTCCCCAACGCTCACCTCAGCACGGCCTTGCACGCCAAACTAACTGGGGCGCCTCGCCTGCGCTGGCTCGCAACCGCTGGGGTTAGCGCGGTTGAGCCTGACGTCTCCGAGGTCCGCCTTCGCCTGGCCGAGGGCGGGCGGATCCGGGCGCGCCTCGTGGTGGCCGCCGACGGGCGCCATTCCATCGCGCGCGCGGCCGCCGCCATCCCCGTGCGCACCTGGGATTATCCACAGGCGGCGATCGCCAGCAGTTTTTGCCACACCCGCCCGCACGCCGGCATCACAACCGAGTTGCATCGGCGCGCCGGGCCGCTCACGACCGTACCGCTGCCCGGCCTGGCCTCGAGTTTGGTCTGGGTCGAAGACCCCAGCGAAGCCGCCCGACTTGCCAAGCTTTCCGAGCCCGATTTCAAGGCGTTGCTCGAAGACCGGCTGCAGGGCTTTCTGGGCACGATTGAGACCATCGGCCCGCGCGCGCTCTTTCCGCTCCGCGGCCTCAGCGCCGCCTACATGGCCGCGCGCCGGATTGCGCTGGTGGGGGAGGCCGCCCACGTTATTCCTCCGATTGGGGCCCAAGGCCTCAATCTCGGCTTGCGCGACGTCGCGGCCCTGAGCGACTGCGTGGCGCAGGCGCGGGCAACAGGGGGCGATATCGGTGGCCCCGAAACTCTGGGCGCCTACGCGCAAGCCCGTGCCGTCGATGTCGCGACCCGCACCGCCCTGGTCGACCTCCTCAACCGCTCCCTGCTGACGGACTTTCTCCCCGCGCAGGCCTTGCGGGGCGTCGGATTGCAGCTGCTGGCACGCTCGGGCACGCTGAGGCAGTGGGCAATCCGCGGCGGGGCCAACGCGCCCGGGCCGTTGCCCCGCTTGATGCGCGCGCCGTCCCGCCGCGACGATGAAGCGCCGCCTCTCCCCGCTTAAGCCTGCGGCAAGGCCTTGACGGCCTGGCCTGGCGCGGGCAAGTGCGGGCGCTGCCCCGCATAGCAACCGCCCGATGCAATGCCAAACCTGCTGAAAGACTTCCGCTACCGCATCGAATACTTGGGACTGAGGCTCATTGTGGCGCTGGTGCGCGCCGCGCCGATGGATGTCTCCGTCGCCGTTTCCGGAAAAATCTGGCGGCTCATTGCCCCCTACGATCGCCGCCACAAGCGCGCGCTAGAAAATCTGGCCATCGCCTTTCCGGACATGCCCGTGCCCGAGCGCGAAGCCATCGCGCGGGCGATGTGGGAAAACCTCGGCCGCGTCATGGCCGAGACGATGCAGATCGATCGCATCCTTGCGGACCCGACCCGCATCGAGATCGCCGATGAGCGGATGTACCGGCGCTACAAGGATAAGCTCGGGTCTGCCATCGGCGTCACCTTGCATATGGGCAACTGGGAGCTCGCCGTCTGGCCCTTCACCATGGCCGGCAACAATCCCGCCGCGGTCTACCGCACGGTCAAGAACCCCTACGTTGATCGCTACATCAGGGACGTCCGCCGGCACCTCTACCCCGGCGGGCTTTTGGGCCGGGGACGGACGCGCGATGAAGGTCAAACGACGGCCCGGCTGATCATGGACTTCGTGCGCCAGGGTGGTCGGCTGGGACTGGTGTGCGATTTGCACGACCGCACCGGCATTCCCGTGCCCTTCTTCGGCCGGCCGGCGCGGTCCGTCGCCATTCCCGCCATGATCGCGCGCCGCGTCGGCGCCCGCATTTGGATGGCGCGCTGCCTGCGCCTCGGCACGGAAAGCCGGTTCCGCATCGAGCTCAAGGAGTTGAGGGTGCCGCGCACCTCCAACCCGGCCGACGACGTGCGCTGGATCACCGCGGAAATGCAAAAGCAATTCGAGACCTGGGTGCGCCAGAACCCCGAGCAGTGGATGTGGAGCAATCGCCGCTGGAGTTAACCCCACCTCGCTCCGTGATCCTCGGAAGTAGCGCGAGGTGCGAACAAAGCCCGGCGTGCTTGCGTTTGACTTGGCAAGGCCCGAACCTAGAGTGCTCTACCGCAGCGCAACGAAAGCCAGCCCATGTCCGCCACGCGCACGCCTGCGAAACACTTCACGGCCCTTGCCGTGGGCGCCCCCGAACCCTACCGCCAGTTGCCCGTGCGCCTTGAGCGCATGATCCATTTCGTCCCCCCGCACAATGAAAAGATCCGCACCCGGCTCGGCGATCTGATCCCGCAGGTCGACGTGGTGCTGGGCAACCTCGAGGACGCGATCCCCGCCGATGCCAAGGTCGCAGCCCGCCGCGGCTTCATCGAAATGGCCAACGCCTTTGACTACGGCGCAACTGGCCTGTGGACGCGCATCAACGCCCTCAATTCGCCCTGGGCACTCGATGACATCCTGGAGATCGTGCCTGCGGCCGGCGCCAAACTCGACGTCCTCATGCTGCCGAAGGTGGAGGGCCCCTGGGACATCCACTATCTCGATCAACTCCTGGCCCAACTCGAAGCCAAGCACGGCCTCAAGAAACCGATTTTGATCCACGCCATTCTGGAGACGGCCGAAGGCGTCAACAACGTCAAGGCCATTGCCGGCGCCAGCCCGCGCCTGCACGGCATGAGCCTGGGGCCCGCCGACCTCGCCGCCTCGCGCGGCATGAAGACCACGCGCGTGGGCGGCGGGCACCCCGCCTACGGCGTTTTGGCGGATGCCGACGCCGGGGCCACCGAGCGCGCCTTCTTCCAGCAGGATTTGTGGCACTACACGCTGGCGCGCATGGTCGATGCCTGCATGGCCCATGGCATCAAGCCGTTTTACGGCCCCTTCGGCGACTTCGGCGATCCAGCCGCATGCGAGGCCCAGTTCCGCAACGCCTTCCTGCACGGCTGCGTCGGGGCCTGGAGCTTGCACCCCAACCAAATCGAGATCGCCAAGCGCGTCTTCAGCCTCGATCCTGAGGAAGTCCAATTCGCCAAGCGCATCCTGGCGGCGATGCCGGACGGCACCGGCGCCGCCATGATCGACGGCAAGATGCAGGACGACGCCACCTGGAAGCAGGCCAAGGTCATCCTCGACCTCGCCACCCTGGTCGCCAGCCGCGACCCCGAACGCAAGGCCCTTTACGGCCTGTAAAAAGGGAGAAGAACCGACCCGACCGCGGCGTTGTCGCACCACCTGGGCGCTTGACGCATTGACGCGGCCCCCCGGAAGGGGTTAAGCGCCAACGATAGCGGACCTTCACGTGGGTGAAGCACATGGGCCATGTCCGGCGCGCGAAGTTCCAGGTCGGCCAGGTGGTGCGGCACCGGCTCTATCCTTTTCGCGGCATCATTTTTGACATCGATCCGATTTTTGCCAACACCGAGGAGTGGTGGCAGGCGATCCCCGAAGAGGCGCGCCCGCGCAAGGACCAGCCCTTCTATCATCTGCTCGCAGAGAATTCCGAAACCGAGTACATCGCCTACGTTTCCGAACAAAACCTGCTGCCCGACAGCTCGGGGACCCCGCTGCGCCACCCGCAGGTGCGCGAGATGTTCGCGCTGAGAGAGGACGGCACCTACCGGCCGCTGTTCCTGCAACACCCGCACTGAAGAGCGGGCGACGGCCGCCGCAAACGGAAAACGGCCGCCCTTACGAGCAGCCGTTCGCAACCGGGTCGCCGCTCAGCGCGGCTGTTATTTCTTTGCCGGCGGGGGGCTGCCGGCACAGAGCCGGTGGCACCACCTTCCTTGGCGGCTTGCTGCTTTTTGTACTCTTCCATCATCTCGTGCTGGCGTTGGGCAATTTGCTGCATCAGCGAGCGCCGCGCCTCGCTATACTTCTGCGAATCCACCGGCGGTCCGGCATAGGACTGCTCGAAGCCAACCAGCGGAACCGGGAAGGCCGCCGGCGCGCCGGCCGCATTGATGGCAAAGACCATCAGTCCACCGCCCTTTTTGAGATCGTTCAAAAGGTCCGGCGTCGCCTCCGTCTCCGCCGTGCAGCCTGCCGGATGGCAGAGCGTAAAGGCGAGGCTCATGGGTTTCAGCTTCGCTTCGTCGACCTTCTCGTTCTTTTGCGCCTTCTCCCACAAGTCCTTGGGGTAGAGCGTGGCGCGCATACCCGGCTGCAGCATCATGCCAAGCGGCACCATGACCATGAAGGCCTGCTTGTCCTGACCTTCGACCTGCCGCACGGCAGCCGACACCAGCACCATGCCCGAATTGCCGTCGAGCCGCTCGTGATGGGTGAGGCAGATGTTGAGATCTTTCTTCTCGTCCTTGCCGTCTTTGGTCTTCTGCGTTGCGGTCGCCTTTTCACACAGCTTGACCCAGGCGCTCTGCGGCGTCCCCGGAGCCGGTGTGGCCGCGGCGGTCGCCGGCGCTTTGCCCGGAGCAGCCGCGGCCGGTGCCTTCTGCGCGGGGGCCGCCGCGGGTGGCGGCGCCGGCGCCTTGTCCTTTTTCGCCGGCGGCGGCGTCTGGGCCCCCGCAGGTGCCAACAGCACGGTGATTCCCAACATCAGGGCTCCCGCCAGCGCCCCCGCCGCGCGCACGTGGCCCGGTGTCATCGATGGTAAAATAGACTGCCTCATGTCGCTTTTGACCTCTCCCTGCACCGCCGGCCTCTGCCGGCTGGCTTGACCCCACCCTCATCACTCCTCGCGCCTGATCCGCGCCCAGGTGGCAGTAAGGTTCGGATTACGGCAATCCCGTGACCGCAGCCCCAGGCTTTGCGCTTCAGCTTGGGCCTTGCCGGGGGAAACGTGGCGAGGCGGCCACGCTCGACCCCCCGCGCGCGCAAGCCCTTGTTGCATCGAGCTTGTGCTAGAATGCCGCTCCCTCCGGCACCGCCCCTGGTGCGGGCCCCGTCACCCCCCATTTCACGCCAAATGACGCACGCCAAGATCCTCTTGTCCCTACTGTTGCTGATGAGCTGGCCGCTGTGCCCGAGTGCGGCCGCGCCCGTGCACGCAATCGCCATGCATGGCACCCCCAAGCACGGCCCGGGCTTCACGCATTTTCCCTACGTCAACCCCGATGCCCCAAAAGGCGGTCGCCTGGTGCTCGGCACGCTCGGCACCTTCGATAGCCTGACCCCCTTTATCATCAAGGGCGTGTCACCGGCGACCATGCGCGAATACGTCTATGCGAGCCTGCTCACGCGCAGCGGCGATGAAGCCTTCTCCCTATACGGACTAATTGCGGAAAGCGTGGAGCTGCCGGAGGATCGATCGCAAATAACCTTTCACCTGCGCCCCGAGGCGCGCTTTTCCGATGGCGCTCCGATCACGCCGGAGGACGTCCTGTTCAGCCATGAAGTTCTAAAGCAAAAGGGTTGGCCCTATCACCGCTCGCACTATGCCAAGGTCGCGCGCGCCGAGAAGGTCTCTGAGCACGCCGTGCGCTTCACCTTCGATGCCGCCGGCGACCGGGAAATCCCCATGATCCTCGGGTTGATGCCGATCTTGCCCCAACACAAAACCAACCTCGACAGCTTTGAGCAAACGACGCTGGAGGCGCCGATCGGCAGCGGCGCCTATACCGTGGCACGCGTCGATGCCGGACGCTCCATCACCTACAAGCGCAACCCCGATTGGTGGGGCGCCAACCTCCCCGTCGCGCGCGGACGTTTCAACTTCGAAGAAATCCGTGTCGAATACTTCCGGGACGCCGCCTCGCTGTTTGAGGCTTTCAAGGCCGGCGAAATCGACATGCGGGTGGAGGAGGATCCGGGACGCTGGCTCGAAGGCTACCGGTTTGCGGCGGTCACGGACGGGCGCGTGGTCAAGCGCGAGTTCGAAACGGGATTGCCGGCGGGCATGTCGGCGCTGGTGTTCAATACGCGGCGGCCGATGTTCCGCGATGCGCGGGTGCGCCGCGCCTTTATTCTTTTGTTCGACGCCGAGTGGATCAACCGCAACCTGTTCAACGGGCTCTACCAGCGTACGCAGAGTTTTTTTGAACGCTCCGAGCTGTCCTCGAGCGGCCGGCCGGCCGATGCGCGCGAGCGCGCGCTGCTGGCGCCATTTGCAAAAGACGTGAAAGCCGAGATTTTGGCCGGCAGCTACCGCTTCCCGAGCAACGACGGCACCGGGGATAACCGCGCCAACATGCAGGCCGCCTTCAAGCTTCTGACCGAGGCCGGCTATCGCTTGGAGAACAATACCCTGGTGAAGGACGGAAGCCCGCTGAGCTTCGAATTTCTCGCCCAAACGCGTCAGCAGGAACGCCTGATGCTGAGTTATGCGCGCACGCTGGAACGGCTCGGCATTGCCGTGCGCATCCGCCAGGTCGACACCTCGCAATACTGGGCGCGCCTCAAAAATTACGACTTTGACATGATTCAATGGACCTGGGGCGCCTCCCTGTCGCCGGGCAACGAGCAGATCAACCGCTGGAGCAGCAAGGCCGCCGCCATCGAGGGCACGCTCAACTATCCGGGGGTGGAAAATGCCGCCGTCGATGCGATGATCGACGCCCTACTGCAGGCGGAAGCCGCGGACGACTTCGTGGCTGCGGTACGCGCTCTCGACCGCGCCCTGCTTTCGGGCGACTACGTCATTCCCCTGTTCTACCTGCCGCGGGTGTGGGTGGCCTACTGGAGCCACCTGCGCTTGCCCAGTGTCGAGCCTCTGGCCGGCGTCGATGTCGACGCCTGGTGGACGGAACGGACGAACTAGTCGTCACTCGTTTTGGGTGACAGGCAACGAGAGGTCGAGGCCAGCCAACGCATTTGCGAAATAAGCAAGGACAAACCTTGCGGGACCTGGGAGGAGGCAACGAGGATGGCGATGACCCCCAACACGTCGAGGCCGCGCTGGCGCATCTTGCTGGCGGCGCTCCTTGCGCTCGTGACGCTTGCCGCCCAACCGGCCACGGCGCAGGATCGGGCGGTCGACATCGATTTTTTTTACGAGCAGCTTGAACCTTATGGGCAGTGGTTCGAGCACCCGGTCTGGGGCACCGTCTGGCGGCCCAGGGTCGATCGGGACTGGCGCCCCTACGCCCAGGGCATGTGGGTCTACACCGACGAATTCGGCTGGTACTGGGAGGCGGAAGAACCTTGGGGCTGGGCCCCTTTTCACTACGGCCGCTGGCTGATCGACGAGGATGGCTCCTGGACCTGGATACCGGATACCGAATGGGGTCCGGCCTGGGTGGCCTGGCGTAGCAGCGATGACTACGTGGGCTGGGCGCCCTTGCCGCCAGACGCGCGCTGGGGTCCGGACGGCGAACTTTGGTTCGATTCCGCCTTTTACAGCGCACCGCGCTACCACTCGGTTTGGTGCTTCGTGCGCCCGCATCAGCTGATTTTGCCGGGGCTCCACCGCTATTTGGTTCCCCGCCGCCACGCCGATGTGGTGTTCCGCAGCTCGCGTCCATTCCGCGCGCACCATAAGTTCGATGGCCGCTTCGTCAATGCGGGCTTCGATGTCCGACGCTTCGAGCGCATTGCGGGGCGCCCGGTGGTGCGCGTGCGCATCAAGGCGGTCAATAGCCCGCAGGCCTCGAGCCTCCCCCGGGTGCGCGCCCAGGGTGCGGAAATTTCTGTATACAAGCCCAGCATTGTCGAACGACCCGAGGGGGGCGCGCGCATTCACCGCCCCGCCGCCGTCGGCCCCGATCGTGGCACCGCTGCCGGCCGCCCGAGTGGAAGTGAGAGCCCCGAGCGTGGTGCCCCGGGCGATCGTTCCCAGCCCTTGCGCGCCCAGACCCCCCAACAGAACCCAGCGCCAAGGCTCGGCCGTCCCGACGGACAGCCACCCCCGGCCCCCGCCGCCAGCGTCGACCCGGGCCCACCGCCTGGCCGTCCAGCGAGCGAGCCGCCACGCGAGCGCCGGCCCGACGCAGCTCCCGGCGATGGGAGCAATCGCGGCCGCCCGCGGCTGCCGTCTGCCACCGCGGGGGAAGCCGATCGCGGCAGAGGGCCACCGCCCCTCCAGCAACGCCCCTACGGCGGCCCGCCCGCGGGGACGCCAAGGGCCTACACCTCGCCGCCGCCCACCGCGCGCCCCGCAGCGCCGGCGGTGGGAGGGCCAACAAACCTGCACGCGCCCTCGCCGGGCCAGGGGCCTGCGATGCGCCCGCCCGCGACCGATCAGCAGCGGCGCCCACCGGCGCGCAAAGAGGACAACAAGGGACCGGGATAGGGACCTTTGCGGGTGGCGCCTCGCCCGCAGGGCGCCGCCCACATTGCAGCGACGGTCGCGGCCCGCTATCAGGCGAAGCATGCCGCCCAAGACGAAAGCCTCCAAAGCTCCCAAAGCCGCCTCCGCCGACCTTGCCGCCCTCGTTGGGCGCATGCGGGACGGCGACCGACGCGCCACCTCGCGCGTCGTGACCGAACTCGAACGCCTATCTCCCGACCTGCCGGCCCTGATGAAGGAGCTGGGGCCGCACCTGGGTCACGCCCAGGTCGTGGGGTTCACGGGGCCGCCGGGCGCTGGCAAGTCGACGCTCGTCAACGCCTATACGTCGCACCTGCGCCAAGGCGGCAAGAGCGTCGGCATTATCGCCGTCGACCCCTCGAGCCCCGTATCGGGCGGCGCCATCCTCGGCGACCGCATCCGCATGCCGGCGACGCTTAATGATGATGGCGTGTTTATGCGCTCGCTGGCGAGCCGCGGCCACCTCGGCGGCCTGTGCCCGGCGGCGGTGCGCGTCATCGACGGGCTCGACGCGGCCGGCAAGGATGCCATCCTGCTCGAGACGGTCGGCACCGGCCAGAGCGAAATCGACGTGGCCGAGGTCGCCGACGTGCGCGTTGTGGTGATGGCGCCCGGTCTCGGCGACGACATCCAGGCGATGAAGGCCGGGCTGCTCGAGATCGCCGACATCATGGTGGTCAACAAGGCCGACCGCGAGGGCGCCGAACGCACCCTCAATCAACTGACCGGGGCTGCCTCCCTGCGCGCGGGACCGGGCGCCAAACCAACCGTGCTGAAGACCACCGCCACCACCGGCGAGGGCATCGCGGCGCTCGCCGAAGCCATCGCCGCGGCGGCCGCAGCGCGACTTGAGGTCGATCGCAGGGAACGCCGGCGACGGCGGGCGCGCTATTTGATTGCCCGTGCCGCCGCCGATCTCATCAGCGAGCGCATCCGGGCCGGGCGGGATCGCGGCCTCGACGCGCTAGCCGATAAGGTGCTGACGGGACAGCTGCCGCCGGCGGAAGCCGCCAGGAGGCTCTTGGACAAATAGAGCGCAGTTCAAACTTTTTTTTGGCCACGCGGCATGGAGCGGGCGCCCGCCCGGGCTCTTGCGTTTCGCTCTTGCCACAATATCGTGGTGGTCTGGTCGCAACTGCGGCCGCATCGAGGAGGGAAGATGCGCATGTACCAGATCCGCTACGCCACGACGATGCTGCTTACCGTCTCCAGCCTTGTTGTCGTTGCCGCCGCTCCGGCCGACGCCCGCATTCTCTGCGATGGCAACTACCAGATCATCAACGGCCAGCCGCATGCGACCCCCTATTGCCAGGATGAAAACCTGGCAATAGTCGCGCGCTCCTACGGCCTGCGCGTGTCGGGCAGCGCCATGCGCAACAGCCCGAGCGAAAAGCAGCGCGTGTGCGCATTTCTTGGCAGCGATATCCGCGTGCGCGAAGCCTGCCATGGCTATGGGCAGGATGGTCGTGGCGGCCCGATCCTGCGTTTCTAAATGGCGCGCTCAAGCCGCGGCGGCGCCGGCCTTGAGCAGCTTGTAGGTGATCGAGTTGGTCAGCGCTTCGAAGCTGGCATCCACGATGTTGGATGACACGCCGACCGTGAACCAGCGCGCGCCCGTGCCCATGTCCCGGCTCTCCACCAGCACGCGCGTGACCGCTTCGGTGCCGCCGGTAAGGATGCGGACCTTATAGTCGACGAGCTCGACGTCCTTGATGATGTTCTGGTAGCGCCCGAGGTCCTTGCGCAGCGCCTGATCCAGCGCATGCACCGGACCATTGCCTTCGGCGACCGACCACAACGGCTCCTCACCGCCGGCGACGAATACCCTCACCGTGGCCTCCGACACGGTCACCAGCCGTCCCAGCGCGTTGTGGCGCTTTTCCACCATCACGCGAAAGCTGTCGACCGTGAAGAACTGGGGCACCTCGCCCAGAAGCCGCCGCGCCAACAGCTCGAAGGACGCTTCCGCCGCCTCGTAGGCGTAGCCCAGGGCCTCGCGCGACTTTACCTCTTCCAACAGTCTACCGACCCGGTCATCGCTCTTGCCAAGGGGAATGCCGAGCCGCTCCAGTTCGAAAATCAGGTTCGACTTGCCGGCTTGATCGGACACCAGCACGCGCCGGCGATTGCCGGTGCTCTCCGGCGGCACGTGCTCGTAGGTCGCCGGCTCCTTCAGGATCGCCGAGGCGTGGATGCCGGCCTTGGTGGCGAAGGCGGCCTCGCCCACGTAGGGCGCGTGCCGATTGGGGGCGCGGTTCAAGATCTCATCGAGCACGCGGCTCGCATGCGTCAGCCGGCGCAGGCGTTCGGGCGTGACACCAATCTCGAAGTGTTCGGCGAACTCGCTTTTCAAAAGCAAGGTCGGGATCAGCGACGTCAAGTTGGCATTGCCGCAACGCTCACCCAGGCCGTTGAGCGCACCCTGAATTTGGCGCGCGCCCGCGCGCACGGCCGCCAGCGAATTGGCCACCGCGTTCTCGGTGTCGTTGTGGGTGTGAATGCCGATGTGCGTGCCGGGGATGCGGGCGGCGACCTCGGCAACGATCTGAGCAATCTCGTGCGGCAATGTCCCGCCGTTGGTGTCGCACAACACCACCCAGCGCGCTCCCGCGCCATAGGCGGTCTCGGCCACCGCCAATGCATAGGCGCGATTGCCCTTGTAGCCATCGAAGAAATGTTCGCAGTCGATCATGGCCTGCGGCTCGCCCGCGGCTTGCCGCACGGCCTCCACCGACTGCGCGATGCCCTCCAGGTTCTCCTCGTTGCTGATGCCGAGCGCCACGCGCACGTGATAATCCCAGGCCTTGGCGACCAGGCAAATGGCGCCGGCCTTGGCCTGTAGGGTGGCCTGGAAGCCCGGATCGTTGGACACCGACCGCCCCGCCCGCTTGGTCATGCCGAAGGCCGTAAAGGTCGCACCGGCGAGGTTCGGCTCGGTGCTGAAAAGCTGCGTGTCCGTGGGATTGGCGCCGGGATAGCCGCCCTCGATGTAGTCCAGTCCCAGCTCATCGAGCACGCGTACGATCAACCGCTTGTCCTCGAGCGAGAAGTCGACGCCCGTGGTCTGTGCGCCGTCGCGCAGGGTTGTATCGAACAGGTAAAGCCGCTGTTTGGACATTTAACGCCTACCACACGCCAATAATCTTTAGCGCGATCAGCACGCCGGCGATGAGGACGATGATCTTGAGCGCCAGGTAGTAGTAGCGATGCCGCCAAAAGGGTGGCCGCACGCTGGGATCGCTCATGTCCTTCCGATCCGTCATGGCTTAACCTCGCCCGCGCGCCCCTATGGGGTCGCACCTTGCGGTGCGCCGCACGGGGAGCGCCGCAGCTGCCCAATCGCGCCTCATCGCTCGACCTCGGTCGCCTCGGCGATGCTCAGCTCCCAGGTGGTGCGGATTTCGCCGGTGACAGGGTCCTTCGCGTCCTTGAGTTGAACGCCCAACCCCAAAAGCTGTTCGCGGATGGCGTCGGCCTTGCGGAAGTCCTTGGCCTTGCGTGCGGCGTTGCGGGCCTCGATCAGGGTTCTGACGGCCTCCTCGTCGACCGGCGCGCGCCCGGCCACCCTGGCCAGCATCCTGTGGGCGTCGAAGTCCGCCAGATTGTCGAGGCCGAGAAGGGCAAGCGCGTTGGCAAAGCGCGCGCGCGCCGTCTGCAAGGCCGCCGCGTCCACCGGGGCGCCCGCGTCAGCGGAGCTAAGCGTGGCGCGCGCCAGCCGATGCAGTTCCGCGATCGCCCCGGGCGTGTTCAGGTCGTCGGCGAGGGCCTCAAGGAACTCGCGTCCGTGCTCAGCGGGGGAGTGATGCGGGGCCAAATGCTGGCGCAGGCTGTTGAGCTCGAGCGCCGCTTCCACCATGCCCTTGCGCGTCCAGTTTATGGGTTGGCGATAGTGCGTCTTTAGCATGGCGAAATACAAAACTCGGCCATCCCAACCCGCATCCAAGAGGTCCCTGATGGTCACGAAGTTCCCGAGCGATTTCGACATCTTTTCGCCCTCGACCTGCAGGAAGCCGTTGTGCATCCACACCTTGGCCATCTGGGCGATGCCGTGCCCGGCGCGCGACTGGGCAATCTCGTTTTCATGATGCGGAAAGACGAGGTCGATGCCGCCACCATGGATGTCGAACACGTGCGGCTCCGCCAGGCCCTTGCCCGTCAGCGTGCCCTTGGCCAACACCCACAAGAACTTGTCGGCCATCGCCGAGCACTCGATGTGCCAGCCCGGTCGACCTTGCGTGGCAATGCCGCACGGGGAGTCCCAGCCCGGCACGCCAGGCGCCGAGGGCTTCCAGAGCACAAAGTCCATGGGCCCCTTCTTGTAGGGGGCCACATCGACGCGCGCGCCCGCCTCCATTTCCTGCAGCGACCGGTTGGCGAAACGGCCGTAGTCCGGCAACGTCGCCACGTCGAAGAGCACGTGCTCCTGCGCCACATAGGCATGGCCGCGTTTGACGAGGGCCTCGATCAGGGCGCGCATTTCCGGGATGGTGTCGGTCGCGCGCGGCTCCGCGCTGGCGGGCAAGACGCCAAGCGCCGCAATATCCTTGTGAAACTGCGCCGTCGTCTCGCTGGTCAGCTTGCGGATTGCCTCGATCGGCGGCAGATCGCCGTAAAGCTTCGTCGCCCGCGCGTTGATCTTGTCATCAATGTCGGTGATGTTGCGGGCATAGGTGACGTGGCGGGCGCCATAGAGGTGGCGCAGCAGCCGAAAGAGCACGTCGAAGACGATGATCGGTCGGGCGTTGCCGATATGAGCCAAGTCGTAGACCGTGGGCCCGCACACGTACATGCGCACGTTGCTGGGATCGATCGGTTCAAATCGCTCCTTGGTCCGCGTCGCCGTGTTGTATAGCGTGAGCATCATCTCACCTTGCCGCCGGGCGGGGCGTTTTCTCTGTCACCGGTGGGCAAAGAAGCGGCCGCGCGCCAGCCTGTGGCTAGCTCGTTGTAATAATGCCGCACAGAGTATTGACGGCCGGTATCAAGCGGGTCGGCATGGGCCGCTTATCCCTCGCTTTCCCCGGCAGCGTCAAGACCAAGTCGAACGCCCAATTTGCGCTGCATTGACCCGCTAGGGCAACACTCCCATAATCACAGATGGGGAAGTTTCGCAAGAATTCAAGGCCGCTTGCAGAACCGGCGCCACTTGTAGAACCGCGACTTGTAGAACCGCGCCGCCTGGGGAACTTCGGAATTTTCCAATGCTGAACGGGAAGACGAGATCGCGCACCGTGCGCCTCATCTTGGTCGCCTTGGCCGTCCTTGCTGCCCTGGGACTTGGGCTTGCCGACGCCATGGCCCAGGGCTGGAACTGGTGGCCATTCGGCGGCCCGTCCGAGCCGCGCCCGATCCCGCGTGAGCCACTCTACCGTGGCCCGCCGGGACAACCGCCGCCGCCGGGCTATCCTCCAGGAGGTGGTGTTCCTCCGGGCCCCGGGCAGCCGATGCCGCCGCCGGGACAGCCCTATTGGGGCCAGCGCGGGGCCAACACCAACATCTGCTTGCAGCTCGAGCAGCGGCTCGTCACGGAGACCCAAGGCAGTGGACAGAACCGGGAGCTGCTGCCCAAGATCGAGGCGGACCTGCGCCAGACCGAGCGCAGCCTGAATACGGCGCAGATCCAGCTCGACCGCGCCGATTGCTGGGATCAGTTTTTGTTCTCCAAGACGCTGCGCCGGACGCCGCGCTGCGTGCAGCTTAACGGCGACGTCGAAAGCATGCGGCGACGCTTGGCCGAGCTCGATGGTCAGCGCCGGCAGATCCTGGGCACGCGCGATAAATCCTACCAGGACGATATCATCCGCGAGCTGGCGCGGAACGGGTGCGGCCCGCAGTATTCGCAGGAAGCTCGGCGGCGGGATGCGGCCAGCAACCCCTTCTCCGGGCTCTGGTCCGATGAGGGCGATGCCCCGCGCGGGCCCGGCAACCAGTTCGGCAACCTGCCCTTTGCCACCTACCGCACCTTGTGCGTGCGGCTGTGCGATGGCTACTACTTCCCGGTCAGCTTCTCCACCCTGCCCAATCACTTTCAGCGCGATGCCGAAATCTGCCAGTCCCGCTGTGCGGCACCGGCCGAGCTTTACTACCACCAAAACCCCGGCGGCGCCGTCGAGCAGGCAATCTCGGTCGCCACCCAACAACCCTACACCAGCTTGAAATCGGCCTGGCGTTATCGCAAAGAGTTCGTGCAGGGCTGCTCCTGCAAGGAAGCCGAATACCTGCCCGCCCAGGGTGCTGGCGAAAAGAAGGCCGATGCCGTACCGGCAAACCCGCCGCCGCGGTCGGAGGCGCGCCTCAGCACCCCGCGCTGACGCGGGTCCTTCGGCGTCCGCCCACAAAGGGGGTTGCCGATTGCGATGCCGCTTAAGAGTTCATGCGTATGATGCCGGGCATTGACCCCCGTCCCACCGGCACCTTGCCCGCCGGCATCGAAATCAGACAGCTCGGGATCGACGATTTCCCGGCGGTACGCTACCTGCACGGCACCGTGCTGCGCGCCCAAACCGCCGACGCCCTCACGGAAGGCGAGATCGCCGCCTTCGCCAGCCTCGTCAGTTCACCCGCCTATTCGGATCTGTTGCGGGAAGAAAACGAGATTTTCTCGGCGTGGCTCGCCGGCGAGCTGCTGGGAACCGCCGCCTGGCGCATCAACGCCGACGACGGCACCCAGGCCCGCATCGGCTTCGTCTTTGCTCGCCACTCCGGCTTCGGCGTTGGCAGCCGCCTGCTCGCCGAGGCCGAGGCGCGCGCACTGGCCTGGGGCTTCGACCGTCTGACCTCGTTCACCACCTTGAATGCGGTGCCCTTTTTTCAAAAGCGCGGCTACGCCGTCGTCTCCCGCGGGGTGAAGGTCTTCTCGACCGACTGCGCGCTCCCCGTCGCCTTTTTGGCCAAGCGCCTGGCACGACGCCGCGCCGGTTCACCGGCCCGCGCCCACTAGGGGAGCTCGGTGCCGGCGCGCGAACGGGCGTCGACCCGAGGTCCGTAGCGCTGCCCTCCGCCTCAGGCGCGGGCCGCCGCGGCGCGCCGGCCTTGCGCCTCGACCGGCGCCAAGCCCAGGGCCTGGCAAATGGCCGCGAGGTGGCGATGGTCGGTGCCGCAGCATCCCCCCAGGACGTTGATCTGCGGGTGCCGCGCCAGCAGGGCGCGGTATTGCCCCCCGAATTCGGTGGGATCGCCGGCGTCGAGGTCGCGGGCCTCGTTGAGCTCCGCGTGGCTCAGCCGCGAGGCGTTGGCACGCAGGCCGCGGATGCGCTGCACCCAAGCCCGATCACTGGCCCAATCACTGGCCCAATCACTGGCCCGATCGCTGGCCCGATCGCTGGCCCGATCGCTGGCCCTGGCAAGGACACCGTCAAAGTGCGTGGGGTGGGCACAGTTGATCATGTAGTAGCAGGGGCCCTGCCCGGTCGCCTGGTCCACCGCCTCGATCGCCTCGGCCAGCCCCTGCCCGGTGGGCAGCCGACCGTCGGTCTCCAGCGTAAAGGAGATGGCAACCGGCAGGCCGGCAGCTTCAGCCGCGCGTGCGATCCCCACGGCCTCGTTGGCGTTGGTCATGGTGATGGCCGTCACCATGTCGGCACCCGCTTGTGCAAAGGTCGCAACCTGCGCGCGATGATAATCGCCGGCCTCGTCGGCTCCCATCCCCGAGCCCGGGTCATAGCCGTCGCCCCTTGGGCCGACGCAGCCGCTGATCACCATGGCGCTGCCGGCGCCGGCAAAGGCGTCGCGCAGCTCGGGCCATGAGGGCAATGGCCTTGCCATTGGCGGCGGCCAGCGCCGCGGCGCTGTAGCCGAGCTTGTCGCCCCAGTCGCTGCTCGCCCGCCAGGTTGGGCTTTCCAACACAAACCCCAGCCCGCAAGCACTGGCCATAGCCGCGTAGCGCTCATAGTAGGCGTAGAGCGCTGCCGTCCCTTCCGCGCTTTTGAGGAGGTCAAAGGCGGCAAAATAAGGCAGCGCCCATCCCTCGTGGAAAATCAAGGTGGTTTCGATGCCACCGTCGGTCAGGAACAGGCCGCCCTCCAGTTGCGGCAGCGGGGATTGATCAAGGCTCATGGGTCTCTCCGGATGCGTGAAGTCTTTGGCTCAGGATGTCGCGCATGCTGCCCGCACCGGCGCCGCCATCCCAGCCTACCGACGGTGCAGTCCGGGTCACGATTGCTTTATGAACGAGATCAAGGGATTACCGGCTGGCGGGCGGCCAACCCTTGCGTGCTCTCGCGGATTGCCCGGGGGCAACTATACCGCTAGTACAGTCGCTATGGCCGATCTCGCATCCCGTCGCGTCGGTGACACGCGCGAGCGCATTTTGGAGCTCGCCGAAGCTTCCGTGCTCGATAAGGGGTTTGCCGCCACCTCGATCGAGGAGCTGATCGCCGGTGCCGGCATCACCAAGAGCGGGTTCTTCTATCATTTCAGGGACAAGCGCGAACTCGCCCGCGCCCTGATGCTGCGCTACATCGCGCACAACGACGCGGTGCTCGACGACATCTTTTTGCGCGCCGACGAACTCAACGAGGACCCCTTGCACGGCTTCCTCGTGGCCTTGAAGCTGTTTGCCGAAATGATGGCCGATCTGCCCGCGACGCATCCGGGCTGCCTGGTCGCCTCCTTTTGCTATCAGGACCGGCTGTTTGACCGCGAGGTCCACGAATTGACCCAGACGGGTGTGCGCGGCTGGCGGAAAATGTTTCTCGATCGCCTGGAAAGGATCGCCGAACGCTATCCCCCCAGGGTCGATCTGTCGCTTGAGGACCTCGCCGACATGGCCAACACGCTGGTCGACGGCGGCATCATCATGTCGCGCGTCCTTGTGGATAAGACCATATTGCCACGCCAAATTCTGCTCTACCGGGAATTCATCCGCACGGTGTTCCTAGGGGCCGCCGCCGGGCGGGCGCCGGGGGGTACGGGCGCCGCCGGGACCCAATCGTAAAAGTGCTGCAAATTTTTTCGCCCCTTTTGGGAATATGGTTTCCACTCATACGTTTTGAAGACGATCCGCACCCCCGCACCGCGGATCAAAATTAGGGCGTCCCGAAATCCCCGCACCTCGGGACGCCCTGATCTTTCCTTGCGTCTACATCTTGGCTTGGCTCCTCGTGTTTGGGACACGAGAGTCGCCCGTTATGCGACGCGCCTTTCAACTTCCGGCATCAAGCTCGCCTCGACGGGCTCCCGAAACCTGTTGGTGATGGGATAACGCCGGTCGCGCCCGAAATTGCGCGCGGAGATTTTTACGCCAGGAGCCGCCTGCCGGCGTTTATACTCAGCCAAATATAAAAGGCGTTCGACCTTTTTCACGATGGGGAGCGGGTGCCCGCGCGCCACGATGTCGGCGAGCGACATCTCCTGCTCGACGAGACAGCCCAGAATGTCGTCGAGCACATCGTAAGGCGGCAGGCTGTCCTGATCCTTCTGGTTCTCGCGCAGCTCCGCCGTCGGCGCCTTCTGAAAATGTTCTCCGGAATGACGAGGCCGCCTGGGCCCCGGCCACCCTTTGGACGCTGTTGATTGCGCCAGCGGCCCAGGCGGTAGACCTCGGTCTTGTAGAGGTCCTTGATCGGATTGAAGCCGCCGTTCATGTCGCCATAGAGCGTGGCATAGCCGACCGACATTTCGCTCTTGTTGCCCGTCGTCAGCACCAGGGAGCCAAACTTGTTGGAGAGGGCCATCAAGGTCGTGCCGCGCACACGGCTTTGCACGTTTTCCTCGGTGATGTCCTTGGCGCGCCCGGCGAAACTGCGCCTCCAGCATCGCCCCGAAGCCCTCCACCGCCGGCGCGATCGGAATGATGTCGTAGCGCACGCCGAGCGCCTCGGCGCAGGCCGCCGCATCCGCCAGGCTTTCGTTGGACGTGTAGCGGTAGGGCAGCATGATGCAGTGCACGCGCTCGGGGCCCAGCGCGTCGACCGCCAGCGCCGCGACCAGGGCCGAATCGACCCCGCCCGACAGCCCCATCACCACGCCCGGAAAGCGGTTCTTGTCGACATAGTCGCGCAGGCCCAAAAGGCAGGCATGATAGGCTGCCGCCTCGTGCTCCTCGAGCACGCTCAAGGCCCGCTTCTGGCAGCCCCAGCCGCCCGCCGCGCGCTTCAGCTCAGACCGCCATGCACTCTTCCCAGGCGGGCAATTGCACGGCGAGGCTGCGGTCGCGATTGAGGACAAACGAGCCCCATCGAACACCAGTTCGTCCTGGCCGCCGACCTGGTTGACGATAGATCAGCGGCAGGCCATTTTCCGTGACGCGCGCCACCGCCACGTTCATGCGCAAGTCAGGCTTGGGCCAATCGAAGGGCGAGCCGTTGGGTGAAATCAGCAGCTCGGCGCCCGTCTCCTGCAGGCATTCACACACCTCCTCCTGCCAGATGTCCTCGCAGATCGGCACGCCGAGCCGAATGCCGCGGAAACTGATCGGGCCCGGCATTGGGCCCACGTCAAACACCCGCTTTTCGTCGAACACGCCGTAGTTGGGCAGGTCCACCTTGAAGCGCACGCCCGCCACCTTGCCGTCATCGAGCAGCGCCGCCGCGTTGTAGAGCTTATCGTCCTGCGGCCAGACGCTGCCAACGAGAACGCCGGGCCCGCCATCGGCGGTCTCGGCCGCCAAGCGCTCGACCAGCGCGCGCGCCGCGCGCGCAAAGGCCGGCTTGCGCACCAGGTCCTCGGGCGGATAGCCGGTGATGAAGAGCTCGGAAAAAACGATGAGGTCGGCGCCCTTGCCGGCGGCATCCTGGCGCGCGCGCAAGAGCTTGGCGGCGTTTCCCTCGAGGTCACCGACCACGGGATTGAGCTGGGCCAAGGCGATCTTCAAGGTATCGTGGGACTTGGGCATGGTTCAGATGTAGGCCGGGCACCCCGGCGATGCAATGCAGCCCTGGCGGCCGCAAGCTGAGGGGCGGACCTTAGCAGGGCTGGCGCGCAAGACCGCTTTCGGGGCAAGTTGCCGGCAACCGAAACAGGCCCCCGCACCCCAAGTCGATGCGCTCCATCCACCTCCGCCACGCTGTTGGGCTCCGGCGCCATTGTGCTGTGGAGTTCGCTTGCCAGCCTGACCGTCCTTAAGGGCGCGGTGCCGCCCTTGCAAACGACGGCGATCGCCTTTGCGATGGGCGGCATTGTCTTGATCGCCGCAGCCGCCATGCGCGGGCGGCTTTCTTACCTGTGGCCGACCCGCGCCTCGCTCGCCCTCGGCATCTACGGCTCTTTTGCTACCACGCCCTCTATTTTGCCGCGCTCAGCCTGGCGCCGGCCGCCGAAGCGAGCCTCATCACCTCGCTTTGGGCCCTGTTCACGGTGGTCTTCTCGGGCCTGCTGCCGGGTCAGCCACTGCGCCCGCGGCACCTGTTGGCGGCGCTGATCGGGCTCGCCGCCGCCACGCTGCTGGTTTGGAACAGTCTGGGCGTTAGCGCCCCCGGCAGCCATCGCCCCCTGGGGTTCATGCTGGCCTTCGGCTGCGCCTTGATCTGGTCGAGCTACTCGGTTGCCTCGCGGCTGTTTGCGGCCGTGCCCAGCGACAGCATCGCCGCGCCCTGCCTGATCACAGCGGGGCTGGCGGCAATTTTGAGTTTGGCGTTCGAGACCTGGGTTGCGCCCGGCGGCCTTGCCTGGCTGGCGCTGGTCGGTCTCGGCGTCGGCCCGGTCGGCGCCGCCTTTCTGCTCTGGGACGTCGGCATGAAAGGGGGCGATGTGTCGCTGCTTGGCGTGTTGTCCTATGCCGCGCCGGTCCTTTCCACGGGTCTGTTGGTGCTGTTGCGTCTGGCCGAACCCACCCTCGAGCTGGGGCTGGCCTGCGCGCTGATGGTGATCGCCACGGCGATCGCCGCGCGCGCCTGATCTCGCCGCGCGCCGAGCGCATCTGCGAGCCCTTGCCCACCCCAACCCGCGCGCGGGTCTCTGGCGGCAGGGCAGGATCCATGCCGATCCTATTCGGCGGCCCGTGGCGCCCGCCGCTCGCGATGCCGGCGCCTTTTCGCGCCTTCAGGTGCTCGGCCATGCGGAAGGCCAGCTCCAGCGACTGGCCGGCATTGAGGCGCGGATCGCAGCCGGTGTCGTACTGGCGGGCGAGGTCGGCCTCCGAGATCTTGGTGGCGCCGCCGGTGCACTCCGTGACGTTCTGGCCGGTCATCTCCACGTGCACGCCGCCGGCATAGGTGCCCTCGGCGCGGTGGATGGCGAAGAACTGCTCGACCTCGCTCGACCATGCTGTCGAACGGGCGCGTCTTGTAGCCGGTCGCCGCCGTGATGGTGTTGCCGTGCATGGGATCGCACTCCCACACCACCGTGCGGCCGGCCTTCTGCACCGCGCGGATCAGCTTCGGCAGGTGCTTCTCGATCTTGTCGGCGCCGAACCGGCCGATCAGCGTCAGGCGCCCGGCTCGTCCTTCGGGATTGAGGATATCGATCAGCCGCAGCAGCTCGTCGGGCTCCAGCGACGGGCCGCATTTCAAGCCCGATCGGATTGACGATGCCGCGGCAGTACTCGACGTGCGCGCCGTCCGGCTGGCGCGTGCGGTCGCCGATCCACAGCATGTGGCCGCTGGTGGCGACGTAGTCGCCCGAGCCCATCGCCTCGTCGCGCCGGGTCAGCGCCTGCTCGTAGCTCAACAGCAGCGCCTCGTGGCTGGTGTAGAAGCTGGTGGTGCGCAGCGCCAGCGTGTTCTCGGCCGTCATGCCGAGCAGGCGGTTGACCTCCACCGTGCGCTTGATCTCGTCGGCCAGCTCGTCGTAGCGCTGCTCGACCGGCGTGCCCTCCATGAACTTGCAATTCCCAGCGGTGCGCGTTGTCGAGCGAGGCGTAGCCGCCATCGAGCAGCGCGCGCAGGAAATTGAGCGTCGCCGCCGACTGCCGGTAGGCCTGCAGCTGGCGGCGTGGATCGGGAATGCGCGCCTCGGGCGTGAACTCCGGCCCGTTGACGATGTCGCCGCGATAGCTCGGCAGCTCGACGCCGCCCTGCTTCTCCGTCGGCGAGGAGCGCGGCTTGGCGAACTGCCCGGCCACGCGGCCCACCTTCACCACCTGGCTGTTGCCGGCGAAGGTGAGGATCAGCGCCATCTGCAGGAACAGCTGGAAGTAGTCGCGGATGTAGTCGGTCTTGTGCTCCTTGAAGCTCTCGGCGCAATCGCCGCCCTGCAGCAGGAAGCCGTTGCCGGCCGCCACGTCGGCCAGCTTGGCCTTGAGGTCCTGCACCTCCTTGATGAAAACCAGCGGCGGAAAATCGCGCAGGTTGCGCCGTCACCTCTTCCAGGGCTGCCGGGTCGGGATACTCGGGCACCTGGACGATCGGCTTCGATCTCCAGCTGTCGGGCGTCCACGGCGCGGGCATGGCACATCTCCGGCGACAAACCCGCCCTCCCACAGCTCCGGGCCGATGTGCGGGCAATCAAGCAACAATGTCCGTATGCTCTGGCCGGCCTTATAGGGGAAAGCCGCGATCAGCCGCCAGGTTGCCTGATGGCATTGCCTTGAGCGCTGTGGCGATCGGTCCGCATGCTGACGTCGAAAGTCGGAACTGATTAGCGAGGGCCCGATGGCCGCACGCTTGCCGGCGAGCCGATTCGCGCGCCGCTGTCGGTGACGCCCTCGATGTCGACCATCTTTGCGGCCGAACGGATGGCTTACGCGCTGGCCGCAACCGAGTTTTCGAGGCGGCCGACGCCAGCCGAGCGCCGGCCAGCCCCGCTCGACGTTGATCGTCTCGGCGCGCCGCCGGCGTTCCGAGCCGCTACTACGCCCGCTTTGCGGCCTACGCTGGCGGAGCGCGGCCATCCCGTCGCTGACCTGCGACTATCGCGGCATCGGCGCCTGTCGCACCCGGGCTCCTTGCGCGGCTTTCCCGCCCGCATGCGCGACTGGTGCACCATCGATATCGCCGGCGTGATCGACTGGGCGCGGCAGCACCATCCCGACCGGCCCCTGCATTGGCTCGGCCACAGCCTGGGCGGCTTCGCCACCGGCCTTGCGCACAACAATGCGCGCGATCGCCCGCCAGCTCAACGTCGCCACGCTCAGCGGCTACTGGGGCCGCATGTGGAGCCCCGAGCGCTATCGCGTCCGCTTTCTGATGGGCTCGGTGGCGCCGCCCGTCGTGCGCCTGCTCGGCTATTTCCCCGGCTGGCTGATGGGCGGCGAGGACATGCCGGGACCCGCCTTCCTCGAATGGGCCGCGCTGGTGCATGACGCCCGAGTTCATTTTCGCCGACCCGACGCTGAGCGAGACCCGCCACTTCGCCAAGCTCCGCGCCCCCATCCGCTTCGCCCAGATCGAGGACGACGTGTGGGGCACGCCCGCCGCCGTCGGCCACATGGCCAGCCATTTCACGGCCAACGTCGAGCGCAGCATTTGGCGGATCCAGCCTCGCCGACGCCGGGGCGCAGCGAATCGGCCACCTCGGCTTCTTCCGCTCGAGCATTCCGCGCCACGCTCTGGCCGCCGGCCTACGCCTGGCTCGAGGGCAGCGCGCGGGACTAGTCGAGGAGCCGCTCTGCGCATCTTTTGCTCCCGGCGTACAGGTTTTGCTGCCGGCGCATACGCAGGGGCCGCCGCCTCGAGGGTCGCGTCATCCCCAACCTTCCCCAGTCGCTGCGGGGAGCCGATCATTTGAGGGGCGCGCCAATTCGTGCCAACATGCCCCCATGGCGCTCAAGGACCCATCGTTCACCATCGGCATCGAGGAGGAATACCTCCTCGTCGATCGCGCCAGCCGCGACCTCGTGCGCGAGATGCCACAGGCGCTGTTCGAGGCGGCCAGCAGGCGCTGCGGGGCCAGGTGGCGCGCGAGTTCCTCAAGTCCCAGATCGAGGTCGGCACCAGCGTGCACACGATCACCGCGCGCGGCCGGCGCCGAGCTCGCCAGCTGCGCCGCACGGTAGCCGCAGCTCGCCGCCGAGCACGGCCTGGCCCCGATCGCCGCCTCGACCCACCCCTTCGCGCGCTGGAGCACGCAGCAGCCCACCGAACGCGGCGCGCTACCAGTCCATTGCCAAGGATCTCGCCGGCGTCGGCCGCCGTCTTGTGATCTGCGGCATGCACGTGCACGTCGGCATCGAGGACGACGAGTTGCGCATCGATCTGTTCAACCAGGCCCGCTATTTCCTGCCGCATCTGCTGATGCTGTCCACCTCCTCGCCGTTCGCGGAAGGCGAAGACACCGGCCTCAAGAGCTATCGGCTCGCCGCCTACCAGGAGCTGCCGCGCACGGGCATGCCCGGCCGGTTCGAGGGCTGGGTAGAATACACGCAGACCGTCGACCTGCTGGTGCGCAACGGCGTCATCGAGGACGCCAGCAAGATCTGGTGGGACATGCGGCCGTCCTCGCGCTTCCCGACCCTGGAGATGCGCGTCACCGACGTCTGCACCCTGATCGAGGATGCCGTATGCGTCGCCGCCCTCTACGTCTGCATCCTGCGCATGCTGTTTCGCCTGCGCCGCGCCAACCAAACCTGGCGCACCTATCCGCTGTTCCTACTCGCGGAGAACCGCTGGCGCGCCCAGCGCTACGGCGTGAAGGGCACCCTGTTCGACCTCGGCAAGGGCGAACTGGTGCCGTTCCGCGATCTCGTCGATGAACTGCTGGTCATGCTGCGCGAGGATGCCGAGGCGCTGGGCTGCGTCGCCGAGCTCGAGCATGCCCGCATCATCGTGGCGCGCGGCACCAGTGCAGACCGGCAAGTCGCCCATTTCCAAGCGCAACTTAGCGCCGGCGCCACGCGCGAGGACGCGCTCTTGAGCGTCGTCGATCACCTGATCAAGGAAACGGTGGCCTGAGGCACGCCTTGGCGCCCATTACTCCGGGTGGGGCTCGCCCGTGCGCACTTCGCATTGAGCGCCAGTTGCTCGTAGGCCTGCGCAATCGCGAGCAGGGTCTCCTCGGCGACGGGGTCCGTCAACCCCGCGGCATGCCGGCGCGCCTCCTCGGCGCGGTGACGCCAGTGAGCGAGATCATTGAATTCCCCATCCTTGCGCGTTCCTGCCCCGACCATCACCACACTCCGACCATTACCGCACTCCGCATCCCCCGTGCCCGCTCTGCTAGCTCAGCGCGGCCTTGGTGGCGGCGGCCCAGGCGGCAAAGCGGCCTTCGGCGATGGCCTTGCGCATGGCGGCCATCAGCTCTTGATAGAAGGCAATATTGGCCCACGACAGCAGCATGGCCGCCAGATATTCCTCGGCCTTGACGAGGTGATGCAGGTAGGCGCGGGAATAGTCGCGCGCGGCAGGACATTGGCTTTGCTCATCGAGCGGGGCCGGATCCTCGCTGTGCGCGGCATTGCGCAGATTGAGCTTGCCGCCCCAGGTGAAGGCCTGGCCGTGGCGGCCCGAGCGCGTCGGCAGCACGCAATCGAACATGTCGATCCCGCGGCCGACGCTTTCGATGAGATCGATCGGGGTGCCGACGCCCATCAGATAGCGCGGCTGATCCGGCGGCAAGCGCGGCAGCGTGCCCTCGAGCGTTTCCAGCATCGCCCGCTGTGGTTCGCCGACCGCCAGGCCACCCACTGCGTAACCTTGAAAATCCAAATCGAGTAGGCCGTCGACGGAGCGCGCGCGCAGCTCCCGATTGGTGCCGCCCTGCACGATGCCGAACAGCGCCTGGCCGAGGTTAGCTGCCCCCCGCGCGCGTTGGTTTGCAAAGGCGCGCTTGGCGCGCGCCGCCCACGCCAGCGAGCGCTCGACCGCGCTCGCCACGGCCTCTTCCGAGGCCGGCAGAGCTCACGCATTCGTCGAGCTGCATCTGGATGTCGGCGCCAAGCAGGCACTGGATCTCGACGGCGCGTTCCGGCGTCAGCGCGTAGCGGGCGCCGTCGATGTGGGACTGGAAGGCGACACCCTCATCCGTGATCGTGCGCAGCTTCGACAGGCTCATGACCTGAAAGCCCCCGAAGTCGGTCAAGATCGGTTTGTCCCACCCCATGAAGCTGTGTAGCCCGCCGAGGCGGGCGATACGCTCCGCGCCCGGCCGCAGCATCAGGTGATAGGTGTTGGCGAGCACGACGTCGACGCCCGCCGCCTTGAGCTGGTCGACGTAAACGGCCTTCACCGTGCCGGCGGTGCCGACCGGCATGAACGCCGGCGTCGCAATCTTGCCACGCGCGGTGACAATTTCGCCGAGGCGGGCGCCGGCATCGCTCTTGTTGCAGGGTGAAGGCGAAGGGTGTTGTCATCGGCCAGTGCGGGCAGGGGTGCCAGCAGGATAGAGCAGGCAGGCATCGCCATAGGAATAGAAGCGGTAGCCGGCGTCGATGGCATGTCGATAGGCTTGTTGCATGGTCGCAAGCCCCGAGAACGCCGCCACCAGCATGAACAAGGTCGAGCGCGGCAGGTGGAAGTTCGTCAGCATGAGATCGACGGCCTTGAAGCGGTAGCCAGGGCTGACGAACAGCTCGGTGTCGCCGGCAAACGGCGCCAGCCTGCCATCCTCGCCGGCGGCGGTCTCCAGCAAACGCAGCGCCGTGCTGCCGACGGCGACGAGGCGGCCGCCTGCGGCGCGCACCCGATTGAGCGCCTGCGCCGTCGCCTGGTTGATTTCACCCCATTCGGCGTACATGCGATGGCCCGCCGTATCGTCCGCCTTTACCGGCAGGAAGGTGCCGGCACCCACGTGCAGGGTGAGGAAGTGCCTGGCAATGCCGCGCGCCTCCAGCGCGGCAAACAGCGCGGGCGTGAAATGCAGGCCCGCGGTCGGCGCCGCCACGGCCCCGGCGTGGCGCGCATATATGGTCTGGTAGCGCTCCGCGTCTTCAGGAACCTGCTCGCGCCGGTTGGCGATGTAGGGGGGCAGCGGCGGATCGCCGAGCGCCTCGATCGCTTCGTCGAGATAGGGGCCGTGCAGACTGAAGGAAAGTTCCACCTCGCCACTCGCGCCCACGGCGGCGATGGTAGCCTCGAGCTGACCCAACAGACAGACGCGACCATCGTGGCCGAACCGGAGGCGATCGCCGGGCTTGAGGCGCTTCGCCGGCCGCGCGAAGGCCAGCCAACGGCTCTCGTCCAAGCGTTTGTGCAAATTGAAGGAGACCGTCGCACGCTGCTCCCCGCGCAGACGCTCCCCCGTCAGGGCGGCGCGGATCACGCGGGTGTCGTTGAGCACCAAGGCGTCGCCCGGCCGCAGCAATTCGGGCAGGCGCTGCATGCTGCTGTCGGTGAAGCGCGCGCTCGCTTCCCGACCCAGCGGGGCCGGCTCGTCCGGGCGCACGACCAAAAGCCGGGCGGCGTCGCGCGGGTGCGCCGGCTCCAGGGCAATGCGGTCCTCGGGCAGCTCGAAATCGAAAAGGTCGGCCTTCATCGCATTCATTATAAGCCCATTGTCGCCCAAGGGCTCCGCCCGACAGCCAAGAAGCCGTTGCCAAGAGAGACTAGCGCTGCGAACCGTTGGCGGCGGCCACGAAATCCCCGCCAGCGGCTCCGGCTGCTGGCCGGCTTCGCGACGGGTGAGTTCCATCAGCCGCGGGTCGCTGGCCACGCGCAGGATCAGCGCTGCCTTAGCCTTGTGGCCGGTGCTGGAGGCGACGGGGTCGCTCTCATCGAGGCTGCCGGCGAGCGCGGTGACGAGACGCAGCGCGGCAGCCTCGCTGCCGGTTGCCCTGATGGGCGCCACGACCATGTCCAAGACCACGCCGGCCTCCTCGAAGGCAAGCGACAGGGTGGCCCGCGTCGGGCACGGCCAATAGCATTTCGATTTCCAGCGCGCGCCGGGACCAGGCGCTTGAGGAGCGGCGGCCGGTTGGATCCCTGCCCGCAAGGGGCGCAGCCGCACACCCCGCCAAAGGTGTGCCGACGCAGACTGAGCAAAACAAGGTTGACGAAAGCTAAAAGCCCGGCCAGCCGGCGGCGCCAGCGCCAGGCTTAGGCGCCGACGTCGGCCGCCACCTTCAGCGAACGGATCTTATCGGGCTTTGCCACCGGTTCGCCGCGCTCGAGTTTGTCGATGTTCTCCATGCCTTCGAGAACCTTGCCCCAGACCGTGTATTTGTTGTCGAGGAAGGTGGCGTCGTCGAAACAGATGAAGAACTGGCTATTGGCGCTGTCCGGTCGGGTCGAGCGCGCCATCGAGCACGCCCCGCGCACGTGTTTCTCGGCATTGAACTCGGCCTTGAGGTCGGGATAATTCGACCCGCCCATGCCCGTGCCCTCGGGGCAGCCGGTCTGCGCCATAAAGCCGTCGATCACACGGTGAAAGACAATCCCGTCATAAAAGCCCTCACGCGCCAACTTCTTGATGCGTTCCACGTGCTTGGGCGCCAGATCGGGCCTAAGCCCGATCACAGCCTTGCCCTTGCTGGTTTCCATGATCAACGTGTTCTCGGGATCTTTGATGCTGGTCATGCGTAACTCCGGGTTGCCTTCACATGCCATGGCGCGGCGGCGCGATGGGGGCGTCACTTCTTGTCCGCGAGCAGATAGACCTTCTGCATTTTGTCGGGTTGTGGCGGCGGCTCGCCGCGCGCGATTTTGTCGACGTTGTCCATGCCGTCGATCACCTCGCCCCACAGCGTATATTGACCGGTGAGCTGCCGGCAGCCGTCGCCGAAGCAGATGAAAAACTGGCTGTTGGCGCTATTGGGATTGCTCGTGCGCGCGGCACCGATGCTGCCGCGCTTGAAGGGCTCGCTGGTGAACTCGGCCGGCAGGTCCGGCAGTTTCGAGCCGCCCGTGCCGGTCCCGGTTGGGTCGCCCGTCTGCGCCATGAAGCCTGCAATCACGCGATGGAAGACGATGCCATCGTAAAAGCCCTGCTTGGCGAGCTGCTTGATCTGCGCCACATGCTTCGGCGCCAGGTCGGGCCTGAGCTTGATACGAATGGGACCCTTGGTGGTTTCGATCACCAGCGTATTCTGCGGATCGGTTCCCTGCGCTTCCACGAGCGAAACCGAGGCGAAGAGGATGAGGGCAAAGCCCAGCAACGAGCGGATCACGGCAAGGCTCCCGTTAGGGTTGGAGGGAGATCGGGTCGTGGTGCCGTCCAGGGTGCACCGAAGACGGGGCGAATGAACCGGCCCTTGTGGCCCTTCTAGGACAGGATCGCGGGCAAGGAAACCTCTGCCCTGGTAACCCGGCTGCAGTCAGTGGGGATCGAGCTCAACCCCTAATTAACGATTTGACTAAGCAAATAAACCGCGCTCCAGTTACGGCTAATCCCGATACTGACCACTAGGCTTGGGCGGTACACAGAGTGAGGGGAGGCTCCCTCACTTCTGTGGAGATCAACCATGCTCAAATTTGCTGCGTCTGCCCTCGGGGCTTCGTTGCTGTTGGCCACTCCCGCTAGCGCGGATGGCTGGGGACGCCCTGGTTGGGGAGGCGGTTGGGGCCCTGTCGGTTGGGCCGGCGGGGGCGGCGGCTGCTGCTCGCCCTGCGGCGGCGGCGGCGTCGCCTTTGCCCCAGTGGTTAGCTATCAACCTGTCGTGGTGGGTGGCGGCTGCGGCGGTTGGGGCGGCGGTTGCGGCGCGGGCTGGGGCTCAGGCGCCCCCGGTTGGGGTGGCGGTTATGGTTACGGCGCGCCCGGTTGGGGTGGCGGTTATGGTTACGGCGCCCCCGGTTGGGGCGGTGGTTATGGTTGGTCCGCCGGCTACGGCCGCGGCTATTCCACAGGTTATGGCCCCGCCTACGCGCATTGGGGCCGCGGCGCCCGTGTGGCTCGGGCCAGCTACGGCTTTGGTCCCGGGGTCCGGGTCACGCGGGTCACTCGGGTCGGCATCGGCACTCGCCCCGGCATCGTCCGGGCTGGCTTCAGGCGCTAGCCCTTTTGACGCCGGGTGATTTCTCCCTGCGGCCACCCCTGGCGCTCGAAAGCCTCGATCAGATCGATCAGGGCCCAGTTGGCCTCCTCTGGGGGGACCACGCAACCCGTCCGCGCCCGCCAGCGGCTCGTTGCAAGGTCCAGGCGCCCGCCCCCCAGTCCGTGGGGGCCAGGTGTTCGCCTCGACGTTTAAGGCTTTTGCTTTTGCGCGGCCTTGGCCTTGAGTTTGCGCGCAACGGCCGGGGACACGAACTTGGAGACGTCGCCACCCATCAGCCCGATCTGCCGCACCAGGGTTCCCGTAATGTGCCGCACCTGGGGGCTGGCGGGAAGAAACACCGTCTGAATAGTGGGCGCCATGGCACCGTTCATCCCGGCCATCTGCATTTCATAGTCAAAATCGCTGCCGTCGCGCAGACCGCGAAAGATGAGGCTGGCGTCGGCGGCGGCGGCGGCCGCCACCGTGAGATTGTCAAAGGTGACGATCTCGATTTTGCAACCCGTGGCCTTGGCGATCGCCGCCGTCTCCGCCTTGAGGAGCTCGATCTTCTCGGCAACGGTGAACAGCGGCGTCTTGCCGGGGTGCACCCCGACCCCGACCACGAGGGTGTCGACCATGCGGGCGGCCCGCTCGATCACGTCGCGGTGTCCGTTGGTCACGGGATCGAATGAGCCCGAGGTAAAGCCGATCCGCTTCATTGCCAATGCCCCCGCCAATGCCTGCCTCCTCGCATGCTCGGGCTCCCTTTTAGTGCCCTAGCCCCAACCGTTCGGGCTCGACATCGCACCTGGTCATGGCCGCCGCATGGTCGCCAGAATGGCGCCCCCGAGCAACAGGAGGACGCCGGCGGCACCATCGAGGAAGCGCAGCCGTGCCACGCTAAAGCGTGTGCGGGCGCGGGCAAGCGCCAGGGTGTAGCCCACATCTACCGCCGCCAGCACCAGCACGAACAGGATGGCCAACACGGTGAGTTGCCCGACGGTGTCACCTCGGGGATCGATGAACTGGGGCAGGAACGCACCGAGGAACAACATCACCTTCGGGTTTGACATGCTGACGAGGAGCCCCTGCACGTAGCAATTGCCGCGCGAGACCGTCGGCGCGCTTTGCCCGCGCTCGGCTTTCCAGAATTGCCAGAGCTGGCGCGCCCCGAGCCAGACCAGGTAAAGCGCGCCCAGAAAGCGCACGACGTCGAACCATTCGGACATGAAGACCATGACCGAGCTCATACCCATGACGGCGGCGGCGACCAGCAAGGCCAACCCTGTGGTGGTGCCGGCCAAGGTAAAAAGGCCCGCCGCAAGGCCGGTGCGGAGCGTGTTGGCGACGATCAAGGACATGTTGGGCCCGGGCGTCAGGCCGAGCAGCAGGCAGGCGGCGATGAAGGCGATGAGCACTTCCACGGTCATAGCCGACGGTCTTTCCTCAAGAACTTTCCGGATTATGCGAGCAACGGCAAAGCCCTAACGCCAAGCCGCGGTCGCGGCAAGCCACTCGCGCCGGCACCACTCACGTAAATGTCATGCAGGAGGGTGCTCGGGGGATGATCCGAACCCTCGCGCAGCCCGTATGCTGTAGGCGGAACGATTATCGAGGGGAGGAGACACCATGAAAACATTGCCAATCGTTGCCACGCTCAGCTTGGCCGCCGTGGCGCTGACCGTCGGCGTGCGCGCCGGAGGCGAAAAGATCGCCTTTCCCGAGAACTACGCCAAGGGCGTGCTCTACACCACCGTCGATCGCCCGGACAACAAGCAGTACCGGGAGCTCTATGCGACGCCGGAAGCCATCGCAGCGGTCAAGGCGGGGCAGCCGATCCCGAGCGGCAGCGTCCTCACGCTGGTGCAGCACAAGGCCAAACTCGACGCCGACGGCAATCCGGAAAAGGACGCTAACGGCCGCTTCATCAAGGGCGAACTCGTCGGCTACACGGTCATGGAGAAGCGAGCCGGCTGGGGCAGCGAGTATCCCGAGGAGATACGCAACGGTGAGTGGGAGTACCAGGCCTTCAAGGCGGACAAAACCGTGAACGACAAGGCCAACCTGAAAAACTGCTTCACCTGCCACAAGCCACTCGACAAGCAGGATTTCGTGTTCTCGTTCCCGGCCATGAAAAACGCTAAGTAAGAACACTCAGTGAGCCGCGCTGGCGCCGGGCGCGCGGGGGCCGTCCCGGCGCGCGCGGCGCGCTGCCAGCATGACACCAATGCGGGGCCACGCTTTGGGGCCGCCCCGAGGCTCAAGCCTTGGCAGGCCCCGGCTTAGACGTTGGGCTCGGTCTCGGCGGTGCCGTTGCCGCCGTTGGCTTCGCCGTTGCCGTCTTCGGGGATGCGCTCCACGGACACCACTTTTTCGTCCTCGTCGGTGCGGAAGATGCGCACCCCCTGGACGTTGCGCCCGGCTATGCGCACATCATCGACCGGGCACCGGATCAGCTTGCCGCCATCGGTGACCAGCATGATTTGGTCGCTTTCCTCCACCGGGAAGGAGGCCACCAGGCGCCCGTTGCGCTCGTTGACGATCATGGCCGTGATGCCTTTGCCGCCACGGCCGGAGATGCGGTACTCATAGGACGATGAGCGCTTGCCGAAGCCCCGTTCCGAGACGGTCAGCACGAACTGCTCGCGCGCACCAAGCTCGGCATACCGCTCCGGGCTCAAATCCACGGCTTCCTCGGTTTCTTCGACCTCCACGTCGGCGGCGGGTTCGATCGCCGCATCGACCTCGGGGCCTTGCGCACGGCGCACGGCAAGCGCTTGCTTGATGTAGGCGGCGCGCTCGCCCGGAGTCGCTTCGACGTGACGCAGGATCGCCATCGAGATCACCTCGTCACCCGCCTCGAGGCGGATGCCCCGCACACCGGTTGAGTTGCGGCCCTTGAACAGGCGCACCTCCTCGACAGGAAAGCGGATGCAGCGCCCGCCCGCCGTCGTCAGCAGCACGTTGTCTGAAGGGGTGCAGATCGCCACGCGCACGATGCGATCGCCCTCCTCGAGCTTCATGGCGATCTTGCCGTTGCGATTAATGTTCTCGAAATCGGCGAGACTGTTGCGACGCACGCTGCCGCTGCGGGTTGCAAACATCAGCTCCAGGCTGCCCCAGGTCTTCTCCTCTTCCGGCAACGGCAAAATTGAGGTGATGCTCTCGCCCCCGGTGAGCGGCAGCAGATTGACGAGCGCCTTGCCCAGCGATTGCGGCGTTGCCGCCGGCAGCCGCCACACCTTCATGCGGTAGACCATACCGCGCGAGGAAAAGAACAACACCGGCGTGTGCGTCGAGGCGATGAAGATCTGCGTGACCACATCCTCCTCGCGCGTAGACATGCCGGCCCTGCCCTTGCCGCCGCGACGCTGGGCGCGATAGGTGGAGAGCGGCACGCGCTTGATGTAGCCGCGGTGGCTGACCGTCACCACGACATCCTCGCGCTGAATCAGGTCCTCGTCCTCGACCTCGCCTTCCATTTCGACGATTTCGGTGAGGCGCGGGGTGGCAAACTCAGCCTTGATGGCTCCCAACTCCTGCTTGATCAGGTCGACGATCCGGGCGCGCGAGGCGAGGATCGCCAGGTACTCCTTAATTTCTTCGCCGAGCTTCTTCAGCTCATCGCCGATTTCATCGCGGCCGAGCGCGGTCAGGCGCTGCAGGCGCAGGTCGAGAATGGCGCGCGCCTGCTCGTCGCTGAGCCTGATGGTTGCCGCGGCCGTGAGCTTGTGGCGTGGGTCGGCGATCAAATCGACCAGCGGCCCGATGTCCCGCGCCGGCCAATCGCGGGTCATCATCTGCTCGCGCGCTACGGCGGGACTAGGGGCCGAGCGGATCAGCCGGATCATCTCATCGATGTTGGCAACGGCAACGGCCAGGCCCACCAAGACGTGGGCGCGGTCGCGCGACTTGCCGAGCAGATACTTGGTGCGGCGGGAGACCACCTCCTCACGAAAGCTCGTGAAGGCCGCGATCATGTCCTTGAGATTGAGCTGCTCCGGTCGACCGCCGTTGATCGCCAGCATGTTGGCACCAAAGGTGGTCTGCAGATCGGAGAAACGCCACAGCTGGTTCAGAACCACGTCGGCCACGGCATCTCGCTTGAGCTCGATGACGATGCGCATGCCCTCGCGGCTCGACTCGTCCCAAATGTCGGAAATGCCTTCGATGCGCTTCTCGCGCACCTGCTCGGCGATCTTTTCGATCAGGACGCGCTTGTTCACCTGGTAAGGAATGGCCGTGACGATCAGCGCCTCGCGGTCCTTGCGAATCTCCTCCACCTGCACTTTGGCGCGCATGAGGATCGAGCCGCGGCCCTTATGGTAGGCCCCCATGATGCCGACCCGACCGAGGATGAGCCCGCCGGTGGGAAAATCCGGACCCGGGATGAGCTGGCACAGCTCCTCGAGCGTGATCTCGGGATTGTCGAGGTGCGCGATGCAGGCATCGACGACCTCGCCGAGATTGTGCGGGGGAATGTTGGTCGCCATGCCGACGGCAATGCCACCCGAACCGTTGATCAGCAGGTTCGGGAACTTGGCCGGCAGCACCGATGGCTCCTTGAGCGAGCCGTCATAGTTCTCGCGGAAATCGACCGTGTCCTTGTCGAGGTCGTCGAGCAGACTGCCGGCAACCTTGGTCAGCCGGCATTCCGTGTAACGCTCGGCCGCGGGAGGGTCGCCGTCGACCGAGCCGAAATTGCCCTGCCCATCCACCAGAGTGAGGCGCATGGAGAAATCCTGCGCCATGCGCACGAGGGCATCGTAAATCGGGGCGTTGCCGTGCGGGTGATACTTACCCATGACCTCGCCCACGACGCGGGCGCACTTTACAAACTTCTTGTTCCACTCGAGCCCAAGCTCGTGCATGCCGAATAGGATGCGCCGATGCACCGGCTTGAGCCCATCGCGCACGTCGGGCAAAGCCCGGCTGACGATCACGCTCATGGCGTAATCGAGGTAGGAGCGCTTCATTTCGTCCGTGATCGAGACCGGCCGGATGTCGGGCGGGCCTCTGTCGCCGGGCGCGGCTTTGTCGTGGTCCGCCACGGGGAACTGCCTCTTACTGGTGCTGAAAAAAGGGCGCGAGAACGAGAAGGATCAGGCTGCCGACACCACCGCCACTGGCGGCGCGGCGCGGCACTCCTAATGGGCCTTGATAGCGCAGCGCGTGGGTCGGAGCAACAGGCCGCACCGCTGCCATAATGTGGCGATTTAATGGTGCGAAAACAAGGCACTAGGTGACCTCCCGAACGGCGCTTCGCCGGGCCTTGCCGTCGCCGGATACTCCCTGTCGCGAAAGCTCAATTGGGCGCCGCTCGCCACCCCGCCGACAAGGCCCTATCAATCGCTTCCCCGCCTCATCTGGAGCGCCGCCTTGGGCCTTGTCTGGATCGCCTACCTCATTGGAGCGCTGTCGCTCCTTGCCGGCGCCATCGCCTGCGAGGGCGCGCACTCGCGCCGCTTTACGGCGCAAGCCATCGAAGCCCTGACGGGAGACCGCACGCCGCTCACGGAAACGCGCTGGCTGGTCCTCCTCGTCGGCGCGCTGTTGCTCGGCGGCGGCCTGGCGCTGTGCGCGCTCAGCCGCTGGGCCGCCCCGATCTTTATCCTCGGCACACTCCTGGCCACGGGATATCTGCTCTACGCCTCACGCGTGCTGCCACCCGCCGATACGGCTCAGGCGCAGGGACGTCGGCGCACCATCATGGCGATTTATCTCTACGCGGCCGCCACCGCCCTCGTGCTGTGGTTGGAAAGCCAGGGCGTCCTGAGCTGAACTGTGAGCTCACGCGGCACCGCTTTACCCTTGCGGGGGCCGGGCCGCAGCGGCACCCCTCTGCACCGACCCCGCCGACAGGCCAGGGTCGCGCACAAGGAGGCGCGCGATGGCCTCACCGACGCGACGGTTCGCCAGGGCGTTCCAGTGCCAGTCGTAGGCAAACTCGAAGCGTTGCCGATTGCGGGCGTAGTGGTCGGCGAAGGTCGCGCGCAAATCGAGGAGGGGGATGTCGAGCTCGCTCGCGACCTCGCCGACTAGGCGATTGAGCTTGCCCACCTCGTAGCTTTCGAGCCCCTTGCCGGCGTAGATGGCATCGCGCACCCCGTCCATCGCCAACACCAGCCGGAAGCCGTCCTGCTGGACAAGCGCGCGCATCTCCGACAGCACGTAGCGCGCCACGCGGGGGTTGTTGACGTGGTCGGTGATTTTGCGCGGCTCCCGGGGAAGATCAGCCCCCGAACATAATTCGTCCGAGGATGCGACTGGGCAGAAGGGTAAAGGCGCCGGCAATCACCAGCGCGCCAAAGAACAAGCCAAGCATGGTCTTGCGGTGCCCCACCACATTGTGCTGGCGAGCAAAGTAGATCCCGAGCGGCAGCATGGCCAAGGTCAAGACCGACAGCAGGTGGATCGGGCTGAAGTTTCCCCATTGCCGCAGCTCGTGAATAAGGAACGAGCTTAGGGCCACAAACACCATCAATCCGACCCAGGTGTAGCCGAGCGCCCGATGCGTGCGCGTGCCTTTGACGCGCGCCAGTTGAGCCACGCCAAGGAGAAAGGCGCCAAGCGCGGCAAAGGCGTGGATCTGAATGGCGAGCGGCGCCTCGAGCAGGGGGCTAAGCGAAATGGGTCAACCCTCCACCATGGCGGCGCGAACGCGATTTGCCGCCGCTGCGCCGCTCTCCCTCGAGAGGCGTCAGCTCAGAAGGGGATTTCGTCGTCGATCGGCTTGTCGAAATTGGCCTTGCCGCCGCCGCCACCCCGTCGTGCGCCTCCCCCGTTGCCGTTGTTCGGGGCGCCGCCATAGTCTGCGTGGTCATCGTCCTGCATGCTGGGGCTGGCACCACCTCCGCGGCTGTCGAGCATAGTCAGCGTGCTGTTGAAGCCCTGCAGCACGACCTCGGTGGAATAACGGTCTTGGCCATCCTGACCCTGCCACTTGCGGGTCTGCAGCTGGCCTTCGATGTAAACTTTGGCGCCCTTCTTGAGGTACTGCTCGGCCACTCGGCAGAGCCCCTCGTTGAAGATCACCACGGAGTGCCACTCGGTCTTCTCGCGACGTTCACCGGTCGCCTTGTCGCGCCAGGTCTCGGTGGTGGCAACGCGCAGGTTGGCGATCGGTCGGCCGTCCTGCGTACGACGGATCTCGGGATCCTTGCCGAGATTGCCGATCAGAATGACTTTGTTGACGGACCCGGCCATGAGACGCTCCTTCTGCGACCTTTCACGATGTCTGCCGCTCTCGTGTCTGCCGCTCTAAATGTTTGACGCTCTTGTCGTGTTTGCCGCTCTAAATGTCTGGTGCACGCGATGCGGCGCATTTTTACGTGCTGTCCTCTGTGTGCCGCTCGGCGAGCCCGCTTGCGGCGCGATTTGTGACCGGACGATAGCCGCTATCGGCGATCCCCGGGCGTTACCCAAGTTGCTTGTCCACGCTATTCGTCAAGGCACCACGCTATCCTCAGCATCCTTCCTCCGAAGGGACCTTGACCTTGGCCTGCCGAACACCTCTGGTCGCACGAAGCCATTGGTTTTCCGCGTGGCATCGGCTAGCCACACCATCGGTTGGGACCACATGGGCCGGGGACGACAGGGTTCAGGCTTGGTCCCAAGCCCACCTCTTTAACGAACCGTGGCCCAACCCCTTCGGTTCTCGCCGTCCTTAGCATCTTTCTGTTCTCTTTCTGTTCCATATGTAGTGGAGTTTTGCGCCCGCTGCAAGGTCCACACGACGCGTGCCGTCCCGTTTGGCCCCCTCCCTCGCAGCCCGGCACGGGGTCGCCCGGTGGCGCTGTTGCTCCTCCAGGCGTCTTGGCGCCTGCGTTTGGCACCCCGACTCCGCCTCCTTCTTGCACCCACCGTGGCAGGCCGATCGCTCAGTGGTTCCATCTCCTATGCGGCGGCATCGGCCGTCTTTGCCACGAATCGCAACAGTGCTAGCCGTTCGCACGAGGCCGCCCTCAGCGGTCCAATGCGATAGCGGCGCTGACGGGCAATGGGGCAGCTGGCACGGCTGAAGGGGATCGTCTGCTTGGCGGCGGCTGCCGGCATCTCGGCGTCGCTTCTCGGTTGTACGCACGAACGGCTCGGGCCCGTCAGCCAGCACTATATCGACTTCCACACGGAAGCCCCCCGCAACAACACCGTCTATGTCTGCCACGCCTACGGCTGCCGAATGCAGACGGCGTTCCGCTTTACCGATGCCGACATCGCGCAAATCAAAACCCTGATGACCAAGACCCGCAAGGCCGACACACCCTACGAGGAACGTCGGGCCGTGGCCTACGCCATCGGCTGGATGGAAAGGCGCACCGGGGACGTGATTGGCACCAGTGCCGACCGACCGGGCATGGATTTTTCCGCCAGCGGCGACCCGACCCAGCAAGACTGCGTCGACGAGGCGACCAATACCACGAGCTATCTGTTGATCCTGGAGCGCAACGGCCTGCTCAAACACCACACCGTGGGTACGCCGTTTTCCAAGGAGAATTTGCTGCGCGGGGTCGCCGGCTGGCCGCACTGGACCGCCGTTCTCAAAGAAAACGCCACCAGCCAGAAGTGGGCGGTCGACAGCTGGATCTACGCCAACGGCGAGAACCCGGCGATCGTCGAGGCGGAAAGGTGGTACATTTCAAGCCTCGATCAGCTGCCGAAGTCGACGCACTAGGCTGGCGCCCCGCGGCTTGACAGGCCCGCGCGCACGCTCATCCTACCGATGACCCCCGGGGATGGGAGGCGGGCAAAGACGTCGATGTCATGGTATCGCTCCAAGCTCGAGCGCGATCTCAAGCGCTGGCAGGCCGCCGGTTGGGTCACCCCCGACGGCGTCGGCGCCATCCGCAGGGATCTCGATCAGAACAAGTCCGCCTTCGCCGCCGCGCCCGTCTTGGCGGTGCTGGGCGCGGTCCTATTTGGCTTCGCCGTCATGAGTTTTGTGGCCGCGCACTGGACGGGGATGTCCAAGCTCGCGCGCCTCGCTTTGCTGATCGGCGCCCTGTGGGCCTGTTACGGCGGTGCCGCCCTCCTGTTCCAGCGCCAGCTCTCAGCCTTCGCGCACGCCGCGGTATTGGGGGGCATTGCCGTATACGGCGCCAGCATCATGCTGATCGCTCAGATGTACCACATGGAGGGCAATCCGGCCGACGCGGTCTTGCTGTGGGCGCTCGGTGCCTTGCTAGGGGCGGTGCTGGCAAACTCGCCTGCGGCCCTGGCTGCCAGCTTCGTTCTCCTGACCGTCTGGTGCTCATGGGAACGCATCGCCAGTGAAAGTACGCTCTATACTTTTCTTGTGCCCTGGGCCGGGGCCGCGCTTACGGCGGCATGGTTGCGCTGGCGCCCGGGAGGCCACCTCGCGGCCCTAAGCCTGGCGCTATGGATTGTGCCGCTGGGTTTTCTGGTCTGGGGGCACCACGCACATTGGCTCGTCGTCGCGATCGGTGGCGCGGTGGCGGCGGCGGCAGCCCTTTGGGGACGCGCCATCGACCGGCATTTGCCTTTATCGGCCGTGCTCTTCACCTATGGCCTTGCCGTGACCTATGCGGGGCTTTTCATTCTCCAGTTCCTGGATGACGGTCGCTGGTTGCTCGGCAGCACCGACAACGCACCCGTCCTCAGGCTGCTTTTGCTCGCCATCGTTTCCCTCGTGCTGTTGCTCGGCGCCATGGTGTGGGCCCTCAATGGCGACAACCGCCCCGCTCTGTGGCTCGCCTACACGGCCTTCGCGCTCGAAATTTTCACGCTCTACGTGCGCACCTTTGGGTCTTTGCTCAACACCTCCCTGTTCTTCCTGGTCGCCGCCTTGATCGTGAGCGCGCTCGCTTGGATCGCCTACCGACTGCACCGGTCGAAAACCGCGACGGAGGCCGCCACGTGACCCTCCCGGCAAACCGCATGGCGCGCGCACTGGCGCTCCTCGCCCTGATGCAGACGGGTGTCCTTGCCGTCATGGTGTTCGACCGCATGCGGCTCCTGACGACCGGGCGCGAAATCACCTTGCCCATCATCCCCGTCGACCCCAGAGACCTGTTTCGCGGCGAGTATGTGGAACTTGGCTACGCCGTGGGGCGGGTCCCCGCGCGCCTGCTCGAAGGCCCGCCACCGTCGCCCAACACGCCCTTTTACGTCACCCTGGAGAAGGCGCAGGACGGCACCTGGGCGCCCATCAAGCTCAGCCGTGACAAGCCGCAAGAGATGGGCCCCGACCGGATCGTGCTCAAGGGGCGCAGCCGCTTTAACCGGCTTGGGCTCGAGGCCAGCGATCCCAACGCCGTCAATAGCGTGCGCTACGGCATCGAACAGTATTTTGTGCCCCAGGGAGAGGGGCCGCGGCTCGAGGCGCTGGCGCGCGACAAAAAACTCGCCGCCCTGATCGCCGTCGATGGCAGCGGCAATGCGGCGATCAAAGGTATCCTCATCGACGGGCGCCTCCAGTACGAGGAGCCGCTTTTGTAAGTTGGCGCACGCGACGGAGCGCGTGCTAAGACTGGCCGCCTAACAAGCCAGCACGGAGAACGCCATGACCATCAAGCGCCACGAGCCGTCCAAGATCTATTCCAAGGTGGTCGAAGCCAATGGCTTTGTGTTCACGGCCGGTATCGTCGCCGACGACGTCAAGCAGGACGCCAAAGGCCAGACCCAGCAGATCTTGAAGGAGATCGATCGGCTCCTGAAACTCGGTGGCACGGACAAGTCCAAGCTTGTGTCGGCCACCATCTGGGTCACCGATATCCGCAACCGGGATGCCATGAACGAGGCGTGGAACGCCTGGACCGGCGGCGAGAATCTGCCGGGTCGCGCCTGCATCGAGGCGGCCCTCGCCGACCCGCGCATGTTGGTCGAGATCGCCGTGGTCGCCGCCAAGTAGCGCCGCGACCGCCGCCACCCCTTAATTCCTGACTGAAAGCGGAAGCTTTTCGCCGCCAGCCCCCGCTCACGTGTGACGCAAATGCAGCGCCGCCGGCGCAAAGTTGCGCCGGCTTACCTTCGGCCGAAGCGGAATCGCTCAACGTTCGTTAAGGGCTTAGCCGAAACGCACGATGATAAAAGGGGCGGGAGCCATGAAAGGAGTTACTGCAGCAATTGCCGCGGGCGTGCTGGCGGGGGGGCTCACGCCCATCAGCGCGGCGGCCCAGGACGGCATGGGTCTGGCCGGCATTCACGACTGGGTAAAGATTGCAGGCAAGACCTGCATGGCCGACCATTTCCATGATGGACAAGGCACCGGCCCGACCAAGGCGCAAGCGCAGGCCGCCGCCATCCGCGCCTGGACCGACTTCACGGCCTGGGAGTACGGGCGGCGCTGGGCGAAATGGCAAAACTCGGTGTCCAAGTCGGGCAGCTGCACGGGCTCACGCGGCAACATCAGCTGCAACGTCACCTCACGACCCTGCACCTATTGAAGAGGCAGTCGGGATCAGAACGGATTCCAGGTCGCCTTCGGCGTGAAGCGGATATAGCCGATGTTGGCCCCAAGCCTCAGGCCCATGCCGGAGCGGATCGGTGCCATGATGACGCTGCCGTTGGTGACAAGCGTTGCGCCCACGCCGCCCACCAGATAGGCCGAACCGTCGATGCCGGTGAAGCTGGCGTACATCTGTTCCGGCGATCCCAGCCGATAAATGAGAAAGATCGTCTTGGAACCCTCGGCGCCGACGTCGGTGCCGAGCGATGGTCCGTGCCAGTAGATCGGTTGGCTGCCGCCCGCACGCAGATAGAGCGTTCCCGAGCCGTAGCGCACACCGGCGAGCAACGCACCGCCCCCCTCGGTCCCCAACACGTAGCCCGTCGGTCGGCCGCTGTTCTGAAACAGATATTCGATGACGGCGCCGAGGTTGGCCGACACCTTGCCAAAAAAGCCGGCGCTCGCCGCCATGATCTCATCGATAGAGTAGCCTTCTTCATCGGGCCCAAGATTGGCGGGCGGCAGGGGCGAGAGGGTGACCTGCGGCGGCGGCGCAAGAATAGCCACGTCGCGCGAACCATCGCTCTTGGTCTGCGCCGACCAGGCGCTGCTCTCAGGCTGTTTGCCGGGGCCCGGCGGCCTTGCCGCCACGGGCGGTGGGGGCGCCGGTGGGGGCTTTGCCGCCTCGGGGCGCGGCTTGGGTGCCTCGGCTGCCTTTGGCTTGGGCTCAGGGCTGGGCGGGGGCGGCGTCGGCGCCAACATTTGGTCGAGCTTTGACAGCGTGTAGGCGGCCTTGGCCTTGATGGTGGCCTGCAGTTCCAAGCCGGCCGCCCCCAGCTCCTGGAGCTTGTTGCAATCGGCTTCGTTGGCGGGATCGATACTGCCTAAGGCATCGAGCTTGGCCAGCAGATCGTTGGCCTGGGCGTTGTAGGCCTCGATCCGCTCGTCTTGCACGGCCGCCAAGGCTTTTTCCTCGAAATCCGCGTCCGACCAGGCCTTGCGGTCCTTGAGCTCGCGCATCTTCGCCCGCAGGCGCGGCGCGTTGTCGGCATTGAGCTTGCGCAAGGCGGCACCGGCCTGATCGACGGCCTTGCCGAAATCCTCCTTGCTGCACAAAGCGGCGGCCGGCCCGGACATGGCACCGAGGCTCACCAGCATCGTCAAAACCATCACGTGCCACATGGCCGCGTCCCGTCCCACTGCTCGCTGTAGGCCATTTCTCGCGCGGACTTCGGCGAAACGAGGCCCGCCAGCGTCGCTCGACAACTGTGGCCTCGTTATCGCTGCGGCACCAATTAAAAATGCCGCAAACCCCGGCTACGGTTCCGCTTACGCTGGTCGCATGCAGGTTACGTCATGTCGAAATCACTGACCATCCCAAGGCTTTCGCTCCCAGCCGCGCTCGCGCTCTGTGCCGCGATCATGCTGCTGAGCGCGGCGATTCTGGCTTGGATGGGCCACGTCCTCATTTGCAAGTGTGGCTATGTCAAACTCTGGCATGCCAGCCGCACCGATTCTGAAACCTCCCAACACCTCACCGATTGGTACACCTACAGCCACGTCCTGCACGGCATCATCCTTTATTGGCTGACGGGCCTCCTGGCGCAGGGACGCCTATCCGTTGCCGCCCGCCTGGTGATCGCCACCTCGATCGAAGTGGGCTGGGAGGTTTTTGAGAACACTCCCTTCATCATCAACCGCTACCGCACCGTCACCATTTCCAGGGACTACTTCGGCGACAGCATCGTCAATTCGATGGCCGACATCACCGCCATGATCCTGGGCTTCTTGGTTGCGGCGCGCTTGCCGGCCTGGCTCACGGTGGCGCTGCTGATCGGCGTCGAGATAGCCCTCCTGGTCCTCATTCGCGACAATCTAACCCTCAACGTCATCATGCTCATCCATCCGACGGAATGGCTGAGCGCCTGGCAAGCCGGCGGCTGAGCGAGGTAGGCGTCGTTAGATGTCCACCACCTCCAGAACGCCTGGAAGCGTGGCAATGGCTCCCTTCTGAGCGGGCGAGATATCGAACCGACGCTGCGGGAAAGTGAAGCTCACCTCGCGTCCCTGCACGAAGAAGGACAGGGAAACTTCGCCCTTGCCCGTGCCCTTCAGCCTTTGCCGCAAGACGGCGAGATCGCGGCTGCCGTTTTTCATAAGCGCATCGGCATCCAACACGACCTTCCAGCCCTTCTGGATGCTGCTCGCCGCCGCATCGAGCGATTGCACCGCCTGCGCGCGTAACTTCAAGGCTTCTGCGTCCCGCTCGCCCTCGACGGTGAGCAGAACCGCCGTGCCCGGCTCCAACAAGGAGCGCGCCGCGGCCAGCGTTTCAGAGAAGATCACGGCTTCGAATTGCCCGGTCGGCTCGGAAAACATCGCAAAGGCGAACTTGTTGCCCTTCTGTGAGCGGCGTTCGCGTATCGACACGACGATGCCGGCGATGCGCCCGGCGGCCGAGCCGCGCTCGCAGCGCGCTTCGAACTCCGCATAGGTCGACACCCCGAGTTTGGGGAGCGCGCTGGCGTAAGCATCAAGTGGGTGGCCCGATAGGAAGAAGCCGATCGCCTCGAACTCCTGTTGCAGGCGTTCCATCGGCGTCCACGCCGGCACGGGCCGCATATCGATAGAGGCCTCGCCGGCGGTGCTGCCGCCGAATAGGTCGTCGGTGCCCTGTGCCTCGTTCTCGGCCAAGCGATTGGCAAAGGCCAAGAGCTGCTCGACGTTGCCGTAGACGCGCGCGCGGTTGGGCTCGAACGCGTCGAAGGCGCCGGCGGCGCTCAGCGTTTCCAGGGCGCGCTTGTTGAGCGCCTTGGTGTTGCAGCGCCGGGCAAAGTCGGAGAGATCGCCAAAGCCGCCATTGCCGCGGCGCTCGGCGACGATGCTTTCGACGGCCTGCGCACCGATGTTCTTGAGGGCGGCCAGCGAGTAGCGGATCGAGCCTTCGCCGGCGAGGAAATCCACCTCGGACGCGTTGATGCAGGGCGGCAGGATGCGGATCTTGGCCCGGTTTGCCTCGGCCGCGTACATCGCCAGCTTGTCGGTATTGTTCATGTCGAGCGTCATGGACGCGGCCAGGAATTCCTCGCGGAAGTTGGCCTTCATATAGGCGGTCTGATAGCTGACGAGCGCGTAGGCCGCGGCGTGGCTCTTGTTGAAGCCGTAACCGGCAAACTTGTCGACCAGCTCGAAAATGTACTCCGCGTCGGCGCGTTTGACGCCACCCTTGAGCGCGCCCTCGACGAAGCGGCTCTTCTGCTGCGCCATTTCGCGCTTGTCTTTTTTGCCCATGGCGCGCCGCAACAGATCGGCTTCGCCAAGCGAAAAGCCGGCCAGCACCTGGGCGATCTGCATCACCTGTTCCTGGTAGATGATGACGCCATAGGTCTCTTTGAGAATGCCCTCCAGCCGCGGATGCAAAAGCTCGACCGGCTCCTCGCCGTGCTTGCGATTGATGTAGGTGGGGATGTTGTCCATCGGGCCCGGCCGATAGAGCGCCACCATGGCGATGATATCTTCGAAACGGTCGGGCTTCAGCCGTTTGAGGCTGTCGCGCATGCCCGTACCTTCGAGTTGGAACACACCGACCGTATCGGCCCTGGCCAACAGCTCGTAACTCGCCGCATCATCGAGAGCTAGCCTCGCCAGATCGATATCGATGCCGCGCCCGCGCTTGACCAAATCGACGGCCTTGCGCAGCACCGTCAAGGTCTTGAGCCCCAGAAAGTCGAACTTCACGAGGCCCGCGGCCTCGACCAGCTTCCAGTTGAACTGGGTGATCGGGAAGCTGGACTTGGGGTCGCGATAGAGCGGCACCAACTCTTCCAGCGGCCGGTCGCCGATCACCATGCCCGCGGCGTGCGTCGAGGCGTGGCGATAAAGGCCTTCCAGCTTTTGCGCGATTTCGAGCAGCCGGGCGGTGACCGGCTCGCGGTCGCGCTCCTCCTGCAATTTGGGTTCGATCTCGATGGCCTGCGCCAAGCTTACCGGGTTGGCGGGATTGTTGGGGACGAGCTTGCACAGCCGGTCGACTTGCCCGTAGGGCATCTGCAGCACGCGCCCCACGTCTCGCAACACGGCCCGCGCCTGCAACTTGCCGTGGGTGATGATCTGTGCCACGCGGTCGGCGCCGTACTTGCCTTGCACATAGCGGATCACCTCATCGCGGCGATCCTGACAAAAGTCGATGTCGAAGTCTGGCATCGACACGCGCTCGGGGTTGAGGAAGCGCTCGAACAACAAGCCGAAGCGCAAGGGATCAAGATCCGTGATGGTGAGCGCCCAGGCGACGACCGAGCCTGCGCCCGAGCCGCGGCCGGGACCGACGGGAATGCCGTTGGCCTTGGCCCATTTGATGAAGTCGGCAACAATCAAGAAGTAGCCGGGATACTTCATCCTCGAAATCACATCGACCTCGAAGGCCAACCGCTGCTGGTAGTCCGCGGCGGTGAAGCCCGGCGCCAGTGGGGTGGTGGCAAGGCGCTCACTGAGACCGGCCTCGGCCTGCGCGCTCAGCTCGTTTGCCTCCAGCGCCAGCTGCTCGCTTTCCGAGGCCCCCTTTCGCTGCCACGACGAACTTCGGCAAAATCGGCTTGCGGCCAAGCGGTCGATAGGCACAGCGCTTGGCGATCTCGATGGTGTTGGCCAGCGCTTCCGGTAGGTCGGCGAAGAGGCGTACCATCTCTTGCGCACTCTTAAAGCAGTGTTCGCGCGAGAGCCGGCGGCGATTGTCCTCGGTGACATAGCTGCCATCGGCGATGCACATCAGCGCATCGTGGGCCTCGTAGTCGTCGGGGCTTGCGAAATAGACTTCGTTGCTGGCGACGATCGGCAGCCGCTGCGCATAGGCCAGCGCGAGCAGGTCGGGCTCGGTCTTGATCTCGTGGGCCAAGCCGTGGCGCTGCAGCTCGATGTAGAGCCGGTCGCCATAGATGGCGCTGAGCGCCTGCAAGCGCTCGGCCGCCAGCTCTTTTTGCTCCTCGGCGAGCGCCTTGTTGATCGGGCCGTCCGGTCCGCCCGTCAGGGCAATGAGGCCCTCCGCCCGCGCACCCCCGAGCTGGCTCAGCTTGACGTGGGGTGGCTCGCCTTCGGCGGGATCGAGAAAAGCCCGCGAGGAAAGCTGCATCAGGTTTTGATAGCCGCGCTCATTTGCGGCGAAGAGCGCGATGGAGCCGGCACAGCCAAGGCGTGCCTGCGTCCCGAACGGCCGGCCGGAACTGGTCCGGTCCGGCTCGGCGAAGTCCACCTTGAGCGTCAAGCCCATGATCGGCTGCACGCCGACGGCCGCCATCTTGTCGGAAAACTCAAGCGCCCCAAAAAGATTGCCCGTATCCGTGAGGCCGAGGGCCGGAAAAGCCTGGCTCACCGCCAGCTTGGCGAGCTTGGCAATGGTGATGGCACCTTCCAGTAGCGAGTAGGCCGAGTGCACCTTAAGATGCACGAAGGCCGGCGCCCGGGCCCCGGTCATTTCTTCCTCATCGCTCGCGAATCGCCGCGGTCATGGCCCGGAATGCACAATCTTTCCAGCCAACTTGCAATCCAAGAATGGCGCGTTTGTCCCACCCCAAGCGCTGCTTGTGGATTGAATGGATTGGGTCCATGGGATTGAGGTTGCGGCGATGTTCGCGCGCCCCCGGCGGCGCATTGCGCCGCGAGCACGCCAGCAACGAACTCGCACCCAAGGCCGGTTCGCACAACAGGAGATCCAAGGAGCCCCATGGCAGCTATTCGCGAGGCGTTGACGGGCAACGCGCCGCTCTCATTGGCACTCGGCGGCCTTCTCATCGGCGGCCTATTTGGCGCCGTCGTCTTCAGGACCAACTACTGTGCCATGGGTTCGCTCTCGGACATTTACAACTTCGGCGACTATCGCCGTTTTCGCGCCTGGCTGCTGGCGGCCGCCACGGCGCTCTTGGGCGCACAACTGCTTGCGCGTGGCGGCGTCGTTGCCCTCGACAAGTCGATGTATTTGGCCCCCACACTCAATTGGGTTGGCAACGTCGTGGGCGGCGTCGTCTTCGGCATCGGTATGGTCTTTGCCGGGGGCTGCCCGAGCCGCAATTTGGCGCGGGCCGGCGCGGGCGATCTGCGCTCGCTGATCACGCTGGTGGTGCTCGGCCTCACCGCCTATATGGCAATCGGGGGCTTGCTCGGGCCGGTGCGGGCGCGCATGGAGGCGGCCACGGCCGTTTCCCTCGGCCTCGAAAGCCAAGGCCTCGATCATCTCTTGAGTGCAATTCTGCGGGCGCCGATCGGCGTGGCGAACCTCTTGGCGACGCTCGTCCTGGCGGGAGGCGTGGCCCTCTATTGCGCCGCGGACAAGAAATTTCGCGCCTCACCGGTACACATCTTGTCGGGATTGGCCGTGGGGGGCTGCGTTGTTGCAGGCTGGGCGCTGACCGGCCTTGCCGTCGATGAGTTCGCGGCTCGACCGATGCAACCGGTGTCGCTGACCTATATTCGCCCGACGGGCGATGCGCTGGAATGGCTTCAGCGCTTTACGGCCGAGCCGGTCCCGAGCTTTGGTGTCAGCAGTGTGTTTGGCGCCCTCGTCGGCGCCGGCGCCGCGGCCGTGGCCATGGGCCGATTTCGCCTGATCGGCTTCTCCGATACCGGCGACATGATCCGCAATCTGCTCGGCGCCGCCCTGATGGGCGTCGGCGGCGTGCTGTCGCTGGGCTGTACCGTCGGACAGGCCATAACCGGTGTTTCGACGTTGGCTTTTGGCTCCCTCCTGACGTTTGCCGCCATCGTTGTTGGGGGTTTTTGGGGATTGCGCCTGTTGGAACGAACCTTGCTGGATGCGACTTAAGTGCTCATCTCTACAGCGGGGGTCAGGCTCCGCTGCCCAATTTGCATGCAGGGCGAGGCATTATTGCGCTCAGACGGGACCACATCATGAGTTTGCCGATGGCATCACGATCGATCCTCTGCGGCCTCAAAGGCACAGTCGTTCAGGGACGGCCCGGCCGAATCGCGTCACAATCCCTGTCATTAAAGCGTCTTAAAAGAAGAACGTCGGCGCGGGGCACGGCACTTGCATTAACGCCATTCGCAATTGGTTCGTTGTCAGTCAGTGCATTTGTCACGGGTCCGTTAGCAACGGGGTTTGATGCAATGAGCTCTTCGCAGTGGAGCGTAGGAGCACAACGGCGGGGCGCGCGTCGGCAAGACTAGGGCGGGAATCACTCGAGGAGGAGGTAGGCGCGAAACGAGCGAGGCACGCTATGGCAAGAGCATGGATATTGGTAGGTCTGCTGTTGGCGGCAACGGCGGCGTCGGCCCATGATTGGTATCCCATCGAATGCTGCTCCGGCATGGATTGCGCGCCCGTCGAGAAGGTCGAGATCATATCCCTGCAGAGCGCTGGCATCATGGGAAGCGCACCGCTCCCAGGTAGCATGCGGATCACCACCAAGCACGGTAGCGTGATTGTGCCCGCAAACTTCCCGCGTCGTGAATCCAAAGACAATCAGATGCACGCCTGCATACGGCCTTCGACCGGTGGCACCCCGCGCCTCATTTGCCTGTTTTTGCCGCCGTCGACCTAAGGCGCACCATAGACCTAAGGCTTCCGCGGCGGCTCGCTAGGTTTTTACGCGCCTTGCCAGTGCCTCGCGCGCAAGGGGAATTGCCGCGGCAACCCGGTCGAAAGCGTGCCTCGAAGCCTTGAAGCCGCGCAGGAGGCACGTACAAAGCTCGGGTCCCCTCGAGCCCCGCGTCCGCCGTCCACTGAACCCCGCTCGGGCTCGGGGCTAACGCCGGGCCGTCTGCCGGGCCTTGCGTGCGGCATAGCGGCGGTCGCGATCGGCCTTGCGCTCGGCTGCCTCGGCCGCGTCGCGAATGACTTTTTCAACGGCCTCGCGACGCTCGCGCGCGTCCCGCTCGGCCTTCTCGATGGCCTCCCGCTGCGCCCGCTCCTCGGCTTCCTTGCGCTTGCGCTCGTCGCGTTCCTTCTCGCGGGCTTCGCGAGCTTCCGCAATCGCCTTGCGTTCGGCGGCCCGCGCCAAGACGGCCGGGTCATCCGCCGCCGGTCGCGACCGGAACTTCTCGAGGATTTGCTGTTTGGCTTTGGCAGCCCGCTCGAGCCGCTCCAGACGTTTCTGATCCTTGTATTCTCTCATCGCAGTCCTTCTACATCGCCGTCCTTCTCGACGCCGCTCCTTTAAAATCGGTCGCGTCGAGGCGGCTGTCGCTTGGGCCAAATATGCTCACAAGCGGCCGCGCTTCCAAGTGCCAGTGAGGGCTGCTGTCTCTAGCAGCTCTGCGCCTCGCGGCCAAGCGCACCGGTGCATGGCGGGGCTGCCCATTTGCCGCGCCGGCTAGGGGAAAAGCCGCGCACGAGCCCGCACCTTTCCTGGCCGCAATCCGTCCTTAGATAGGTGCAAAGGCCCCCCAGGGCATCATAGCCCGCAAATGCCATCGGAGACCGCAAATGCCAAAGCTCGTCCTCTATCACGCCGCACCCTCCCGCTCCTCGATCGTGCATTGGATGCTCGAAGAGCTGGGCCAGCCTTACGAGTTGCAGATGCTCAGCTTCAAGAAGGGGGAGAACCGCCAGCCGGCCTATCTCGCCGTCAATCCCATGGGCAAGGTGCCCGCCCTCAAGCACGGGGACACGGTGATCACGGAGGCCGCCGCCATCTGCACATACCTTGCCGATGAGTTTCCGCAAGCGGGACTCAACATTCCCGTCGGCGATCCAAGGCGTGGAACCTACCTGAAATGGCTGTTCTTTGGACCGAGCTGTGTCGAGCCCGCCATTACTGAGCGTGCTTTCCCGCGCAAAGAGCCGCCTGCGCGCTCCGCACTGGGGTTCGGCGACTTCGATACGGTTGTGGACGTGCTGGCCAAGGCGGCCGCCGCGGCCTCGCCTTACCTCTTGGGCCATAAGTTTACGGCCGCCGACGTCATTATCGGCTCCGGCTTGCGCTGGGGAACCATGTTCAAGCTTCTCCCGGATCGCGCCGAATTCAAACCCTATCTGGCCACCCTCGCCGAGCGCCCCGCCTTGCGGCGGGCAACCGAGAAAGATGCCGAGTTGCAAAAGGTTCAGGAGGCGGGGAGCTAGCCCTGGCGCGCGGCGAGCGCTTTGCGCTGCACGCGCTCATCGAAGCGCGCCACATTGACGACCACGCGCTCATGTTGGCCGTCGCCGATCAGCTCGCGCTCGTCGCGCGCCTCGACGCGGAACTGGATGGTGCGCGCCTCCACGCTGAGCACCTCGGCGGTGGCCGTGACGCGCAGGCCGACCGGCGTTGCCGCGAAGTGGCGCACGTTAAGGTGAATGCCGAGGCTCTGGTAACCGCTCGGGAGCAGGTGCTCGACGGCGGCCAAGGCCGCCGCCTCGATGACGTTGATCATCACCGGCGTGGCGAGCACCGCGATCCGGCCGGAACCGACGCGGGGAGCGGTATGCTCAGGTCCGACGATGAGATCCGCCGTGCCCGTCTGACCAGGTCGGATGGCGCTGAGATCGATCATGACCGTGCTCGTCGTCTGGACTTGTTAACCCAGGTAAGCGTTGAGGGCGATCCCCCAGGCATAGCTTGCCCGGTCCACTGCGGCATCGCAGCGGCCGCGCCCGCCAGCCCCTGCCGGGCTGCAGCCGGCAGCGGGCGCCTCAAGCAGTTGGCCTCGGGGTGCGACGCCTTGTGCACAAATGGGCCGGCGGGGTTGCTGCCGACCAGACCAGGCGAGCGCGGATCTTCGGGCGCTCGTTTAATCTTTCGCGCGCTCGACGTAGGACCCGTCATCGGTGGAGATGACGACCCGCGTGCCCGCCTGGATATGCGGCGGCACCATCACGCGCTGGCCATTTGCGAGCACGGCCGGTTTGTAGGATGACGAGGCCGTCTGACCTTTGACGACGGGGTCGGCCTCGACGATTTCAAAGGTCACGCGCGGGGGCAGTTCGACGGCCACCGGCACGCCCTCGTGCAGGCTCAAGGTCACGGGCATGCTTTCCTGCAGATAGGCGGACTGATCACCCAGCAGGTCCTTGGGAACGGCGATCTGATCGTAGGTGTCCGGATCCATGAAGGTGTAGCCGGTGTCGTCTTCGTAAAGATAGTTGTAAGTCTTGTCCTCGAGGTAGGCGCGCTCGACCTGGTCGGTGGTGCGATAGCGCTCCGTGATCTTCACGCCATCGGAAATGCGTCGCATATCGAGGTGCGTCACCGGCGTACCCTTGCCCGGGTGGATATTCTCGGCCTTCATGACGACGCACAGCCTGCCGCCCACCTCCAGCACATTGCCTTTGCGCACCGAGCTTGCGATAACCTTCACCACCGGCGATCTCTCCCGATTTGCAGGCTTGGCCGCGGGCGCCTGGAGCGACGGCAGGCTCGCCATGAGTTCATAAAGCTGGCGCTTTCTAGCGACCTTTTCGAACCACGCCAAGGAGCAAACGCCTGCCGCCCCCGCAGCCAAGTCCCTGGTGGAACCCACAGAACCATGCCGATCGGCGCGGATTCCTGCTGGCGCGAGGGCGGATCGTAACAGCGATCCGCCGCTGGTTCGAGGCGCAGGGCTTTGTCGAAGTCGACACGAGCATTCTGCAGACCTCGCCGGGCAATGAGGCCCATCTGCACGCCTTCAGCACCACGCTTATCGATCCGGACGGCACCCAGCACCCGCTTTATCTCCACACCTCGCCCGAGTTCGCCTGCAAGAAGCTGCTGGCGGCCGGCGAGGAGCGCATCTTCACCTTCGCGCCCGTATTCCGCAATCGCGAGCGGGGCGCGCTGCACCATCCCACCTTCACGATGCTCGAGTGGTATCGTGCGCACACACCCTACGAAGAGCTGATGGGCGATTGCACCGCGCTCTTGCGCCTCGCCGCGGAGGCGGCCGGGGCGAGCCGTTTCAATCACGGGGCGCGCAGCGCCGATCCCTTTGCTTGCCCCGATCGCCTCAGCTTGGCTGAGGCCTTTCGCCGGCACGCGGGCATCGACCTGCTAGCGACGCTCGCTGGTGCAAGCCCGGATGCGGCCGCACTCGCCGCGGCGGCCACCGCCGCCGGCGTGCGCGTGGCCGAGGATGATACGTGGGAGGACACGTTCAGCCGCATCCTGCTCGCCAAGGTCGAACCCCGTCTTGGCAACGATCGCGCCACCCTCCTCGATCAATACCCGGCCCAGCTTGCGGCGCTGGCCCGGCCCAACGCCGGCGACCCGCGCGTCGCGGATCGGTTCGAGCTTTACGCCTGCGGCGTGGAATTGGCCAATGCCTTCGGCGAGCTGACGGACGCCGCCGAGCAGCGCCGGCGCCTCGAGGCCGAAATGCATGAAAAGCAGCGGCGCTACGGCGAACGCTATCCGATCGATCAAGACTTCATCGCCGCCCTCGAGCAGATGCCGCCGGCCGCCGGCGCCGCATTGGGCTTGGATCGCCTGGTGATGCTTGCGACCGGCGCCGCGCGCATCGAGCAGGTGCTGTGGGCGCCAATCGCCGAGCTCGGCCGCTGACGTCACTGCGCCGCGACGGGATCCTCCTTGAGAAAGCGTCCCGCCACCCAGCCCTGCTTGCCGCGAAACTCGACCCGGCACCACTTGGTGTTGGCGGCGCGGCGCTGCGGCTCGCTCATGCGCGCCCACTGATCGAAGGGAAGTTCACCGCGACGGCAACCGAAATTCTTCAGTCCCCGCGCGTTGAACGGGATGGCCGCGAGGCTCTTGCTGTCGGCGGAGGGCACATCGCGCAAGTGCAGGACGTCGTCGGGAGCAACGCCGGTCACCGCCCAGAAGCTGGGACTTGCACGCACATCCTCCTCCTCCTGGGCAGCGGCGATCACGTCGCTGCCGCAGCAGAAGGCAGCCGCAACGGCGATGAGGCATAGTTGACGCATTGCGCGGCTTCCCCCGAAACCTGATGGCCGGCAGCAGGGCGCAGGAATGTGCCGGCCCGATGGCAAAATGGCGGCCGCGACCGCCGGCCGCGCCGACGCCCCGCAGGCAAATAGGCCTTGCCGGCCAACGGTATCCGGGCCTAAAGGCTCCCCCACCAGAGCCCAAGGGTCAACCCGCGTGGTCGGCGCCACTATTACACTGCGCAGTGTCGGCGAGTTAGAAGCCGAGGGCCTGCTCCCGGCCGGAGCGGCGCGCGCGCTCGAGGCGGTGGCGGACCGCTATGCCGTCGCCGTCACCCCGGAGATGGTGGGGCTCATCGATCGCGGCGACCCCGACGATCCCATCGCGCGCCAGTTCCTCCCCGATCGCAACGAGCTCCTCGCCTTGCCCGGCGAGGCCGCCGATCCCTTCGATGAGGCCCGCCTCTCACCGGTCCCCGGCGTCGTGCACCGCTATGGCGACCGCGCGCTCCTCAAACTCACGCACGTCTGCCCGGTCTACTGCCGCTTCTGCTTTCGGCGCGAGGTCGTGGGCCCGGGCGGGCCCTCTCCGCTCGTTGCTGAAGCCCTCGATAGGGCCATCGCCTACATCGCCGGCGCGCCCGAAATCTGGGAGGTGATCCTCACCGGCGGCGATCCCTTCATGCTCTCCCCGCGCCGCCTGGCGGAGGTGAGCCAACGCCTGGCGGCCGTTGCGCACGTCAAGGTACTGCGCTGGCACACGCGGGTACCCGCCGTCGATCCGGCGCGGGTAAGCCCGGAGTTGGTCACCGCCCTGGTGGTCCCCGGCAAGGCCGTCATGGTGGTGCTGCATGCCAATCACGCGCGCGAGTTGACGGCGGCGGCGCGGGCCGCGTGCGCTCGCCTGATCGATGCCGGCATTCCGATGCTGAGCCAGACCGTGCTCCTCAAGGGCGTCAATGACGCGCCCGAGACGTTGGCGGACCTGCTGCGGGCCTTTGTCGAGACGCGCATCAAACCTTACTATCTACACCAGCTCGATCCCGCGCCGGGCACCAGCCACTTTCGCGTTTCGATTGGGCAAGGACAGGCCTTGATGCGGGCCCTGCGCGGCCGCCTCTCGGGCCTCGCGCAACCAACCTATGTGCTCGATATTCCCGGCGGACACGGCAAGGTGCCGATTGGCCCTGCGTACTTGAGCGGGGATGCCACGACCGTCACCGACCCGCGGGGGATCGAGCACCGGCTCGGCGAACGCGGCTGATTGCCGGCAGCGCCGACCCCACGGCGCACAGCACCCCAACCGGTCAGAGGCCCGGTCAGAGGCAAGGGGTCCGCCAAGGTCGTTCGCGCCGATCACTCCGCCGGCAGCGCCTTGCCGGCCGCCAGCACGGTCTCGTGCCCCGGGGCTGGATGGCGCGGTACCAGGAAGGAACAGCTCAGCGATACGCTCGCCACGCACGCCCCTAGCCAGAAGATGATGGCGGGATCGATCATGCCCAGCGCCCCGAACGCCACCGGCACCACCACCGCCGCCACGTGATTGATGGTGAAGGCCACCGAGGTGGTGGCCGCCATATCGGCGGGATCGGCAATCTTCTGAAAATAAGTGCGCTGCGCCAGGGTGAGGGTAAAGAACACGCCGTCGATGACGAACAGGAGGCCGGCCAGCCTCGCGCTGGTGGTGCTGGCATAGCCGGCAAACACCACGATCAAAACCACGTTCTCGAGGGTGATGGTGTGGCGCTCGCCGATGCGCATCACCAGTCGGCCGAGGCGCGGGGCCAGAATCGTGTTGGCGGCGGTGGTGACCAACATCAGCGTTGCCATGTCGGCAACGTCGTAGCCGAACTTCTTAACCAACAAAAACCCGCCAAAGGCGACGAACAGCTGCCGCCGCGCCCCGGTCATGAAGGTCAGCGTGTAGTAGAGCCAATAGCGCCGACGCAGCACGATGCGCTTTCGCTGCGCCACCGGCCCCTCGAAGCGCCGAAACCAGAGCGCCGCCGCACCGGTCAATAGCATGCAGGCAACACCGACGGCCAAGAACAGCTGCTCGTAGCCGCGGCCTCCCGCCCACCAGGCGATGGCAAGTCCTCCATAGCTCGCAAACTGCGCCGCTGCCCCCGCCGCCGTGATGGTGCCGATCAAGCGCGGCGCCTCGGCCTTGGGCAGCAGCTGCAGTTGCAGCGAGACGTTCATGGTCTCGAAGTAATGGAAGCCCACCGACATGATGAAGGTGGTCATGAGCACGCCGCTCAGCGTCGGGAATTGACCGGTCAGGGCGACGCCCAGCCCCATGATGGCGAGCGCCACGTAGGCCAGGACCTGTTCGCGCACCACCAGCAGCCAGAAAATCGCGGTAAAGGCCAGGAAGCCCGGGATTTCGCGGACTGACTGGGTGAGGCCGGTCTCGAACCACTGGAAGTTGGCGCGCTCGACCGTGAAGTTGTAGAGGAGCGCCGCCCAGCCCGCGTAGCCCAAGTAATTGATAAACGCCAGCGTGCGCAGGAACACGATCGGCGTGGCGCGCAGCGTGGCTGTGGAGAGGTGGAGCACGTCGCAAAATCCAAAAGGCAAAAGTGGGACTTGAGACCCACCTCTGCCTTTTCGGGTGCGGGCGGTCAACCGCCCATTAAGCGCGCCAGTCTACAAGCGCGCCAGTCTGCCAACGCTCCGGCGATGGGCTTTTGCCGCTCGCCCGGCCACAAAACCCGCGCGCGCCGAACCCCAGTGTTTTGCCCGGCCAAGGAAATGCGGGAAGGGAAAATGCGGGGCAGGGAAGTGCCGGGAAAGGCTTAGTCCTTGTCCGTCTCTTCCTTCGGTTTTTTCGGGGGCTTCTTGGATTTTTTCTTTTTGCTGCTGTCGTCGGCGGCGGACGCTGCTTGCGGCGCACCGAACACGACGGTTGCGGCCGCACCGGCACCGATCCCCAGTGCCCCCAACAGCGAGCGGCGCGTCACGCTGCGCTCGGCAGTGATATCGGCATCGGTCAGTGTGACCGTTGCTTGCCCGGATACGGCGGGTGTCTTGCGTGCCACGACGATCTCCTTTTGTGGAAAGTCGTCTTCAACAATCGACGAGGGCCAAATTCAAGTCAAGCCTCAGCTTTAAAGGGCAGCCATGACGCAACCGCGGGCGCGGGCATAACCCAACCAGCGCGGCGCGCGCGCCACAAGATCGCGCGCGGGCAAGCCGACCTCAATCCGATCGCAGCAACAGGCCCTCGCGCAGCAGGCGCCGCGCCAGCACGACCTTGCCAGCCTCGTCGAGGCGGCCCGGCAAATCATTGACACGAAAAGGCGCGCCGGCGAGCGCGAAGCGCAACGGCTCGGCGGCGGCCGCCGGCAAAGTGAGGCGCGAGGCGCCAAACAGCAGCGTGACCTCGTTGCCATTCTCGTTGAGGCGATAGCTGAGATGCGGACGGGCCACAAGGCGGGTGTCGCGCGCCACCGGTGTCCCCTGGTCGATTTCTTGCAGTATGCCGGCAAGATCGGGGCGGCGCGAGATCACGAAGTCCTCGGCCAGCTTTTGCAGAATGGGATCGAGGTCGGCCGTTTGCGCAAAGGTGTCCACGAGCGCGCGAAAGGTGGCCCTGGCCGCGCCGACATCGAAGCTGGGATCGGCAAAGCCCGCCGGCAAATTGCGGCGAAAGGCCGGCGTGGCAAGGCAGGCGGCCGAGACCGCTTCCAGCATCACGTCCGCCCAGGTCTTGCCGATCAGGCCCAGCGTGACGTGGAGCGACGTCTCCTCGGTCGAGCGGGCGGAGTGGAAGAGGCCGCGCGGGCAATAGAACAGATCGCCGGCGCGAATGGTGATTTCCCGCGTCGCCGGGCCGGGCTGATGCTTGGTCTTGTCGAAGGCCTGGCCGTGGAGCGGCAGCTCGATCAGCGTGTCGTAAAGCGTCCACACCTTCGATCCGGCCACCTGAAGCACGAAAACGTCGTGGCTGTCGAAGTGCGTGGGAAAGCCCTGCGCCGCGGGTGGCGATAGGTAGATATTGGTCTGAAAGTGCCCGCTGAACACCTTTTCGACCGCCCGGCACAGGGCGCCAAGTTCGGGCAGGCTTTCGTGCAGGCGCCGCACCGAGATAGTGGCGCCGGTGCGGAAGAGCTCATAGGCGCGCGGCAGGTCGAGCTGGCCGGCGCCGTCAGGGTCGGCAAGCGTATAGTCCTCGGCGCTGAGCTTGCGTGCCGCATCCACCAAAAACACATCCGGGTGGCACGGCGAGGTGGTGGCAAGGAAGCGATCGATGGCGCCGAGACTCAAGAGCGGCTCAAACCGTCGGGGCTCGCCGCGCGCGATCAACAGCGGCTGGCGCTCGTAGTACTCGGCGAAGAAGGCCTGCGGCGCGATGGGCTCGAGCAACCACTCGAAGGACAACGTCATCGGCTCACCCCTGGTGCGGGGCCTCGAACGCCCCTTGGCATGACCCGCCAGCGGCGGGTTTGCTCGGCCCATACTTATCGGCCCGTACTTAGAGGAGAGCCGTGGCGCTGGCTATCGCTGCGAGGCCACGCCTTGGTGGCGCCTATTTGATGAGGCCCATCAGCCTTGGCAGTCCCAGGGTCAGTTCGGGAAAGAGCGTGATTGCCAGCAAGGAGGCCAACAGCGGGATCAGCCAAGGCAGGATCGCCACGGTGGTCCGCTCGATCGACAATTTGGCGATGCGGGCCAACACGAACAGCACCATGCCGAGCGGCGGGTGCAGCAAGCCGATCATCAAATTGAGCGTCATCATGACGCCGAAGTGCACCGGGTCGATGCCAACCTTGGTGATGATCGGCATCAGCACCGGCACCAGGATGCTGATCGAGGCGATCGGCTCCAAAAAGCAGCCCACCACTAACAGCAAAATATTGATGAGCAGCAAGATCAGGTAGCGGTTGGTCGTGAAGGACAACAGCGCGTCGGCGGCATACTCCGTCAGCCGCGTGGTCGTCAGCACCCAGCCGAACAGGGAGGCTGCGGCGACGATCAGCAACACCGCCGCCGTCGTCTCGATGGTGTCGAGCGTGACCTTGTAGAACTGCTTGAAGGTCAGCGAGCGGTAGAGAAAGAGCCCGAGAATGATGGCCCAGGCACAGGCGGCGATCGCCGCTTCGGTGGGCGTGAACCAGCCAAAGGTCATGCCGCCGATGATGATCAGCGGCGTCAACAGCGCCGGCAGGGCGGCGATGAAGGTGGCGCCGAGAATGCGCAATGAAAACGCCTGATCGCGGCCCATGCCGTACTTGCGCGCGCAGTAGGTGACATAGGCCATCATGAAGATGGTCATGACCGCGCCCGGGACCACGCCGCCCAGAAACAGGGCGCCGATCGAGACGTTGGCCATCATGCCGTAGATCACGAACGGCAGCGAGGGCGGGATGATCGGCCCCAGCGTCGATGAGGCCGCGGTCACGCCGACCGAGAATTCGGTCGAGTAGCCGTGATCCTTCATGGCCTTGATCTCGATGGTGCCAAGACCGGCAGCATCGGCGATGGCCGTGCCCGACATACCGGCAAAAATCACCGAGCCCACGATGTTGACGTGGGCCAGGCCGCCGCGGGTCCAGCCCGCAATCGCCACCGCGAAGTCGTAGATGCGGTTGGTGATCCCGGCGGAATTCATCAGGTTGCCGGCCAGGATGAAAAAGGGCACGGCCAGCAGCGGGAAGCTGTCCACGCCGCCCGCCATGCGGTGCAAAATCACGAAGTCCGGAATGCCGGCGATGAAGTGGGTATAGATCAGGGACGAGGCGGCAAGCGCGATGAAGACCGGCAGGCCGGCAAGCAGCACCAAGAGAAAGATGAAGATGACGAGCGTCATGGGGAAGCGTTCGCCGTTTCGGTCGGGGCTGCGATCAGGCGATAGGCCGAGCGCCAGCCGTCGCGGGCGTTGCGCCACACCTTGATTGCCTGGCGGCCGCACATCAGGAAGCAGCCGACGGCGACCGCGCCATAGACGACGCTCATCGGCAAATCGATCACGGTCATGCGCTGATATTGCATGCGCTCGAGAATGAGCACGGAAAAGTAGGCGAGCAGGCCGAGAAAGCCGAGCGTGACAAGGTCGACGGCGGCGAGCAGCGCCCGGCCGTAGCCCGTCGGCAGCAGGTTGGGCAGCAGGGCCACGGCGATGTGGTTGTTGCGCCGGGTGACGACCGCACCGCCGAGAAAGGTGAGCGCCATCAACCCATAGCGGGCGATCTCCTCGGTCCAGGCTAGGCTATCGTTGAGCACATAGCGGGTGAAGAACTGCAAAAAGACGATGCCGGCGAGCGCCCAGAAGACGGCAAAGGCCAGCCAGTCCTCGAAGTGGTGTTCGATGACGATTTCCTCGTCGGCGACCTCGATCAGGCGCTTGGGCTCGGCGGCCGCCGACTTGGACGCTCCATCGTGCATGGCTCGCTCCTCACACTTGACGGCCGGCGCCCTGGCCTCGTTGCGCACGTGGGGGGCGCCGGCTACCGGCTCAACAGTTTGCGATTGCGACTGCAGGGAGAACCGCTATTTCAGGGCTTGCAGGGCGTCATATTCGGTCTTGCTCCAGCCGCCGCTGCCGTCATTGTGCAACGGTAAGGCCGCGGTGCGGAAGGCCTCGCGATCGACCTCGACGACGGTCTTGCCCAGCTTGCGGAATTCGTCGGCCAGCTTCTGCTCGGAGAGGCGGATCTGGTCGGTGGCTTTCGCCGCGGCCGCAACCAGCACCTCGTTGAACACCTTCTTGTCCTCGTCGGAGAGCTTCGACCACACGTGATTGCCGACAATCACCAGCAGCGATTCGGTGATGTGGCCCGACAGCATGATGTGGCTTTGCACCTCGTAGAACTTCTTGGCCATGATGGTCGGCAATGGGTTCTCCTGGCCGTCGACCGTGCCTTGCTGCAGGGCGAGGTAGACCTCGGCGAAGGCGATCGGCGTGGCGTTGGCACCGACCGATTTGGTGAACATGAGAAAGAGCGGCGCCGGCGGCACCCTGAGCTTCATGCCCTTCATGTCCTCGGGCTTCTTGATCTCTTTGTTGGCGGTCACCATGCGCTGCCCGTAGTAGGTAAGCGACATCACCTTGTGCTTGGTCTTGTCCTCGTAGCCCTTGGCAATCTCGCGGAACAGCGAGGAGTCGCGATAGAGCTTCCAGTGCTCGAAATCGCGCAACACGTAGGGCGCGTTGGTGATGGCGATCGGCTTGTGGATAGAGCCCGCAAAGGCGACGCCGGTGTAGATCATATCGACGGTGCCGAGCCCCAAGCCTTCGTTGATCTGGTTCTCGTTGCCGAGCTGGGAGGCGGGAAAGACGTCGATCTGGTACCTGCCGTTGGTGCGCTTTTTGATTTCTTCGGCGGCCCACACCGCCTCGGTGTGATAAGGCTCGGCCGTCTCGTAGACGTGGGCCCATTTGAGCTTGGTTTGGGCGCTTGTCCCCGGCGCGCCGGTAACAGTCAGCAGCGCCGCGAGCAGCAGATACTTGGCAAATCTCATGTCGTTTTCCTCCGTCCCGCAAAGCTCAATGGCCCACAGGAAGTTATCGTATAAGCAGACGAATTGGGGTGCTAGGCGATTTTTGGCGGAACTTCAACCGCCGATCTTAAAGGGGTTGAAGTCGGTGTTGCGGTCGAAATGGTCGATGCCCTCGGCGCGCTTGAGATAGCCGACGGCGGCGTAGGTGACCGGCGTAAAGATCACCTCCACCAAGGTCTTGGTGGCGAACTGAGCGATCATTACCGCGGGCAAGGCGGCATCGGGAATGATGCCGGTGCCGTAAAAAGCCAAGGGATAAAAGAGCGCACTGTCGACGGCCTCCCCGCCGATCGTCGAGCCGATGGTGCGCGTCCACAGGGCTCGCCCGCCGGTCCATACTTTCATTTTTGCCAGCACGTAGGCGTTGACGAACTCGCCGCAGAAGTAGGCGATGATGGAGGCGGCGACGATGCGCCAGGTGTTGCCGAAGGCGATCTCGAAAGCCTGCTGGTGCGGCCAGAAGGGCGCGGGCGGCAGGGCCACGACAATGGCGGCCATCAGGGACGCAAACAACAGGGCAGCAAAGCCCGCCCAGATCACCTTGCGCGCCTCGGCATACCCGTAGACCTCGGTCAGGATGTCGCCGAACACGTAGGAAATGGGGAAGAAGACGGCGGCCGCCCCGAACACGAAGGGGCCCCACAGCGGCAGGTCGACGACGGCAATCTTGGCGGGGCCGATCAGGTTGGAACACACCAACACCACCACGAAGCCGACCATCAGCATATCGAAATGGCGGTAGCGGCGAGTGGCGGGCATCGGAGGCGTCCATGGCTCTAGCGCGGGACGCCTCCTTAGCAAACCGACGCCGATTGTCTAAGTAGAATTGTCGGTCTAGCTTCAAGTCTAGTAATACAATACATTTCCGTGAGCCGTTGCGTGCGGACAGGAGCCATGACCGCCAGCCTTCGCCCCGAGCTCGCACCCTTGGGCAAACGCATTCAGCAGGCGCGCCGGGGCGCGGGTCTGACCCAACCCCAGGTCGGCCGCGCGCTGGGGGTCAGCAAGCAGCAGGTCAGCCATTGGGAGACCGGGCGCTCCGACATCACGCGCGAACACCTCCTGCACCTGGCCAAACTGTTTGACGTCGAGATGGATTGGTTGGCGCGCGGCACCCTGATCGAGGTCGCCGGCGCCGCGGGCGGCGGCGCGTCGGCGGTGGATGGCGTCGGCCTGACCGCCCTTGGACAGAAGGCGCCGACGCCGCTCTCGCCGGCAACGGCGCTGTTGGAGCGCGTCGCCAATCCGCACCCCGACACCAGCTATGTGGCGCGTTTTACCGCGCCGGAGTTCACCTCCCTTTGTCCGGTGACGGGCCAACCCGACTTTGCGCATTTGGTGATCGACTACGCGCCCGACCGCTGGCTGGTGGAATTGAAATCCTTGAAGCTCTACCTTGCCTCCTTCCGCAACCACGGTGCCTTCCATGAGGACTGCACGGTGGCGATCGGCAAACGCCTGGTGGCCCTGCTCGAGCCCCACTACTTCCGCATCGGCGGCTATTGGTATCCGCGCGGCGGCATACCGATCGACGTGTTCTGGCAAACAGGAACGCTGCCGGCGAACCTGTGGTTGCCGGATCAGGGGGTGGCACCCTACCGCGGCCGCGGCTGAGGCAAGCCTCACTCAGGCTTCTGCGCCGCGGTCACCGATCCCCCCGTGGCGGTGCGACCGCCGTCGATGACGTAGTGCGCACCGGTGATGTTGCCCGCCAGATCGGAGCACAAAAACAGCACGACGTTGGCCACCTCTTCGGCGGTGCCGTAGCGGCCGATGGGCAGGCTTGCTCGGTAGCGGTCACCCACGCTTGAGGGATTCCCGGGATTGAGCTGGGTTTCGAGCGAATGGATCATGCGCGTGTCGATCGGACCGGGACAAACTGCGTTGACACGCACGCCCGAGCGCGCCACCTCGCCGGCGGCGGCCTTGGTCAAGCCCAGCACGGCGTGTTTGGAGGCGACGTAGGCCGACATGCCGGGCGTGGCGACGAGGCCCGCCACCGAGGCCGTGTTCACGACCGCGCCGGCCTTTTGCTTCAGAAGGACCGGCAGCACGTGGCGCAGCCCTAAGAAGACACCCTTGACGTTGACGCTGATCACTTGGTCGAACACGGCTTCGTCGTATTCGGCGGTGGGGGCGACCTTGCCTTCGATGCCGGCGTTGTTGAAAAAGCAATCGATCCGACCGTGGGCGTCGAGCGTGGCCTTCACGTAGGCCTTGACGTCGGCCGATTTGGTCACGTCCGCCCGAAGCGCAAGCGCGCTGCCGCCCTGCTGCGTGATGGTGGCCACGGTGCGCTCGGCCGCCGCCGCATCGAGGTCGACGGCGACGACCTCTGCGCCACGCGCTGCAAAGAGGAGGGCCGCGGCCCGGCCAATTCCATTGCCGGCACCCGTGATCAGCGCGACCTTGCCCTTGAACTCCATGGCTGCTCCTCCAAGCCTGCTCGTGACTTTAAAAAAAGGATAGCATGCGCGCCCCTGAAGGCCAGCCTGCAATCCCCCAGCCTTGCCAGCGGCCACGAAGGGGTGGAAAGCTCGCGCCCGTTACCATCCCGGACATGCCACCGAACCCATGCACGATCTGACACCTGCCGCCAAAATCGGCCATTGGCTCGCCCAATTCGAGCGTGCCCCGGCGGCGGGCGACACCCCGCAAACGCTGACACTGTTCCAGACCCGCTGCTTCTGGCGCCGACATGGTGGCCTTCACCTGGAACATCAAAACCATGGAAGGGCGGAGATTGCGCCCTTCCTGTCGGCGACGTTGGGGCAGGCGCGTCCGCTAAACTTCCAGATCGAGGGCGAAGTGCGCGAAACCGACGAGGGCACCGAGGCGCGCTTCACCTTCGAGACCAGCGCCTGCAAGGGGCGCGGCCACCTGCGCCTACAACAGGGCAAATGCTATACGCTGCTGACCACCGCCACCGCGCTCAAGGGCCACGAAGAAAAGGCTGGCCGGATGCGCGCCAACGGCGTGGCGTATGGCGTCCATCCCAAGCGAAAAAGCTGGCTCGAGCTAAGGCGCCAAGACGAGGCCGAGCTCGGCTATTCTCGCCAGCCCTATTGCGTGATCGTCGGCGGCGGCCAGGGCGGCATTGCCTTGGCCGCGCGCCTTACCCGCTTAGGGGTGCCGACCACATCTCTGATCTCGTCGTTCCGCAAAGAATAACCCCACGGAACGCCAGCGGAACTTGAGACGCCCCGCTCATATCCGTTTGCCCTTTTTGTTTTGCTCGACGTGCTTCTCGAGCACGACCTGCAGGTAGTTGGTGAGGTTGCGCCGATCGGCGTCGGCGAGCTCCTGTAGCGCCTGCTTGAGAGATTTCGGCACCAGAAAGCTAAGTGCCGCTTTTTCTGCGTCTCGCTTGACCATGTGCTGAAATATGTCTTCATATGTAGACAACACATTCCCATAGCGCATGATGTGCTCATGCGCAAGAGCGGATCATGGGCCCATTGGGAGGCGGACATGTTTGGTTTTATCGAGAGGCGGGTGCAGAAAGAGCATATGAAGCTGGTGGCGCAGAGCTATTCAGTTCACGCTATTCGAGCGGGCCTAGCCGTAACTGGGTCAAGACGAAGTGCCCCGGCTGGAAGCGCATCAACGCCGAGCTATCGACTGTTTGAGGGTCCGCGCAAACCCGAGCCGACGGAGCGGCAGCCGGGCGCTCGTGAGGAAGCGCGAGGAACTCGCCCGCGTGTTGGAGCGCCTACGATCGCCGGGGGGCTGCGCCAAGGTATTTGCTCGCGAGCTGCGCAAGCACGTGGCCATTCTGGAGCGGGAAATCGCTGAATTGGAGTAGGTCGCGCGGCACTATGTTCTTGCAAACAGCCCTGCTTCTTGTATTTGCCGAGCTACTTCGGGCGGGATCTTGATTCGAACACAAAAGGAAAACCCAGATGCCGAAGAAAAGAGATCCAAACAAAACGTTCGCCGACGTCAGCTATGATGACGATTATCCAGCCCCACTCCCTGCGAAGCACAAAGACCTACGGTTCCCCGTCGTGGCTAGCGCATCCGGATTCGGTATTTGTCCCGCTCTGCCTCATCTGCCCGCGAACCTGCTACGCGTATTCCTCACATATCCCAAGTTCGAAAGCCCCAAATAGCGCGGGATCACATTGGTTGTAATCGCAAGGTCGGGTAGATTTACCTGACCTTTTTTGCGTGCCGACGATGAGACGAAGGGTGAGCCTAGTGAGTGCCCCGTGTGCAACGGCACGGCCGAGTGCCGAGTTGGTTGCCATTCCGGAAGAAGGTCTGCCCGGAGTGTGGTGGCACCGCGCATGTGACGCCGACAAGGCGCGAGCAGTTGCTGCGGAAGAAGAGGGCGCACGATGCTTGAGGGGTTTTTGGCGGGGATCGTAGGGGGAACAATCGTTGCAGTCGCGCAGCACTACCTGGTGTGGCACGAACAGCAACAGTTCCAAATCAAAAAATCGGTATTCGATGATGCCGTCGGCGCGCTAACGATGTACGAGGCAGACGCAATGAACAAGGAACTGCAGGCCTCCAATGTCGGTGTAGGGGACGTTCGACCCGAAACGAAATTTCGAGAGCCGACCAATATTAGCATGGCGAAAGCGCTGGCTCTGGTGCCAGCGTTCTTCTCTCCCAAAACCGCCCACGCGTACATGATCGCATACGGTGCGAAGCTTAGCCTAAAAAATATTCCCAATTCGGATTACTATGAGCGCCGCGACAAGGCTGTGCGTTTGCTAGCAGCAGAGCTAAGGCCGCCGCATCATTCGGTCTTCGCGCATTTCTTCGGGAAGGAGCGCGAGCCCAAAAGGCTCTGAGGTCTCAACAGCGAGTAGAGTACGTTTTGTAAGGAATAATCAGATGCCAGAAGGCCAGCGGAACGACGGCGTTCAACTAGACCTCTGGCTCAGGCTCTATTTCGTCCTGGTCGGCATATGTGCCGGGCTGCTCGTGGGCCTGCCCATCGCTCGCTTTTGGCTGCCGATACCGCAAAGCGTGATCGATGTTGGCATGGATATCGTGCTCGCTGCTCTCATCACCGCATAGATCCCTATGCTGGTCGGGATTGCCAAATGGCTGCGCTGGGTTTTTGGCAAGGAAGGCCGACGGCAAAGGCGAGCAGTCAAAGCATACCGCAACACTTAGGGCTTGGCCGCCTTGTTGCGTGCCCTGGTTGCTGCTGCGCGCTGCGCTTGCTGCCGTTTCTGCTCCATGATTGCCAAGATGGCTTGCGTCTCGGCGCGCGGTAGATCGCCCTCCTTGGGCCCCCCGAGCCCGCCGAGTGTCTTGCCCGCCATGGCTCCACCAGCCCCTTCCGCGACGCCTATGGCTGTGCGCGTGGCCAACCGGGGCCAATCCGTCAAAGCTTCCTGCCCCCGCTGCTGGGCGGGGTTGCGCTCTGGCAAGCTATCGATGATGGCCTGTGCCCGCTCCCGGTCGGGATGATCCATGGGCAGCGTGTTGCGATACTGCTCCCAGGCGCGTCGGTTGGGGTTCTCCGAGGGCAACAGCGCGTCGTGTATTTGCTAAACGCCTCGCACCGGTCTCCCCGATTGCCCTCCCTGATTGCTTGGGCGCGGCGGCAATGCCATGCTCGCCCTCGACCCACGCACGAAGGAGGAGATACCCCGTGAGCACGGCCGATCCCAACAAGGTGATCCTGACTGGAGAGAACCCATTCATCCGGTTGAGCCCCGTTGACAACGACGACTACACGACCAATGCCAGCTATTGGCGCATCATCTTTTCGCCGGCGGGACCGGGGCACGTGCTCTACGTCAAGAGCGAGCTCACGGAAAAGCGCTGGCGCATCTATACGGATAACATCGCCATGGCGCGCTGGCTGCAGACGACGGTGCAGGGCATGCTCAATGCCGAGCTCCTCGACACCTCCATTCCCGTCGTCGACGCCGAATTCAGCAAGACGGGCGATCCGCGCTATTTCTGGACCGAAAAGATCGCCGCCCCCAGCGAAGAGCTCACGCTCACCTGGTTCGATCTGGGCGACCCCCTGTTGATCCACACCCAGCCCAAGGCGCTGCCCAACCGCCCCTACGGTGTGTGCACGGTGCTGGTGCCGGCGCTCGGCACGCGCCTTGCCCGCAATGGGGTCGAGGCTGCGGGTCGGTCCTGGAAGCGGGAGCGCGAGGGGCGGCCGTTCAGCACCTCGGCGCTCGCTTTTTCGGAAAGCTGGACCGACCTGCGCTAGGGTGTCGCCGTCCAGTCCAAGCACTTGTGGCTTGCACGCCAAAGCGTTGGCGGCTAGCCCAGGTGCGCGCAATTGCTGTTTGGTTTTGCCGTCGGGATCCTGATGACCGAAGCCCTGCCCTTCAAGACGACGATGACCTTTGCCTACGGCGAGCCGCGCCAGCTCGCCCCGGGGGTCGTGCGGATCGTTGCCAACAACCCCAACCACTTCACCTTCAAGGGCACCAACACCTATCTCATCGGCACCGACCCCGTCGCCCTGATCGACCCGGGTCCCGACGATCCGGCGCATCTGGCGGCAATCCTGCGCGCGCTCGGCGGACGGCGTCTATCCCATATCCTCGTCACCCATACCCACCACGATCACGTCGACGGCCTGCCGGCCCTGATTGCGGCCACGGCCGCGAAAACGGTGGGCTATGGCCGCAAGGCGCGAAACCCCGGCGCCAAGCGCACCAGCGCCGCGGGAGGCGAGTACGTGGAAGCGGATTTCGTGCCCGACCTTGCCATGCAGGGAGGCGATCGGCTGGAAGGAGAGGGTTGGTCGTTCGAGGCCCTCTTTACGCCTGGGCATGCGCCGGACCATCTGTGCTTTGCGCTGATGGGAACCGACATCTTGTTTTCTGGTGATCACGTGATGGGCTGGAACACATCCGTGGTGGCACCTCCAGAAGGTCATATGGGGGCCTACATCCGCTCGCTCGAGCTGCTGACGGAGCGTTCCGAGCGCACTTACTTTCCGGGCCACGGTGGCCAAGTCGAGGAGCCGCAGCGCCTGGTCAAGGCCTACCTCCTGCATCGCCGCATGCGCGAGCACGCCATTCTCGACTGCATTCGTCAGGGCCACAACACGGCACAAGCGATCGTGCCGGTCGTCTACCGCGGCCTCGACCCCAAGCTCCTCAACGCTGCGACCCTGTCGGTCCTCGCTCACGTTGAGCACTTGAAGGAGCGCGGTCTCGTGGTGTACGCGGCGCCACTTTCGGGGTCTCGCGTTCTTTCAGCCGTTTCACCATAGCCGCGGCACGGGTGGTGCGCAGCCGCCGTCGCCCGGCCACCGTCGTCGGCAAGGTGGCTTCGACCTGGGCCTGCACTTCCCCATAGAAGCGACGGATGCGCATTGCGTTCTGGCCGAAGTCGAACTCGCCGTAGCGCGAGGCGGAGCGAATGTCGATGCGCGAGCGCACGTTGGTGCCGATGACGCGAATGGCGATGTCGTCGGGAAAGCCCAACAGCAGCGTTTGATCGGTGGCCTCGATGATGCCGGGGCGCCCGGCCTTGGGGTTCGGCGCCTCGGAGGCAGCGACCTTCCACTTGAGCTTGCGCACGGCCTCTTCGACGAGCTCGTAGGTTTCTTCCGCCGAGCGGTCGAGCGTGATACCGCGCAGGTCCGGATAGGCGGCCTGCTGCAAAAGGGCGACCGGCTCACCCGGATAGGCGGTGGGTTTGGCGCCGGCGGCGCGCTGCGACGCCAAGGCCTCGAAGCGCGGGGCCGACGACAAATCGGTGCTGACGTCGTTGATCCGCGGCAGCTTGAACAGCGCCGGCAGGTAGGTCAACGGCCAAGCGAGAAAGAGGAGCGCCAGGAACATGCCGAGAAAAGCCGTGCCGGCGCCGGCGTAACCCTTGCGCCAGATCCCGATCAGCGACACGAGGCCGAGTAGGGCGGCGAGCGCCAGCCCCAGGGCGCTCAACGCGAACAGATTGATCGCCACCGACGTTGGAAATGACGTCAGCCGGTGCAGCACCACGCCCGTGACGGTCAGGCCGGCCGAGAACAGGGCCATGCGGCCTGACCAGCGCGCCAGACGTGAATGGATCTTATGCCTGTGGTCGATCATAACGCCGCCATCTGCTAGCCTCGGCTCATAGCAATGTTGGGGCAATACTGCCAGGGCCTGCCCCCCTGGCCGCGCTGCCGGGGCTCAGCTAGGTTTCGGAAAGCCGAGAAAGGTCCCGAAAAAAGGTCCATGAGCACCGCCCCACCAGACCCACCCGCCGGCAAGGACAACGGGACCGCCGCCTTCGGCTTCCGTAAGGTTGCAGCCCAAACGCGGCAGGGCCTTGTCAACGAGGTCTTTTCCACGGTTGCGGCCCGTTACGACCTCATGAACGACCTCATGTCCGCCGGCCTGCACCGGCTCTGGAAGGACGATCTCATCACCTGGCTGAACCCGCCCCGGTCGCAACGGCCCTTCGAACTGATCGACGTCGCCGCCGGCACCGGCGACGTTGCCCTCAAGGCGCTCCGCGGCGGCGGCCCGGGTTGCCGGGCGACCCTGTGCGACATCAATCCGGCCATGCTCGAGGTGGGCAGGGACCGCCTGCGCCAGGCCGGTTTGGCCGCCCGGGCCGGCTTCGCCATCGGCAATGCCGAGGCGCTCCCCTTTGCCGACCAGCGGTTTGATGCCTTTACCATCGCCTTTGGCATCCGCAACGTCACGCGGATCGACAAGGCGCTGGCCGAAGCGCGCCGGGTGCTCAAGCGCGGCGGGCGCTTTTTGTGCCTGGAATTTTCTTGCTGCGATGTGCCGGTGCTCGACCGGCTCTACGATTTTCATTCCTTCGAAGTCATCCCGCGGCTCGGCGCCTTGGCCGCCGGCGCGGCGGAACCCTATCGCTACCTGGTCGAAAGCATTCGCGCCTTCCCCGATCAGCGCCGCTTTGCCGGCATGATCGGCAAGGCCGGCTTTCAGCGCGTCACCTTTCGCAATTTGACGGGCGGCATCGCCGCCATCCACTCGGGCTGGCGGCTCTAGGCGCCCTCATCCAAGGGCGGCTCCAGGGATGGGCCAGGGATGAGCCCAGTTGTGGGTCGGCGCAAACTATAGGGCCCCCTTGCCGCTTGACCTGCGGCCCGCCTGGGGCAATGTCGCCCGACCCCTTGCTTCGGTTTCCAGCAGGATCGCCCAGTCACGATGGCCACGGCACTCGGCAACATCTTCCGGCTCGGCCGCGCCGGCGCGGTGCTGGCCCAGCATGGGGTTCGCTTCGTGCCGCAAGGCACGCGCGTGCCCTTCCTGTTGCGGGTGGCACGCGCGGCGACGCTGCCAATCCGTATCCTGGCTTGGCCGCTCAGGCGCTCTGAGCCGGAGGAAACGCGGGTGGCCGACGCCCTTACGAGGCTGGGCCCCAGTTACATCAAGCTCGGGCAATTCTTGGCGACGCGCGCCGATTTGATCGGTCCCGAGCTCGCCCAGGATTTGCGCCACCTGCAGGACAAGCTGCCGCCCTTTGCCATGAGCGAGGCGCGCGCAGCCGTGGCGGAAGCGCTAGGCGGCCAGATAGAGGATCATTTTGCCGAGTTCGGCCCAGCCATAGCGGCAGCGTCGATCGCCCAGGTGCACAAGGCGGTGGTGCTCGATGGCGAGGGCCGTCACAACGTCGCCGTCAAGATCCTGCGGCCCGGCATCGAAAAGCGCTTCCGCCGCGACCTCGCCAGCTACCGCTTCGCCGCCCGCCAGATTGAACGCTTCCATTCGCCCACGCGCCGGCTGCGGCCGGTCGCCGTCGTCGAGACCTTGGCGCACTCCGTCGAAATCGAAATGGACCTGCGGCTCGAGGCCGCCGCCATGTCCGAGATGGCGGACAACATCAAAGGCGATCAAGTGCTCGCCGATGGGGGCTTCCGCGTCCCCACCATCGACTGGCGCCGCACCTCCAAACGCGTGCTGACGACGGAATGGGTGGATGGGATCCCGATCGCGGATCATGCCGCGCTGCGCGCGGCCGGATTGGACCTCGGGCACTTGGGCCTCACGCTCTTGCGCTCGTTTCTGCGCCACGCCATGCGCGACGGCTTCTTCCACGCCGACCTGCATCAGGGCAATCTCTTGATCGACGCGGCCGGCCAAATCGTCGCCGTCGACTTTGGCATCATGGGCCGCTTGGGGCCCAAGGAGCGCCGGTTCCTGGCCGAGATCCTGCACGGCCTCATCACGCGCGACTATCGCCGCACCGCGCTTGTCCACTTTGAGGCGGGCTACGTGCCGCCGCACCAGCCGGTGGAGCTCTTTGCCCAGGCCATGCGGGCGATCGGCGAGCCGATCCATGGTCGCACCGCCTCGGAGATTTCGATCGCCGATCTCTTGGGCCAGCTGTTCGCCTACACGGAAGTGTTCGACATGCGCACCCGCCCGGAGCTCCTGCTGCTGCAGAAGACCATGGTGGTGGTGGAAGGCGTCGCCCGCTCGCTCGATTCCGAGCTCAACATCTGGAACGCCGCCGAACCCATTGCCAAGGCGTGGGTGGAAGCCAACTACGGCATGGCCGGTCGCTTGAAGGAAGCGGGCGAAGGCGCCGAACTGATGGGTAAGGTCGTGGCGGAGGTCCCGCGCCTCCTTGAGCAAGGGGAGCGGGTAGCGCAGGCGCTGGCCGAGACGGCGCGGGCGGGCTTCAGGCTCGACGAGGAGACAATCGAGCGGCTGGCGGCGGCGCAGGCGCGCCACGACCGCTGGAGCCGACGGGCCCTCTGGGCGGCAGCGGCGGCGCTGTTGGCGATCGCGGCCTGGCTGTTGACCCCGCTGGGCTAAGATGCGCCGCTCAAGCCGAGAGTGGCTGTGGTTCGGCGATCGCCGTCGCCCAAGCGTTGTAGCCATAAACCCAGCTCGGGTCGCCGGCCTGCTTGCCCCAAGTGTTCTGCCGCGAGGTGAGCTGGATGCGCGCCGTGCGCTCAAGCCTGGTTGCTTCGTAGCGCTTAAAGGCGATCGCCGGGTCGGCGGCCACCTGCAGGCAGCGCGACAACACGGCGGCGTCTTCGAGCGCGTTGGCGGCGCCTTGCGCCATGTAGGGCGTCATCGGGTGACAGGCGTCCCCAAGCAGCACGATTGCGCCAGCGCTCCAACGCGGTAAGGGATCACGCTCGAACAGGGCCCATTTGTGGACCTGCGGACAGGCCGCCAGCAGGCGCTGCACGTCCGGGTGGAAGCCGGCGAGCGCCTCTATCACTTCGGCCATCTCGCCGCGTTGGGACCAGGACTCCACGTCCCAGTGGGGATCCGGCACGCTGGTGACGAAGTAGATTTCGTCGCGCCGCGGGTTGACCGGATAGACGACAATATGCCGGTCCGGGCCCCACCACTTCGTGCAGGTATCGACGGCAAAGTCGCCAAGCAGGGCGGCGGGGAAGACCGTGCGGTGGGCGACGCGGCCCGTGAAAATGGGACGCTCGGGCCCGAGCAGGATTTCGCGCACGCGCGAGTGCACGCCATCGGCACCGACCACGCCGTCCGCAGTGGCCCGGCTGCCGTCGGCAAAGACGAGTTCGACGGCACCCGCGCGGGGGACGATGTCGAGGAGCTTTTTGTTAAAGCGGATCACACCCATGGGTACGGCGGATAGAATGGCGGCGTGCAGGTCACCGCGATGCAGCAACAGATAGGGCGCGCCGTAGCGCTGCTCGGCCTCGGCGCCGAAGGTGAGGTCGGCGAGGTGTTCGCCCGTGTCCCAGGCGCGATGCGTCCAGGCGGGCGGCTGAAAGGCCATTTGCCGCAACAGCGGTTCTAACCCCAGCGCGCGCAGCACGTGCATGGCGTTGGGGCTCATTTGAATGCCCGCGCCAAGGCGCTCGAAGGCCGGCGCCTGCTCGTAGACCGTCACATTGGCGCCCTGACGCGTCAGCAGCCCGGCCAGCGCCAGCCCACCGATCCCCGCACCAATGATGGCAATCTCAGGCCGGCTTTGCATCGGTCGATCCCTCGTTGCCCCTGGCCGAACGATGGGCACTCGACCAGGCGGCGTCAAGCCGAGTGCATTCCTGTGCGCGTTTCCGGAAAATTTGCGCGTTTCCTGACGGACATCGGGCGTGCCATGCATGGCGCCAACCAAGGACCGATAGCCGCCGCTCCGTCGCCCAAGGTATGGGCAGCGCCACGGCCGGCGGCGGTCCTCCCGGTGCGGAATCACCACCCCCCAAGGTGGGGGAACAGCCGGATGGAACCGGGGCAACAATCGAGGGTTAGATGCTTAAGCTCTGTCGCTGTTAGTTGGCCTCCCGAGCACAACCGCCCCTGTGGGTCGCGGGGGCGTTTTTTTTCTGAGGGACACGTCCGAGGGAAAAGAATGAGCGCGCGAAAATCGGCTCCCGCCAAGCATCATCGGGGCGGGAACGGGCAGGACGCCGCCGTGAGGCAAGGTGAGCGCATCCAGGCCCAGATCGACGCCCAGGATCGAAAGAAGGACCGCGAGAAGCATCGCAAGAAGGACCGCACGAGCGCCCAGAAGAAAAAGGCGGCGGGCGCCATGCAAGCGGGCACGCGTGCTTACCCCGATACCTTTCCGGCCCAGCACCTGAAAAAGCCCGGCCTAGAAGCCGACCTCAAACTGGCGCCGATGCATGAGGCCCCAGGCTACAAGGGCTCGGGCAAGCTTAAGGACATGGCGGCTATCGTCACGGGAGGCGACTCCGGCATCGGGCGTGCGGTGGCCGTGCTCTACGCCCGAGAAGGGGCCGACGTTGCCATTGTCTATCTGAGCGAGCACGAGGACGCGGAAGCGACCAGGCGCGCCGTCGAAGCGGAGGGCCGGCGCTGCCTTCCGATCCCGGGAGACGTGGCGGAGCCAAGCTTTTGTGCCGGTGCAGTCAAGAAGACGGTGGCGGCCTTCGGCAAGGTCGACATCCTCGTTAACAATGCGGCCTTCCAGCAGCACGCCGGCGACATCCTCGACATTAGCGATGAGCACTTCGATCGCACGCTCAAAACCAACCTGTTCGGCTATTTCTACATGGCCCGCGCCGTCGTGCCGCACATGCGCCCCGGCAGCTCCATTGTGATGACGGGCTCGGTCACGGGCCTCCTCGGCAGCGGACAACTCATCGACTATGCCATGACCAAGGGCGGCATTCATGCCTTCACGCGGTCGCTCGCCTCCAACCTGGTCGACAGGGGCATCAGGGTAAATGCGATCGCACCGGGCCCGGTCTGGACGCCGCTCAATCCGGCCGACAGGTCCGCCGACAAGGTAAAGAATTTTGGCACCGACGCGCCCATGAAGCGGGCCGCCCAGCCCGAGGAAATCGCGCCCGCGTTTGTGTTCATGGCTGCCCCGAGCTGCTCGAGCTACATCACCGGAGAAATTCTGCCTATCATTGGCGGCTACAGCGGTGGCTGAGGTCGCAAGGCGTTGGGAAAGCAAGCGGAGAAACAACGATGATGCAGCAAGGGCACACCTTACGTGACAGAGCCATGCCGCGTGCATCGCCCGCTATTTTCTCGAGGCGGTCGCCGTCCTCGCGGCGCATTCCCAGGGGATGCTCGTCGGCGCTAACCACGAGGAGGGGGAACCCGGCGACGCTCAAGGCTCTTTAAATTAAGTTCGCTAGCAAATTGGCGTGCGGGACGTGTCCAAGTTTTCGAAGCTCGATCGGCAAGACCAGATGAAACAGTCCAGTAAAAGAGTAGGCGTCACTGCCGCGCGGATCACGCTGCTGGCGCTCATGGTATTGGTGCTCGGCGCACCGGCACAGGCGAAAAGCCGCGAGTCGCGTGACGCGGAAGAGTTCTCCCGCCCGATGGGTGGCCCCCCGGTGCTGGCGGTCGTGGCACTCAGCGAGCAGCATGTCACCATCTACGACGCGGACGGCAAGATCCTCCGCGCACCCGTCTCAACCGGACAAAGCGGCTACGAAACGCCGGCCGGCATCTACAGTATTCTTGAGAAAAACCGCGAGCACTATTCCAACCTCTACGATGATGCCTCGATGCCCTTCATGCAGCGCATCACCTGGTCGGGGATTGCGCTGCACGCGGGACAATTGCCGGGCCATCCGGCCTCGCACGGCTGCATCCGGCTGCCGACCGGCTTTGCCGAGCGCTTGTTCGAGAGCACCAAGCTTGGCATGCGCGTCGTCATCGTGCGCGACGACATGCGTCCCATTTCGTTTGCCCACCCTGCGCTGTTCAAGCCGGGTCCCATCGTCTCCGACGTTGCAACACCGGGTGAGACCTCCTCGATCACGCCCGAGCCGATCGCGATGCATGTGGGCGCGGCAGCCGATGGCGCCGCGGCCAAGCCGCGAACGTGGCGATCGATCGCCGCCGCCAAAAAAGCCGAGGCCGACGCTGCCGCCAAGACGGCGGAAGACGCGCGCCGCGTCGTCGTCAGCGCCAACGCGGAGGTGGCAAGGGTCGCCAAGGCGTTGCGCGTGGCCGAAGTGGCACAGCGCAAAGCCCAGGAACAGCTGCAAGATATCGAAAGCGCGCTCAGCAGCGATCCGGAGCGCCTCTCCGACGAGCGCAAGGCGAAGTTGGAGGAGGCCAAGGAGAAGGCGCAGGCCCGGTTGCAAGAGGTGCAGGCCCGGCTCGAAGCGGCGCAGATAGAGGGCAACGCCAAGATGCTGGCCGCGAACGCGGCCAAAGACGCGGTCAAGGCGGCGCTGGACGCCAAGGACGCTGCCGCCAAGGAGGCGCGCTTGGCGCAAAACAAGATCGCACCGGTATCGGTGTTCATTTCCCGCAAGACCCAGCGGCTCTATGTGCGCCAGGGCTTCCAACCCATGTTCGAGAGCGAGGTGACGATCCGCGATCCGCAGGCGGCGCTTGGCACCTTCGTGTTCACCGCGCTCGACTATACCAACGATGACGCCACCGACCTGCGCTGGACGGCGCTGGCGATGTATCCGAACCCGACCGACCCCGGGGCCCCGCCAAGCCGTCACGGCGGCCGTCGCGGCGGCGAGCCGCGGGCGACCGATGGGAAGGCGGCCAAAGTCGCTCTGGAGCGCATCTCCATTCCGCAGAACACCATCGACCGCATCCGGGAAGTCGCCTCCCCAGGCTCGGCGGTGATCGTCTCTGACGAAGCCTTGAGCAACGAGACGGGCAAGGGCACCGATTTCGTGGTGCTTATGAGCGGCGAGCTGCAGGGCGGCATCAAGAGCCGCAAGCGCAACAACGACGCGCCGTCGGCCTGGCGCCGGGATCGAGATCCCTACGGCGACTACGGCTATCGCCGACCCTACTACCAGCGCTCCTCCCCCTACTATTCGGGTGGCAGCGGGCCATTCGGCTGGTGGTGAGGCCGACCGTGAAACGGCCGCCAAAACCATAACTTGAGGTTCTCGCTACGAAGTCGCTCTCGAGGGCGACTTCGCTACTTTTCTGACCTCGAGCGCCTCAGCAGTTTTGATTGCGATTGTGCCGCCCGTCGACGCTGAATTCCCACGCAGTCTCGAGCCCGCGCGACGTGCGCCGGAGCGTGTCTTTGAGCGGCTCTGCCCTTTCAGCGCTCCCCTTACTATGGGCGCAGCCCGTTCGGCTGGCGATGAGCTCATCGAACCTCGCGCGATCCGACACGAGCCGTTCCGAACCAACCGCTCTTCGCTTAATGCTTCGAAAACTCAATAAAACAAGGCCTATCCGAAGGTTTGGTCTTTGGCCACTTGGACACAGACCCTTGTCCCTAGGTCGTGTCCCATCGTCAGGGATGACAAGGCTTCAGTCCGTCTAGCTGTTTGGAGGCCGTTCCCTCAGCATTCCTCGCAATGGAATTTGCGCGTGCGAATGGGAGGACTACATGGTCGAGTTCATTAGGTCGGATCTGGAATTCATTCTCCAGCAGATCCTCATTGCCCAGGCCGGCGGCGTTGATGGCACCAACCTCATAAACGTCCTCCCCAATGTGCAGGTCCCATGGGGACTGCGCACTGTCAGCGGTGAATTCAATAATCTTGTCGCGGATCAGGACCAGTTCGGGGCAGCGGACAACACCTTTCCGCGGCTGACCGATCCGATTTTCCGGTCCGCCGAGTCGGGGACGTCCTACACACAAACGTCCGGACTTGTGTTCGACTCCCAGCCGCGCATCATCACCAACCTGATCGTCGACCAGACCCCTGACAATCCCGCAGCGGTGGCGGCAAGCGCCGGCACGCCAGGGGCTGAACTCATCACGAGCCCGGGGTTAGATGGGATCTTCGGCACAGCCGACGATACGCCAGTCTTTTTCATCCCGAACATTACGCCGGACGCCGGCTTATCCATGCCGTTTAACGCCTGGATGACGTTCTTCGGCCAGTTCTTCGACCATGGCCTTGATCTCGTCACCAAGGGCGGCAGCGGCACCATTTTCATTCCGCTACAGCCAGACGATCCTCTCTTTGTTCCTGGCTCGCCGACCAACTTCATGGTGTTGACACGGGCTACAAACCAGCCCGGAGCGGACGGCATCCTTGGCACTGCCGACGACATTCACGAACACGAGAACACCACGTCGCCGTTCGTGGACCAAAACCAGACGTACACTTCACACCCCTCGCATCAAGTGTTTCTGCGCGCCTATGAGCTCCTCGACACGGATCCGACTGCCGGTGTGAGCCTGAGGGCATTCGCAACAGGCAAGCTTGTCGAGAACCGTGACCTCGGTGCCGATGGCCACTTCGGCGGGGGTGACGACGTCGAAATTGGCGGCATGGCGACCTGGAAGGTCGTGAAGGCACAAGCGCGTGATCTTCTCGGCATTAACCTCACTGATGCGGACTTCGACAACGTCCCGCTGCTCGCCACGGACCTCTATGGCAATTTCATTCCAGGTCCCCTCCACGGCCTCCCGCAGGTTGTGATGCAAACTGCCGGCGCCAATGGAATATTTGGTGATTCAGACGATGGAACGGAACTCGTCGAAGGAAATCTGGCGGCGCCGATCGACCTCACCCACGCGGTGCGCACCGGTCATCAGTTCCTGATAGACGTTGCGCACAATGCCGTGCCGGTTTTCGATGCGGATGGCAACCTTGCGCCTGATGCCGACAACATCGCCGGGAACCCGATCCCGACGGATGCCTCCGGCAACAATCTTTTCTATGACGACGAGCTGCTCGACGCGCATTATATCGCCGGCGACGGCCGCGTGAACGAGAACATCGGCCTAACCGCCGTCCACGCCATCTTCCACTCTGAGCACAATCGTCTCGTCGACAATACTAAAACCGTTCTTCTCGATGACGCCGCTCAGATGCTGGCCGCTGGAGCGACCCAGGCTGAAGCAATTGCATTCCTCAATGAATGGCTGCTGAGCGATGTTGCGTCCGTGCCAACGGCCCCCGCTGACATCGCCAACCTCGTATGGGATGGCGAGCGCCTGTTCCAGGCGGCGAAGTTCGGCACCGAGATGCAGTATCAGCACCTCGTGTTCGAGGAGTTCGCGCGCACCGTCCAGCCAATGGTCGACGAGTTCCTGGCTCCGCTAGGATACGACACCACGGTCGACGCCTCGATCGTCGCTGAGTTCGCGCACACGGTTTATCGCTTCGGTCACTCGATGCTGACCGAGCAATTCGATCGGTTGGACCCCGCGTTCAACTCCTCCGAAATCGGCCTGATTGCCGCCTTTCTCAACCCGCTGGCTTTTGCCGCCAGTGGGCCAACGCCAGAGGAGGCGACGGGCGCCATCGTGCGCGGCTTGACCAGGCAGGTCGGCAACGAGATCGACGAGTTCGTCACCGAAGCAGTTCGCAACAATCTGCTTGGGCCTGCCGCTTGATTTGGCAGCGATCAACATCACGCGCGGCCGCGATGCCGGGATTCCGTCCCTGAACGCGGCCCGCCAGCAATTCTTTGATATGACCGGCGACGGCCAGCTGAAGGCCTACATCAGCTGGGTCGACTTCGCCATGCATCTCAAGCACCCGGAATCCCTCATTAACTTCATCGCGGCCTACGGCACGCACGAGTTCGATCGTGAATGCCGCGACCGTCGCTGACAAACGCGCGGCTGCTGCTCTGATTGTGCTGGGCGACCAGACGATCGATCCGGACGGTATTCCGGGTAACGGCGACGAGACCATCATTCTTGCGCCAACAGATCGCCTCGACTTCCTCAACAGCACAGGCGACTGGGCAAACGACAGCTCGGTGCACACCGCCAAGGACTTGGATGGCGTGACGACCACCGGTCTCGGCACCATCGACTTTTGGGTCGGTGGGCTCGCCGAAGAGCAAATGCCATTCGGTGGCTTATTGGGCTCGACCTTCAACTTCGTATTCGAGACGCAGCTTGAGAACCTGCAGAACGGCGATCGCTTCTACTACCTGTCTCGCACGGCGGGCCTGCACTTCGGCACCGAGCTTGAGCAGAATTCGTTTGCCAAGCTGGTGATGGCCAACACCGACGTGACGCATCTGCCGGACGCGATCTTCGCCACTCCAACCTGGATCCTCGAGGTCGACCCGACGAAGCAGCACACGGGCCTCAACGAAGCAGGTCCGGATGGTATTCAGGGCACGGCGGACGATGTAATTGGCGCCGACCTCATCATCGGCAATTCCGATCCGACCGGCGGCATCGAAATCAACGGCGTCGAGATTGTTCCGTTGGTCATTCGCGACAATCCAGGCACCGTAGGCCCTGACACGAACTACCTGCAGTACACGGGCGAAGACCACGTTGTCCTCGGCGGCACGGCCGGCAACGACATCATCATCTCGGGCGATGGTGACGATACGCTCTACGGCGACGCCGGCAATGACCGTCTCGACGGCGGGTTTGGCAACGATGTGCTCCTCGGCGGTTCCGGCGACGACATCATCCAGGATCAGGGCGGCGACGACAACATTCAGGGCGGCGCGGGCAACGACGTCATCCAAGCCGGCAATATGTCGACACTGGCCATCGGCAATCTGATCCTCGCTGGCGACGGAAAAGATTTTGTCATCACCACTGAAGACGTTTCCACTACCTTCGGTGGCACGGGTGACGACTTTATTCTCGGGGCGAAGACCAACCTTCCGCCCACGGGCAATGAAGGCGACGACTGGATCGAAATGGGCACCCAGGACGGCGCCCCTGGTGACAATTTTGCTCCCCTCCTGACCGACGACGTTATCGGTAACGACATCTTTATCGGTGGTGGCGGCTTCGACGAAATGATCGGCGAAGGCGGCGACGACATCTTTGTCGGCAGTGATGCCCAGGACAAGATGGACGGCATGTCCGGTTTCGACTGGATGACGTACAAGAATGATCGCTTCGGCGTCACGGCCGACTTGGACCTCGCCATCTTCGGCGGCATCGGCGAGATCGGTGACCACATTGCGCTACCGTTCGCGGCGTCACCGGGCTCAATTCTCGATCGTTTCGCGGAAGTCGAGGGTCTGTCAGGCACGTCCTTCACCGACATTCTGCGTGGCGATAACGTCGACGCGGTAACAATTCTCAACCATGGCGGCGCCACGGGCGGTGCCCTCACCAATGTTGCGCTGATCAATGGCCTGCAAGACCTGCTCGGCGCCGGCGCGACCGGCTTTGCCACCGGCAACATCATTCTCGGCGGCGGCGGCGGGGACATCATCGAAGGCCGTGGCGGCGACGACCTGATCGACGGCGACAAGTGGCTCAACGTCCGCATCAGCGTGCGCGCGAACGTCGATGGCACCGGCCCGGAAATCGCCAGCTTCGACAGCATGACGCCGATGATCCCGCTGATGCTTGCCGGCACGTACAATCCCGGTCAGCTGGTTGCGGTTCGCGAGATCAAGGACGCCGGCTTCGGATTCGACACGGCCGTATTCTCAGGCAATCGCGTCGATTATAGCGTCTTTATCAATGACAACGGCACAGCCGACTTCAGCGATGACATCGTTACGGTTGTCGACAACATCGCTGATCGCGATGGCAGCGACCGGCTCACGCACATTGAGCGGCTGCAATTCGCCGACACGTTTGATGTGCTCGTTCCCGGCTTGAACGCGCAACCGGTAGGCACGCTTACGATCGACGATACGACCCCGACCGAAGGTCAGATATTGACCGTCTCGAGTGTTGGCGTGCTGGATGCCGACAATATCAGCCCGACCAATCCGACCGGCGCGATCACCGGTCAGATCTCTTACATCTGGCAGGTTGAAAGGGTCCCAGGCACGGGTGTCTTCGAAGATATCATCATCTTGCCGGGTGGGGATCTGGCGTTCCAGAGCGCCAACGGTACGAGCTTCCGGGTGACGCCCGATCTGGCCGGGCTATCGCTGCGCGTCAAGGGCGTCTATCAGGATGCGCACGGGGTGCCGGAGATCGTGTTTTCCGACCCGACAGCGCCGGTCATCGACGTTCCTGATGCGCCGCCGACAACGCCTGTCACCCTGACCGAACCCACAGCCGGTGGCGAGGGCATCCATCTCGCGGTCTCGGACCTCAATTTCATTCTCGATCAGATCAGAGTTGCCGAGGCGCATGCCGCGGGTACTGATCTGCTGTCGCTCGTGCCGAACGTACGCGCGGCCGTTGGCCTGCGCACCGTCGATGGCTCGTTCAACAACCTGGTGGATTTCGGTGGCATCAATCAGACCGAATTCGGCGCTGCGGACAACGTTTTCCCGCGCCTGACCGACCCCGTCTTCAATAGCGCCGAAAGCGGGACTTCCTACCAGCAAACCAGCGGCTTTGTGTTCGATTCCCAGCCGCGCACCATTTCGAACCTGGTCGTCGATCAAACCGCCAACAACCCTGCGGCCTATGCCACGGCATATGATCCCGGCTTGGACGGCGTGCTGCATACCCCTGATGATGTACTGAAGGATGGCGCTCACATCGTTAGCAGCCCCGGATTGGATGGCCAATTCGGCACGGCTGACGACAGAGAGGTGTTCTTCTTCGAGAACGTCGCTCCCGATGCAGGGCTGTCGGCACCGTTCAACGCCTGGATGACATTCTTTGGCCAGTTCTTCGACCATGGCCTCGACCTCGTCACCAAGGGCGGTAGCGGCACCGTCTTCATTCCGCTCAAGGCCGACGACCCGTTGGTCGCCGGAGCGGACGGGATATTTGGCAATGCCGATGATCTTGCGCCCAACCTCCGCTTCATGGTGCTGACACGGGCCACCAATCGGCCCGGACCTGATGGAGTTCTGGGTACGGCCGACGACATCCATGAGCACGAAAATACGACTTCGCCGTTTGTCGATCAGAACCAGACTTACAGCTCCCATCCCTCGCATCAGGTGTTCCTGCGAGCGTATGAGATGGGTACCGATGGCGCACCGCACGCCACGGGCAAGCTGATCACCAATCGCGACCTCGGTGCCGATGGCGATTTTGGCACGGCCGACGACATCGAGATCGGCGGCATGGCGACCTGGAAGGTCGTCAAGGCGCAGGCCCGTGATCTTTTGGGCATCGAGCTCAAAGATTCCGATTTCAACAATGTGCCGCTGTTGAAGACCGACGCGTACGGCAATTTCATTCCGGGTCCCAACGGCTTCGCGCAAGTGGTGGTCGGCCTTGGACCCGATGGGTTGCTTGGAACACCGGATGACCTGACCCTCGAAGGCGATCCCAGCGCACCGATCGATCTTGACGCTGTCGGCGCCTTCCGGACCGGCCACGCCTTCCTCAATGACATCGCCCACAGCGCGGTCCCGCTGGATGACCTCGGTAACCCGCTTACAGCCGATGCAGACAGCCTGATCGGGAACCAGCCGGCACCCGGCTTCTACGACAACGAGCTGCTCGACGCGCACTACATCGCTGGTGACGGCCGTGTGAACGAGAACATCGGCCTCACCTCGGTCCATGCCATTTTCCACTCGGAGCACAATCGCCTGGTCGACCAGACCAAGGAGACGGTGCTGAGTACGGGCAATCTCGACTTCCTTAATGAATGGCTGCTGACGCCCGTCAGCGTGTTTCCGACCGATCCCTCGACACTCGATTGGAACGGCGAGCGCCTGTTCCAGGCGGCGAAGTTCGGCACCGAGATGCAGTACCAGCACCTCGTGTTCGAGGAGTTCGCGCGCACCGTGCAGCCGAACGTCGACGCCTTCTTTGCGCCGACCCAGGTCTACGACGTCGACCTCGACGCTTCGATTGTGGCCGAGTTCGCGCACACGGTTTACCGCTTCGGCCATTCGATGTTGACCGAAACGGTGGATCGGTTCGATCCCAACTTCAACGTCGTCGGCGACCCAAACTCCATCGATCCCGATCAACAACTCGGATTGATCGCAGCCTTCCTCAATCCGCTCGCCTACGCCGCTAGCGGTCCGACCCCAGAGCAGGCGACAGGCGCGATCGTGCGCGGCGTCACGCGGTCCATCGGCAACGAAATCGACGAGTTCGTCACCGAAGCCCTGCGCAACAACCTGCTCGGCTTGCCGCTTGACCTGCCCGCCATCAACCTTGCTCGTGGCCGCGACGCCGGAATTCCGACTCTGAACGCGGTACGCCTAACCATCTATACGCAAACCGGTGATAGCCAGCTCAAGCCCTACACGAGCTGGGCCGACCTGGTGCAGCACTTGAAGCACCCGGAATCCGTGATCAATTTCATCGCGGCCTACGGTACGCATTCTTCGATAACGAGCGCCACCACGCTGGCGGACAAGCGGGCGGCGGCGACCTTGCTGGTGCTCGGCGGTGTCGGCGAGCCCACCGATCGCCTGGATTTCTTGAACAGCACCGGCACATGGGCGAACAACAGCGCACTCCATCCGCTGAAAGACCTTGATGGGGTCACCACCACGGGTCTCGGCAACATCGACCTGTGGATCGGCGGTCTGGCCGAGGAGAAGATGCCGTTCGGCGGCATGCTGGGCTCGACCTTCAACTTCGTGTTCGAGAACCAGCTGGAGAAGCTGCAGGATGGCGACCGCTTCTACTACCTGGAGCGCACCGCTGGCCTCGCCTTCAATGCCGAGCTCGAAGGCAACTCCTTCGCCAAGCTGATTATGGCGAACACGGATACCACGCATCTGCCCGGCCTCGTCTTCTCGACGCCGGCCTTTACGCTCGAGGTCGATCCAACCAAGCAGTTCACCGGTGAAGGTGCCGACGGCCGCGCCGATCCGACGAACGGCGATCCTCTCCTGCCGCTGGTGATCCGCGACAACCCGGAGACCGTGGGACCTGACACGAATTACCTGCGCTACACCGGCGAAGACCACATCGTGCTCGGGGGCACCTCCGGCAACGACATCATGATCTCCAGCGAGGGCGACGACACGCTCTGGGGCGATGAAGGCAACGATCGGCTTGACGGCGGGTACGGCAACGACCAGATCCGCGGTGGTACCGGCGATGACATCCTCACCGACCTTGGCGGCGACGACAACATCCAGGGTGGCGACGGCAACGACGTCATCCATGGCGGCAACGGCATCAATCTGATCATCGGCGGGTTCGGGCAGGACTTCATCGTCACTGGTGAGGATGCCAACGAATCCTTCGGCGGCCAGGGCAACGATTTCATCTTCGGCACCAAGGCCGACGAACAGAATATGGGCAACGAGGGTGACGACTGGATCGAGCACGGCACCTCCGACGGCGCGCCCGGCGACAACTTCGACCCGCTCGGAAACGATCCCATCGCTGGCAACGATGTCTACATCGGCAGCGGCGAGATGGATAAGTTCAACGCCGAAGGTGGCGACGACATCATGGTCGGCAGCGTCGGTATGGGCGATCGCTATATCGGCGCCTCCGGCTTCGACTGGGCCACCTTCAAGAATGACACGCTCGGCGTCACCATTGACATGTCCGATCGCTTCTTCGATCAGCCCCTCGTGCCGGGTTCGGGCGCGTCGGTTCTTACTCGGTTCGACGCGGTCGAAGGTCTGTCCGGCTCATCGACAGGCCGACGTGTTGCAGGGCGATGATGCTGATGCGACGGCGATTGCAGCCGCCGGTGCTCGGGGAAGCGTTCTCACCAACATAGCTCTGATCAACGGGTTGCAAGACTTCCTCGATGCTATGCTCGGTGGCCCCGTCACCTTCTTTGACGCCGGCAACATCATTCTCGGTGGCGATGGCAGTGACATCATCGAGGGTCGGGGTGGCAACGACCTGATCGACGGCGATGCTTGGCTCAACGTGCGCATTGAGGTGACAGGGACCATCGACCCCGCGACGGGGCTTCCCTACACCTTCGATAGCATGGAGCCAATGATCTCCCACATGCTCAGCGGCGAGTGGAATCCCGGCCAACTCCAGATTGTTCGCGAAATCCTGTCTGCGGATGGACCGGACTTCGACACGGCCGCGTTCTCGAGTGCCCTTGCCGATTACACCTTCACGGTCGATGGGATCGCCACAGCCGCCGCCGACCTGGCCAACGTTGGCGAAGGCCACATCATCACCGTGACGGACAACGTGGGCACGGATGGAGTGGACACGGTCCGCAACATCGAGCGGCTGCAATTCTCAGACCAGTCGCTCGTTCTGGCAGGATTGAACAACGCGCCGGTAGGCTTGCTAACGATTTCCGACCCAACACCGGGAGAAGACCAACCTCTCACGGTGTCGATCGCTGGTGTCACCGACGCGGATAATGTCGCCACAGCCGGTGCCATCCCGGCACCTGTCGCCTACTTCTGGCAGGTCGAACTCGTACCAGCGAGCGGCGTCTTCACCGACATCCTGATCGACTTCGCAGCCGGTGAGGTGGCGCGCGCCTCTGGTCCAACCTTTACGCCGGGTGACGGCGAAGCCGGTCTCCGGTTGCGCGTGCGCGGTATTTACAAGGACGCCAACGGCGTGCTGGAGGAGGTGTTCTCGGCGCCGACGGCGGCCGTGGCCAACGTCAATGACCCGCCGGTCGGCACGGTACTGATCTCCGACACGACGCCTACGGAAACCCAAACTCTGACGGCGACCAACGCCTTCACTGATGCGGATGGCGTAACCGCGGCCGTGTTCGCCTATCAGTGGCAGCAGTCGGCTGTGGGCGGCGGGGGCGCGTTCACCGATATCGTCGGTGCCACGAACCAGATTTTCACGCCCACTCAAAACCAGGTTAACCGCCAGCTGCGGGTAGTGGTCACCTACACTGATGACAACGGCACGAATGAGACTGTCACTTCGGCAGCCACGACGGTGGTCGGTGACTTCATCGCTGCCAACGCCCTGTCAGAAACACTGACCGGCAACGCTGGCGATGACCTGATCTTTGGTGGTGGCGGCACTGACACCCTCAATGGTCTTGGCGGCAGCGATACGCTCGACGGCGGGGCTGGCATCGACAACGTCAACGGCGGCGACGGCAACGACGTTCTCGCCGGTGGCGCAGGCAATGATGTCATCAATGCCGGGGCCGACAACGACATTATCACCTACACGATCGGCGATGGTGCCGATAACATCAATGGCGGGCTCGGTGCGGATAGCCTGAACGTCACCGGCACGGCGGGCAGCAACACGCTCAACGTCGTCTTTAATGGGACGGGGCTGACCGGAGTTGGCGGCGGCACGCTGGTCGACGTCGAGACGGTCAATGCCGATCTGTTGGGCGGCAGCGATGCCCTGAGCTATGGCACGGGCACGACCGCGGCCGTGACCGTCAACCTGGCGACCCATAGCGCGTCGGGCTTTGCCTCCATCGCCGGCATCGAGAACGTGACCGGCGGGTCCGGTAACGACACGCTGACGGGCGACGCGCTGGCCAATGCGCTCAACGGCGGAGCTGGCAACGACACGTTGGTCGGTGGAATGGGCAGCGACACACTGACTGGCGGCGCGGGCAACGATACGGCCTCCTACGCCGGCGAGAGCGATGCCATGTTCATCGATCTCGCCACCGGCAGCGCGCGGCGTGGCGCGGCGGCGGCACCCGTCGAGGATGCCCTGGTGACGATCGAGAACGTGATCGGCGGCGCAGGCAACGACAGCATCACGGGGAGCACGGTCGCCAATCGGCTAGAGGGTGGGGCCGGTAACGACACGCTCGTCGGCGGTGCCGGCAATGACACGCTGTTAGGTCAGGGCGGCAACGATACCTTCACCTACACCACGGGCGATGGCAATGATACCCTGGTGGACGGCGGTGACGGCATCGACACGCTCAGCATCTTCGGCAATACCGTGGCCAACACGCTGACCGTGGCCTACAACGGCACCTCGATCACCTCCATCGCGAGCACGGTTGCCAGCCTTCTCAACGTCGAGCACGTCACGGCCGACCTATCGGACGGTACCGATGTGCTGAGCTATGGCACCACCAGCGCGAATGTGAGCGTCAACCTTGGTGCCCACACGGCCTCCGGTTTCAGCGCCATCAGCAACATCGAGAACGTGGTCGGCGGCGCCGGTGCCGATACGCTGACCGGCGACGCACTGGCCAACATCCTGGGAGGCGGTGGTGGCAATGACACACTGACCGGCGGCGCAGGGACCGACACGCTGACAGGCGACGCCGGCAACGACACGTTCGTCGCCACGGTCGGCGACGGCAACGACACCTACACTGGTGGGGCCGGCATCGACACTTACGATCTGCACTTGACCAGCGGCAGGTGCGACGTCACCACCACCAGTGCAACCAGTCTCGAGACCGGCATCGACACTCTCAACAACATCGAGAACGTCATCGGCAGCCAGGGCAATGACGTCATTAGCCTCAATGGCAACGCCAACGTGATCGATGGTCAGGGTGGCAATGACATCATCGATGCCGGCGGCAGCAATGACGTCGTGATCGGCGGAGCCGGCAACGACACCATGAACGGCGGAGCCGGCAACGACACCTTCCAGTTCGCCGCCGGCTTCGGCAACGATGTCATCAACGGCTTCGACGCCAATCCGAACCTTGGTCAGGACCTGCTCGACCTTTCCGGATATGTGCCGACGGTCGGCCTCGACACGTCTATCACGTCTGGCACCTTCGCCAGCCATGTCAGCATCCAGGTCGTCGCCGGCAACACCGTCGTCACCATCGACGGCACCGAAAGTATCACGTTGAACGGTGTCAACGGCATAGGCGCCAACAGCGTGACGGTGACGGACTTCCTTTTACACCTGTGAGATTACAAGGCGAGCGGCCTCAAAAGAGGCCGCTCCCTCGTTCTGCTAACTTGAACAGTTGTCCCGCCTATCGGACTTGATTTCCGACAGCGGCATCGCCAATGCTGCCTTGCCGACACGGGAAATTTTGGCGGTTGTACAGGCTGTTCAATAATCCCTTTTTTGGCTTAAGTTTTCGCCTGAAGGTCCCATTGACGGGTCGGATTCGCTTTGGCAGTTCTTGACGACCTTCCTCTTTTTCGGCGTGGCATCAAAGACGCCCTTGCAGTCACCAAGTTTTGCGTCGTCGCTGAAGGCCAACGGACAGCCAACCGACAGAAGAAGCCTGCGAACTTGTTCTTAAGTGCAATCCGGATTTTGTGCTGACTGATATCGACAGGCCAGGGGACGGGCTGAAAGTGGTCAAGCGAGACATGACCGCAACCGCCAAGTTCGTCGTGCTCACTTCGCCCCGTCGACGCGGAAAGGGCACTTCGCATCGGCACGGGGCCGCGTCAGGCTTCCGCTCGATCGGTGGGCATCGCTCCCAAAGCGCGTTACAAGCAAGCCATTTTTAGCATTTCCTGAACGTGCTTTCTGTACTTTAGGGCAAAAACGCCCGACCTAAGGACGATTTTCGAATCTCTTCCGTTGGCCTAATGTTGCACTATGATGGCCATGGTTATTGCCCGCTGGTGCCTAATGCCTGTCCGAGAGTCCGTCCTGAAATGGGCCGGCAGCACCTTTCTGCACCGTACCGTCGTAATCGCGTCAGCCCTGCTGCTGGCTGCCACGGCCTTTATCGCAGCCTCCGTCAGCGGCAAAATCGGCACGGCGATCGTGGATCGCTACGGGGCCGAGGTTGCCCTTTTCACCGATAGTTTCGTGGCCCCGCGGGTGCAGGAACTCGCCGGACAGTCGACACTCTCCGAACACAAGAAGAAGGAACTGGACGGCCTGTTTGCGCCAACCGCGATCGGTCGTCCCATCATCGCTTTCCGCATCTGGGTGGACGATCAGATCATCTACAGCAACAGCCGCGACATGATCGGTCGCCGCTTTCCCTTATCGCCGGCCAGAGCCCGCGCCTGGCAAGGCGGCGTCACCACCGAATTGAGCCACCTCGACGGCGACGATGAGGCCCAGATCCGCGCGCTCGGCGTGCATGTGCTGGAAGTCTATGCCCCCCTGCGTCAGGCCGGAACCGGTCGCATCATTGCGCTGGTCGAAACCTATGAGGTCGCCACCGAGCTCTACTACGAGGTGCTCGCGGTCCAGGCCCTGGTCTGGCTGGTGTTCGGTGGCAGCGCCGTAGGCTTCATCGCTTTGCTCTTTATCCTGGCGCGCCGAGGGGCCAGTGAGGTTTCGCGCGCGAACCAAGAAAAGAATGAGTTCCGCCTGCGGGTCGGGAGCGCCAACCGCCGTGTCTCCGACATGAACGAGATGCATATGCGCCGCGTCGGTACCGAGCTTTTCCGAGGACCCGTGCAGCGCGTCGGCGTGGCGTTGTTAAAGCTCGACTCGCTTCGCGCCTTGCTGACCAAGGTCGACCTGTCGGCCCACGCCAAGAGCGAAGATGTCGAGGCAATCCGCGGCGCGCTCAACGACGCGCTCCAAGACATCAGGAACCTGTCGGAAAGTCTGGTTCCCTCGAAGCTCTACGAGCTGTCGCTGGCCGACACGATCACCACGGCGGTACGCCGGCATGAACGCCGTGCCGGCGGTACGGTGGCCTGTGACCTGGCGGGCCTCCCATCGGAGGTGCCCTTTTCCGTCAAGACCTGCCTCTACCGCTTCGTGCGTGAGGCGCTGGACCAGGGGTCGGGACCCCAAGCGGTACGGGCCGAATGCGGTGGCGATGTGCTGCAAGTCGAAGTAAGACGTGCGGCGCCTTCGCTGTCCCCTGACCCACAGTGGTTGCGCACCTTCCATGACCGCGTCGAATCGATCGGTGGCGAACTTTTGATCAAGACCTATCCCAACGCCGTGTCCTACACGGCGCAATTCAAAATCGATGAGTTGGAGGCCCCCCTTGGCTGACCGCATTCGTGTTGCCCTGTTGGACAACCACCCGCTGTATCGGCGCGGCATCCATGACGCGCTGGACGGCACCAAACTTTCGATCGTCGCCGAAGGCGAGGCCACGCGAAGATGTGGCCCAAACCGCCCTCAAGAAAAAGCCGGAGATCGTCCTGATGGACATCGACGGCGAGGGCGAGGGCATCAGACTGGCCGAGCGCATCCTCCTCAACCTGACGAGTGGCAAGCTGGTGATCCTGACGGCGTCCAGCGACGAGGAAGATATCGCCGAGGCGCTCCGCATCGGCGTGCACGGCTACATTCTCAAGGGTGTCGGCGCCGTCGAGCTCGTGACCGCTCTCGAAGGCATCTTTGATGGCCAGCCCTACATCACCCCCGCCTTGGCCACGCGCCTGCTCTTGCGCGACAAGGGCCAGTCCTTGCGACCCAGCAAGGACAAGGAACTGGTGTTCACGGCGCGGGACAAGCAGGTGCTGGGCCACCTCGCCGAAGGCCTGACCAACGAGGAGATCGCCGACCGCTTGGGCCTCAACACCCGCACCATCAAGCACTACCTGACCGGCGTCTTCCGCAAGATGCGGGTGCGCAATCGCGTCGAGG
>CAVZKV010000023.1:0-73800 GCA_963775835.1 uncultured Alphaproteobacteria bacterium | reverse complement strand
CCCTACTTTCCGCAGGTCGAGGGCGTAATTTGGGGTGAATTTCTGGCTACCGGGGTAGCCGAAAGGCGTCCTGTGAGACGCCCAGCAGCTTGAGTACCAGGTGTTGCAGGTCGGTGAGCTGGACGTCGAAGACCTGCACGATCTTGCCGTCCTGCAGGAGTTGGTGCCGCTCGGCAAGGTTGAACAGACGCAGGACTTGTTCCGTGGTGGGACGCGTGCAGCTGCGCTGCTCGGGATAGAGCGGCAGCTCGGCGATTTTGTCGCGCTTCATGGCAAGGCGCAGCTCGCGCTCGATGATGGCCTGCACGAGGAGCGCAAGAAAATAGAGGGTGAAGAGCGCTTCGATGCGCCCTTTGTTCTTGAGCAGCACCGGGGCAATCTCGTGCACGGACTTGATTTGCTCGAAGCGCTTTTCGATCATGGGTTGGCCCTTGTGGGCCTCGAGGACCTGGGCCGGTGACAGGTTGCGATCGTTGGTGATCAATGGATCATGCCGTCGCTCTTGTGGTCGTAGGCGATGGCGTCCTGGTCGATCCTCCATTCGATATCGAAGCGGCGCTTGCTGATCTTGCGATAGGCCGTCGCGGGGCCTGGCCGGCCTGGCCGCGATTGCTTGTAGATATGGTGCTCACGCACGGTGCGCTCGACCTTGATGTAGCGAACGACGTGGTGCTTCTCGAGGATGGTCTTGATCTGGAAATCGATATCGGCTGCTCGCCGCAACCTGGTCCTTGGCCCGGCGAGCCGCTCGCGCAATTCGGCGAGCTCTTCGTTGGCCGCGGCCACGTTCCGCTGTCGCCTCGCCTCTTGGCGCAGAGTGAGCAGCGTGCTCCAGATCCAGACGACGGTCCAGCCTTCCGCCGACGGCAATGGCGCCGAATAGACGAACCAGCGATCGCGTGGCCCATCGGCATAGCGAAGAAGAGGGCGATCCCGAACGCAGGTCCACTCGGGGGTATGGGTTTGGATCCGCTTGCGAAACTCTTCGTCCTCCGAGCGACTGCGTGGCAGTACGGTGACGAAGCGCCCGCCGGCGCGATCGATATGGTCCATGTTCTCGCGCGAGCACAGCTTGGAGTCGGCGACGTAGAGGAAGTCTGCCCGCCCTGCCACGGCGCGCAGCGTGTTCCAGGTCTCGATGTGGGTGCGCAAGTCACTGGTGTTGCCATCGCTGCAGCGAAACGCGACGGGGATATTGCCGTCGGCGGCCATAGTGAGGACGAACAACAGCTGCTTGAGATCGGGGCGGTGGGCCTTGGAGTGGCCAAAGGTGATGGCCGGGGCGGTGCGGCCGCGGATTTTGCGGCCCAGGCGCCGCGGTAGGCGCCGCAGAAGCTGATCGTGGTGCTGTCGTTATGAAACTCGTCAAACTTCAAGGCGAAGCGCTGGCCGACTGCCAACACCACATCGGTGATGAGCGCGGCTCGATCGGCATCGAATAGCCGGTCGAGGGCGCGGCCTAGGCGATCATCGCCGAGGTGTGCCATCTCCTCGGCGGCGATCCCGAACATGCCGCTGGCAAAGCCACTGACGGTCTCCTGCTGACGATAGATCGGCTCTCTTTCGACGATGATCGAGCGCAACAGCACGCCGAGCGCGCGGGCGTGAGGGACGGTGCAGCGTTGATCGGAGGGGACGTGCCGCGCCAGCGCGTCCTCCAGTCCCATGCGCTCGATGAAATGGTTGATGAGGGGAAGAGGGCCGAGGCGCTCGCTGTGTAGGCCGTAGCGAATTACTTTGTTCCTGTTATCTGTCGCTAGTAATAGCGACAGATAGGAGTAGTCAGAGAGTCATGCCACGTCGACGAGATGATATCCTCCAGCAAGCGCGCGAACGCATTGCGCGCATTCGAGCAGCGCTTAGCGCCATGGACTACCTCTGCTCAGGCACTCTCCTGCGGCGCATGAAAGTGTGCGGCAAACCCGGCTGCCGCTGTGCGCACGATCCGAGCGCGCGCCACGGTCCCTACTACGAGTGGGGGCATATGAAAGGGGGAAAGCTCGTGCATCGCACGGTCTCCGCCGAGCAGGCCGAAATCCTGGAGCTTGCCATCGCCAACTATCGCAACGCGAAGAAGCTCATGAAGGATTGGGAAGCGGCAACCGAGCGCCTCATCGATACCCAAGCACCGCGTGAGCCCTAGTTTTGCGAGGGTTCCGGGAATTATGCGGAAATGCTACGCGCGAAGTGCGGAAAGTAGGTCAGGCCGATTGATGGTGACGAGATAAAGATGCCCGTCGATCTCAGTCTTGCTGTACTGGCCCATGCTTTGTTCCCTTCACGCGCGCTGCAATGCCGCCAAGCTTAGCCCGCCCGCGCCGCCCAGCAAGGGTCCAAGGCATTTGGCGAGGCCCTACGGAGAATAGCCGCCGCGGGACGGGCGGCGGTCCCGGGGAGGCTGCGAAGCGGGCCCGAGATCTTGCCCCCACCATCGCGAAGTTTCACGCGACGGGGGCTCCAAGATCCATGACAAGCAGGCACCCGGCCGGCCGCAGGCAAGCGGCACCAACCCGCCAACCCGGCCTTGCCACTTGGCCAGACCTCTTCGCGTTCCTATCTCGAGGAGGCCTTTTCAGGTCGACCGGGCGGCGTTGTGGCGGCGGCCTTCAAGAATGCCCAGTGGGCGGAGGCAAGGCTCCTTTGGCGGGATTGTTGCCATGACCGACATCTGCGCGGCACTTGGGCTTGCGGCGGGAACGCGCATCGTCACGTTACACGTGGACGACGTCGGCATGTGCCATGGTGCCAATCAGGCCTACTTGGACTTGTACCGCGCCGGCGCCGTCGACAGCGGCTCGGTCATGGTCCCTTGCCCCTGGTTCCCCGAAATTGCCGAGGCGGCCCGCAGGGACCGTACGCTTGATCTTGGCGTGCATCTCACGCTCACGTCGGAATGGGACGGCTACCGATGGCGCGCGATTTCGACGACGAGCCCGGCGTCGGGTCTGGTCGACGACGACGGCTATCTGCCGCGCAATTGCCTGAAGCTGCGCGCGCGCCTCCAACCCGAAGCCGCGGAGGCGGAAATGCGCGCGCAGATCGAACGCGCGCTGGCGACCGGCATCGATATGACGCATCTCGACACGCATATGGGCGCCGCACTGGTGCCGGAGCTGCTCGCCATCCTGCTGCGGCTCGGTCGGGCGTATCGCGTGCCGGTGTTGCTGCCGCGCAATCTGACGAGCTACCTCGATGTGCTGCGCCTTGGCGCCGTCGACCCGGCGCCCTATGCGACGGCAATCGCGGCGCTCGAAGCGGCGGGCGCACCGATCGTGGATCAATTTCGCATGACGCCGGGCGTGCCGAGCAGCGAGGCACCGCAAGCCTATCGCCAGCTGCTGACGACGGTGCCGGCCGGCTTCACCTTCGTCGCCGTGCACTGCAACGCTCCGGGTGACATCGAGAGCATCGTGCCGGCGCGCGCGCATTGGCGCACCGACGAGTATCGCCTGTTTGGGAGCGGCGAGCCGCGGCGCTGGCTCGACGAGGCCGGCATCGTCCGCGTCGGCTATCGCAGGTTGCGCGAGCTTTATCGCAGCGCGGTCACGGCGTGAACTGGCGCCCAAGTTGCGCGCTCTTTCACCTATGGCGCGCCTTGCGGGCGCCTTGGCCTTTCCGGCGCCGCCAGGCGTCGCTCGGCAATGCCGGCCTTGAGGTCCTCGATGCCCTTGCGCACGGCCGCCTGCAGGGCCCAGACGTCGCCCTGCCAGGCCAAAAAATCGAAACCTCGCGCGGCGCAGTCGAGCCCCCAATCAAGGTCAGTCACCAGCCGACCCAGCGCCTTGCCGTGCCGGTTCGCAGCTGCCGTCACACGATCAACGGCGGCGGTGAATTTCGGGTGCGTGAACTCGCCCGGAATGCCAAGCGAGCAGGACAGATCGAAATGGCCAATCCATAGGCAGTCGACGCCCGCTACGGCGGCGATTGCATCGACATTTGCGGCGCCGGCCGCGGTTTCGATCTGGACGAACAGGCAGTTGCGCTCGTTCAGGCGTTGCAACTTCTCCGGCACCGCGCCCAGCGTATAGTTGTCGTGCGCCAAGCCGACGCCAACCCCGCGCTTGCCGTCGGGATAATATTTCACGAACGACACGAGTTCCTGCGCCTCGCGGGCATCGTTGACGAGCGGCACCATGATGCCCTGCGCACCCATATCGGCATAGCGCGCCAGGTGGTGGTAGGATTTCGAGGGCACACGGAAAATTGCCGGCAGCTCGGCCGCCTCGAAGTAGCGCACGCAGGCCTTCACGACGTCGGTCGAGAAGCCCGAGTGCTCGGTATCGAACAACACGAAGTCGCAGCCCGCAGCCTTGAGAATGTGGCCGATGCCGGGCGTGGCAAATTCGACGACGAAATGGCCAAACTTGTAGGCCCTGTCCTGACACAAGCTTCTCAGCGTTGGCGCCGTCATCGCTCCCTCATCTGCAAGTTGACCGATGCAAGGGCTCTTTTTTAGCGTGCGGCTGCCGACTTTGACAGCGGCCCGGCATTGCCTTGGCCACGGCCTTGCGCGCGTCGCAATTGACCGCGACGCCAGGCCGTCGCTGCGCGGTCGGGGTTTGCGGGCCGAGCAGCAGGGCGGTGCGGCGAGCCTTGCCCGCTCGGCGCGCCGGGGCATGGCTCAGCGCTCGCCCCTCGGGCAGCTCCTCAGGTGGCGGCCGGGGCTGCTTTCGGCAGCCTGGCCAGCATGCAAAGCGGCAACCAGGCCGCGGCCGCCAGCGTATAGAGCAGCCAGGCATTGGTGTAGCCGATCAAAATTGCCTGGCGCGCAATCTCGCTCGACAGCTTGGCAAGGCCCGCCGTGCTATCGACGCTCCAGGCCCCCATCACCCACGGCAGCTCCAGGACGCGATTATAAGGTGAGATGGCTTCCACCATGCGCGCGTAGTTCGCCGACTGCGAGCGGACGATCTCGGCCACCGCGACGGAAATGAACAGGCTCGAGCCGAAATTGCGCAGCAGGTGGAACATCGACATCGCCTCGGCCCGATACTTCGGCGACAGCGTCCAAAAGGTGATGACGGTCAACGGCACCCAGGACACCCCGATCGACATGCCCTGCAGCGTGTTACACAGCAAGAGCGCGGTCATGCCCACGTTGAGGTCGAAGCTCATCAGCCACAGGCCCGTCGACATCTGCAACAATGCACCGATCGACAGGCTGAGGCGGGGATCGAGACGGCCCATCGGCATGGCAAGCAAAAATCCGACGGCCGAACCGAGGCCGCGCCAACCGATGATTTCACCGATCGCAGAATTCGGGGTAGCCGGCATGCTGTTGTAGCAGCGGTGGCAGCAAAACGATGATCGCGAAGTTAAGCATGCCAAACAGGGTGACCAATCCCAGGCCCAGCGCATAGTTGCGGTCGGCGAGCAACCGCAGGCGTACGAAGGGTCGATCGCTGGTCAGGCTGTGCACACAGAAAAAGTAAAGCATGAGGCAGGCGCCGATGCTGGCGAGCACGATCTCGATGCTATCGAACCAGTCGAGCCGCTGCCCGCGCGAGAACACGAGCTGGGCGGCCGCAATTCCGCAGGAAAGGCTCATGAAGCCGAGCCAATCCAGATGCGCTTGCGCTTTGCGTTCTTCCCGCGGTAGCGCCAACCAGCAGCCGACGATGGCGGCGACGGCGACGGGCAAAATCATCCAGAACCCCCAGCGCCACCCGAGCAACTCGGCGATCTGGCCGGCGAACATGGGGCCGAGGGATGGCCCGACCATGTTGGCCATACCGTAGACGGAGATCACCGTGCTGTGCTGACGGCGTGGGAAGCTGTCGAACAGCACGGTTTGCCCGAGGGGAACGAGCGGCGCGCCGGCCGCGCCTTGGGCAATGCGCCAAAAGATCAGCTCCTCGAGCGCGTTGGAGGCGCCACACATGAAGGTGGCGCCCGTGAAGAGAAGCGCGCTCCAGATCATGACGCGGCGTTGACCGAAACGGTCGGCAAGCCAACCCGTGGCCGGGGTCGCCACCGCCGTGGCGACAATATTGAACGTCATTACCCAAGAGATCTCGTCTTGGGTTGCCGACAGCGCCCCTTGCAACTGCGGCAGCAAAGCGGAAGAGATGAGCACCGATCCCGAGTAGATCGTATTGCTCAACATCACCGTGACGAGGATCAAAATCCGCTGCGCCAGCGTCAGCCGATAGACGGCATCCTCGTTCATCCGCGACCCGATCGTCGTATTGACAAATGCACCGGCTGATATAGTAACCTAGGTTACTAATTTGCGCCAGGCCTCGCTATGACCTCGGACGATCAGCACTTTATCGGCTACACGATCACTGATGTGGGGCGCCTCTTGCGCACCGTATTCGAGCGGCGCGTGCGCGACTTCGGATTGACGCGGGCGCAGTGGCTGATCATTGCTCGCCTGCATCGACGCCCGGGGCTGAGCCAAAGCGAAATCGCCGATCTGCTCGAGATCGAGAAGGCGCCCGCAGGGCGGCTGATCGAGCGCATGGAAGCCAAGAACTGGCTGCAACGTCGCAGCGATGCCAAGGATAAGCGCATCAATCGACTCTTCCTGACGAGCAAAGGCAATCGTCTGCACGCGGCGATTTGGCCGATCGCGGAGGCCACCGTCGAGGATGCCTTGGCTAACCTGTCGCCGGAAGAACGCCAACGACTGTCGGGACTGATGGCACGCGTCAAGATGACCCTACAGGCGCTGGCCGAACGCGATCCGACGCGTGGCGAGGACGCGCCGGGCGATGCCGAAACAGAGGAGCTGCGGGCGTTGTGAGCCGGCTTTTGCATCGCCGATATGTGCGACCCGTATTGCTCGGCGTGGTGCCTTCGCTGGTGGTCCTGGCTGCCCTGCTCTTGTGGCTCTGGGGTGGGCGCTACGTCAGCACCGAGAACGCCTACATCAAGGCCGATATCGCGCAGATTTCCGCTGAGGTCAGCGGTCGGGTACTCGAGGTGCATGTGGAGGATCACGCCGAAGTCAAGGTCGGCGATTTGCTGCTGACGCTCGACGACGAGCCCTTCCGGGTCGCGTTGAGCAAGGCCGACGCCGAGCTCGATAGCATGCGTGAGCAGGTGCGCACGCTCATGGCGTCCTGGCACGAAGCGCAGAGCGAGTTGCGCGAGGCGGAAAGCAAGGTCGCCTACTGGACCGCCCAACTCGCGCGGCAAAAGACCTTGAGCGAGAGAGGGATCGTCGCCTCGAGTAAGTTCGAGGAGGTCGAGAGCAACGCCACGGCGGCCGAGGATCGCGTGGCCGTCATGCGCCGTAGGCTCGACCGCGTAGCCGCGCAACTGGGAGGCGACCCAGCACGTGCCGAGGACGACCACCCGATGGTGCGGCAAAAACGGGCCGAGCGCGAACGGGCGGCGTTGGATTTGGCGCACACCATCATCCGGGCGCCCTTGGGCGGCACCGCGGTCAACGTGCGGCTGCAGCGCGGCGAGCAGATCAAGGTGGCCACGCCTCTCTTCGCCCTGGTCGCCGATTCACGGCCGTGGGTGGAAGCCAACTTCAAGGAAACCGAGTTGACGCACGTGCGCAAGGGACAGAGCGCGCAAGTTATGCTCGACATCTATCCTGACGTGGTCTGGCAGGCCGAGATCGAAAGCATCAGCCCGGCGACCGGCGCCGAATTCGCCGTGCTGCCCCCGCAGAACGCCTCGGGCAATTGGGTAAAGGTGGTACAGCGGCTGCCGGTGCGGCTGCGATTGCTGCCGCAACCCGGCGAACCGCCGTTGCGCGCCGGCATGACCGCAAGCGTGCGGGTCGACACCGAGCGCAAGAGCCGGCTCACCCGGCTGATCGGAGGCTGGTCCGCCTTCGCGACCAACGGCAACTAGGCGCGCGCGCCGGGCCCGTCAGTTCCGGCTGAAGCCCTCCAGTTCGGCGACGGCCCAATCCAGCGTTTTCGCCATCGGCTCGCCCTTCATCATGCGCACCACCATCTTCGAGGCCAGCGCCTGCGTGTAGATTTGCTGGGCAACTCCGGGCGGTGCCGGCGCGAACGGGACGATCGATACCTGATCGCCCTTGTTGGGGTAATGCGACAGGGTCCCTTTGGGCGGGACTTGCTCGTCCCAGGTCTTGAAATCGTTAAATTTGACAAATGGCGGCAGATCATAGCCCTGGCCGCCGTCGACCAGCTTGGCCGCCGCTTCGCGGGTCGAGACGTGCTGCAGCAACGCCTTTGCCGCCGACTTGTTCTTGGAAAAGTTCCAGATGCCCTGGAAGCGCGGCAAGACCGAAACGAACCTGCCTTTGGGTCCCTTCGGCATGGCGTGCGTCCAGAGTTTTTCCGCCACCTGCGGGGCATCTCGCTTGGCCACCGCCCAGGCGCTGGGCGGGTTGAAGATCAAGGCGCCCTTGCCCGCGACCAGCCATTTGTTGTTGGAGGCATTGTCCCAGGCGCTGACATCGGGGGGCAGGAACGCCGCCAGGCGATGAAGGTATTCGAGCGCCTGGCGCATGGCGTCGGACTTCGCCGTGATCTCGCCCTTTTCGTTGACGAGTTCGGCACCAAACGCGCGTAAGAAGGCGCCGAGCCAGTCGACGCTGTCCGTCGTCACACCGAGCGGCAACCCGAACGGATAGCCCGCCTTGTGACACTTCTCGGCAGCGATCAAGAAGGTGTCCCAGGTCCAATCCTCGACCGCCTTGCCGGGTTCGCCGCCGGCCGGAAACATCGCCAACAGGTCGATGCCCGCGTGCTCCTTCATCAGGTCAATGCGACTGCACGCCGTCAAGCACAAGGTGCCGCGAATGCCCGGCACCACCACCCACTTTCCCTTGGGTTTGGCAAGGTATTCGATGGCCGGACTAACGGGCCCGTTGCGGGTGAGCACCTCCTGCATGACGTCGTCGACGGGCTCAAGCGACGTCTCGTAGTGGGGCGGCTCCCAGGCGGAGAAGTCCATGATGTCATGGCCGGACTTTGCCAGCGCCTCCGCCGCAATCGTCAGGTAGAGCTTGTTGCCCTGGGTCGAGAGGTAGTCGATCTGCAGGTTGACCTTCTCCTTGTCGGCCCAGGCCTGGCAAATTTCCGTCATCGCCGTGTTGCCACCCGGCACCCAGTGATCCCACAGGGCAAGACTGAGGCTACCGGCGGCACCGGCCGTGCGCACGAACGGTGCGGCCACCAGCGACGTCGCCGCCGCGCCCACGAAGTGACGACGCGAAATTTGGCGCTTGGCCATTAGGTACCTCCCAAACAAGATTGCGTCGGGGCCTGTGCGAGGCAAATCGGCAGTCTGCTCGGCGCCTCGGTGTTTTAGGCGCGGAATGCTAATCGAGACGCCTGCCCCGCGCTAGGCCCATCGGGGTAGCGCGCCGCGGTCGATCACGACCGGCAACCCCAGGGCGCCCAGCGCCGGCAGGGTTGCGCCTCTGTTTCAGTCGCCCGCCCGCAGCAAGGCGCCACCATCGACCGGCAGCGCCACGCCGGTGATGAAATTCGCCTCGTCCGATGCGAGAAAGAGGGCCGCGTAGGCCACGTCCCACGCCGTTCCCATTCGGCGTCGCAACGGTACCTTGGCGTCGCGGGCGGCAACGACCTCCGCCCGCGGCTTGCCCCACTCGCGCGCACGCGTATCGACCGCCATAGGCGTATCCATCAGCCCCGGTAGGATGACATTGGCACGCACGCCGAACTCGGCGTTCTGGCGCGCAATTTGTTGTGTGTAGGCGATCATGCCGGCCTTGGTCGTCTTGTAGGCGACCGTCGGGTAGGTGGTCGACAATGCCGCTACCGAAGAAATCGAGATGATGGCGCCCGCGCGTTGCTTGCGCATCACGGGCAGGACGTGCTTGCAGGCCATGACGTAGCCGCGCAAGTTGATGGCCGAAATGTTGTCGAAGGCTTCCTCGGTGATTTCGAGCGGCGACCTGTCGCCGCCGGCGAGGCTTACGCCGACATTATAGTGCAGCACGTCAATGCGTCCCCAGCGCTCAAGGGCGCTCTCGACCATGGTCTTGAGACTACCGTCTCTGGTGACATCGGCGACGATGGCCGAAGCCTGACCGCCCTCCTGGCGTGCCAGTGCCGCCGTTTCTTCGGCCGAGGCAATGTTCTTGTCCGCGCAGAGCACCGAGCCACCTTGGCGAGCAAACAACAGCGCGGTCGCCCGCCCGTTGCCAATCCCCTCACCCGGGCCCTGCCCGGCGCCAATGACGAGGGCGATCTTGTCCTTGAGACGCATGCGAATCTCCCGTCGGCGCCCGCCAACCCCTCCCTCGTGCGTTGGGCCATCTTACGCGCTTGCGCGCCGCGGGCGCCCGATTATCGCGCGCGCCTCCTTTTCGCAGCAAGGCGCGCGAGGCTGGCGCGGGCCTAAACCAAGCCGGCGGCGGCCAGCTTGGCTCGGAGCGCCTCGCGCTCGAAGGGCTTCAGGACCTAGTCGGCCGCCCCGCTGCTCAGCACCAGGGCGATGTCCCTGCCTTGTTCTCGGTGGCGCAATAAATGACGTGCGGCTTGCCGCCGTTGGGCAGGCCGCGCAAGGTCGACAGGAATTCGAGCGAGCAAAATCGCGTCGGGCATGGCGGCCTGACAGGCATCGAGGGCGGCCTGGCCGGTGTCGGCCTCGCGGCTGTCGAACTTGAAGCTTTGGAAGCTATGCCGGGCGACTTTTCTGACGACGTCGGAAGCATCGACCACGAGGCAGGTCTTGATGGAAAGCCAACCGGGTTCCTTGCCGTCGACGTGCCGCAAGTTTGATCGCAGCGTTGCCGCTGTTCGCGCAAACCTGAAGGCAAGAGATTAACTTTGTGGTTGCCGGCCGCGCCCGTCAGCCGATCGGCTTGGCCGCCAACAGGATATCGCCGCCGTCACGGCTGATAGCCAGACGCATGCGCGCGGAGGCCGCCAGTCGCCAGGTGAAGTAGGCCTGGATCGACATGGCATCAAGATGCGGCGACTGCCCGCCGCCAACGTAGTCCACCAGATATTGCGGCGGCCTGGCACCCGTACCGCGACAGCGCAGCTGGAAGTTCGGATGCTCCATCGTACCCTGAATGAGGACTTCGATATCGCCCCCGCGCGGCAGGGCGGTAATGGCGCTGGCGATCAGATTGAGCAGCAGCTTCACCCTATCTTTGGCCATCTGTCCGGGCTTGGCGCGCCAGCTGAGCTTGTGCTTGCCCTTGCCCAACAGGCCGCGCGAGATCTGCTCGGCGGTGGCAAGGTCGATCTGCGCCCCGCCCGAACCGGCCGCGCCGAAGGCGAAGCGGGCGAACTGCAAGCGGGCCGATGCCTGCTCGGTGACATTGCGGATGACGTCCATGGCGTAGGTTTTTGCCTCCGCATCGTCATCCTCGTCCAGGATCTCCAGGCCGTTATATATGGCGCCGACGGGACCGATCACATCGTGGCAAATCTTGCTGGAAATCAAAGCCGCCAGCTCAAGATCAGTCGGTTCGGCGCCCTGGGCCATTGCGAAACCTCGGTCTCGTTGCAGATGAGGCGGCCCAGCGGCAGACAAAACGCACACTGCTACGCTGGCCTCGGGAACCGCTTGCGCATAGGCGTTGCTGTGATACATGCTTTGCGCCTCACCTGCCAGGGCAGTCACACGCAGACGGCCCGGGTATTGTTTTTTCGTCACTACCTGCATGCTGGCTCGCGCCGAGGACGCTCCCGCTAGGCGCGATCCGAAGCCGCCCCCTTGTGATCGAGACGGCGATGGATGCCAAGGACGCGAAATCGCTCGCGGAAGGCCTGCTCGGCGTCGTGCTCAGCGCCGCCCGCGTTGAGATGTCCCACTTCGGGTCCGGGCTTGCGGTGGAGACCAAGGCCGATCGAAGCCCCGTCACCATTGCAGACCGTGCCGCGGAGGAGATTATCGTGCGGGGCTTGCAGCGCTTGGCCCCTGGCGTGCCCGTCATCGCCGAAGAATTGGTCGTGCACGGCAGCCTCCCCGCAACGTCCGATCGCTTCTTTCTGGTCGATCCCCTCGACGGCACCAAGGGGTTCATCAAGGGCAGGCCGGAATTTACGATCAACATTGCCCTGGTCGAAGCCGCGCAGCCAACCTTTGGCCTGCTTTACGCGCCGGCGCTGGCCGATTTCTACCTGACGTTGGGGCCAAACCAGGCGGTCAATGCCAGGCTTGACCCGCAGGCGAGCGTGCGCTCGCTGGCGGAGGCCGAGCTCAAGCCGATTCGCAGCCGCCTCGCCGATCCCCGGGCCCTCGTTGCCCTCACCAGTCAATCCCATCTCAATCGGGCGACCGAAGCCTTTCTCAAACGCTACCAGGTGAGCCGGCAAACGGCGCTCGCCTCGTCCTTGAAATTCGGTTGGCTGGCCAAGGGGGAGGCTGATCTTTATCCCCGAACGGGGGAGACCAGCGAATGGGATACGGCGGCCGGTCACGCCCTGCTGACGGCGGCCGGGGGATCGGTGACGACCCTGGAAGGGGCCCCACTCCTCTACGGCAAGGCGACCGCCAGGTTCATCAATGCGAGCTTCGTGGCCTGGGGGCGAATGCCCCTGGCGCCGGCGGGCTAACGCCAATGGCGCCACGGGCCTGGCCCGGGGGGCGCAGCAAAAGACCCATGGTTAACCGGTTGTTGGCCATACTTTCGTAACACTTTGCGATAATTCTTAAGCTAGCCGGGGCTTTGCGTTGGCCCCCTCCGGCCGTTCGGACTTTCGCGATAGGCATCCCATGAGATCATTGCTGCGGAGACGTGGCGCGCTGGCGCTCACTGCCGGCCTAGTGCTGGGATTGCCCATGCTCGTGGCAACGCGCGGCGCGGCGCAAGAGGCCTTACCCTGGGCCCGCGGCACCGAAACGCGCGCGCAGCCGCGCTATGAGGAGCCCGGCGGGGCGCCCAGTCAAACGACGCGCCCCAACGACGCCTATTCACCACGCTACGCCGCGCCGCCGGCGGGCGGCGAGGGGGACGCCTATCGGCCCCCCCGCGCGGACAGCTACCAAAGCGGCGGCGCCTATCCACCGCCCCCAGCCAACGGCCCGCCTCCAGCCTATGGACAACCGAATTATGCCGGTCCGCCCGGCCAGGGCTACGGCCCGTCCTCCCAGGGGGCGCCGCCACCAGGCTATGGACAGCCTTACACGCCCGCGCCGGGCGGCTACGAGGACCCCTCGGACCGCGGCTATGGTTCGCCTGCGCCACCCTACGACCGGCGCTACGGCGGCCACGACGACGGCCCGCCGGATACCTATTCCTCGCGCGAAATCCTGCAGACCGGGCATAGTTTCTTCGGCTCGCTCAGCAAGGGATTGGCGAACGTGGTCGAGTACGCCTTCAAGAACCAAGGCCGGCCCAACGGCTACATTCTAGGCCAGGAGGCCAGCGGTGCCTTCGTCGCGGGCCTGCGCTACGGGGAGGGCGTTCTCTATACGCGCGACGCCGGCACCCACCGCGTTTACTGGCAGGGGCCCTCGATTGGCTACGACGCGGGCGCGGAAGGTTCCAAGGTCATGATGCTGGTCTACAATCTGCGCGATCCCGGGGACATGTACCAGCGCTTCGGCGGGGTGGATGGATCGGCCTATTTCGTGGGCGGCGTCGGCATCACCTTCCAAAAGAGCGGCGATATCGTTGTGGCTCCGATCCGCTCTGGCCTCGGCTTGAGGCTGGGCGCCAACGTCGGCTACCTGAAATACACGCCCAGACCGACCTGGAACCCGTTCTGAAAGGGGGGGCGGGACCGCCCCGGCACCGGTTCGGCAGGGCGGGCGTGACGGCGGGGCGCAGGGCGCCTAGTATCGGGCCCACGACTGCCGCCAGTCTCCGGCAAGCCACAAGGGTTGGATCCAGGTGCGGGGCTTGCGCGTAGTCTAGTCGTTGTCGCCGCACATCGGCCGGCCGAAGGAAAAGGGCTTGATTTCCATCCAATCCGCCATGCTCGTGGCTTTGGGCTTCCTGGCGGCCAGCCTGCTTGGACTGCTTCTGGCGTCGGCCTTCTGGGGCCGAGCGGTGCGTCTGACGACGGCGCGCATCAAGCAGTCCTTGCCCGTGAGCGAGCAGGAAATTCAGGCCGACCGCGACCGGCTGCGGGCCGAGTACGCGATCAAGGTGCACAAGCTCGAAACCCACCTCGAACAAGCCAAGCTGGCGCGCGCGCGCCAGCTCGTCGAGCTCAATCGACGCGATGCCAGCATCTCGACGCTGGAGACCAACATCGGCGCGCTCAAAGCCGCGTTGGAAGAGCACCAAAATGCCAGGCACGTGCTTGAGCAAACGATTGCCGACCGGCTGCCCAAGGTGGAGGCGCGCTTGGCCGAAGCCAAGCGCCTCATCATTCAGTCGCGAGCGTGAAATCGCCGAGCTTTTGGAAAATGCCAGGCGCCACAAGGTCGCCCTGGAGGAGGCCGCGTCCATCAATGCCCAGCAAACCTCCCAGATCGAACGCCTAACGAGCGCGGTCGCCGCACGCGGGGCGCGCAGCAAGCAAGCGGGCGAAGCGGGCGGTGAAGCGGAGGTTGCGCTCAGGAGCGAGCTTGAGGCGTTGCGCGCAAAGGCCCGGGACCAGGCCAATGTGATCGATCGCCTGCAGCGCAACGCCAGTGGGCCGCAGGTCGTCGCGACCACCGGCGCAACGGCCGCCGAGGTCGCCGCAAGCCGCTCGCAAGAGGTGCTGGCCCAGGCGGAAGCCGCGCTCGCCTCCGCGCGCTCCGGCGCGGCGGAGACGGACAAGGGCGCCGCGCTTGAGCAGGAGCTGCGCGTACTCAGGTCGAAAGCCGACGACCAGGCCGGCGAGATCACCCGCCTGAAGGCGGCGCTGGCGACCTTCGAGGCGGAGGACAGGGCGGAGGGTGGCTCGAAGGAGAGTCGCGCCGCGCTCAAGGCACGCTTGGGCTCGGCACAAGCCCAGGCCGATCATCAGTCGGCCATGATCGGCAGGCTGCGGGCCGAGCTTGCCGCCGTCAACGAGCGGCTCGCCCGCCAGGCGGCCCACTTCATGGACGAGATGCGCCGGCTTGGGGCCGGCACCCTCCCCGTTGCCACGCAGCCGCGAGCCTCGAGCGCCCGCTCCGATCGCCGGCCCTTGGCGGAACGCGTGGCGCAGGTCCGACCCACGCCGCCGGCCCCACGCAGCACCGCCAAAGAGGCCGGCGCGCCGGAGCCGACCACGCTCGACAGCACGCCTAGCCCACCCCGCAACGGCGGGGACCTGGAAAGCCCAAGCCAGGCGCCGGCGGCCTCTGCCGCAGAAATGCCCAAAGGGGACGACATACCTGTGGAGCGTCGCCGGCTCAGATTGCTTGATCGCATCACCAGCCTGGCCAAGGAGTAGGCGAGGCGGTGGGCGATGTTCCCCCTGTTGCTGACGGGGGCGAGCAAACCGAGCCAGGGCGAGGACCGGCCGGCGGGAGGCGGGACCAGGCAGACAGACGGGACTAGGCAAACAGAGTTGCAGCGTAGAGGCTTAAGATGTCGAGTTTACCTGCGTTGGCCTTTGACAACACGGCTCCTCAGCTGCCTCCCCGGGCGATGCGGCTCAGCGATGCGGAAAGGGTCGCCGCCGACCGCCTCGATACGACCAGCATCAGCTCCCTGAAGGCCGCCTTGGCGGGCGTCAATGCCAACGACGCCCCAGCGACCGGACCGCGCCTGGTTGAGCGCATTGACGCCGCCGCCAAACTTGCCGCGGATGCCACGGCGGCCGCCGAAGCGGTCGAGACCCTGAAGCGCCTGTTGCAGGCGCAGCTCGCCGCAAGCCGCCCACCGGCCGATACCGCGCCGGTCGTCGCGCTCGGCGTTGACTGGGACCAGACGCGGAAGCGGCCGCCGAGCCATTGCCCTCAGCGCCGCTGGCCTCCGAACAACGGCGCCCCGACGTCCGCGGGTTCCTCGCGGGCTTCGTCCTCTCGGGCGCGATCGGCGCCGTGCTCTATCTGTATATGATGGCTGGCTGAGCCGAGCGACGCGATCCTCGCCGCGGTCCGTCGTGCGTCCGGCGCCAGGACGGGCCCGGGTTTGACCGCGGCGCCGAAGCGTCCGCTTGGCGCCAACCATAGTCGCGCGCCATGTGCAGCATTGCGCGTTCGGCAAGCGCCGTGATGGTCAGGAGCGGATTGGCCCCGAGCGAGCGCGGCATGATGGATCCATCCAGAACGTAAAGCCCCGCATGGACATCGCCGGCGCCAGCGCCGGGCGTGAACACCTGGCCCTTGTGGTTGACGACCCCATCGCGATGATCGCGTCCGATACTGCAGCCCCCGAGCGGGTGCGCCGTGGCGGGCTGATGTCCCATGACCGTGCCGGCCAGCGGGTTCTTCACGTAACTGCCGCCCGCCTGGCGAACCAGGGCTTCCAGGGCTGCATCGAGGCGACGGTAGACGGGTTCATCGCTGGCGCCCGGCCAGCTCAGCACGACACGGTCGGCCTCGAGCCGCAGTTGGCCCGCTGCGCTGTCGTGGGAAACCGCAAAGAAAGTCTGCAGCCCGGCGAACGGGCCCTTGTAGACGCCGCTGATGAGGCTCTGCAGGGCGCCAAGCAAACGGCCATTTGGCAGGAAAAGAACCGGCAGAATTGGCGCCATGACCGACGGCAGGGCGCCTTCCTGTATGGTCAGGCTGTTGGCGACATCGTCGGGATCGACGATTTCGATCTGGCCGGAAACGGTGGCACCGACCACGGTGTCCTTGACCTTGGGGGGATGGCCGACGCCAATGCCAGCAACCGGCAGCTTGCCCCCCCAACCGAAGGCGATGATGTCGCCATTGGCGGAAAATCGGTGACCCAGGCGATCGGAGAGGGCGAGCCCGCGTTCGCGCGAGCGCAAGAGAATCTCGGTTGACCCCAATGTGCCGGCGGCCAGGATCACGAGAGCGGCCGAGACGGAACCCACAGCGTCCACCCCAGCCGCATCGGCACCTGGCTGGACCTCGAAGTGGACCCGCCAGCGTCCGCGGCTGGCGTCCTGGCCCAGGTGGCGCACCTTGGCGTGCGTGAAGATCTGTGCCCCGTGCCGGACCGCATCCGGCAGGTAGGTCAGCGCAACCGTGTTCTTGGCGCCCACGTTGCAACCCCCGCAACAGTCACCGCACAGCGTGCAGCCGGGTTGCGCGATGCCGGCCGGGTTGACGCTTTCTGTAAAACTCACCGTTACCGGGGCCGCGACGGGCTCTAGGCCGAGCGCGACACTGGCGGCGCCAAGCGCCTTCAATTTGCTGCGCTCATGCGCGGCGGGATCGCGCGCCGGCCTTAGCCAACGTCGCGCCTCAAGGTAGCCCTCGTCCAGCAGCGGATCGCGGGCAAGCTCGCTCGGCCAGGCCGGGTCCTTAAACACGCGCGCGTCGGGGCGCAGCGCCACGCCCGCGTTGATTAGCGATCCGCCACCCAACCCGCAGCCGACCAGAACGTGAATGTCATCACCAAGCCTCACGTCGTAAAGGCCGGTCGGCGAGCCCAACTGCGTCTGCCGGCCCGAAAGCTGCAACTCGTTGCGCAGATCGGAGAACCGGCGCGGAAATTCACCGACGGGGATCTCGCGTCCGCGCTCCAGAACGGCAACGCGTTTGCCGGCCCGCGCCAGCCGCGCGGCCGCGACACCCCCACCATAGCCAGACCCAACCACGACGGCATCGTAATCGGGCCCGATCAGGCGCAAGGAAGAGGCAATTCGCTGCATAGGCGGTCCGGAGCGGTTTTCAAAACATGAGCGACGCCTATGCCGGGCGCCCCCCGCATGGCAAGCAGCGACCCGCACGGGCGGCGCAATTACCAACAACTTTGCGGCGATCCACCGCGATTCAAAGCGAGAACGCAGCCGTTTGACGCCGGTTCCCCTACGCCGCCTGCGGCGCACATTTTTGCGCTGCACAATGACCAAAGCGCATGGGCATGCTAGATGCGCGACAACGCCCCGTTCGTCGGTTGAAAAATCGCATTTGGTCCTATCATTGCTGTTGGGACAACGCGACCTGATCTTGTAGAAGAAGCGGTTGGGGCGAGGCGAAATTAGGGGCTGGAACGCAAATGCAGGCGGGCGACGTCGCTCAAGCAAGCATGGGCCAAGTGGCCCCAACCAACACCTCCAATCCGCAGTACTTCCACAAGGTCGTCGATTGTCAATGGGCCTGCCCAACGCACACGCCGGTGCCCGAATACATTCGCCTGATCGCGCAAAAACGCTATGCGGCGGCCTACATGCTGAACTGGGAGAGCAACGTCTTTCCCGGCATTCTCGGTCGCGTTTGCGATCGGCCCTGCGAGCCGGCCTGCCGCCGCGGTCGCGTGGAGGAGAAACCCGTCGCCATTTGTCGTCTGAAGCGCGTGGCCGCCGACTACAAGGGCGAGATCGATGCCTTCATGCCGGACCTACCACGTGAGAAGAATGGCAAACGCATAGCCCTGATCGGCGCCGGGCCGGCCTCCTTGACGGTGGCGCGTGATCTGATGCCACTCGGCTACACCTGCACCCTATTCGAAAAGGATGCGTGCAGCGGCGGCTTGATGCGCACCAACATCCCCTCCTTCCGCCTACCCGAAACGGTCCTTGATGAGGAGATCGACCGCATCTTGGGGTTCGGGGTGGAGGCGCGCTTCGGCAGCGAAATCAAGAGCCTCGAAGCCTTGTTGGGCGAGGATTTCGATGCCGTTTTCATCGGCACCGGCGCGCCCAAGGGCAAGGACCTCGAGATCCCCGGGCGCAGGCAAGTGGCCGCCAACATCCACATCGGCATCGATTGGCTCACCTCGGTGGCCTTCGAGCACGTGAACCGGATCGGCAAGCGCGTGGTCGTGATCGGCGGCGGCAATACCGCTATGGATTGCTGTCGTACCGCGCTGCGTCTCGGCGGCGAGGACGTCAAAGTGACCGTACGCTCGCCGCGGCGGGTGATGAAGGCCTCACCGTGGGAGATCGAGGATGCCGAGCACGAGGGCATCCCGATTTTCGACAACCACGCGCCCAAAGAATTCGTAATCGAGCACGGCAAGCTCGCCGCTGTCCGCTTCCAGCTGATGCGTGAAACCGGTATCGACACGCGCGGACGGCCGCGGCTGGAACCCTCCGGAGAAGAGGTGGTATTTGCCTGCGATGACGTCCTGATGGCCATCGGCCAAGAAAACAGCTTCCCCTGGATCGAGCGCAGCATCGGTATTGAGTTTGATGACTGGGGCATGCCGAAGGTCGACAAGGCGACTATGATGTCGACCCGGGCCGGCGTCTTCTTCGGCGGCGATGCCGCATGGGGACCGGAAAACATCATCTGGGCCGTGGCGCACGGCCATCAGGCGGCCATCTCGATCGATCTATTCTGTCACGGCAAGTCGCTGAACGAGCGCCCGGCGCCGGGCACCAGTCTGTTCAGCCAAAAGATGGGCATCCACGAGTGGTCCTATAAGAACGACTATGCCGCGCAACGGCGCGTGGGCATGCCGCACGTCGACAAGGCGCAGGCCTTGCGCAACCTGAAAGTCGAAGTCGAACTGGGCTTCGATGATCAGCTCGCGTTCAAAGAAGCCGAACGGTGTCTCAACTGCGATGTGCAGACGGTATTCTCGGCGCCGTTGTGCATCGAGTGCGACGCCTGCATGGATATCTGTCCGGTTGACTGCATCAATTTCACCGCCAACGCCGATGACACGAGTTTGCGCAGGCAACTGCGGGTGCCGGCACGCAACAAGACGCAAGATCTCTATGTCTCGAGCCCGCTCAAGACCGGTCGCATCATGGCAAAAGACGAGGACGTTTGCCTGCACTGCGGGCTGTGCGCCGAGCGTTGTCCGACCGGCGCCTGGGACATGCAGAAGTTCATGTACGTCGAAGCGCAGGCTGCAGAGGCTTGTCTGACGCACCACAATGCCTACCTGCGCTGATGGAGCGATCGATCTCAAGATGAGCGGCATCAACGATTTTGTGGTGAAGTTCGCCACCGTCAACGGCTCGGGATCGGCGAGCGCCAATACCATCTTCGCCAAGACCCTGTTCCGCATGGGGTTGGCGGTGAGCCCCAAGAACATCTTTCCCTCCAATATCCAGGGGCTGCCGACCTGGTATGAGGTGCGCGTGTCCGATGCGGGCTACATCGCCCGTCGCGAGGGCATCGACCTGATGGTGGCCATGAACCCGCAGACCTTCAAGGAGGACCTGGCGGAGGTCGTGCCCGGCGGCTGGCTGCTCTATGATTCGACCCTGCCTCGCGTTTGGCCGCGCGACGACATTAGCGTGCTCGGCATCCCCATCGCTCAACTATGCGCTCAGAAGTGGAGCGACCCGCGCCAGCGCCAGCTCTTCAAGAACATGGTCTACGTCGGGGCCCTGACGGCGCTGTTGGATATCGACATCGACGTGCTCAAAACCGCCATCGTCGATCAGCTCAAGGGCAAGGAGAAGCTGGTGGCGGCCAACTTGGAGGCGGTCAAACTCGGCCGCGATTTCGCCGACCAGAACTTTCACTGCCCGCTACCTGTTCGCGTGCGTACCGCCCAGTGCTCCAAGGGCAAGATCATGGTCTCGGGCAACGACGCGGCCGGGCTCGGCGCCATCTATGCCGGTGCCACGGTGTGCGCCTGGTACCCGATCACGCCGTCGACATCGCTGGCCGAAGCCTACGAAAAGTATGCCCGACGCCTGCGCGTGACCAAGGATGGCAAGCGCCTCTATGGCATCGTGCAGGCCGAGGATGAGTTGGCCGCCATCGGCATCGCCATCGGTGGCGGCTGGAACGGCGCGCGTGCCTTCACCGCGACATCGGGGCCCGGCATCTCCCTGATGAGCGAATTCCTGGGCCTCGCCTATTTTGCCGAAGTGCCGGTGGTGCTGTTCAATATCCAGCGTGGGGGTCCGTCCACGGGCATGCCCACGCGCACGCAGCAGTCCGACATCATTTCCTGTGCTTATGCCTCGCACGGAGACACCAAACAGGTATTGCTGTTCCCCGCCAATCCCAGCGAATGCTTCTCGATGGGGGCACAGGCCTTCGACCTTGCCGAGCGCCTGCAGACCCCGGTCATCGTCATGTCGGATCTCGATATCGGCATGAACGAGTGGGTGACCGAACCGCTGGCGTGGAACGACGCGCATGTACACGACCGCGGCAAGGTGCTGGACGCCGCCGCACTCGAGGGTTTCAAGCACCTCACAGGGCGCGACTGGGGCCGATACCTGGATGTCGACGGCGATGCCATCCCCTACCGCACGCTGCCCGGTACGCATCCCAGCAAGGGCGCCTTCTTCACGCGCGGCACGTCACACGACGAGAATGCACGCTATACGGAAGATGGGCGCGTGCATGCTCGTATCCTCGATCGGATTCGCCGTAAATTTGATACTGCGGCAACGCTGGTACCGAAACCGGAAGTGAACATTCGCGACAAGAACGCCAAGATGGGCATCCTCTACTTTGGTGCCAATTCGCCTGCCGTGCTGGAGGCGCTCGACCTGCTCGAGCGTGATGGCATCAAAATCAACGCCCTGCGCATCAAGGCATTTCCCTTCAGCAAGGAGATCGCCGCGTTCTGTGAGGACCATGACACGTTGTTCGTCGTCGAGCAGAACCGCGACGCCCAGATGCGCTCGCTGCTGATGACGGAAATCGATGTGCCCGGTGGCAAACTGATCCGCGCGCTCAACTACGACGGCATGCCGATGACGGCCGCCTTCGTGCGCGGCGCCGTGTTCAAGGAATTGCGGCCCGCCAAAGCGGCAGCGGAGTAAGGACGAGCATGAGCTACATTGCCAAACCCTCGGCGCACCATCCCGCCCTGCCGAAGAACGCGCTAGGCCTCACCCGGCGCGACTACGAGGGCACCATGTCCACGCTCTGCGCGGGCTGCGGACACGATTCGATAACGGCGGCCTTGATCGAGGCCTGCTTCGAGATGGATCTGCCCGCGCACCGGATCGCCAAAGTGTCCGGGATCGGCTGCTCGTCCAAGGCTCCGACCTATTTCCTGTCTCGCAGCCACGGTTTCAATTCCGTGCACGGGCGCATGCCGTCGATCACGACGGGTGCGGCAATCGCCAATCGGGACCTCGTCTACATCGGTGTCTCTGGCGACGGCGACACCGCCTCGATCGGCCTCGGCCAATTCTGTCACGCCATCCGGCGTCGCCTGAACATGACCTATATCGTCATGAACAATGGCTGCTACGGGCTCACCAAGGGGCAGTTTTCCGCGACCAATGACAAGACCTCGCCGTCCAAGAAGGGTGATGCCAACCCCTTCGAGGCGATCGATCTTTGTCAGCTTGCGATCCAGCTGGGCGCCGGCTTCGTTGCGCGTTCATTTTCCGGCGACAAGAACCAGCTGATCCCGTTAATCAAGGCGGCCATCGGCTATAAGGGCTTTGCTTTCCTCGATGTCGTCAGTCCATGCGTGACCTTCAACAACCATCCAACCTCGACCAAGAGCTTCGATTACGTGCGCGCCCACAACATGGCCTCGGAAAACCAGCTCGACTATGTCGAGCCCAAGGATGAAATTACGGTGGACTACGCCGAGGGCAGTTCGACAGCCATTGCGCTGCACGACGGCTCGCGGCTGGTGTTGCACAAGCTCGATGCCGGTCACGATCCTCGCGATGCCGACGGCGCCATCATGGTGATTCGTCGCAACGACAAACAAGGGCGCATCGCCACCGGCCTGCTCTACATCGACGAGAGTCAACAGGATATGCACGACGTGCTGGTCTCGACCGATCAGCCCCTCAACCAAATAGCAATGTCGCAGCTTTGCCCGGGGGCAACGGCGCTCGATGCCATCAATCAACGGCTGCGGTAGGCGCGAACGCCTTGGCGCCTCGCGCGCCCTGTCCAGCCCAAGATTGCGATGATGGGGCTCATGCTTGCTTCCGAGATGAACGCGCTGCCCTGGGGGACATTTCGTCCGGGCCTGCCGGTGCGCGCGCTCATAGGGCTCTCGCGTAATACCCTGTTGGGGCGTGGCAAGCTGCGCAAGCAGCTGGCGCAGCTGTTCTTCCTGCTGCACGCGGGCCCGGTCGATTCCTGGCTCTGGGGGCACAGGATCCGTCTGTTTCCCGATCACAATGTATGCGAGCGCAAGGCGCTATTGCGACCCGACCGCATGGATCGCAACGAATACGCCTTCCTGCGCACCCAGCTCGCGCGCGCGCGGTCCGTTTTCGTCGACGTCGGCGCCAACGCCGGCCTCTACAGCCTCTACGCAGCGCTGAACGCGGGCGAGGGCGCACGCATTTTGGCAATCGAACCCGACGCGGCGCTGCTGGCGCGCTTCGCGTTCAACCTGGGTCTCGCCCGCAAGGCGCGTTACGCCGCGCCTGCGATCGACGTTGCCACCGCCTGTGTCGCCGTCGGCGACCACGACGGCGAGGGCCTGCTTTCGACGAGCGGCGATGAGGGCTCCCGATCCCTCTGTGGTAGTGCCGGTGTCGGTCGCCCCGTGCAGGTCAGGCGTCTCGCCGCCCTGCTCGCCGCGCACGCTATAGGCAAAATCACCGTCCTGAAAATCGACGTCGAAGGCTATGAGGACCGCGTGCTGCCTCCCTACTTGGCCGAGGTTCCTCAGCATCACTGGCCCGACGCCATTATTATCGAACACGTCTATCGCTCCGGCTGGAGCGTTGACTGCATTTTACTGTGCCAGGGGCGCGGCTACCGCGTCTGCGGCATCACCAACAACAACACTCTGCTGGCGCGCGCGGACTGCAGCGCGGCAGGGCGGGGTTGACCGTCAAGTTCATCGTGGGTTTTCCAGCGGGAGGCATCGCCGACCGGCTGGGTGCGCTGTGGAAGGTGCCCACCGTGGCCGAGAATGTTGCCGGCGCCGGAGGCAATCTCGGCATGGCTCGGGTCGCCAAGGGTCCGAGCGACGGCAGTCAAATCTGCATCGTGCCGCCCGGCATCGCCACCAACCAGTATCTCTACCCCCGGGTGCCCATTTGATCCCGAGAAGGCGCTCGGCATTACTTTGACGCAGCGTTCGACGCTGGCCCCGGAATTTCCCCCATCGCCGAAACGGTGCCGGGCTACGACACCACCTCGTGGACCGGTGTGGCGGCGCGCGCGGGAACGCCGAAGGCGATCTGCGACAAAATCGAAGCCGACAGCAAGATCATTTGCCAAGATGCCGTGCTCAAGGAGCGTCTGGCCGGCCTGGTCGCCGAGATGGTCGGCACCGGTGCCACCGATTTCACCGCTTACGTCGCCGCCGAGCGGGCCAAATGGGGCAAATTGATCATGGACCTCAAGCTGCGCGTTGAATGAGCCGGCCGACGCGCGCGACGGCGACTTACCACTTGACGTCGGGAAACTCCGCCATCGAACGTTTGCAGGCGGCGCGCCACTCGGGTTTTGTCATGTGGGTGGCCGCATCCCAAAAGCCCATGCAATCCTTGAGCGATTTGCCACCGCCGCCCGGGCTGCTCGGCGCCGTCTCGCTCGGACTGGAGGGGGACGTCGCCGGCGAAAGCGCGAGGTTTGGTGAAGACCCGCCCCCCGTGGCGAACTGGGTCGGCAATGGGTCCGACATTGGAGCGAGCGCGGGCAGCGCCGGTTCCGGCGTTGCCGGCGCCGCCGGCCCGGTCACCGGCGTTGTGGTCGGCGCACTCGTCGTCGGCGCCGCCACGCTGGCGGCGGCCGATGAATTGGCCGTAGGGCTGGCGCGACCGCTACCGCTTGCTGGCGGGCTCGGGAGCGCCGCCGCAGCGGCGGCCGGTGTATTGACCAGGGCGTTGGCGCGACCGGTGCCGCCTGCTGGCGCGCCCGGGAGCGCCGTCTGTCCCGGCATTGGCGCCGTCACGCTTGCGCCCGCGGGGTGGCCAAGAGAACGCATGGCGGACCCGTGCGAACCACCACGAGCTTCGGCGTTCGCGGCGGCAAGGCACGGGAGCAATAGGGCGACGGCGGAGAGCAGTTGCAGGCGCGGCTTGAGCGTGAGCATGCTGGCACCGTAAAGCTGACAAAGTAAAGCTGACGAAGCGAGGATCAACGTTGCCGGCAGCACCCCCCTAGGAAGGAAACGGCGAGGGAGAGCTTTTCCGCTCATCACAACTTGGCGAGCGCATCAGCCCTTGGCTTTCGCAACGGGACGGTTTGGCGTGTGGGCTTCCATCTCCCGGTATTTGCGCTGCAGATCGGTGGCATAGTCGCGCACGATCGGCACCGCATCGCGCTTGTGGGCAAGCTGCATGTGAAAGACCAACTGGCTGCCCGTGCGGAACATCATTTCCGCACTGATCAAATAGAACTCCCACATGCGGCAAAAACGCTCGTCGTACATTTGGGCGATCCTGGCGCGGTTGGCCTCGAAGCGTCGGCACCAATGCTTGAGCGTCTTGGCGTAGTGGAGCCGAAGGAACTCCAGGTCTGTGACCCACAGGCTCTCCTGCTCGACGGCGGTGAACACCTCGGAAAGGGCCGGCGAATAGGCGCCAGGAAAAATGTATTTTCGTAGCCAAGGACTGGCGGTACCGGGGGGACTCATGTGCCCGATCGAATGCAGCAGCATGACCCCGTCCGGGTCCAACAGTGTCCTCACCTTGGCGAAGAATTCGCGATAGTGGCGGACGCCGACGTGCTCGAACATGCCGACCGAAACGATGCGGTCGAATGGCTCCGTCAGCTCGCGATAGTCACGCAACTGGAAGCGCACCCTGTCGCCAAGGCCGGCAGCACGCGCCTTTTCGTTGGCGAGAGCGTGCTGCTCGCGCGACAGGGTGACGCCGGTGACGTCGACATCTTCCAGGCGCGCAAGGTAGAGCGCCAGATCGCCCCAACCACTACCGATGTCGAGCACCCTCAGGCCTGGTCTGAGATTGAGCTTGGCGGCCAGCAGCCGCAATTTATTCTGCTGCGCCTCCTCGAGGCTGTCGCTGTCGGAGAGGAAGTAGGCGCAGGAGTACTGCATGCCCTGGTCGAGGAACAGACGATAAAAGTCGTTGCCCAGATCGTAGTGGTGGGCGACGTTCTTTTCTGCCTTGCCGACCGGATTGGCCTGCTGGAAGCGCTTGAGCCCGCGCGAGATGCGTCGCAGGACGTTTTGCAGCGGGTAGGCGCCGAGCGCCAGGCGATTGACGGAGAAGAGGGTGAGAAAATCGCGCAGCGTTGAGGCTTCGAAGCTCAAGCGGCCATCCATATAGGCCTCCCCGGCATGCAGTTCGGGATTGAAAAAGAGCTTGCGGTAAAGGGCTCGATCGCTGAGACGCATAGTCACGCTCGGGCCGGGCCCGCCAGAAAAGACGTGCACGTTGCCGTCGGCGTCGATGACCTTAAGGGTTCCCTTGCGCACGAATGACTTCAACATATGCGATAGTGGAAACATGCTCCGTCCTCGCTCATCTCGCACCGCAGCAGCCGAGCCGGGCGCCAGCGCCGCGCCTAAGGGCCGGTTTCCCGCGCCGGCAATTTGTGGCGGACAGCCGCTTGCACGCCGCCGCGGCATGCCCTACCAACGCCCGCGAACCTAGCTCCGAAAGCGGTACGCTATCATGACCTACGCCTTCCCACCCATTGCCCTACCGACGCTGCCCATTCGTGGCTCGGACAAACTCTTTCCTATCCACCGAATTTATTGTGTCGGGCGCAACTACGCGGACCATGCCGTCGAAATGGGGCATGATCCCAACAAGGAACCGCCCTTCTTTTTTCAGAAGAACGCCGACAACGCCGCGACCGACGGCAGGTTTCCCTATCCTGCGGCCAGCACGGACGTACACTTCGAGATCGAGTTGGTGGTGGCGCTAAAGTCCGGCGGGGTCGACATCGAACCGGCCGATGCCATGAAGCACGTGTTCGGTTATGCCGTCGGCATCGATATGACGCGGCGCGATTTGCAGGCCGAAGCCAAGCGGCTGCAGCGTCCGTGGGAGGTGGGCAAGGCCTTTGAGCATTCCGCTCCCTGCTCGTCGCTGGTGCCGGCGCAGCACGTGGAGAACCCGAACCAGGGCGCGATCTGGCTCGACGTCAACGGTGCGCGAAAGCAAAGTGGCAACCTCAACCAGATGATCTGGGACATTCCACACCAGATCGCCTTTCTGTCGGGACTTTTCGCGCTTACGGGCGGGGACCTGATCTTCACCGGAACGCCCGCCGGCGTCGGCGCCACCAAGCGGGGTGATCACCTCAAGGGCCACATCGATGGCATCGGCGATTTGGAGGTGAGCGTCGTGTGAGCCCGCGGGCCCTGCGGGCGCGGGCGCGCCGGCAAAAGCCGGCCGGGAGCCCTTGCACGGAGCCCAGGCACGGGCCCGGCACAGCCCAGACGACCTCGGCGCCGGCAGCGCCCATGTCCCGCATCGGGAGCAGGGCCAAAGCCGCGGGGCGCGCAAGGTGCAAGCACCGGTGAGGCCGGTGACGGCACGAGGCTCGAGCCTTGCCGCCGACGTCACGCCAGGAGCACGACCTGCCCGGGCCGCACGGCGAGGAAGCGGCCCGCCGCGACGCCGCCGCGGGCCAGCGCCGCGGACAGGCGTTGCGGCGGCTCGTCGACGGCCTCGTTGGTCAGCCGAAAGGTTCCCCAATGATGGCCCAGCGCGCGTTCAGCCCCGCACAGCCCCAATGCCTCGAGCGCTTCTTCGGGATTCATATGATTGTTGCGCATGATCGAGCGTGGCTCGTAGGCGCCGATGGGCAGCAACGCCAGCGTCAGGCGGGGATGGCGCTGGCGCACGCGGCGGAAGGTGGTTCCATCACCATAGCCGCTGTCGCCCACGCAATAGATCCTCTGCGCCCCGGCCTCCAGGACGAAGCTTGCCCACAGAGCGTGCCGGCGATCGCTGGTGCCGCGTGCCGACCAATGCAAGGTTGGCTCGACGTGTACCCCAATGCCGCCATCGAGATCGACGCGCGCGTCCCAGTCCAAGGCTTGGGCCTCGAGCCCAGGGATGCTGTTTCGCAGGATGGTGTCATTGCCGAGCGGGGTCACCATGCGAGGGCGAAAGCGCTGCCAAAGGGCGCCGAGCGTCGCCACGTCCATGTGATCGTAGTGATTATGCGTAATGAGGACGATGTCGACGTGCGGCAGCGCGTCGAAGGCGATGCCGGGCGCATTCACCCGTCGCGGTCCGAGGAACGACAGCGGGCTAGCGCGTTCGACCCAGACGGGATCGAGGAGAATGTTTCGGCCGCGCGTCTGGATCAGGAACGAAGCATGACCGACGTGGGTAATACGTGCGCCCGCCCCATCGAAGCGCGGCGGTGGCCGATCGGGCTGGAAGGGGCTTGGGAAGGCCTCCGGCCATGCAACTCCTCGATCGGTGAGCTGCCATTTTAGGATGGCCAACTGGTTCTTTGGTTTGACGCCGCCCGGATTGAAGAACACCGTGCCATCGAAATGGTCCGACACCGGGCCGCGGTAATAGGCATTGCTGCGGTTGGGCGCCAGTAGTGCCCAACCGCCCGCGGCTGCCGCTGACGCGGCCCCCAGCAACTGCATCATCCGGCGCCGGCTCGGCATGCCAACCTTCCACCAGGTGGTGTGAACCTGCGCCTTGAATAGTGACAGATATGGGCCGGGGCAAGGGCGGCGCGGCGGAACGATGGGTGGCGCGGCAAGCGCGCCGGCGCGCCCGCGGCAGGTAGGCTCGGTCTGCCACCAACACGCTCGATCTGGCAAAGGCTTCGCCACCGCCCCGGGCCAAGCTGCCCCCAATGGGAGGTGCGCAAGAAAAGGCCGTCCGCACCGAAGCGCGGACGGCCCGTCTTGCGGACGAGGAGGCAACAGGTCTTACATGTCCATGCCGCCCATGCCGCCGTGCGCGTGCCCGGCGTGCGCGTCCTTTTTCTTCGGTGCCTCGGCAACGCCGGCCTCGGTGGTGATGAGCAGGCCGGCAATCGAAGCTGCGTCCTGCAGAGCCGTGCGGACAACCTTGGCCGGATCGATGATGCCCTTCTCGAACATGTCGCCGTACTCGGCGTTCTGTGCGTCGTAGCCGAAGGCGGCGCCACGACCGTCCAGAACCTTGCCGACCACGATCGATCCTTCGACGCCGGCATTCTCGACGATCTGACGGATCGGGGCCTGTAGCGCGCGCTTGACGATGTTGATGCCGGCGTCCTGATCCTCGTTGTCGCCCTTGGCGGTAATGGCCTGCGCCGCCTTCAGCAGCGCCACACCACCGCCGACCACGACACCCTCCTCGACCGCAGCGCGGGTCGCATTGAGTGCATCGTCGACGCGGTCCTTGCGCTCCTTCACCTCGACTTCGGTGGCACCGCCAACCTTGATCACCGCGACGCCGCCGGCCAGCTTGGCCAGGCGCTCCTGGAGTTTCTCGCGATCGTAGTCGGAGGTGGTCTCCTCAATCTGGGCCTTGATCTGGGCAACGCGGCCCTCGATTTCCTTCTTCTTGCCGGCGCCGTCGATGACGGTGGTATTCTCCTTCTCGACGCGTACGCGCTTGGCCTTGCCGAGCATGTCGAGGGTGACATTCTCCAGTTTAATGCCGAGGTCTTCGCTGATCACCTGACCATTGGTCAAAATGGCGATGTCCTCGAGCATGGCCTTGCGCCGGTCGCCGAAACCGGGCGCCTTCACGGCGGCCACCTTGAGCCCGCCGCGCAGCTTGTTGACGACCAGCGTCGCCAAGGCCTCACCCTCGACTTCCTCGGCGATGATGAGGAGCGGCTTGCCGGTTTGCACCACCGCCTCGAGCACCGGCAGCAGCGGCTGCAGGGTCGCGAGCTTCTTCTCGTGGATGAGCAGGTAGGGCTCCTCGAGTTCGGCGATCATCTTGTCGGCGTTGGTGATGAAATAGGGCGACAGATAGCCGCGATCGAACTGCATGCCCTCGACCACGTCGAGTTCGCTCTCGAGGCTCTTGGCTTCCTCGACCGTGATGACGCCTTCGTTGCCGACCTTTTGCATGGCCTCGGCGATCATGTCTCCGATCGCCTTCTCGCCGTTGGCCGAAATGGTGCCAACCTGGGCGACTTCCTGGCTATTCTTGACCTTCTTGGCGCGCTTCTCGATGTCCTCGACGACCTGCGTAACGGCCTTGTCGATGCCGCGGCGCAGATCCATTGGGTTCATCCCGGCGGCCACCGCCTTCATGCCCTCGCGCACGATGGCTTGCGCCAACACGCAGGCCGTCGTGGTACCGTCGCCGGCAATGTCGTTGGTCTTCTGGGCAGCCTCGCGCACCATCTGCGCGCCCATGTTCTCGAACTTGTCCTCGAGCTCGATTTCCTTGGCAACCGTCACGCCATCCTTGGTGGTGCGCGGCGCGCCGAACGATTTCTCGAGCACGACGTTGCGGCCCTTAGGACCCAAGGTGACCTTGACGGCGTTGGCGAGGATATCGACGCCGCGCAACATGCGCTCGCGTGCGTCGCCAGAAAATTTGACGTCTTTCGCAGCCATAGTGAGCTAACTCCTGGAAACGTGACTCTTCGACTGTCTTTCAGATCGCGGGACTGAAGTCGGCGGCGCGCTTGGGGAAACCCGCGGCGCCCCCACGCCATCGCCCCTTCTTGCGGCTACTTCTCGAGCACCCCCATGATGTCGCTCTCTTTCATGATCAGTAGCTCCTGACCGTCAATCTTGACCTCGGTGCCCGACCACTTGCCGAACAGCACCTTGTCCTTCGGCTTCAGATCGATCGGGACGATCTTGCCGCTCTCATCGCGGGCCCCTGGTCCGACGGCGATCACCTCGCCCTGCTGAGGCTTTTCGGCGGCGGTATCCGGAATGATGATCCCGCCGGCCGTTTTGGTTTCGCTATCGACACGGCGCACGACGACACGATCGTGCAGAGGACGAAACTTCATCGAAAAACTCTCTCCGTTTCAGTGGGTTATCTAACTTTGAGGGGTCACGCGCTGGGACCACTTGGGTCCTGTTAGCACTTTATCACCTCGAGTGCCAATTGGCCGCTGGGGAGATAGCTAAGATGCCTTGGTCTGTCAAGCGCTACGCCTCTACCCGGGCGGGTGTAGCCGGGCCAAGGCGGCAGGAAAGCGGAGGGGGTTGGCCCGGTTCGCGCGGACACTTTTCGCCGCCGCCGACGGTTGGCCGCGCCGCCTTGCAAACAGGGCCCGGCGGGACGTGGGGGCGGCTGGGTGGCCGAAGCGGGCGTTGCGCTTGGCGCGGGGCACCGCGCAAGGTCGGCCGCGTCAAGCCCCGGGCGGCCTTCCAAAGCTTGGGGGCATTGCGCTAGTTTGCGTTCGGCGCGCTGTCGCGCCCTTGTCATGCAGGAAAGTTAGCCACCACACCCGCCAAGACTGAGAAGGCGTGACGGTCGCATCAGGAGGAGCAGGAATGAAAAGGCAATTTGGCTGGAGCTGGCTGAGCGCGAGCCTACTTTGCGTTGCCGCGGGTAGCGCCTCGGCTCAGACCGAAATCCAGTGGTGGCATGCCATGACGGGGGCCAACAACGACCTCATCGTCAAATTGGCAAACGACTTCAACGGCACGCAGAAGGACTACAAGGTCGTTCCGACCTACAAGGGCGGCTATCCCGACACCATGAACGCCGGCATTGCCGCGTTCCGCGCCGGCCAGGCGCCGCACATCATCCAGGTGTTCGAGGTGGGCACCGCCACCATGATGGCGGCGACCGGCGCGGTCAAGCCGGTGCACGTGCTGATGCAGGAGGCGGGCGAGGCGTTCGATCCCAAGGCTTATTTGCCGGCCATCACCGGATACTATTCCACCAGCAAAGGCGAGATGCTGTCATTCCCGTTCAACTCGTCGAGTACCGTGATGTGGTACAACAAGGATGCTTTCAAAAAGGCCGGCATCGATGCGGAAAAACCGCTCAAGACCTGGCCAGAGGTGTTCGACGCAGCCAAGAAACTCAAGGCGGCCGGCTACGCCAACTGTGGCTTTGGCAACGCCTGGGTGACCTGGGTCAACCTCGAACAGCTCTCCGCCTGGCACAATATTCCCCTCGCCAGCAAAGCCAACGGCATGGACGGCTGGGACACGGAAATGAAGTTCAATTCTCCGCTGCACATCAAGCATCTGGAGAACTTGGTCGAGCTGCAGAAAGACAAGACCTACGACTATTCGGGGCGCACCAATACCGGCGAGGGCCGCTTCACCTCGGGTGAGTGCCCGATCTTCCTGACCTCGTCGGCATTTTTCGGCAATGTGCGCGCCAATGCCAAGTTCGACTTCGCCAACGCGCCGATGCCCTACTATCCCGACGTTACCGGGGCGCCGCAGAACTCCATCATTGGCGGGGCCTCGCTGTGGGTGATGGGCGGCAAGAGCGCGGCCGAGTACAAGGGGGTCGCCAAGTTCTTCAGGTTCCTTTCCGACACCGACCGACAGGTCGAGCTGCATACCAAGTCGGGCTATCTACCGATCACCAAGGCGGCCTACGAAAAGACCAAGGCGTCAGGCTTCTACAAGGAGTACCCCTACCTTGAAACGCCGCTGCTTGAGCTCACCAACAAAGAGCCGACGGAGAACTCGCGCGGCCTGCGGCTCGGCAACATGGTGCAGCTGCGCGACGTCTGGGCCGAGGAGATCGAGGCGGCGCTGGCGGGCAAGAAGTCGGCCAAGGCTGCGCTCGACGAAGCCGTCGCGCGCAGCAACGCCATGCTGCGCCAGTTCGAGCGCACGGCGACGCGCTGAGCCGCGAAGGCCGGCGGCGACGCTTGGCCTTCACCGTCTTCACGCCGTTACCGCCTTCGCCGTGTCGACGGCGCGCGCTGGAACCCGTGTCCGCGCGCGCCGGCGGTGAAAAAGCTGCTGTCGTCGGCGCCCAAATGAGGACTAGGCCATGAGCCTTGAGCAGCTAAAATCGCAGATCGCCAACGATTTTGGCACCCCGGCCGCCGTGATCGATCTCGACCGGGTGGAGCGCAACATCGGCCGCGTCCAAAAACTGTGCGATCGGGTGGGCGTGGCGAACCGCCCGCACATCAAGACGCACAAGAGCCCCGTGCTCGCCCAAATGCAGATCGCCGCCGGGGCCACGGGCATCACCTGTCAGAAGCTCGGCGAGGCCGAAGTGATGGCCGACGGCGGGATCGATGATATCCTCATCAGTTATAACCTGTTGGGCGAGGCAAAGATCGGCCGGCTCGGCGCCCTGCTGAAGCGGGTGACCGTCACCGCCACCGCCGACAACCCCACCGTCGTGGGCGCCCTTGCCCAGGCCGGCAAGATCGCCGGCCGGCCTCTCGGCGTCGTGATCGAATGCGACACCGGACGCAAGCGCGCGGGGGTGGAACGGCCGCAAGAGGCCATCGAACTGGCGCGCCTCATCAAGCATCACGCCGATCTGCAATTTGCAGGCTTCCTGTTCTATCCCACCGAGCAGTCTTGGCCGCAGACGCAACGCTTCTACAGCGAGGCGCTGGGCGGCGTGCGCGAGGCCGGGCTAGAGCCCCGCATCGTCTCGACCGGCGGCACACCCAATCTTGTCAACATGGGGCAGCTTGCCGGCGCCACCGAGCACCGTGCCGGCACCTACATCTTCAACGACCGCATGATGCTGGCGTGCGGAGCTGCAACGGCCGACGACTGCGCCCTCAGCGTCTACACCACGGTCGTCAGCCGCGCCGCAGCAGAGCGCGGTATTCTCGACGCCGGCTCCAAGAACTCTCACGGCCGACACGGGCGGGCTGGACAATGGCTTCGGCTTGATCTTGGAGTACCCACAGGCCAAGATTCACGCCTTTGCCGAGGAGCACGGGTTCCTCGATCTTTCGCGCAGCAACGACCGACCCAAGGTCGGCGAGGTGGTTCGCGTGGTGCCGAACCACGTCTGCGTCGTCGTCAACATGTTCGATCGCATGATCGCGGTACGCGGCGATCGGATCGTGGAGGTGCTGCCGGTGGCGGCCCGCGGCAAGCTCGCCTAGGTCCCGCGCGGCCAATCACTTCGCGACCGTCGGCAGCAACGACCAAACGCCAATCGGCGGGCCGGCTTGGCGGCAGGCGCTCGAGCCGGCCGCACACGCGCCAAGCCAACCAAGGGGCTTTTGCAAGGCGCGAGACGGCAGAACGGTTGTCATCGCTTGGCTGTTCGGCGACAGTAGCGGGCGGGATGCAAAGTCGAACGCCACGGAGAGCCACATGTCTCAATCGCTGACCAAGTCTCTCGGTCGTTTCGTTTCCAGCATCGGGCTTGCGAGCATTCCGCCCCCGGCGCTCGGCGTCGTTCATACCGGCTTTGCCGACTGCGTCGGCACACTGATCGCGGGCAGCATCGAGGAGCCGCCGCGCCTCTTGCACAAGGTGTTGGCGCCGCCGCCCGGCGAGGCCAGCCTCTATCTTTCCGGCCCACGCGTGCCTGCGCCCGAGGCCGCCTGGATCAATGGCACGGCGGCGCACGCGCTCGACTACGACGATGTTTCCTTGCGTGGTCATCCGAGCACGGTCCTGGTTCCCGCGATCCTTGCGGAGGCGGAGGTTTTGGGCGCAAGCGGTGCGCAGATGGCCACCGCCTATGTCGCCGGCTACGAGGTCTGGGCGGAGCTCGCCGGCCGTGATCCGGATCAGCACCACCAGAAAGGGTGGCATCCGACAGGCATCTTCGGGGCGATCGCGGCCGCCGCCGCCTGCGCATCGCTGCGCGCGCTCGATCCCGAGCAGGCCACGCAGGCGCTGGCGCTCGCCGCTTCGCATAGTTCCGGATTGGTCGCCAACTTCGGCACGATGACCAAACCCTACCATGCTGGCAAGGCTGCGCATGCCGGCGTCATCTCGGCACGTCTGGCCGCGGCGGGCTTCACCTCCTCCCCCGACGCGCTCGAACACCCACTGGGCTTTCTGGCCGCCGTTTCACCCAAAGGTGCCGCCGATCGCGAGCGCGCGGTAGAAGCCGGGCACGATTGGCAGATACTCGTTCAAGGTCTAGGCGTGAAAAAATATCCGCTCTGCTACTGCACGCATCGTGCTATCGACGGCATGCTTGATCTTTTGCGTGAGCAGCAGGTGCCCGGCGAAGAGGTGAACTCCGTCACCGTCTCCACGAGCCGGCGCAATGCCACCATTCTGCGCAATGCCCGCCCGCAGACGGGTCTGGAGGCAAAGTTCAGCATGCAGTTTGCCATGGCGAGTTCGATCATCGCCGGCCGCGTCGGGCTCAGCGAGCTGACCGACGGCTTCGTACAACGCGAGGACGTGCAGGCGCTGATCGGCAAGGTCAGGATCGAACCCGACGATCGACCCGATCCCAAGCGGTCGGGAGCGGCTCCCTACGACCTCGTCGTTATCGAATTGAACGGCGGTCGGCGGCTGCAAAGCCGGCGCGTCACCGACGAGCGCGGCTCGCCGCAACTGCCGCTGTCCAAGGAGGAGCTATGGGCCAAATTCGAGGCTTGCCTGGCGCTCGGCAATCCCAGCCTGCCGGCCCGTCAAATCTTCGATGCACTCATGTCGATCGAGCGCCAGCCGGGCGTCAGTGCCTTCGTCGGATTGCGGCAAGCCGCCTGAGCTAGCGCATGCGGCCTGTGATGGCGCGCGCCAGAATGCGCCCCAGGCTGGAGGCGATCGAGCGCAGGAACGACTTGGCGATCGCCTCGCCCACACTCTGGCGCTGATAGCCGCCGCGCCGCCGGGGCTGCGCACGATAGGCGGTCTGCGTCTGTTCCTGCGGCCTGGCGATCGGCTCATCTTCATCCCGTCTTTCGGCCATCTAATGATCTCCTTGAGACGGGCTCAGCGTCGCCCGCCGAGCATCGCCCGCACGATGGCGTTGCCGATGCTAGAGGCGACCGAGCGCATCATGGATTTGGCAAAGGTCTCGCCGTAGCCTTGGCGCCGCCCGGTGCCGCCGCCCATAAGAATGTTACCCCAACTATTGGCGTCGGCCTCCTGGGCCGAGGCGGCGGCCGCCGTGCGCTTCTGCAAGATCTCGTAAGCGGAATCGCGGTCGACGACGTCTTCATACTTGCCGTAGATCGGACTGGCCTCGATTTTGCTCTTGCGCTCCTGGGCGGTGACCGGCCCGAGGCGTCCCGATGGCGGTCGGATCAGCGTACGTTGCACCATCGACGGCTCGCCGCCGCCGTGCAGCAGCGAAACCAGCGCCTCGCCCACCTTCAGCTCCTGGATCACTCGTTCGACATCGAGCTTGGGGTTGGGGCGAAACGTCTCGGCGGCAGCACGGATACCCTTCTGCTCGACCGGCGTGAAGGCGCGCAGGGCATGCTGCACGCGGTTGCCAAGCTGCGCCGATACGGCGTTGGGCACGTCGCGCGGGTTCTGTGTGACGTAGTAGACACCAACACCCTTGGATCGGATCAAGCGGGTGACCCGTTCCACCTGTTCGAGCAGAGCTTTGGGCGCCTCGCTGAACAGCAAGTGTGCCTCATCGAAGAAGAACACCAGCTTGGGTTTGTCGGCATCACCCACTTCGGGCAGTTTGTCGAATAGCTGTGCCAACAGCCACAGCAGGAAAGTCGCGTAGAGGCGCGGCGCCTTCATCAGCTTCTCGGCGGCGAGGATGTTGACAAAGCCGCGCCCGTCGGCTGCGGTGCGCATGAAGTCGTTGATTTGGAGGGCCGGCTCGCCGAAAAAGTTATTGGCCCCTTGCTCCTCCAAGACCAGCAACCGGCGTTGGATGGCACCGATCGAAACCGCCGATACGTTGCCGTACTTGGTCATGATGGCCTTGCCGCGCTGGCCCACGTCGTTGGCCATCGAGCGCAGATCCTTCAAATCAAGCAAAGGCAGCTTCTCGTCCGCCGCCACACGAAACAGGATGTTGAGCACGCCCTCCTGGGTCTCGTTGAGCTCCATCAGGCGCGCCAGCAGTAAGGGCCCCATGTCCTGTACGGTGGCGCGGATCGGGTGGCCCTGCTCGCCAAACAAATCCCAGAACAAGGTTGGAAAGGCAGCATTGGTCCAGTCGCTAAGGCCAATCTCTTTGGCACGCTTGGCAAGCCCCTCCTTCTTCTCGCCAGCGGCGGAAATACCGGAGAGGTCGCCCTTGATATCGGCGGCGAACACCGGCACGCCGGCGGTGGAAAAGCCCTCGGCCAGCACCTGCAGGGTAACGGTCTTACCCGTGCCCGTGGCGCCCGTCACAAGACCGTGCCGGTTGGCAAGCCTCAGCTCCAGGTATTCGGGCTCGACGCTGCGGCCGAGGAAGATTTTTCCCTCTTGCAGCAGGGCTTGGCTGTCAACCATGGCTCGCTCCTCGCATAGCTGCCGCGACTCATCTGGACGCCGTGCTGTTCTCAATACATGGCGGCAATGCCTTGGCAATGCATGGTTGTATGTCGACAGCACGCTGCCCCGATTATTGTTGGGCAGCGGAACTCGAATTTTTGCAATGGCTTACGCCTTGGCTGGAGTCGCCTGTTTGCGGGCGAACCTAACCGAAAAAATCGCCTCGCACTACCCGCCCAGGCCCGGGCCGGCGGCGCCAGAGCGCGCCCCGACCGGAACGGGTCGTCGTGGTTCGGCAATGGCCCGGGTGTAAGCAACTTTCGCCCGCGCGGCCGATCCCTTGGAGCCGCGCCGCTGGCCTCGACGTGGCCACGGCTGATCGGCAAGCGCCACGATCGCCTCCGCGCCGGAGCGCCTTGCCGCCGCGGCGATTGATCAGGACAGGGTAGGATCCTATAGATCCGCGGCGCTTGCGCTCGCAACCAAACCGTCGCCAGGGAGACCGGCCATGGACTTGAGCACGGAACGGATTTTCCAACTGTTGGACAGCCGCGGTGCCGGACGCTACGGCCTCTCAGCCGTCACCCAAAAGGAACATGCGCTGCAATCGGCCGACCTCGCCACGAAACGCGGTCTCGGCGATGCGCTGGTGATCGCAGCATTGTTCCACGATTTGGGTCACCTGCTCGTCGGCGACGACGTCAATCTCGCCGAGCAAGGCGTCGACGACCTGCACGAGGAGACGAGCGCAAACGCCCTTGCAAAACTGTTCGGCAATGATGTTGCTGAGCCCGTGCGGCTGCACGTGGCCGCCAAACGCTATCTTTGCGCCGTGAACCCCGCCTATTATGACAAGCTCTCGGAAGACTTCGCGGCAATCGCTGCTGCTGCAGGGTGGCCCAATGTCTCCCCTCGAAGTTGCCGCTTTCGACAAGCTCGACCATCGCGCGGCCGCCCTCGCCTTGCGCCTGATCGACGACGAGGCAAAGGTCTCGGGCCTAAAAACGCCAGAGCTAGAGAGCTACCGCGCCATGGCAAACCGTCTGCAAAAGGCCCGCGCCTAGCCCTGCGACCGCCGAGCCCCGGCGGGGCGCACAGGACCGCCCGCGGGACGCGCGCGGCTTTTCTTCCCTAGGGGCCTTTGACGAACGGCCGCCTGCCGGGCTCATTGCCCCGCACGAACTGACGATGGCGCTTAAGCCTGCAACCAAGCGCGCAAGCTTTGCGCGTGCGGCAAAACTGCACACGGCTTTCTGTGACAGTTCGGTAAATCGGGATTCCCACCGATGTACTTGTGGCGTCGAAGGCTCCCATCTTGTGCGCCATACCCAGCAAGCTTTCGCAAAGGTGCCCGCATGACCTTCGCCCGGCAGTCTCATGACGCCACGGACCAATCCCGACACCTTGGCGGCGAGGAGAATGGCGTCCACGAGGGGCGGCGTTTTTCGCCCGAACTCTGCGAGGCCATCCTCAACGCCTTGGGCCGCGATGATCGCCTGCGCCGTGAATATGTGCGCCGGCGCTGGCATGGCATGATCGGACGGGCCGAGCGCAGCCCCCCTTTGGCTGGGACCACCGCGGCATTCGAGACCTTTCGGGGCTAGGCCCAAACACTGTCCGTGATCCCTGCCCTGCCTCGGCTGCGCCGGCGAGTTCCTGAGGCGACTATTCGCGCGGTGGATAGCGGTCGAACTGGGGCAGCTCATGCGCGCGCACCATCCAACCGATGCGATCGGCGACCTGGATGTGCGCCCGCGCCGGAACGGCGTCGGGATCATCGTAGGTGGCGCTCTGAATGTCGATGATCCCCGGCAGGATCTGGGCGTTGGTGAAGAACAGCCCGGTGCCACAATCGGCGCAAAAATGCCGGCGGCCATGTTCCGAGGACGCGTACACCTTGGGCGCACCTTTTGTGACCTTGACAAGGTCGATCGGGTACATGGTCCAGGCCACCATGGGTGCCCCGGCGTGCCGCCGACAGTCCGTGCAATGGCAAAGCGCGTGGGTGATGGCTTCGCCATCCGCTTGGTAGCGAACAGCGCCACAGTGGCAGCCGCCGGTGATCGCCATGCTCGTTCCTCCTTGCCATCCGCCATCGCTCTTGGGGCATGCTCCATGACATTTGTCTCGGGCGCAACCGCCGTTGGTCGTGGCTTTTAAACTTGCGGCCGCGACGACGGCACGCCTTTTGGTGTCATGGCCACGAAGGCGCCCGTCGCTCGGAATGCGCTCAAGCTGCTCCCGCGACCCTTGGGGCTGCGGGGTTGCGCTTTCAACAGAGGCGCCACCGCGCGCGCCGCAAAGAATGGCATTGGCAAGCGGCCGGATTGGTCTACCAATGGCCAGGACGACCACCCTGGCGCTCGAAAGGAGCCTGAGCGAACGCCATGACCGACGACCCCGAACCGATCAGCGCGGAGTTCGACGCGGCCTCCCGCGAGGCTTGGCTGCAGCTCGTTGATAAGGCGCTGAAAGGCGGCGCGTTCGAGCGCCGGCTCGTCTCGCACACCGCCGACGGCTTGCGGATCGAGCCCCTCGGCATGCGCGGGGACGTGCCCTCTGTCGCCGCCGCGACCAAGCTCGGTTCGGTGCGTGGCTGGGACATCCGCCAGCGCCATGCCGAGCCCGACCCCAAGCTCTGCAATGCAGCCATTCGGGAGGACCTGGAAGGAGGCGTAAACTCAGTGCTGCTGCAGATCGAGGCGCCAGGCCAATCGGGCCTCGGCTACGGTGCCGAGCCGCTCGCCGCGGCGCTCAAAGGCCTGCGCTTACAGGCCTTGGCTATCGCGCTCGATGCTCGCGAAAACACCATGGACGCGGTCGGTAGCTTGCTCGAGATCTGGCGCGAGAGGGGCATCGAGGACGGCAACCGTCATGCGGCGTTCAACTTGGATCCGCTCGGCGTGCTGGCTAAGACCGGTACGCTTTACTATCCGGCCGATCGCGCCTGCGCGATTGCTGCCAAGTTTGCCGCTGACGCGCAAGCAATGGCCAATGTGAAGGCGCTGCTGGCCGATGGCCGACCCTATCACGAAGCAGGCGCCAGCGAGGCGCAAGAACTGGCGGCGATGTTGGCAACGTTGGTGGCCTATTTGCGCGCCTGCGAGGCCGGCGGCCTTGCACCGGACGCCGCGTTCAACAAAATCGCCTTCGCCTTGGCGAGTGATGCCGACCTGTTCCTCAGCATCGCCAAGCTGCGTGCCGCTCGTAGCCTGCTTGCGCGTGTTGCCGAGGCCTGCGGCTGCCTCACGGCTGCCGACACCCTGCATTTGACGGCCTTCACCTCCGAACGCATGATGGCCAAGCGCGATCCGTGGGTGAACATGCTGCGCACCACGGTGGCGTGCGCCGCAGCGGCCTTCGGCGGGGCCGACGCCATCAGCGTGCTGCCCTTCACTTGGGCGCTGGGTAAACCCGATCGCTTTGCGCTGCGCATCGCCCGCAACACGCATCTGGTGTTGCAAGAGGAAAGTGCGCTGGGCCGTGTCACGGATCCCGCGCACGGGGCCTGGTTCATCGAGAAGCTCACGGCAGACCTGGCGCAAAAGGCCTGGGAGCTTTTCCAGGCGATCGAAGCGCAAGGCGGCATGGCGCCTGGGCTCGAATCGGGGTTTTTCCAGGAGGAAATCGACAAGGTGGCAGAGGCGCGGGCCCGCCGCATCGCCCACGGTCAGCTTGAGCTCACCGGGGTCTCGGCCTTCCCGCTGCTGGCTGCCGATGGCGTCAGTGTCGCGCCACATCCCGTCGTTTCCGCCATTGTTCGGGGCGGTACGGCGGTTACCCCTTTGCCGCTGCGGCGGCTGGCCGAACCCTTCGAGCGCTTGCGCGATGTTGCCGATTGCCATCGTGCCCGTGTCGGCCAACGCCCGCAGGTGTTCCTGGCGGCGCTCGGCGAGACCGCCGCCCACTCGGGGCGCATCACCTGGATGAAGAATTTCCTGGCCGCCGGCGGCATCGAGGCCGTGGTGAGTAGGCCGCTCCACACGTCGGCCGATGCCGGCAAGGCCTTTGCCGACAGCGACACCCACGTGGCCTCCATCTGCTCGTCGGACGCCATTTATGCCGAGCTGGCCGAGGCGACCGCCGGCATGCTCAAGACCGCAGGTGCCAAGCAGGTTCTGCTCGCCGGTCGCCCCAGGGCCCAGGAGGACGCGCTCCGCGCCGCCGGCGTTGATGAATTTGTGTTTGCCGGTTGCGATGCCATCTCGACGCTCAGCCGGTTACACGAGGTGCTCGATGTCAAACGCTAGTCCGCAGCGATCGCCACGCCACAGCGGTGGTTGCCAGTGCGGTGCCGTGCGCTTTGCCCTTTATGCCGAGCCGATCAAGATCGGCATCTGCCACTGTCGCATGTGCCAGAAGGCCGTGGCCGGACCCTTTGCCGTGCTGGCCGAGGTACCCCAGCACCAGTTCGCCTGGACGCGAGGCACGCCGGCTACCTTTCAATCGTCGACGCGCGCCCTTCGCGATTTCTGCGCCGCGTGCGGCACGCCCTTGAGCTATCGGCACCCGGGGGGCCCAATCATCGAGCTGCTCACGGGCGCCTTCGACCAGCCCGACCGGGTGCCTCCCAGCTACGCGGTCGGCACGGAATCGATGCTCGCCTGGCTCGCCGAGGTTGCGGCGCTGCCTGGCAAGACGACCTCGGCCAACCTGGGCCCGGCGCCGGCGGACGTCGTCAGCTTCCAGCACCCCGACCACGATACCGAGCCCAATTGGCAGCCCCCGCGGACAAGCCTGCCCGGCCCGTAGGGCAATTCGTGCCGGATGGTCCCGCCGTCCGCTGCCGCGCGGCGGTACCCCGCCAAGATCCGGGCTCGTGTCCGCCCGCAACCCTGGCGGGGCGCCCGGGACGATCTCGCCGGCAGTCAGTCTGGGAAGACGGGATTAAGCCCGATATGGTCAGCGGCTATGAGATAGGACTTGCCGGTCGCGTTCGCTATGAGAACCATTTTCGATTTTGCCGCTAAGCGCGCGGAACTGTCGCCCGATGCGCTGGCCTTTCAGCAGTGCGAGACCGAGGCCAAGGTCAGCTTTGCCGAATTCAATCGGCGTGCCGCGCAGGCGGCCAGCATCCTCGAAAATGACGGGCTGGGCACGGGTGATCGCCTCGCCGTGCTCTGCCACAACAGCACCGTTTTCTTCGAGCTGCTCTTTGCCTGCGGCAAGATCGGCGCCATCCTGGTGCCGCTCAACTGGCGCCAGACATCGTCCGAACTTACTCCCATCCTGCTCGACTGTGGTGCGCGAACGCTCCTGCATGATGCGCCGACGGCGCCGCTTGCCCATGCCCTCGCGGCCAGCACCGGCGTGCGCCTCATCACTTTTGCCGCATATGACAACCTGCTCGGCAAAGCCTGGCCTGCACCGCGCCGCGACACTGCCTGGCCCACCGACCGCATTTGGTATCTGCTCTACACCTCCGGCACCACCGGGCGTCCCAAGGCCGTGATCCAGACCGCCGGCATGGCCCTGGCCAACGCCCTCAACGTGCAACAGGCCACCGCGCTCACTTCGGCCGACCGCACGATCAACTTCCTGCCCTTGTTCCACACCGCCGGCATCAACCTGCACACGCTGCCCGTTTTCATTGCCGGCGGCAGCAGCACCGTCCTGGCGAAATTCGAGGTTGATCCGCTCCTCGATCTGATTGCGGCCGACCGCATCAGCATCTTCTTCGGCGTGCCCGCCGTTTACCAGGCCCTCAGCCTCAATCCGCGCTTCGCCGCGGCGGACCTGTCGCGCGTGCGCCATTGGGGGTGCGGGGGCGCGCCGCTACCGGCGAGCTTGATCCGCCTCTACCTTGGCAAGGGTGTGCGTGTCTGCAACGGCATGGGCATGACCGAAACCGGCCCCACCGTGTTCCTGATGAACCCGGAGCGGGCCGCCGAGAAAATCGGCTCGGTCGGCAAGCCGCAATTGTTGTCCGAGGTCCGACTGGTCGACCCCGATGGTCGTGACGTCAAGGATGGGGAGCGTGGCGAAATCCTATTCCGCGGCCCCAACGTCACGCCCGGATACTACAACAACCCAGAGGCCACAGCCGCCGCCATCACGCCCGATGGCTGGCTACGCTCGGGCGACATCGCGCGCCGCGATAGCGAGGGCTACTACTACATCGTCGATCGCATCAAGGACATGTTCATCTCCGGCGGCGAGAACGTCTATCCGGCAGAAGTCGAGGGCGTGCTCTGCAATCATCCCGCCGTCCTTGAAGCCGCCGTAGTCGGCGTCGCGGACGCGCGCTGGGGGGAGGTCGGCCACGCCGCCATTCGTCTGCGCGAGGCACAGACCGTCGAGGCGGCGGAACTGCGCGCCTTCGCCCGCAACCAGCTTGCCGCCTATAAGGTGCCCAAATACGTGACCGTGTTGGAGGACTTTCCCCGTACGGCCGCCGGCAAGGTACAAAAACACGTCCTGCGCCGCGCGCTCGGCGAAAAGAGCTAGCTTGCTTATGCGCGCGCCGACAGGTGGTGGCGCCCTACTCGGCCGCTTGCGCCGTCGTTGGCGGGGCCTCGACGATACGCGTGGCAAAATCGCCGGGCGAGACGATTTCGAGCACTTCGAAATCCTCTGAGCAGGCAATCTCACGATGCTTGATGCCGGGCAGCTGCAGGATGCAATCGCCCTTGCGAATGGTGCGCTGGCCTTGCCCCTCATATTCGAATGTGGCCCAGCCGTTCATGACGTAGACGAGCTGGAACGTGCAGTCGTGCACGTGCCACTGCTGCACCTGGTCTTTGACCTTCTTGCCGTTGTGCCGAATGAGGTGGGCAACAAAATCACCCTTGGTACCGGCTTTGATGCCGAGATCGCGATATTCAAAAATCTCACGCAGACCGGGCGTCCACTGTTGCTCGCTCGCGAGGTTGTGCACGAAATCCCAGGTTTTTTCGCTCATCGTTTCCTCCTGCGGGTATGCGTCGGCCTGGCGGCAGCCGTCGCACTATAGCCCATCGGCTCGCCGTGTCATCGTCGCGCCGAGCGAGCCCGGTCTATTGCCCGTGAGGATCGCCCTGTTCGGCGCCCCCCCCAGCTGGGCTCAGCCGCGAGGCGCCTGGGTGAGCCCCTTGGGCCGGCCAACGATGGTGACGATCGGCTCCTCGCGCTCAAACAGCCGTTTGGAAACGCGCTTTACCTGCTCCATTGTGACCGCCTCGATCTCGGCATTGCGCGTATCCATATAGTCGCGTCCGAGGTCCTCCTGCCAGAACCACAAAAGCTGATTGGCGATTTTGGAATTGCTGTCGAAGCGCAGCGCGAACGAGCCGGTCAAGTAACTCTTGGCGTTGACTAATTCCTGTTCGGTCGGGCCGTCGGCGGCGATGCGCTTGAGCTCGGCGCGAATGAGATCGAGCGATTGGGCGATCTCTTCGTTCTTGGTGGCAACACCGCCCGCAAAAACCGAGGTGTGCTTGAAGGGTTGGACGGTGGTCGAGACGGAATAGGCCAAGCCACGCTTCTCGCGCACTTCTTCCCACAGGCGCGATGACATCACGCCGCCACCGACGATGGTGTTAAGCACGAAGGCCGGGATGAAGTCCTTGTCTTTACGCGGCAGCGCCGGCAGGCCGAAGCGCGCCACCGACTGCGGCACGGCCATTTCGATGACCTTCAACCTTTCCACGGCGGCGGGGGTGACCTGCGCAATCGGCTTGAGTGTGGCCTTGGCGGGCAGACCACCAAACACCTTGTCGAGCTGCGGCTTTAGCGTCTCGGCATCGATGTCTCCCACCACCACAACCCGCAAGTTATCTTTGGCAAATGTGTTGGACCAAAACTCCTTGAGATCATCGCGGCCGATCTTTTGCACCGACGCCGGAGTGCCGTTGGCCGGTCGTCCATAGGGATGACCGGCAAAAGCCAACGCCGACCACTGCTCCGAGGCGACGCGGTCTGGGTCGCGCGCGGCGTAGGCGAGACTGGCAAGCAGCTGTCCGCGAATGCGCTCAACCGCATCCGTGTCGAAGCGCGGTTTGCTGACGGCGAGCGCCAGCAATTCGATGGCCGCATCGCGGTTCTCGCTCAGGGTTTCGAAGCTGCCGTAAACGGCATCGCGTGAATCATCGAAACTCATGCGCATGGCGATCGCCTCCATGCGCTCCTGGAATTGCTTGCTCGTCAGCTCGCCAGCGCCTTCATCCATCATGCTGACGATGAAATTGGCCACCCCCTCCTTGGTATCCGGGTCTTGCGTATTGCCGCCTTCGAAGGCAAAGCGCATGGCGATGAGTGGAATGCCGTGTTCCTCCACCAGCCAGGCGGTTATGCCGCCGGGGCTTTTTACCTCTTGGATCTTCATGGCTTCCGCCTTGCTGGAGACAAACACGAGCGCGCCGATGGCTATCGCCAAGAAAATGACGTTGGCCGCAAATTTTGCCGCAGCAGGCGCGCCGTACCTTGTCGGAGGCAGTGTTATCATGTTGGGCTCCGTCAGGATTTGGTGGCGGTGGCGGATGAGCGGATGCCATCGCTCTCGGTTTCCGCGGGCACCGGGTACAGGGTCCCGGTCACGGAGCCGCGAATATCCAAATATTGGCCGGCGACGCGCTTGATATCCTCGGCGGTCACCTTGGCGATCGCCACCGGCCAGTCGTTGATCTGCTTGATGGTCAAGCCAAGCACCAGCCCTTCCCCGTAACGCCGCGCCAGGGCCGACTGGCTGTCGGATTCGTAGATGAAATCGGCGATGAACGCCTTCTTGGCGCGTTCGAGCTCATCGACCGAAACAGGGTTCTCGCGCAGTTCATGCAGGACGCGATCGATGCCCGCTTCCACCTTGTCGAGCCCGACATCCTTGGCGGCGACGGCATAAACGCCAATGGAACCGCTATCGAGGCCGAGCCCCGAGTACCAGCCGCCCGCGCTGGAGGCGAGCTTTTCCTCCACGACGAGCTTTTGGTAGAGGCGGCTGGTGCTGCTATGACCGACAATTTTCATGAGCAGATAGAGAGCTTCGGCCTCGCCCGGCTCGGCCTTTGGCAGGCTCGGCGCCAGGTAGAAGCGGCGCACCGAGGCGTTGCCGGCACGCGCATCCTTGAGCTCTACGCGCCTGGCGGCGCGGCTCGGCGGCTCCTGCGGGCGCACACGCGCGTGCACCTCCGGGTTGGCCTTGACCTTCCCGTAGGTCGCCTCGGCCAGCTTCTTGACCTCCTCGACGGTGACGTCGCCCGTCACCACCATGACCGCATTGTTGGGGGCGTAGAAGCGTTTGTAGAAAGAAAGCGCATCGGCCCGCGACAGCTTGGCCATCTCATGCATCCAGCCAATGATGGGGATGCGATAGGGATGGTTGCGATAGAGCGCCGCCGACATCTGTTCGGACAAGATGTTGGAGGGGTTGTTCTCGGTGCGCGAGCGGCGCTCCTCCAGGATCACCTCGCGCTCCGTGAGCACGTCCTTCTCGGCAAGCTGCAAGTTCGCCATGCGATCGGCTTCCATCTCCATGACGGTGCCCAGGCGTTCCTTGGCTATGCGCTGGAAATAGCCCGTGTAGTCGTGGGTCGTGAAGGCATTGTCCTGGCCACCGAGGCGCGAGACGATCTTGGAGAAGTCACCGGAGCCGATCTTGTCGGTAGACTTGAACATCAGGTGTTCAAGGAAGTGGGCAATGCCCGACGCCCCGGGCGGATCGTCGGCCGAGCCTGCGAGATACCACACATAGTGCGTGACGACGGGGGCGCGGTGGTCCGGAACAACAACGACGCGCAGCCCGTTCGCTAGCGTAAACTCGCTGACGCGGCTGGCGATGGGACTGGCTTTGAGGGTAGCCAAACTCTGAGCGAACATCATGATTGTCAGGGCCAGAAAGAAGCTGAGGCGTCGAGGTTTCGTACTGCTCGTCCACATGGAGGGAAGTATCCTGCCAGCGAGGCTACGACAAAGTCTCGCCATCGTGAGTCCTTTCGACAATAAGCACTTGAGGTGCCGTCCTGAATGTCTGAGGGAACCGCCGTCCGGCGTTGCCGGCTGTTGTTCGGCTTCCCGTTAGGGATGTCAAATGACAAGGCATTAATGTGACGAGCCGGTAATCTCGGGATGGCGGCACGCGGCGCATGGCTGACCTCGCCTATGGCATTGTTCAGCCGGCGGATTGCCTTGCGGTGGCAACGACCCAAGTCGGCCCGATCAGTTCTTGTTAACGCTGCTGGTAAGCCCGCCGAAAATGCTTGGGCAGGGACCATAGGGGCTGAGATTGGTGCCGCTCCCGTCCTTTGATTTCAGCGCCCTGTCCTTCCATTGGATGTCGCCGCGACAGTAGGCCAGATGCAGCCGCTCGCGCTCTTGGGCCGCGGCCAGCTTGCGCTGCTCAGGATCGGTCGGCCAGTTCGCCTGATCGGTCGATGCAGCCTGTGCCGACCCAGGATCGGGTAGACGATTGGCATCAGGAGGCATGACCAGGGGTGCTCGCTCGGCCAGCTTGGGCTCGCGCCGGGAGGCCTCCAGCGCCGCCGGGCTGACGCCCAGGAAATCGAAAACCTTGCCGTTGAGTTCAACGCCATCGGCGCATCCGCCCAGCAGCATGGCCGCCGCGGTGCCAATGGCGCCAACGAAGAGTTTGAGGCGCTGGGATGAGCCACCCATGTCCACGTCCCCCGGGGCCCGAGGTCGGTTTTGACCCCCGACAATGCCGCTTGCTCAATCGGTTAGGTCGACTTTGCGGCGTTATTGCAACTCGGGCGGAAGAAATCATATAGGAGGCCAATAACGCCGGCAACAATGGCGGTGTCGGCGATATTGAACACGTACCAATAAAACCCGAAGGCGTGCAGCGAAAAGAAATCCGCGACACCGCCAAGGATCAGGCGATCGATGGCATTGCTGACCGCGCCACCGATGATAAGCCCGACGCTGCCTGCTACCAGCCGGTTGGTGATGCCGCGCGCCAGCCACACGGCCATGGCCGCCGCAGCCAGCATGGCGAAGCCCGCTAGCAGCCACTGTCCCCCTTGGCCCTCCTGCAAAAACAGACCGTAGCTGACGCCGAGGTTTTTCACGTAGACCAAGTCCAGGAAGGGCAGAACCGGCACCCGACCGCGGCTCTCAATCGCGTAGTGCCCAAGCATCCACCACTTGTGGGCCTGGTCGATGACGACGACGAGCGTTGCCGTCGTCAAACCGAGGGCGGAAAAGGGTCCCCATAGCCAGGGCGCCCTCCTAGTGTTGTTGAGCGTCGTCGTCATCGCAGACCTAGGCGGCGCCCTTTAGGAGATCGAACTCGCGCACCGCCGCCGCATCGCGCGCCGACAAGGTGGGAAACGCTGGATCGCTGCCGACATCCTTGGTGATCCGCCAGGACCGCGCGCATTTCTTGCCCTCTGCCAGTTTGCACACGACGCTGACACCGGCCACATCCGCCAGCGCAAAAGCATCGGCTGGCGCCCTATCGGCGAGGAGACCGATGTCAGAGGTAATGCAGATCTCAGCCAAATCGACGCCCTCGAGCGCCTGCAGCAAGGCGTCGTCGGCGACAAACACCTGCGGCGCCGCCTCCAGGGATGAGCCGATCCTCTTGTTGGCTCGCTCGATCTCGAGCGCGCCGGTGACCGTACTGCGCACGCGGCGGATCTCGGCCCACTTGGCAGCGAGGGCATCGTCGCGCCAGTCCGCAGGGATATCGGGAAACGTCTCCAAATGTACGGATCCCGCCTCCGAGGGATAGCGGGCAAGCCAGGCCTCCTCCGCCGTAAAGCAAAGTAGCGGCGCCAGCCACAGCGTGGTTGCGCGAAAGATCTGCTCGAGCGTTGCCAGCGCGGCTTTGCGCTTGGCGCTCGAGTAGGGCTCGCAATAGAGCGCATCTTTGCGGATATCGAAATAGAACGCCGACAAATCCGCGTTCATAAAGTGCGACAGGACGGCGATCACGCGCTTGTAGTCGTATTCGCCATAGGCCTTGCGCATGAGCTCGGAAAGCTCGGCCAGCCGATGCAGCATCAGGCGCTCCAACTCGGGCATCAGCTTCGCAGCGACCGGCTCGTTTGCGTCATGGTGCGCAAGGTTGCCCAACATCCAGCGCAGCGTATTTCTGAGCTTGCGGTAGGACTCGGCCGTTCCCTGCAGGATGCCGGGCCCGAAGCGGATGTCGCTCGAGTAATCGGACGAGGCCACCCACAAGCGCAGGATATCGGCCCCTGAGGTCTTCATCAGCTCCTGCGGCGAGAGCGTATTGCCGCGCGACTTCGACATCTTCTCCTCTCCCTTTTCGTCGAGGATGAAGCCGTGCGTGAGTACCACGTCGAAGGGTGCGCGCCCGCGCGTGCCGCAGCTTTCAAGAAGCGAGGATTGGAACCAGCCTCGGTGCTGGTCGGAGCCCTCAAGGTACATGACGCGATCGTCACCCCCGTCGATGGGGCGCTTGATGCCGGCGAGCTGCGGAAACGCCTCAGGATCTTCCAGCGTAAAGGCATGCGTGGAGCCGGAGTCGAACCAGACGTCGAGAATGTCGGTGATGTGCTCCCAGTCCGCCGGCTTGGCGACCAAATCTTGGAGGAAGCGCTGCTGCGCGCCCGTCTCGAACCAGGCGTCGGCACCCTTTTCGGTCATGGCGGCGCGAATGCGCGCCATCAGCTCGGTGGATTTGGCAAACTTGGCTGACGGGATCACCTCGCCCGTCTCCCGATGCTGGAACACGGTGATGGGCACGCCCCAGGCGCGTTGGCGCGAGATTACCCAGTCGGGCTTTGCCTGCACCATGCCGCGCAGCCGGTTGCGCCCCGAGGCAGGTACGAACTCGGTGTCCTCGATGGCCTTGAGCGCAGCCGCGCGAAGGCTCAAGTTGCCGCGCTGACCCGGCGCCTGCAGCGGCCTGTCCATGGCGATGAACCACTGCGGCGTATTGCGGAAGATCACGGGCTTCTTCGAGCGCCACGAGTGCGGATACTGATGCTTGAGCCGCCCGCGCCCGATCAGAGCATTGGTTTCCACCAACGCCTTGATCACCGCCTCGTTGGCGTCGCCCTTGTCACCCTTGTCGTCGATGACGCGTCTACCCTCGAAGCCGGGCGCGTCTTTGGTAAAACGTCCATCGCCGTCGACGGTAAAGGGAATGGTGGTATCGATACCACGTTTCTCCAGCTCCGGGGCGAGCTGCATCCAGATCTCAAAGTCTTCGCGGCCGTGGCCGGGGGCGGTATGGACGAAGCCGGTGCCGTCCTCGTCGGTCACATGGTCGCCGGCGAGCAGGGGGACCCTGAAATCATAGCCGTGCGCCCGCAGGGGATGGGCGCCGTCCAGGCGCGACAGCTGGGCCGCCGTCACATTTGCCAGGCGCCTGTACCCATCGGCCTCAATCTTTGCCGCCTTGAAAACCGCCGGCGCAAGTCGGTCCGCGAGTATGAAGCGATCGCGCTTTTTGGCCCAGTTACCCTCGGGCGCGGCCGTAACCTCGTAGAGCCCGTAGGCAATCTTGGCAGAGTAGCTGATCGCTCGATTGCCCGGGATCGTCCACGGCGTGGTAGTCCAGATCACCACCGAGGCGCCGCTAAGGTCGCCTGCTCCGTCGTTGCCCGCCCCCGGGATGGCATAGAGGGGAAATTTTACCCACACCGTGTCGCTCGTGTAGTCGTGGTACTCGACCTCGGCCTCTGCCAGGGCCGTCTTTTCCACCACGGACCACATCACCGGCTTCGAGCCACGGAACAGGGCACCGTTCATGGCGAACTTCATCAGCTCGGCGGCGATGGTGGCCTCGGCTTTGTAGGCCATGGTCGAGTAATAGTGCTCCCAGTCCCCTTCGACGCCGAGGCGTTTGAATTCTTCGCGCTGGACGTCGATCCAGTGCTCGGCAAACTCGCGGCATTCGCGCCTAAATTCGTTGACCGGCACCCGGTCCTTGTCCTGGCCCTTGGCACGATACCGCTCCTCGATCTTCCACTCGATCGGCAGTCCGTGACAGTCCCAACCCGGCACATAGTTGGAATCTGCGCCCAGCATCTGCTGGGAGCGTGTCACCATGTCTTTCAGGATCTTGTTGAGGGCGGTGCCGATATGGATATTGCCGTTGGCGTAGGGGGGACCGTCATGCAGGATGAACTTTGGCCGGCCCTTGGCCGCCGCCCGCAGGCGTTGGTAAAGGCCGATATTGCCCCAACGCTGCAATAACTTAGGCTCAAGCTGGGGCAGGCCTGCCTTCATGGGGAATGACGTTTTGGGCAGGAACAGTGTCGCGCTCCAATCGCGCGCGGCGGTTTTGCTCGAATTCATGGGGAATGCCGTTCTTCAAGATACTGATTTTGCTGCGCAAAAATGCTCGGTCACGCCGGCCGCCGCTCAGGCGACCGGGCCGATAATTCGCGCCATCGTCAGCTTGATCGAACATCGCGACATGGAGCTCTTTTAACCGCGTCGCCGGTCCTGGGCAACCTCGCCCGCGGGGAGGCGGCGCTCAAGCGCCGAAGGCCGCATGCCCCGGATTAACGCGATTTAATACGCCCGTGGGCATCCAAGGCGGCGGGCCGGTCGTATCTGAAGCGGGATGTCACCACGGAAAATGAGCGCGCGTTGCCCCCATCGCAGCGCCTTTTGCGGGCCGTGGTGGCTCCCCATTTTTTCCAGCTCAGCCGAGACGCGAAGGCTCCCCGCCCCAGGCGGGAGAGCAGGGCCCGCCTTGGCAATTGGAATGATTCCATTGTGCGCCCGCGGGCGCGGAGTTTCTTGACAAATGCACTCAGGATTTACACTAAGGTCGAAGTTGCTGGCCCGAGCGCACGCATGCGCCAGGATGCCAGCCGGCGTTCCCCTCTCCATGGGAGATCGGTAATGGCTATGAGTTTTCGGATGTCCTGGTCGGTGGCACGGCGCGTCTCCGCGGCCCTCGCTTTGAGCGTTTCGGCCGTTCCCCTCTGCGTGGCTAGCGCCTCGGCGCAAGGGGAAGTCAACATCTATTCCTATCGCGAGCCGCAGCTGATCGATCCTCTGCTGAAGGGCTTTACCGAATTAACCGGCATCCGCACCAACGTCGTTTATGCCTCCGCCGGACTGAACGAGCGTCTCGCCGCGGAGGGGCAGAATAGCCCGGCCGACCTGTTGTTCACCGTCGATGCCGGCCGCTTGTCGGAGGCCAAGGAGGCCGGGCTCACGCAGGCGGTCGATCTTGTCTCGTTGCAGCAAGCAATTCCCACCCAGTATCGCGATCCGGGCAATCACTGGTTCGGTCTGACCATGCGTTCGCGCATCGTCTATGCCTCGAAGGAACGCGTCAAACAGAACAGCATCACCTATGAGGAGCTGGCCGACCCCAAGTGGAAGGGCAAGATCTGCATCCGCTCCGGTCAGCACGTCTACAACACCTCGCTGACCGCCACGATCATTGCGCATAAAGGCGAAGCCTTCACCGAACAATGGTTGAAGGGGCTAAAAGCCAACCTGGCGCACAAGCCGGCGGGCGGGGATCGCGAGCAGGCGCGCGATATCTACTCGGGAAAATGCGATCTGGCCGTCGGCAACACCTACTACATGGCGCTGATGGCGACCAACGAGAAGAACCCGGAACAAAAGCGCTGGGGCGCCGCGATCAAACCGCTGTTTCCCAATGCCAGTGATCGCGGCAGTCACGTCAACATCTCCGGCATGGCGCTGGCCAAGAACGCACCGAACAAGGCCAATGCGCTCAAGCTGATGGAGTATCTGGCCTCCGAACAGGCCCAGAAGATCTACGCGACGGCCAACAACGAATACCCGGTCAATCCCGCGGTCGAGCCCTCCGACATCGTGAAAAGCTGGGGCAAACTGAAGCCCGACGCGCTGCCCCTGGAAAACATTGCCAAGTTTCGCAAAAAGGCATCTGAGCTGGTCGACAAAGTGAACTTCGACGCGGGTCCGAGCTCATAGGCGAGGCTGGCGTTTGGCCGACTGGATCGCGCGCGCCAAGCTTTAAGTTTCCTGAGCAAACGGCTGGCAGCGGGCCACCCAGGGCCCGCACGCTCAGCTGGCCGGCGGAAACGATCGCTGCGCTGGCGCGCTAGGGTCACGGCCGGCAGGGCGAGACCCGTTCGGCAAGGCAAAACCGGTTCGGCGAGGCAAATAAGCGCGCACCAAAATCGGGTCGCGCGGCGGGTTAGTGCGTGGCAGGTTGCCGCCACAGCCAATTTGCGAGATCGACCCCATGGCCCTTGCCCCCCGCACCGCCCTCACCCCGCGCAACGCCAAGACCAAGCCCACCGCGCCGGCGCGCGACCTCGCCCGCCTTGACTGGCCCGCCATCGCCGGGGAGCTTGACAGCAACGGTTGTGCCGTCATCGGACCTCTGCTGGAGCCGGAGGCCTGCTGCACCCTGGCCGCGCTTTATGCCCGCGAAGCCCCGTTCCGCTCCCACATCATTATGGCCCGGCATGGTTTCGGGCGCGGCGAATACAAGTATTTCGCCGCGCCGCTGCCCGCCAACGTCGCCGCCCTGCGCACCCACCTCTACCGACCGCTGGCCGCCATCGCCAACCGCTGGTACGAGCAAATGCGCATTGCGACGCGCTTTCCTTCAGAACACGCGGCGTTCCTTGAACGCTGTCACGCGGCCGGCCAGAGCAAGCCCACGCCCTTACTGCTGCGCTATGGGCCTGGCGACTACAACTGCCTGCACCAGGACGTCTATGGTGAGCTCGTGTTTCCGCTGCAGGTGGCCGTGCTCTTATCCGATCCTGCCACCGAATTCACCGGTGGCGAATTCGTGCTCACAGAACAACGCCCGCGCATGCAATCTCGCGCCCAGGTGGCGCCGCTGCGCCAGGGTGAGGCCGTCGTTTTCCCCGTGCGCGAGCGACCGGTTGCCGGCACGCGGGGCGTTTACCGGGTCAACATGCGCCATGGTGTGAGCCGCCTGCGCAGTGGCCGTCGCTATACGCTGGGCATCATCTTCCACGACGCCCGCTGACCCTGAGCGGGCTCAGCCCCGCTTGATGTTGGCTATCCGTATGGGAACGCCAAATTCGCGCTGACAAATCTCGGCCAGCGCGGCGATGCCCTGCCGGATCGTCTCCTCGCCAGGGTTGGCGAAGCACAGGCGCAGGCGTGGCTTGCCCCGAGCCTTGTCGGTCGACCACTCCGCACCGGGATTGATGGCAAGACCCTCGGCGAGGGCGACCTCGGCCAGTTTCTGGGTATCGACGCTGTCCGGCAGCTTCAGCCAGAGGAAGATGCCACCCTTCGGATCCTCGAACTCGGCCGCCGTGCCGAACTGTTCGGCAAGCGCGGCGATCAACGTTTCGAGTTTGCTGCGCAAGCCCTGGTTCAACTTCTGCACGTGCTCGGTAAAGTGTGCGCCGCAGAATTCGGCCAACACCATCTGTTCCAATGCACCGGAACCCGCATCGATTTTAAGCGCGAGGATGCGCGAGAGAATATCCCAGTTGGCAACGAGGTAACCAACGCGAAGGGCCGGCGAGATCGACTTGGAGAAGGAGCCGATGTGGATCACGCCCACGCCGTTGCTCAGGGCATAGAGCGCGGGCGGACGCCGTCCATCCCAGATCAGGTCGGAGTAGCATTCGTCCTCGAAGATCGGCACGCCGTGGGCTTGCGACAAACGCAAAAGCTCGACCCGGCGCTCCTCACTCATGATCGTCCCGGTCGGATTTTGCACGGTCGGTATGGTATAAAGATACTTGGGCCGGATGCCTCGACGCTTGAGATCGACCAGGGCGTTGCCAAGCAAATCGAGGCGCAACCCGCCGGAGTCGAGGGGAACGCCGACCACGTTCACCCCGCGCCGGCTAAGCCTACTGAGCGAACCGCTATAGCAATCTTGCTCGACGAGCACGGTATCGCCCGCCGACAACAGCAGGCTGTTGACGAGGTCAAGGCCTTGCAAGGAACCCGAGGTGATCAGGATTTCGTCCGTCTCGCAGGCGATACCCGCGTGCCACTTGAGTTTGCGGACAAGAAACTCCCTGAGGGGCCGATAGCCGAGCGGACCGCTGTTCAACCCATAGGTCGCAAGCAAAGAGCCCTCGCGCTTGAGAACGGAGGCGGCTGCCGCGATCAGGGCATCGACTGGTACGCGCGCGGCATCGTTGTGGCCGCCGATGAAGTTGTACTTGGGAAAACCGCCCCACTTCTTCACTGGTACCGGCAGGCCCGGTGCAAAATCGAACGATACGCTCATCGCAGTTTTTCCCCCATGCTTGCCTGGTGACGATCTAGCATGCCCTCGCGCTCCTGCCCTAGTGTGCAACCGCTGTTCGATGTTTTGGCATCACGCCCAATTGCGGGCAATCCGGGCTCGGCAAGCCGTGGCTTGGCAAGCAGGAAACGACCAGCAAAATGTCCGCATCGCCCAGGGCGAGCGGGGCGGGCCGCGCGCTAGTCGCCACCTATCAAGCCGTCTCACGCCTGCGTGAGGCTTAGGGCCTCGGGCGGAACGTGGGCGCTCGCTCCCCCGTTTAGGCAGGACAGCGCCTAGCGCGCTTGATTGTCATTGCCCCGAAAGCGAAAACGAGGAGCTGATCATGAAGACGATTGCGTCCGCCCTGCTCGCCCTGTCCGTTCTGGCGGGCTTCGCCGCGACTGCAAGCGCCGCCCCCTACGAGGAGAGCATTTGGCCCTATCTTGACCGCGACAACCGCGGCGGCCAAAGCCAGTAAACCAGTTTCATTTCGCATGCGAGCGCGCCCGGGCCCCGGCTCGGGCGCGCTTGCTATGCCGCCTTTTTGCGGTTTGCCTCGAGGCGAGCATCGACCAACGCCACGGTGGCGTCGATGGTTGGATGCTGCAGCCCCTTCTGCTTGGCGATCAGCTGCACGAGCTTATCCGCGCGCTCGATATTAGGCGCGCCGTTATTGAGAGCACGCGCCGCGGAGGCCGGCCGCGTCAAGCTTTGCGCCGCCGCGGCATATTTTTCAAAGGGAACGAGATCGCCTGGCGAGGCACCCAACTTAACGCACAGATCGTTGACGAAGTTGTAGACCGAACGAGACGTTTCGATGTCGCTGTGCACGGCTTCCTGGGCGGTACGCATCCCATCCTTGGTCACGCAGCGATAGTTGCCGGCCAGCAGCATCGCCCATTTGGCGAGCGGCACGAAAATCGAATCGTGCACCCGCAGCTTGACCGGAAGCTCGATTTTGCCCTCCGGGGTATCATAACGGATGGCCTCGATTTCATCTGCGAGCTGATGCAGGATCGCCGTGCTCTTGGGATTGTCGAAGCGGGCCACCTTGAAATTGGTCGGCAGCGTCACCTGCAGCACATTCACCTTTTCCTCGGGCGGGCGAATGGCCTGCGGATCGGGACTGTTCAGCGTAATGGCGCCGGGGTCAAACGAATCCCAGACGCTGGGATCGGTGTAGGCGGGTTTCAAGGCGTCGTAGTTCAGCCCCTCGAATTCGCTTCACATAGGGCAGCGGCGGCATGTTCATGATTGACATGCACGGCACGCGCGATTTCGCCACCGCATCGAGCAGTTCGCGCACACCGGCGGAGCGGTACTGGGGCTCCTGCATGGCAAGCCCGACAAGGTCATAGTCCTTCGGATCGACCCCCGCGGCGGGGCCCGCCGAGACCTTGCCCGGCAACTTGCCGGAAGTCGAGCACGATGGGCTCCTTGCGCCCTCGAACGGGCAAGCGCACCTGGAATCCTTCGGCATTGATGAGATCGGCCTCGGCGGGAAGGCACACCAAGTAAATCCGGTGCCCACCGAATAGGAGCTTGGAGGCCAGCAACGACCCGTAGGACGCGCCCATCATAAGGATGTTATACGTTGCCATCGCCCAACCTTTCCGCGTGCCAGGGAACATGGCCGTGCTCCGTCCCGGCCATTGGTCTCGAGACCGGCAATGCTATTCGGCACGGCACCGGCATGCAAGGATCGGTGCCGTCGGCAGGCGCGCGCGGACGCGCCGCGCCAATTGAGCGGCCTCAGGCGGCCTTGGCTGGGCGGTCGAGCAGGAGCACGATATCGCGCATAATCGTATTGAGCCGGAAATGCTTGGGCGTATAGACCGCAGCCACGCCGAAGCTCTCAAGCGTATCGGCATCGTTGGGCGGAATGATGCCCCCCACCACAACAGGCACGTCGTCGCAGCCCTCCTTCTTCAGGCGTTGCATGACCTCGGCGACCAACGGCACATGACTTCCCGAAAGAATCGAGAGGCCGATCACGTGGACGGCCTCGTCAATGGCGGCCCGCACAATCTGCTGCGGTGTCAGTCGGATACCCTCATATACGACCTCCATGCCGCAATCGCGGGCGCGCACGGCGATCTGCTCGGCGCCGTTGGAGTGGCCGTCGAGGCCGGGTTTGCCCACCAGCAGCTTGATACGTCGGCCAAGCCGGCGCGAGACGCGCTCAACCTCACTGCGCACGTCCTCGAGATTGGCATCGTCGGCGCTCGCGATGGCTCGGCCGATTCCGGTGGGAGCGCGATACTCCCCGAAAACGCTGCGCAGCGTTTGCCCCCATTCGCCCGTAGTCACACCAGCCTTAGCACAAGCGATCGACGGCTCCATGATGTTGCCGCCCTCGCTCGCGACGCGCCGCAGCTCGGCCAAGGCGGCGCGCGCGCCCGCGGCGTCGCGCGCGGCGCGCCAGGCGGCCAGCCGCGCGATCTGCTCGGCCTCGATCGCCGGGTCGATCACTTGCACCGCATCGCTGCCCGTGGACAGCGGCGATGGCTCGCTCTCCGTCCAGCGATTGACGCCGACCACTACCTGCTCACCGCTTTCGATACGCCGCAATCGGTCGCTGTTGCTGGCGACCAGGCGCTCCTTCATGTAGTCGATGGCGGCAACCGCACCACCCATCGCCTCGATGCGTGCGAGTTCGTCCTTTGCCGCGGCCTTCAGCTCTTGGACCTTGCCGTCAACGACCTTCGATCCTTGGAAAATATCACCGTACTCCAGCAAGTCCGTTTCGTAGGCCAGGATCTGCTGCATGCGAATCGACCACTGCTGGTCCCAGGGCCGCGGCAGGCCGAGAGCTTCATTCCAGGCCGGCAGCTGCACGGCGCGGGCGCGCGCATCCTTGGAAAGGGTGACCGCCAGCATCTCCAGTAGGATGCGATAGACGTTGTTTTCCGGCTGCGGCTCGGTCAGGCCCAAAGAATTGACCTGCACGCCGTAGCGAAAGAGGCGATGTTTGGGATCGCTGACACCATACCGCTCGGCAGTGATCTCTTGCCACAGCTCGCTGAAGGCCCGCATTTTGCAGATCTCGGTCACGAAGCGCAGGCCGGCGTTGACAAAGAACGAAATGCGCCCGACCACGGCGCCGAAATCAGCCGGCGCCACGTCACCGGAAGCCTGCACGACGTCGAGCACGGCCTTGGCGGTCGCCAGCGCGTACGCCAGTTCCTGCACCGGCGTCGCTCCCGCTTCCTGCAGGTGATAGGAGCAAACGTTCGTTGGATTCCACTTCGGCAGCGCGCGGTAGGTATAGACGATCGTGTCCTTGATCAGCCGCAGCGACGGCTCGGGTGGAAACACATAGGTGCCGCGCGACAGGTACTCCTTAATGATGTCGTTCTGAATCGTGCCCGTGAGTGCCTTGCGCTCGGTGCCTTGCTCATCGGCCACCGCAATGTAGAGGGCGAGCAGCCAGGCGGCGCTGGCATTGATTGTCATCGACGTGTTCATTTGCCCGAGCGGGATGCCCTCGAGGAGGGCACGCATATCGCCGAGGTGGCACACCGGCACGCCAACCTTGCCGACCTCGCCGCGAGCGAGTTCGTCGTCGGAATCGTAGGCCGTTTGGGTTGGCAGATCGAAGGCGATGGAAAGACCGGTTTGACCCTTGGCAAGATTTGTCCGGTAGAGCTCGTTGGATTTCGCTGCCGTTGAGTGTCCGGCATAGGTGCGAAATAGCCAGGGCTTGTCCCGCGGCGCAGCCTGCGCGCCGGTGGCAGCGAGTTTGCGGCCCCTCATGGCGAACGCTCCTTGTCGCCCGTTACAATGCTGGGCTAGCCTAACGCGGCTGCGTTGCAGTGCAAAACGAGATCTGGCGCGGGCGGTTCCCTGGCCCCGGGCTGCCGACGCCTAGGATCTCAACCTTTCCTTGGTGATCACGGCCCCGATAATGAGACCGATCCCGGCGATTGTCCCGCAGATTGCGGCCATGAGCGTCCACATTAGCCGCTGTTCCAGCCTGGTTGTTTGGATAAACTTCAAAAAGGTTGAAGACCTAATGCGCAAGACTTGAGCAGGCAACGAGCACCGGTACACAAAGATGATCATAGGCGGATGGGCGAGATATTCTTTGATGAAATAGGCGGCAAGCGCACACAGCAGGCAGATGATTGCAACTTGTCTTATAGTCGATGGCGACGATATTCGAAAAGTGGTGAGCCAAGAGGCCATGGTCGTGCTCCCCGCTCCCGATGACGCCGGCATGCCCGTTGCCGGGCCTCAAGGGCACTCTAACGATCAGCCGTTGAGGCGCGTTTAGCATGTGTGCGCTGCTCGAGATTTCGCTTGAGCGAACGCCCAAAGTGGCACACGTTCGGCGGTGCAACATCAGCAGGCACGGGCTGTTTGCCGTCGACGAGGAGATTGTCATGGCTGTGCACTCGAAGGCCGAATCCGGTGTCAAGCCTCCGCGCGTTAGAGACGACCAACCGGCGTCGCAAAAGTCCGTGACCAACGGGGTGGCGACCGGGGGCGTCGGACCCGGCCTCAAGGACCTCTACGAGGTGGGCGAAATTCCGCCGCTCGGCCACGTGCCCAAACAGATGTACGCCTGGGCCATTCGCAAGGAACGCCACGGCCCGCCCGAAACAGCCATGCAGGTGGAAGTCGTGCCCACCTGGGAGCTCGACAGCCACGATGTCCTCGTTCTCGTGATGGCGGCGGGGGTGAACTTCAATGGCGTGTGGGCCGCACTCGGCAAGCCGATCTCCACGTTGGACGTACACAAGCAGCCCTACCACATCGCCGGCTCCGACGCGTCCGGCATCGTCTATGCCGTTGGCTCCAAGGTGAAGCGCTGGAAAGTTGGCGACGAGGTCGTCGTCCACTGCAATCAGGACGACGGCGACGACGAGGAATGCAATGGCGGCGATCCGATGTTTTCACCCTCCCAGCGCATCTGGGGTTACGAGACGCCCGACGGCTCCTTCGCCCAGTTCTGCCGCGTGCAGGATCGCCAGCTCCTGGAGCGGCCGCGGCATCTCACCTGGGAAGAAAGCGCATCCTACATGCTTGTGCTGGCCACGGCCTACCGCATGCTGTTTGGCCATCGCCCGCATGTGCTGCGACCGGGGCACAATGTCCTCGTTTGGGGAGCGTCAGGCGGGCTTGGATCGATGGCCGTGCAGCTGATCGCCACCTCCGGCGCCAACGCCATCGGTGTCGTATCCGACGAGGAGAAGCGCGATTTTGTCATGCAGCTTGGGGCCCGCGGCGTGATCAACCGCAACAAGTTCAACTGCTGGGGCGAGTTGCCGAAAGTTGGCACCCCCGAATACGAAGCCTGGTTCAAGGAGGCGCGCAAATTTGGCGCCGGCATTTGGGAAATCACCGGCAAGGGAAACAATGTCGACTTCGTCTTCGAGCACCCTGGTGCGGCGACCTTTCCCGTCTCCGTGCTAGTGGTAAAGCGGGGAGGCATGGTGGTGATCTGCGCGGGCACCACGGGCTACAATCTCACCATGGACGCGCGCTATCTGTGGATGCATCAGAAGCGTGTGCAGGGCTCTCACTTCGCCAATCTGCTGCAGGCCGCGCAGGCCAACAAATTGGTGGTAGAGCGTCGCATCGATCCTGCCATGTCCGAAGTCTTCCCCTGGGCGCAAATTCCCAAGGCGCATACGCGCATGTGGAAGAACGAGCATCGCCCCGGCAACATGGCGGTGCTAGTCAATGCCCAGCGCACGGGCCTGCGCACATTTGGGGACGTCATCGAGGAGGGGCGTGCCCGGTTCGGCTGAGGTCGCCTTCGGCTTCCGCCGCCCAATTCGGTGCCCCTGCCGGCGGCGCCCCAGGACCGGGGTTGAAAAATTAACCCGCCAGGGTCTATAGTGGGTGCATGGTCCAGTTTCGAACCCTTCGGATTGCGCGAATTACACCCCCGGTCGCCTGAGGGCGCCGGGCAGCCGTTCGTTCTTGTTCGCCATCCGTATGTTTGGACCCATCCCCTATGCCCTCTGGACCTTTGGCCGCGTTCGGCGGCGATTCGCCACGCCCACGATCGAGCACGGTGCGCGCCTTTTTCTTTATTACGGCGCCCGCCGATCCCGGATTACTGCCACGCCTGATCGAACCCGTCGCTAAGCTCGGCGCCGTGCCGTCGCGGGTGCATGCCACGCGTGAGGCCGGTGACGGCAGCGAACTGACCGTCGACCTCCGGCTCGCCGGCGTAGCGCCGCGCACGGCGGAGTTGGTGGAACATGCCCTGCGCGCCATCGTCGGCGTGCGTCAGGTGATGGCGGTGGTCGAGCCCGAAGCCTGAGCTGGCGCACCTCGCACGCACTCCGCGCACGCACCCCTGGCCGGAACCCGCGGCCTGTCCTATGTCTCTTGATGACCACCTGGGCATCGATCTGGCCAGGGGAGAGAGAGCCAATGGGTTCCCCACACGATTGGGCCACCGCCCGCGCACCGAGCATCGCCGAGTTGGAGGAGCTTGCGGCGGCTGCCTGGCAGCGACTGCCCGCTGAATTTCGTGCACTCTGCGCCGGCGTTGTCATCCGCGTCGAGGATTTTGCCACCGATGAGATCTTGAATGCCTTGAACATCGAAAGCCCGTACGACCTGATGGGGCTCTATCAAGGCGTCAGCCTTGATCGAAAAAGCGTGATGGACGTAGCCCAGGCCCCCGACATGGTGTTCCTCTATCGGCGGGCCCTGCTCGACTATTGGTCTGAGAGCGACGAAACGCTCGGCCATCTCGTCAGGCACGTTCTGGTGCATGAGATCGGTCACCACTTTGGCCTCTCCGATGCGGACATGGAGCGTATCGAAGGATCGGTTGCCGACTGAGGGGTGCAACCATGCACAGTTATTCTTGGCCGCGTTCGCGCCTGTTAGGTTTTCTTCGCCACGCCTTCGCGCCGGAAGGCGGAAACCCGATGATTGCGACCGTCACGCAAGTTCCGCACACAGCGAAGGCGACATCCTGATCCCATGGTCGAGGGCACACGCATCACGCCGACCAGAGGCGCCGTTCTGGGCAGCACGCGGCTCGGTGTGCTCGGCGGGCTGGCCGTGGCGCTGGTCGTGCTCGTGGCCGCGGCAGCCCTGATTGGTGCCTATCCCTTGAGCCCCGGCGACATTGCCCAAGCGCTCGCCCGCAGGCTTGCAGGCGCGCCATCGCGAGGCCAGATTGACACGGTGCTGTTCGAGGTGCGGCTGCCAAGGGTATTTGCCGCCGTGATCGTCGGCGCGGCGCTGGCGGCGGCTGGAGCCGCCTATCAATCCTTGTTTCGCAATCCACTGGTATCGCCGGACATCCTCGGGGTCTCGACCGGAGCCGGCCTTGGTGCCGTAGTCGGCATCTTCCTGTCGCTACCGCTCGCCGGCATCCAGCTGGCGGCCTTTATGATGGGCCTGGCCACGGTTGGATTGGTCTACTCAATCGCCTCCGTTGTGCACGGCCGGGAACCCTTGCTCGTGCTGGTGTTGGCAGGCGTGGTCGTGGGCGCGCTGGCCGGCGCGGCGATCTCCCTCTTAAAAATTCTTGCCGACCCCTATGACCAGCTTCCCGCCATCGTCTTCTGGTTGCTCGGCAGTCTGTCGGCAATCCGCAAGGCCGAGGTGTGGGGCGCAGCACCCCTCGTTGTGATAGCCTTGGTCCCCCTCGTTTTGCTGCGCTGGCGCATCAATGTGCTCTCGCTCGGCGACGAAGAGGCCAAAGCATTGGGTGTGGAAGCAGGCCGACTGCGCTTGATCGTCATCGCGGCGGCAACGCTGATGACCGCCAGCGTGGTTGCCATTTCGGGCGTGATTGGCTGGGTGGGCCTCGTCATTCCCCACATCGCCCGCATGCTGGTTGGCCCAAGCTTCGATCGACTATTGCCGGCCGCCATGCTGCTCGGGGGCGGCTACTTGCTGCTAGTGGACACATTGGCGCGGACCATGGCGCGCATCGAAGTGCCAATCGGCATCCTGACCGCCGTGATTGGCGCCCCCTTCTTCCTGTGGCTGCTGGCGCGCGGACGGGAGGGGTGGTCGTGAAAATCCCCATATTGGCCGCACGCCGGTTGGGCTTCGGCTATGGCGCGAAGCCCGTTGGGCGGGATGTCGACCTAGAGGTCCGAGCGGGCGAGGTGGTGTGTCTGCTTGGGCCCAACGGCTCAGGCAAGACCACACTCTTTAAGACCATCCTTGGCCTCCTGCCGGCGCAGGCGGGCGAGGTCTTCGTCGATGGCGTGGCAATGGGCCAGCTCACGCGCCCTGAGATTGCTCGCAGGGTCGCTTACGTTCCACAGGCGCACGCGGCGCATTTTCCATTTCGTGTGATTGACATGGTGGTGATGGGTCGAACGGCGCACCTTGGTTTGTTTGCCGCTCCATCGAACGAGGATCGGCGTCGCGCTCTTGGCGCCTTGGCGAGGCTTGGTATCGGCGAGCTTGCAGACACCGAATACACGCGCATCAGCGGTGGCCAGCGCCAGCTTGCGCTCATCGCTCGAGCGCTGGCACAGGATGCTCCCGCCATTGTTATGGATGAGCCGACCGCTAGTCTCGATTTTGGTAACCAGGTGACTGTGCTGGCCGAGGTGAAACGGCTGGCGGGGCACGGCCTTGCCGTCCTGCTCTCAACGCACGATCCTGATCACGCCTTCAGCATCAGCCACCGCGTGGCGCTGCTCGACGCCGGCCGGCTCATTGCGCAAGGGGCGCCGCACGCGGTGCTCACACCTGCGCGCCTGCACGACGTCTATGGCGTGACGGTTGCGGTTGAACGTTTGTCACAAGGACAAACCGTGTGCGCACCGGACTTTTCTGGGGCTTCAGGTTAACGGGGTAATGGTGACGAGCTGGGACGCAGAGGCGGAGAAACGAGGAACGGCAACGATAGAATACAAAGCCTTGAGATTAGCAAAGCACGCATGGCAAATCGCTCGCACAGCACGCGCACCCGCTCAAGGCAACGCACCATTGCAACGTGCAATGCGAGGCTCGAACTCGACTGCCAAACGAGCTGTGGCCCTGTGCTGTCACGATAGCGCAGCATCGGGTTTGCTATCTTAGGGAAATCAAGAGGCCGCTAAGACTGCCCCGCGCTCCCCGCTGCGGGGCTCCTTTCTCGCGTAGACGTAAGCGCCCCGCCGCGCAGGGCTGCTGTCGTCGTTTTGGCCTTGGGGATCTGTCGATCGCATCGCGCGCTGCATCGGCGCTCCGTCGCATCTCCGATCGGCTGCAAGCGGCCGCGCAAACGTGCTTTACCGGGACCCACGCGCTGCTGGCGGAGTTTGAGGCAAAGCTGCGGCGCTATGCATTCTAAGATGTGGATAACTAGATTGTTGGCGCCAAAAAAACGGACAACTTGTTGAAAGCTTCGCGTTTTCGTGCCTGGATAATTTCGTCGCCATCCCCTCGATCCGGCGACAGGTGCGGTTGAACTTCCCGAATACCGCAGGGCGAGAGCGCGTATCTCCCAGGGCGCTCTCGCATTCCTTTGCCTTCAAATGCCGGCTTGCTGATCAATCGTGGGCTGCATTGGTGAGCTCACGGAAGCTGGGTTTGGGCCGCTTTTTCGCCCACCGTCGGCTTAGGTTGGCTGAAATCCCCAGTGCCCTCGCTTGCTCTCGTCGCGGTCATCGCTTATGACCGTTCGCTGCGTTCTTGGTCCTCGACCGATTTTGGCCATTTCACTGAGGGGCTTGCCGCATCGTACAAGGCCCTGTGGGCTTGCCGCAGGTTGTACTGAAGTTCAAGCTTCTAAGGTTTTGATAACGATTGGAAAGGCCGCAGTAGCTCAGGGGTAGAGCAACGCATTCGTAATGCGTGGGTCGGGGGTTCAAATCCCTCCTGCGGCACCACCAGAAAACCCATCAAAATCAAGATATTCGTTGAAAACAGACCAAGACAACTCGTGGTACTAATTCCGCGGATGGTACAGGCGATGGTACTGAAAACTCACCTCTCTGCCACCTGGCCATTGAAGGGCGTTCGAAGGGGTGGCTTCTTGGGATCAAACTAAGGAACTCATGACTGCCCAGTTCCCGCGTCTTAATGTGCTTGAGCACATGAACTAGCGCCGACCGCCCCCATGCCGCCGTTCATCCGACTACCGCGCATCCCGCAGCCGCCCATGTACGGGGGCATGTGCACATAGCGGTTCGTGGGTCGAGGCGCTGCGCGCCGGGCAGGCTCTGGTTCGAGGCTTCCGCCTCTAACCCGACTTAGCGGATTGGAGGGGTGCGCAAGTCCTAAGTCATTGATGTATCAACGGTCGAGTTACCCAGGTCTGCACTACACGTCGGCTCAGTCGATGGGTTCGGAGGCCGTAATTTTCGGGGGCGGTTGTTCGGGGAGAACAAGTTTGAGTTCTGCCAGCAGCAGCTTGAGATCTCTCTCCGGCTCGGTATAGCGCTCCAGCAGGAGCTCTCGGCCGTCGGTGGTGGGGATGTGTACGTCGATCATCTGCACGGCCGCGAATTTATCGAGCACGGAGCGAGGTGTGAGCCCCGGTGCCAACGCCTGCAGACGACATCGGAGCGTTGCGTGTAGGCAATAGGCAAGGAAGGCAATGAAGATGTGCGCCTCGATGCGCTCCTCCCTCTGATGATGGATCGGGCGAAGTGCGAGATCGCCCTTGAGATTCTTGAAAGCCTCTTCCACGGCAACGAGCTGCAGATAGTAGTTCCAAAGCTTCGCAGGGTCCTGCTCGGTCAGATTGGTACGCAGCAAATAGCGACCCTCACGCCGACGGACTTTTCTGAGTTTGTCGCGATCTAGCTTGTAGCTGAACGAAGCATCCTTTTCCGCGACCTCGATCACAACAAGCCGCCAAGCCGCTCTGGACTGGGAACGCGCGGCACCAAGCTTCATGAGCAACTCTTCGCGCGTGAGCTGCATTTCCGAGATTTCCTTGAGCCGCGCCCACAGCCACTTGAGCCTACGCCGGCGTATCGCGCGCTCCTTCCACACGCGATCGGTACTTTGCGCGAACACATACAGATCGCCGTCTTGCGGCAATAGTTTCACTTGAACGCCCGGGCGCGCCTCATGCCAGGGCTTGTCCAACAATTGCTTCTCATATCGAGTGAGACGACCCTTCGGCGTGCCGACCAGATACTGCACCGGCGGATCGCACGAGCGCATCTCTTCCAAAACCTCTTCTGTGGGAACACCTCGGTCCATCACCCAGACGCGACGCGCCTTGCCGTATTGCCGCTCGATGCGCGCCAGAAAATCGCGCAATGTCGCCCTGTCTTGCGTGTTTCCCGCCAGCACCTCGTAAGCGAGCGGCAGACCTTCCGGCGTGACAACGAGCGCAATAACCACCTGTACGCAGTCTGGACGACGATCGCGTGAGTACCCAAAACGACGCTTGTCCTTGTCGCCAAACGGCGGGTCGGATTCAAAATATGTGCTCGTCAGATCATAGAGCATCACGTCAAAGGTGACATTGAACAGGTTGCGCCACCGCGTCACCAAGTGATCAAAGACCGCCTGCTTGTGCTCGAGTAGTCTATCGTGACACTCATAAAGTTTGTGAATGTCCGCTATCCGACCATCCGAGCCAAGTAGGTCACCAAGGGCACTGCGATCAAACCATTGTCGATACAGTCGCCATTCTGCGCCCGGTGACAGCAGCCGGTAGGCAACCAGTATGAAGAGAACGTGGTCCCAGCGAGTGCCCTTCCGGCTCGACGGGAGCCGCTTGGCCCAGAACTCAACCAATCGCAGCTCTTCCCACAGCTTCAGAGCTAGCCAGCACGCTCCCCACTGCCGGGGCCGACATAAGCGCAATTGCGACAGTCGCAGCCGGACGACTGATGCATCGGGCGTGTGAGCATCACAACCATCCTCAGGAAATAGCGCCAATGTTCGCGGCCGATCAACTTCCTCGTCCAATACCTCAATCGATTTGCGCCAAGCATGTTCTTGCGATCCGTTGATCTCGCCGAGATAGAGAACGTGCCGCTGACGCACGTGGCCGCCGGCAATGCGCTTGTTCTCGACAATGCTCCAGTATCGGTGCTCCTTGCCGTTCTTCTTGCAAATCGTTCCGCGTAGAAACATGCACGGCCGATGCCATGAAAATATTTCGCTGGAAACGCCCTAGGTCTGCACTACAGCCCAATTGGCGTTTCTTGGATCTCCGGCCCCTGGCGTATCAGGAACTTACCGTGTGAAAAAACTTCCGGCCGGGGTCGAATCCGCTAAGTCGGGCTAACGCAGTTCAAGATTCGAAGCGGTGCGAGGTCAGATGCTGCTGCGGTAGAGCAGGCAATAGCGCTCGACGTTGCCCGCCCCCCGGCTAGTAGAGCGACGAGCCACCCAGCCCATCATTCGATCAGCCAGTAGCCTTCCGGTGAATTTTGACGGCGCAGCTTCCGCCGCTGGCAATGCCGCTCGATTGTCTGTCTCTCCCCCAGCAGGAGACGCTCGGCGAGTGGTGAAATTGTCGAGTCGCCAAGGGGAATTTCACCTCGAGACGTTCCCAAAACCGTGCATGAACCTCTCAATTCGCACGGCTCCCGTGTCCGGCCGTTGCCATGGCATAATACCCAATGCGCGAAGAGACGTGGATTCGACCGACGGAATTGGCCGAACCAATCTCGCGCCCCTTTGGTCCGATGGCGCATCAGCTTGAACTTGCGGCGTGCCCAGCCAGTGACATAGGCATCGATCCTCTTCAGGGTCGGACGCAACTGCGTCTTTGTAGAAGTGGCTGTAGTAGGTGATCCAACCGCGGATGCACGGGTTGTACATCGCGGACAAGCGGCGTGACTTTTACCCTTTGGTGTAGGCCATCACCATCGCCGGATTGATGGTCACCCGCGCCACGCCGGCCGGCACCGTGCTGTCCCAGCGCGACGTGACGGACATCACGTTGGCGTCGTCCTCGATCGCCTAGAGTGCAACGAGGATGAGCCATGGCCGATGCGTCAGCAGCACAGCACGCTCATGGCTATTTCAGTTCTTTGAGCTCTTCGTACTTTCGCCTCTCGGCAAGCCATGCATCGAGGGGGGTGTCGCTGTCGATCTCGAAGTCCTCGCCCCACTCTGCGTCCCAGCGAATGATTTTGCCTGGCAAGTCCCGCTTGAACCCCCAATATCCCCCAATGCCATCGTTGCCGAAGAACAAACACTGCGAGACTAGTTTCGTCGGAAATTCGGCGCCGTTCCGAAAGAAGGCGTTCATGCCGACCAGCCCTTCCCTGCCGAACAGCGGCAACAAGGCATCCAACCCACCACCCTCAGGCATTCGGAACCCATCGAACGCGAGGTAGAGCTCTCGCAGCATCTTTGGGAGTTGCTCGCCCAAGGCCTGCTCGGCCCGCGTAACATCAGACTGAGAGCATGGATGGCCGAAGGTGGCGTCGGGGAAGTGGTCGCGTATCCGCTGAGGCAAATTCATCCTAGCTGCCCGCGTCACATCAAGCCGAAGGCTCAGACTATCGAGCGCAATAGCGACGGTTTCAATGACTGCCTCTGGCACGATCCTTGAACAGCGCGACAGCACCGCCCGGCGAACAAACTAACAAGAAGCCCATTGTCGAAGAAGCAAGCTGCCACGCCTCATACCTTGGATCGGGATCGACTTCGAGTGTGGGTCCACCACTGAATTCCATTCTCAGTGCTCCCATGCTTCGAATCGAGACACCAGTTATCGTGGTGTTGAAAAAGGGTAGAATGGGAGCGAGCGTTGAAGGCTCCCCAGGTCTTAAGACGACACTTGTGTCTCGCGTTTTCAAGCGGCATGGAGTCTCGATGATCACCGTGGCCTCGTTCGGCGGATCCAACAAGAACAGGCTCAATCTGAAATCAATTTGAATAACGCGAGGCACCAACCCTTCCCCTGCTCCTTCAGTTCCATTGGGGGCCCCATGAGTAACTATGCTTGTTGTTGACCACTGCTGTCTAAGTTGCCGGGCAGCGACAGCTGTGCTTGCAGCGGCACAACGGTTCCTCTCATCACTGCCGGGCCGGCGAGTGACGAACAGGCTTTGAATGCGTAGATTCCCTGCGCTCGCATTGGTGATAGGGCGCGGCGAGGGTTGCAGTCCTGTTGAGATAGTGGGCGGCTCACGCGGCGTTGGCCCTCAGCGCCCCTCGCGCCACCAGGTCACCGCCAACAAGGCAAGCAGCACCGCGAGCGCCAAGAACCCAGTAAACATCGGAATGAGCGTGACGCCGCGTTTTACATGGACCTCGCGGTCCTTGAGACCCATCCAGCCGGAGCCGGCGAGCACCTTAGCGTTCGCCAGCATTGAAATGCGCGGCAGGTTGACACCCGTGCCGCTCAGGAGGGCGTTGCCGCGCGTCCAGAATGTGCCGCCGCCGGTCGCTTCGACGAGGGGCTTCAGCCTGTCCTCTGTCGCCGTCACCTCACTCATCTCGCGGGTGTCCTCGATGCCCACGTGCGCCACGGCAGTGAGTGGACCGGTGGACGCTTGGCTCTGCAGCTTGTAGAGGCCTGGCGCCTTGACATCGACCGTGGAGCGCCACAGGCCAGGCCCGGCTTTCTCCAGCGTCGCTTCCGAGGTCTCGCCGCCGGGCGCCGAAAGGTGCACCGTAGGCACGTTTTCCTCCATCGATCGGCGCTCGATGGTGAGTTTGAGGCCTTTGGCCGAAGCCGTCAGCCGCTCCTCCTCCAGGTCCGGCTCCTTCATGAGCCAATGGGCCAGGCGCCGCAGGAGCTCCGTATGTGGCCCACCGCCGTCGTAGCCACGTGCCCACAGCCAGGCATGGTCGGAGAGCAGCAACGCGACGCGTCCGCGTGCCCTACGATCGAGCAGGAGGAGTGGGCGGTCTTCTGCGCCGCTCATTAGCACGCGTCCCCGGCTCGGTGTCGCTTCGACTTGGTGGAACCAGCGCCCCCAGGCTGGGTCGGTTACCTCCGAACCTGGCAGACCTCGCGTGACGGGATGCTTGAGCCCGTCGGGGACAGCTTGGCCTTGAAAGACTGCTCGAGCATGCGACCGGTCGGTGCGGCGGGCAGAACGACGGACAGTGGCGTACGCGACAGACTCATTTGGCCGGCGAAGTCGTCGCCGGCAGCAACCAGCAATGCGCCGCCCCGCTCCACATAGCGGGCGATGTTTTCGTAATAGAGCAACTGCAGAATGTCGCGATGCTGGTAGCGGTCGAAGACGATCAGATCGAAGCAGCTGATCTTGTCCGAGAATAGCTCGCTAGTCGGAAAGGCGATCAGCGAGAGCTGATCGATGGGTGTGCCATCCTGCTTCTGCGGCGGACGCAGGATGGTGAAATGCACGAGATCCACGGCGGCGTCGGAGCGCAGTAGGTTGCGCCAGGTGCGTTCGCCGGCGTGCGGTTCGCCGGAGACGAGCAGTACCCGCAGGCTCTCGCGCACGCCCTCGGCAACAATCACAGCGCGATTGTTGGCCAGCGTGAGCTCGCCCGCAACGCCTTCGGCGTCTATCTCGACAATGTTCACGCCGGTGTGAGGAAAATCCATGTCCGCATTGACTATGCTCCCGATCGGCACGCGGCGCACTTCGTCGGGGCGGCCTTCGCGCCGGATGCGCACCTGCACGCTCTCGCCCAGTGGCGACTTCCGACCCTCCTCGACCACGCGAAACTGTATGTTGCGATCATCGTCGGCGCGCTCGGGCCCTTTGCGCTCGCAGTTCTCCTTCGTGTCGCCAACGATACCGTACCGGGGCGCCTTCAGGATCTCGATGCGGCGGTCGAACTCGCCGGGCCGGCCGGTCAGCAGCGCGTGCACGGGTGCATCGAAGCCAAGCGCGCGCGGGGACTTCGGCACGTCGTGCACCTGACCATCAGTGATCATGATCACGCCTGCGAGTTGGTCGGGTGAAGTGTTGGCCAGGGCGCTGTTGAGATCGGTGAAAAGGTTGGTGCCGGCGGCCTGCTCGCCTGTCGGCTTCGACGAGCTGACCCAGCGCACCTGCAAGTTGGCAATGCCAGCGAGCTTGGCTTCGAGCTCCCGCCGGATCGCAGCGGTCTGCTCGGGTCGGTCGGCGAGGGTCTGGCTCAAACTCTCATCGACGACGACGATGACGATGTTGGCCAGGTTTTCGCGCTCTTCCTGCCTCAGCGTTGGATTGGCGAGCGCCAAAAGCAGAGCCGCCAGGGACAGGGCGCGCAGCAAGGCACCTCGGCTACCGCGGATGAATAGCAATCCCACCAGTACGGCTGCCAACACGGCTCCCGCCCAGAACACCGGGTCCGGTACCATCGGCGAGAAGTCGATCGTCCAGGTCATGTGAAGGGACTTACCCTCTAAGGGACATGCGCGCTACGCGGCCCTTCCCCATTGGCACGACCCCGGCCAACCCGCCTGCGGAACGCTCGACAGGGCGGTCCGCGGAAGCATCGGCGCCGATCAGGGCCATTCGAAGGTAATCGGATGCTCAACTCTGACGCCCATCACTTCCTCGCGAGGACCCTGCCATAGCCGCTTCTGTGACGGGTTTCGGACGCCGGCCCGCTCACTGAGCGCGCGACACGCACGTCGGCTGGTCGGCCGGCGTTTGAAAGCCGCCAATGAACGAAACCGCGGGTGGGGGAGCACCCCCTATCCGCGGGCGCTATGGGAATTTGGGTTGCACGGTCCGTGCAGCGGAGATCCCGCAAGGCAGGTGCCGGTGCCGATTGTTGGGGCGATATCTGCGGGCGCTATGGGGATTTCGCCCTTGAGGGTTGGCGCTGCAAGGCCGGCGTCTGTGGCAATTGTTGGGGCGAGAGAGGGGCTGCGGGTGTGTTCACGTAGCAGTTTCAAGGGATTATCGGCTGATTGCGTGGCAGATGGCCTAGCGGAACGGTGGAGCGGCGGCGCGCTATCGCCGGGAGACGTCAGCAGCGGAGAGAAGGGAGTGATCGAGGCCGAGGTGGGCCGGGTCATGAGGAGCTAATGCTGATTATCGGGACCAGTGCAGAGAAAGGATGTGAGCGCTGCGACCCGCCTTGAACGTCTCGATGATCAGGATGCGCCCCGCCGCAAAAGGGGTCAGGAACGTTGAGAAAGTCTTAATGTAGGGGATGTAATCGTTCCGCGTCTTCTTGCGCGGGGCGCTTGCCTTCGATCATGAAGCCGCGCAACTGGCTGATCGGCGTCTCGCACATCGGCATGGTTCTGGTGTTGGAGTTGAGGTTTTGCGCTCGGTCCTCAAGCCAAGGCGGTTCACATTCCGTTAACGGCCTACCCCTTGCCGCAGCGCTGCTGACCGTTGCCGCAGGCTACCGCGTTAGCGGTTTCGTTCTTTGGCACATAGGGTGAGTGCCCTCTCGCTCCGAAACCATGGCCGGAATCGAGGGGGTTACAGACATAAATTCCTCGTGTTGAAGCCGGGTACGCAGGACAGCCCTTGACCCACAAGGGTCATCCCCGCTCCGAACTATGGCTTAGAAAGAGCTCACGTCACGCCACTCGGGCAAGATGAGCACGACGGGCTAGCGCGGCCAGTTTTGCTACCTCCTGGGGCCCCGCCTTGCGTAGGCCGTCAAATAAATGTTCCGCATCCACAGAGCACTTGGCGGTGTGGCGCCATCCCAGCGCGCGGCGATGAACACGACCCGGGGAGCAAACCAACGCCCTCCGCAAAGACCGTGGTGTTGACGATCGATCTGAAGACCCCTTTTTCGGGTTTCCCCTGAGTGTTTAGCAACCATCGGCACGAAGTGCCGACAAGCCCGGGACGGCGTCCCGCACCCAGGGGCGAGAGCATGATAGAGAACGGGATACTAGTCAGCCTTGGGGAGGACCCTGATCGGTCCGCCTTTATCGATGACATGCGCGGCAAAAAGCTTCAGCGAGCCGGGACCCAGGACGGTGGCGCCGCCATGTACAAGGTCCGCGGACAACGTTATATGTTCCGGTTTTGAGCTCGACTTCCGTGCCGTCGGGCCGTTTTAGCTTGGCCCCTTCCAGCACGTAGACCACTTCCTCGCCTTTGTGCGAGTGCACCGGGATTGTATAACCCACAGGAAACTCGTACACCGCGGTCCAGATTTCCATGTTCGTGCCGGTGAGATCGGCTCGCTTGAGCTCGGTCCGCGTCTCCTGGGCATAAGCTGCTCCGGCGAGGAGCAGGATCCCAAGGAAAGACATTGCCGTCTTGGATTTCATCGATCTGTGCTCCCCGCCTTCATTCCGCTGATGATCAGGTTACGGCTGACAAGGCAAAGGCGCAAGGGTGGGCATCGCTGCGCGCGATATCAAGCCGGTCCATGCACGTGGCGGCAACGGTCTCCTACGCGCTCGCCACACAGGCCGACGCGGGGCGGCCATCAATGTGGCAATTGAGCACAGGGTGCGGCGCGGCTGGTGGAGCAATCCATCGCTCCGTCGGCTCGTGGCACAGGGCCGTCGTGGATCGGCGATGGTCTCTCAGGTTCGCTTCTTCCGATGTTACTTCGGACCATCTGTTCTCATGGTTTCCCGACGAGTGACGCGGCTGCCCTTGACCCGAAACGGCCGTCCTTGCGACCGCGCGATGGCCCGCATCTACGTGATATGAAAGTCCACGCCAACTGGCGATAGCCCAAGAGGGGTAGCAGCGCGCTGAGACGCATGGTTCTCCCAAGACGTACTGTAAAGCCTCGTGCCCGCACGGCAATTGCCCAACCCGCTACCGCGCTTGCGGCGTTACCTCTTGGCGACAGCCGACTTGTGTTCCACTCCGGCTGCAATGACAGCGGGAGAAATGGGAAATACTGGCACGGGTCGAAACGGCCCGATCGTACTCCGGTCGCGTCGCCTCAGACGTTGAGGATGATCCGTGTCAGCTCGTCGGGGGTGCTCAGCATGGGATAATGCCCCGTCTCGATCACA
>CAVZKV010000022.1:0-181915 GCA_963775835.1 uncultured Alphaproteobacteria bacterium | reverse complement strand
GCTTTAAGCCTCCACCCGACCTGGGGCCCGTCAGGCAGGAGCGCATCGCCCATTGGCTCGCCCTCGCAAGATCAGGGTCTCTTGTTGCCATCGAAGCGGAAATAGCCGGCTCGCCTACGTACCCCGGCTACATCGGTCTTCGCATTCTTTTGACTGCCGCTCTCTTAAGTTACGCCCGCTATCAGGTTGCCCTCGCGCTATTGCCGCCTCCCTCGGAGCCTTGGAAGCGATGGAGCTGGCTGGAAGAGACGCTCATCGACCTAGCGTCAGCCGGCGCCACCACCGAGGCCTTATCGCTGCTGCAGAGTACCCGCTCCGACGCCGTTGATATGGGATACGGTAAGCATTTGGTGGCACTGGCCACGATGCTGCAGCGTTTACCGGCAGCCTTGGGTGATAAGAGAGAGTTCGTGGCCGTGCTCGCGGATCAGCTGCACGCCTTTTATGGGGCCGAGCACGCCAAGTTCTCAACCTGCCCAGCCAACACCTCGCCTGCGTGCCCTGACGACGAGGGGAGGCTCTCATACCAGCGCAGGGAACTTGATTGGCGCGATGCTGCGATCGAACTCTTGGCCGGCTTCGGTCGCGTGGATTTCGATCTGCCAGACGAATTTTTGAAGGACCCGCGTCAACGATGGGAGGCGATTGCTGTCTTTGCCGCTTCCTTGGCCGAGCAAGGCAGTGCCGCCAAGGCCGAAGCGCTGCGCAACCTCGTGATGGGGGTACTCCCGGCGAAGGCTCAGGCAACAGGAATGGCGACCACCGATAGCTTCGAGATCGCTTATGCGACAATGCGCATTCTACTCAACCTGAGCCGTGGCGACAGCGACGGTGCCGAAGCGCTCGCTCAAGCAGCAATGCACCGGTTCGGGCTGGCAACGAGCATCCGCGACTTGATGGTCGATCATTACCTGTGGGCCGGAGATTGGCCACGCGCAGACGCGTGGAACAAACGCGACCTCCGGGTGGAACTAGAACTCAGCCCCGGTGAGCGCTTGACCACGCGAGTACGGTTCGAACTCGCCTATCAGATGAACCTTGCCGCAGCAACCGCAGAGAAGGGTCAGGCGGCCCTGGCGGACCGCGCCTTCGAGCGTGCCCGCACGATCGCATGCGAACGAGCGAGCGTGTCCGCGCATCTGCGCGACCAATGGTCAATCTTCCTGCGCCGCGCCTACCTCCTGAAGGCGGTCCAGGAAGGCCACCTACCTCCCAGTGTGCTTGACCGCGCCCCGTAACGGGAGCAGGGGCGGCATACTTTCTGTTTGCATTGCGGGTGCGCGCAATTTGGGCGGCACCGATGCTTGTTGGCACCAAGGCCCTCCAAAATGTTCTCACGACCGTCGTCGCCCGCTTTCTCACCCTCTCACCAGCGCGCCGGAATGCACGGGCTGATGGGCTGCCAGGAGCCGCCGAAAAGCTTCCGCCAGGATGCAGCCCTCGATTGCGAAGTGGAGAAAGTGGAGCGGGAAATTAGGAAGCTCGGCGAGCAACGCCCAACGGATGTTGGCCCGCCACGGGATCATCGTGTGCGGGGCGAGCCGGCCGACGCCGAGCCACGCTAGGGCTTGCGAACCAAGGTTCCAGAGGCCGCCAACAGCGGCCGCGGCCAACAGAGCGACACAGAGCAAACCTACGGGTTGCGGCCGCAAAAGGCGCCAAAGCTCGCGCAGATCGGGCCGCCCAAACTTGGCCACCACGACGATCAAGCCAAAAAAGCAGGCCGCGAGGACGCCCTTCACGAGCCAGGCGGCGAAGCCAAAGGCGTAAAAGTAAGGCGTGGCATCTTCCCATCGGTAGGCGAGAACGTCCGACGGTAGAACCAGCCAACGCATCATTGCCATAGGGGCATCGCTCACGCTGATGTTGGCTACGAACCACGCGGCGACGATCGGCGTTGCGACCCAGGTTTTCCTTCCGACCTCGAAGTTGATCGCGCGAGCGGGGGGCTCGCCGTCGAGCATCCATCTGAGCAGCATCAGATAGGCCGTGGCAACGAATGGTGCCCATACGATCTCCCGTGCCCAGTCCGGAGCCCACCCCAGACGCAATTGGTCCTGAACGACGACCTCGAAGGTCGCCAGCACAACGGTGCCCAGCAGCCAGGGAAGCCAGTAGATCGCAAGGAGACGCGGCAACGACTGCACAGCGCGGCCGATGCCGGTTACTGCCACCTCGAGAATCGGCATGATGCTGCCATGCTCGCCCTGATCTTGCGTTCCTTGCCTGACGAGGTGGGCGCCATTACTCCGTAGCCTAGCACCGTTCCGGGACTCTCGGCGCCGCCCCGTCAAACACCACCTCGATGCGGTTTGTGATTGTGTGGAACTCAGGCATGACGATTTCGCGCAGTTCAGAACGAGCGACACGCGTGGCCGGCGCCGGGCGATGCGGCACAGGGATGCGCTCCAACTCGTCTGCCGTCAGCACGCGGTCGAACGTAAGCCGTCGCACCCAAGTTCCCCACTTGAAGCTAGGCGGATAGCTCTGGAAGTCTACGCCCTTCGCGGACAGCATAGTGTGCATCCGGTCCTGACCCATGCCGTGCAGTGCCTTGGCCGAATAGATTGCGCGCGTTGCCGACGTGACCGCGTTCTTGCGCGCGTCCATGGCACGCCACAGCAAGACATTCGCGGCTTCCGTTTTACTCGGAAGCTGGAACACGCGAGCGTCAAAGTGGGGGAGCGCCGCCGACAGTTCAGCGGCGTCCGACGGCTGGAAGACCTGCCGAAGCTCATGCTGGAAGCTGGCCGCTGCCATGGAGGCAAGAATGCTCGTCAGCTTGTGGATCTTGCCACGGAACAAGGGTTCGCTCTCTGGCTTGTCACTGAGCCAGACGAGTTGATCTCGTCAGACTGAGTGTAGCCGATGCGCGCATCGGTCTCCTTCACCAGATGCTTGGTCGTGCTGATCATGGCGGCGGCCATGCGCGGGTCGAACGGCCGCCGCATCGAGCGCGTGAAGGTCGAGAACGAACGGCCGTCGATGCGGGCGTAAATCGGCAATGCAGGGTCAAGGGTACGCGCAGTCTCGACGGCCTCGTAGGCCTTCATGCGGTCCCCGAGATCATCGCTGTCACTATTCATGCCCATCGGTCGTCGCCGGTCCACCGGAGGTCAAAGCTGAGGATCACGCTGCCGTCGATCACCGAGGACCCTCCTGATGGTTGTGTCGCGAACGCCCTCGCGGGGTCGCGTGTCAGATAAATCCAAACCTGCCAATGCCAATCAATAGCGCGATAGCGCGGCATAGTTGAGAAGCGTTGAGACCTGCAGCCCTCTGTTGCTGGTCAACCCGCGGCGGGTCGTGCATATACACTGTGCACGGCAGTTTTATCTGTTGGGGCTGCAAGGCAGTCCTGACGGGGTCAACCGGTGGGCACCGGTGTGGGACGGAAACCCAAGGCGCAGAGACGGCCCGGCTCTCCGAGATGGGGGACCCGAACCGTCATTTGAGTGTGGATGTGGGGCTCGATCAACGCGTCCGGCCCGGCTGCGTATGAGGAAAAGCTGCCCGATATCGTCGGGAGCGGGCCGATGAGGAATAAATGGAAGCGCGAAAGCTGCTGCGCGATGTCGTAAAAGTTCTGGCACAGGCGTTCGACGAGGCGTGGGTGAGCATAGCGCACACGGTTGAGCCAGCCCGCGCCAAAAAAGTGAAGTCAAGTTTGGCGCGTGCGATTGTGGCTGAGGCTCGGGGGCGTGCCCCCAAAGATTACCAGGCGCTGAAAACGGCGGCGTTGGTGTCGTTCCAAAAGCGTCTAAGTCAAGCACCCCCTAAGCTGGGCCAGTCTCGACCTCATTGCGCACCCACCAAGCACCATTAGCGCGGCTAATAGCTTGGACAGGCCGCCGCAGCGGGGAGGCCGCCCCGTTTGGATGCGCGGGTCGCCGCTTGCGCAAGCTAGCCGTCTCGGAGAGCCCGCCGGCCACGATTCCGTGCCCAAAGCCGCCAAACCCGCTGCTCTGGTTTGCGCGGATACGAAACCATGGCGCCGCTCAACATCCTGCGAGGATGCAAGGCTGGTCAGACCGACCGAGCGGTCATTCAACCCTTCAGCCGCTTATTGCATTCGCTGTAGTAACCGCCACCCTTGGCGATCCAGCGTAGCCCACCGTTGCCATTCGTCGCCTTGTTGGCGTTGTATTGGTCAAGACAGGTGTGCATGCGCGCGCGTCCGGCCGACTCTTTTGAGTACTTAGGCGCGATGGCTTTGGGAAAATTTGCGCCTCCGACCGTCGGTGCCGCCGTGGGCGTCTCGGCGGGGGCATAGGCCCCTAGGCCACAATTGGCTTTCCGGAAATCTTGCCAGGACATGCCTGCGCCTTTTCCGGCACTCTGGGCAGCCCGATACTTCGCGCTGCATTCCTTCATCGTCAGGGCCTGGCCGGGAACGGCACCAACCGTGGCGACCGCGGCGAGACCCAGGGCGCCCAGGCCCCAGGTGCGAGCTGAACAAAAAGACACGGCGATCCTCCTGCGGTGGGGTTGTTGCAAGCGTCACGATGCGGGTGCAAGCCTGGCAGCTCCGCGCCGGGCGCCGAAATCGGCAACTCAACGGATTTTTGCGGTGACATTTGCTGACACCGCGCGGCCACGTCTCCGTCCCGCCGACGGGTGCCTTGATCAGACGGGCTTCGCCGCCGGCGTCCCGCCGTGGCTTGAGCTGCGCGGTGCGCGCTTAGGCGGCCGCAGGCGAACCGGTCCTCGGTTGCGGCCCCAGCAAACGAAACTGCCAATAGGGCACGCGGGTCACCAGCAGCTGCCCGGGTCCATCGTAGGTCCGGCAGTACGCTTCGCCCGAGATCTAGGTCTTCACCGGCGACTTGGTCGGCCGCGCCACCCGGTAGACCACCTCGCGCGAGCGGACGATGACGGATTTACCATGCGCGACGAAGCGCTCGCCTGGGCTCAAGGCGTGCTCTTCGACGCGTCCTTGTGATTTGAGGGCGACCCTACCGTGGCCGGAAACCTTGGTCTGCCAATCGATGAAGCCCTCGCCGGCCCGGAACGAGGTCCAGGCCCGCTCGCGGGTCGCGCTGACCTCCACCGAACCCTCGGACGCCCAGTAACTGCCGCTTTCCAGGATCCAGGTCTCGCCGTTGAGGTCGAAGACGTAGTAGCCGGCGAAAGAGGCCTCCAAAAGCAGCTCGCCCGTTCTCGTGTAGGTCGGTCGCAGATAGCTCTGCTCGGACAGGTACGACTTTAAGATCCTTCCGAACGACGGCAGCGGCACATCCATCACGATCGTGCCGCTCATGCTGCTCAAGGCGCCGGCTTCTGCCCGCACCATCTCGTTGGCGAGGCCGATTTTGACGAAGCGCATACCTTCCTGCTCAACGACCTCGAACTTGGCCATGCGGCGGGCCTCCCTTCACCTACGGGCTTGCTTGGGGGCGCTAACGAGCGAAACCCCTGCGCCTCTTGGCCGCCGCTTCGCTCCGAGCGGCAAGGCGGCCCCTGCCTCGGCGAAACGCGCACCTCAGCCCACGGCGGCACAGTCTTGGGATGATCGGTATGCCGCATGCGAAAAAGCAATCAGGGCAAGTGCTGAGATCCAACCGACGCCCCCGCAAGCCTGCGTGGGCGGACGGCGCCACTAGCTGGCGACGCGCGGCAGCACCTTGTCGGTGAGTAGCGCAAAGGAGCGGCGGCTCAGCGGCGCGGCCATCAGGTAGGTCATGCCGGCGTCGCTTTCGAGCTCGGCGATCTGATCGACGACGCTGTCGGCGGTGCCGTGCAGCACGACATCGTCCAAGTAGAAGTCGACGGGATCCTTGCCGTCAAAGGTCCGCACCTCCTGGCGATGGTGCGAGGCGCCGATGTAGGAGGCGACCGTCCACTCCGCCGCGCGGCGCGCGACGGCGCGCGCCTTCTCGGCCGTCTCGTCGATGGCGAGCAGGCGCGCCATCGGAATGACGCGACCGGCCTCGCTATGGCCGGCGCCTTTGAGGGTGGCGCCGTAGTGGCGGCGTTTGTGGACCAGGTCTCGGCGCGAGGAGTGGGGATCCATCAGAATGGAAAAGCCCTTGCGCGCGGCCCACTCGATCGCTGGCAATGAGCTCGCTGCCATCCATACCGGCGGGTGCGGCTGCTGCAACGGCTTCGGCAGCACTTCGACGCCATCGTAACTGAAGTATTTCCCCTGATAGGACAGTTTGTCGTTGCTCCAGGCCTTGAGCACGATGTCGACGGTCTCGTGGAAACGGGCGGCGCTCTCTTCCCCGGCAATGCCAAAGGCCTTGAACTCACTGCGCTCAAAGCCGCGGCCAGCCCCCCAGTTGACGCGTCCGCCCGACAGCACGTCGAGCAGGGCCACTTCTTCGGCAAGCCGTAGCGGATTGTAAAAGGGGGCAAGCGACACCCCCGTGCCGATGCGCAGCCGCGCGGTGCGGGCCGCCGCCATTACCCCCATCATGTGCACGGAGGGGCACACCGAAAAGGAGGAAAAATGATGCTCGGCGAGCCAGACGGCGTCGTAGCCCGCCTGGTCCATAATGACGATGCGGTCCAGCGCCATGGCATAAATGGAGGGCAACGGGATCGACCGATCTTGCCAACCGAAAAATTGCAGCACGCCGACTTTCATGGCTGGCCTCCCGGCCTCAAGACAACAATGTCCCCGTTACGAGCCCCTTCACGCGCGCTGGCCTCGGGACGCCGGCTGAACGAGCGGAAGCAAGGATGTGATGTCCGGCAGCTGGAAGTCGGGCTTTGGCACCCCGGGGCTCAACGGCACGCCCCGGCGGTTGATCCAGGCCACGCGAAGGCCGAGCGGCTTGGCGCCTACCATATCGGTGAACTGCGACTGTCCCGAATGCAAAATTTCGTCGACCCCGATGCCGATCTTGGCGCCGGCCTCGGCCAGGAGATGGCGAAAGAGGCTGCCGTCGGGCTTGTAGCCCTTGGCGCGCTCGGCCGTACAGACGAGATCGAAGCCGCGCTTGAGCAGTGTCGCCGCCAACAGATCATCGTCGATATTGGACACCACGGCCAGCTTGAAGCGGCGCGATAACGCCTCGAGCGTTGAGACAACATCGGGATAGAGCTCGAACGATGGAAAGGCTTCGAAGTAGAAGGCGATGCTGTCGGGGTCGCCCTTGACGCCGAAGGCGGCGAAGGTGGCGGCCAGGCTTTGGCGGCAGATCTCTTTGTAGGGCCGGTATGGCCCCCAATAGCCCGCGATGTTGCGCTCCTCCCACGCCTCCCAAAAGGCTTTGACATCAAGATCGGACGCGGCCGCTGCTTGCAGAATGCGTGCGAAGGCGCCATAGGAGCCCTCGCGCACGCTGATCAGCGTGCCGAAGACGTCGAATGACAGGAGCTTGAGACGCTCAGCGTCGAAGTCCCCGCTCACGGCTTTGCCCTCCGCGAACTCCTGAGCAACGGCCAGGAGCGCACCATCATCATGTCCGCGCGCGAGGCTGAGCGTCAACCGCTTCGCCCGTAGACGCCACTGGGCCAAAAGACGCGCCACCCAAGTGCGGCGCTGCTCAGTTTGCGAAAGCCTGGGCGCAGCCTTCGCACGACGCCGTCGTCAGCCCCAGATGGCGCGCGCCGCCGCCACCACAAGGCGCAATTTGGCGCCTTCGTCGGCCTCGGTCAGCGGATTACCGGCAGCGGTCGAGGCAAAACCGCATTGCGGCCCGATGCCGAGCCGATCCAGGTCGACGAAGCGCGCCGCCTCATCGCTGCGGCGCTGCAAATCATCGATCGTCTCCAACTCGGGCGTTTTGGTGCTGATCAGGCCCAGCACCACGCCCTTGTCCGGCGGCACAAAGCGCAGTGGGCGAAAATCCCCGGCGCGCGCCGTGTCGTACTCGAGCAGGAAGTGGCTGACCTTGCAGTCTTGAAAAAACCGTTCGGCGACCTCGTCATAGCCGCCGGCCGAGAGGTAGCGGCCACGAAAATTGCCCCGGCACATGTGTACGCCGATCCGCATGTCGGCGGGCGCCTCGGCAACCGCGTCGTTGATCGCCGCCACATAGGTGGCAATCAGCGCGTCGGGATCTTGGCCCGCCACCGCCACCTGGGCGCGGATCTCCGGATCGCACAGCATGGCCACAGCCACCTCGTCGAGTTGCAGGTAGCGGCAGCCGGCGCGCGCCAGGTCCCGAATTTCCTCGCGGTAGATTTGGGCGAGATCGGCGAAGAACGCCTCGCGATCGCGATAGACGGCGGGATCGGCAAAGTCCGTGCAGCGGTAGAAATGCATGGTCGAGGGCGCCGGCATGGTGATCTTGGCCGTGACCATCGTCACTTTGCTTAAGTAATCGAACTCGTCGGTTGCCAGCGGCCGCGTGCGCGCGAGCTTGCCCACCGCGTAAGTTGCCGTGAACTGCGCCTGGTGGCCGTCATCATCGCGGAACTTGAAGATCGCCGGCTTGATATTAAAGCCCTCACAGCGCGCAACAAACCGCCCCCAGTAGGAGCTGCGCCGGAACTCGCCGTCGGTCACGACCTCTAATCCGGCACTTTCCTGCAGCGCGACCACGTCGCGGATGGCGGCCTCCTGCGCCGCGACGAGCGCCGGCGGCTCCGGCCCTTCGCCGCCCCAGGCGCGGAAGGCCTCGCGCAAAGCCTTGGGGCGCAGCAGGCTGCCGACGTGGTCGGCCCGAAACGGCGGGCGGGAAGAGCCGATGGCGGGCATCGCGCGCAACTCCTGGGACACGTCCTGGGGCATGCATTTTTATAGACGTATAGAATTTATAAAGGTATAGAGCAAGCCAGGCTCGGCGCCGCGCCGCTCGATCGTTGCCGTCGCGCTCCCCGGGGTTATGCGCATGAACACCCTTTGGCCTCGCACCCGTCTCCTGCGCAATCCCCGCCTCTTGCGCCGCGCCGCGGCAATTGTCGATGCGGCGGCCAACGTGTTTGCCGAACGCGGCTACCACGGCACCTCCACCCAGGCCATTGCCGACGTGTTGGGCCTGCGGCAGGCCTCGCTCTATTACTATTTCCCGTCCAAGGAAGCGGCGCTCGAGCTCGTGTGCGAGCGCGGCGTCGACGGCTTTGTCGAAGCCGCGGAAGCCATCCTCGCCGGCACCGACACACCGCTCGAAAAGCTGACCGCCCTCATCGCCGCGCACCTGGCCCCCAACGCCAGCAAGCGCGACTACGTCAAGGTCTTCATCAACGAGCGCCGCTATCTGCCCGATACCAGCCGGCGCCGCATCGGCCGCAAAAGCCGGCGCATCGAGCGCTGCTTTGAGGAGGTGATCCGGGCCGGCATCGCCGACGGCAGCATGCGCGAGGGCGCCGACGTGCGCCTCACCATGCTGGCCGTGCTCGGCATGCTGAACAGCGTCATCAATTGGCGCGCCGCCGACCAGGACGCGAGCGTCGCCCGCATTGCCGCCGAACTCAGCCAGCTCGCCGTTGCCGGACTAGCCAGGCCGGTGCCCGCGCGCAAGCGAACTTGAGGCCGCGGGAACCCGTCATGCACCGCCCCGGTCCCGCCCTCGCCTCCGCTCAAGAGCTGCGCCGCAGCACGGCCCCGGCCCTCCTCCTCGCCCGCGCCCGCGCGCGCCCCGAAGCGGTCGCCTTTCGCGCCAAGAACCGCGGCATCTACCAGGAGAAGACCTGGGCGCAGTATGCCGCCGACGTGGCGCGTGCCGCCAAGGGACTGCGTGCGCTGGGGCTCAAGCGCGGCGACCGTATCGCCATCATGGCGGACGCCTGCGAGGCCTGGCTGATCGCCGACCTCGCGGCCCAGTCGTTGGGCGCCATCGTCTATGGCATCTATCCAACGGCGTCGGCGGAGGAGGTCGAATACCAAATGCACGATGGCGGCGCCGTCCTGTTCGTCGCCGAGCAGCAAGAGTATGTCGACAAGGTTTTGCCCTTCATCGACCGACTGCCGCAGCTCAGGGGCGTGCTGGTGGTCGACGAAACCGCGCTCTTTGCCTTGCGCCACGCCAAACTTTCGACCTTTGCCGCCATCTGCGCGGCGGGCGCCGACGCCGACCTGGCCTGGCTTAAAGCCGAGGTCGACAAGCTCTCCCCCGAGCAGCCCGCTTTTATTGTCTATACCTCGGGGACGACGGGCCACCCCAAGGGGGCGCTCATCACCCATGGCAAGCACCTGGCGGCGACGCGCTCGGTGGCCGCGCACTATCCCACGCTGGCCGCCAAGCCGCACCGCACGGTGGCCTACCTGCCGCTCTGCCACGTGCTCGGCCGCGATATCGCCGTCACCCTCCCCCTCATCACCGAGCTCGTCCCCCACATCGGGGAGAGCGTCGAGGACCTGACGCAGACGCTGTTCGAAACGGCCCCGACGGTGTTCTTTACGGTGCCGCGCTATGTGCAAAAGCGCGCCGCCGAAATCCTGGTCGGCATCGCCGGCAGCTCCAACGTAAAGCGCTTCGCCTACCAGCGCGCCATGGCCTTTGCCCAAGGCCAAACGCGGCGGCGCTGGGAGGGAAAGCCTGAGATCCGTGACGCGGCCCTTGCCTGGTTTTGGCGGCAGGTCATGTTTCGGCCCATCCTCAACAAGATCGGCTTCGATGCGCTCGAGCTCCTGGTCTGCGGCGGTGCCCCGCTGCCCAGCGAAACGGCAAGCCTTTGGCAAATGCTGGGCATCAATATCGTGGACATGTACGGACAAACGGAAACCGCCGGCGGCATCATCGCCGGACAGCGGGGGCCGTTCGCACGACCCGGCGACGTCGGCACGGTTGCCGACGGCGTCGAGGTGAAACTCGCCGCCGACGGCGAGATCCTCGTGCGCTCGGCCGATCTGTTCGAGACCTATTGGGGCAAGCCCGGGGAGGCCGAGGCCATCCGGGATGCCGCCGGCTGGATGCACACCGGCGACGTCGGCGAATGGCAGTCGGGCCGCCTGAAACTGATCGACCGGGCCCGCGACTTCCTGGTCACCTCCGGCGGCAAGACGATTTCGCCGTCCTTCATCGAAAACCTCCTGCGCGCCAGCCCCTACATCGCCGAGGCGATCGTGCTGGGGCACGGCCGCAAATACCTGACCGCCCTGATCGAGATCGACTTCGAGGTGGTGGCCGAGTGGGCGCGCAGCAACGATGTGGCCTACCGGGGCTTTAGCAGCCTGGTGCAGGCGCCCCGCATCACCGCCCTGATCGCCGGCGCCATCGAGGATGCCAACGCCCGGCTGGCGCGCGTCGAGCAGATCAAGGCGTTTCGGATCCTGCCCAAAGTGCTCGATCCCGAGCAGGAAGGCGAGCCGGTGACGCCAACGCGCAAGGTCAAGCGCGCCCAGATGGTCGCGCGGTTCAAGGACCTGGTGGAGGACATGTACGATGACGAGGAGGAAAAGGTGCTGGCCGCGGCGACCGCCGGCCTGACCGCTTGAGATTTGCCAAACAACGAAACGCATTTGTCACGCGTGGGAGGACCAAACATGCTTCTGAGACTGCAAGGCGCGATCCTGGCCGCACTGCTGCTGGCGGCGCCGGCCGCCGCCCAAGACGCCTATACCATCGGCCTGACCGGGGCTTTGACGGGTCCGCCGGCCTCAACCTATGCCCCAGCGGTGGAGGCGCTCCGCCTTTATGTCGATGGCGTCAACGCCGCCGGCGGCATTGCCGGCAAAAAGATCAACCTCATTCTGCAGGACGATTCCGCCGAGCCCGGCAAGGCGACCGCCAACGCCAAGAAGCTGCTGACACAGGACAACGTCCTGTTGTTGCTGAACGCCAGCCTGTCCTCGACCTTCGCCCCGGTGGTCGCCGAGGCGAAGCGGGCGGGCGTGCCCGTGCTGTTTGCAAGCTCGGTGTGCCCCAAGGAGGTCTATCCCCCCGCCGATCCCCTGCAGTTCTGCACGACGGCCTTCGCCTCGACCTATGACAGCCGGGCAACCCTCGCCTTTATCAAGGAAACGGCCAAGGAGCCGGTCAAAATCGGCTTTTCCGCCATGGCCATCCCCCTGTCGCGCGCCGAGATGGACTTTGCCGAGCAACAGGCGCCCGCGCTCGGCATGACCGTCGTCGACAAGGAGGTGATCCCACCGCCGACCCCCGACTACACGCCCTTTGCCACCAAGCTCAAGGATGCCGGGGCAAACTGGGTCTTCTCCTGGGCACCCTGGGTGACCCAGGTGCGCACGCTCGAAGCCCTGCGCCGCCTCGACTGGAAGGGCGACTACATCGCCTGGGCCCATATCGAGGCGGAAGGCGAATTGGCCCGCCTCAAAGACGCTTCCTTTTACGTCGTCGGCGCCAACGCGCTGTTCCAGGACCAGCTGCCGATCCACCAGGAGATCGCGAAAGCCGCCAAGTCGACGAAGCTCACCTACCCCGTCGAACAACTGACGGAAGGCTGGATCGCCGGCATGGTGGTGGAAGCCGCGCTCAAGGCCACGGGCTGGCCGGCAACGCCCGAGAAGCTGGCGGCCGCCATGAGCACGCTGAAGGTCGACACCAAGGGTCTGCGCGGCGGCCCCATCGAGTGGACCAAGGACAACCACTTCCGCACCCGCCAATACTATCGCGTCTACCGCTGGGATAGCGGCAGGGGCGCAATCCAACAGGTGAAGGACTGGACCGCCTTCGACGTCAAATAACGCAACAAGGCTTCGCCGCCCGTGCAGCTCGCCGTCAATATTGTGGTCTTGACCGCGATCTACGCGCTGATCGCCTGCGGCTATGTATTGATCTACCGCGTCAGCCGCGTCCTCAACTTGGCGCACGGCGAACTCTTGATGCTGTCGGCCTACCTGCTGCTGTGGACGGCATCGCTGTTCGCCGGCCATGCCATGGCGGCGATCGCCGCCGCCCTCGGCCTCAGCGTGGCTGTGGGAGCCATGGTCTACCTGTTTCTGCTGCGCAAGCTGACGGGCGAAATGGCGCTCGCCGCGGTTCTGACCACCGTTGCCCTCGGCGTTCTCTTGCGCGGCGTCACCGTCATCGTCTGGTCGGCCCAGCAGCAGTATCCGGCGGTGCCGCTCGGCCTTGCCAACTGGGCGTTTGCGCTACCGGGCGGGGCGCGGATTTCGTTCTGGGCGGCGCTGTTGGTGGCAACGACGCTCGCCGTCTACGCGAGCCTCTTTGCCTTTTTGCGGCTGGGACGCTGGGGCATGCGCATGCGCGCAGCCGGGCAGAACCCGCTGCTGGCGGCCCAGCGCGGCATCAATCTGCATGCCATCTACGCCCTGGCTTGGTCGCTCTCCACCCTCACGGGGGCGCTCGCCGGCATGTTGATCGCCCTTGATTCCGGCCTCGGCCAGACCATGGCCATCATCGGCCTCAAGGCCTTTCCCGCCGCTCTGGTTGGCGGGCTCGACAGCCTCGCCGGCGCCTTTCTGGGCTCCTTGATCGTCGCCAGCGCGGAGGTTTTGCTCATCCACTACGTCGACCCACTGCTGTCCGAGGTCATCCCGTTTTTGGTGCTGATCGTCGTCTTGATGCTGCGGCCCTGGGGCCTGCTCGGCACCCGCGAAGAGCTCGATCGTGTCTAGGCGACCGCGCGCCAGCGGCTATTTCCGCACCGACTATGGTGAGGACCTCACCCTGTTGCCAACGCGGCTCGAGCGCTTGGCCGTCCTCGGCGTGCTCGTGGTCTTGCTCGCCCTGCCGCTGCTGGCCTCACCTTTCCTGATCGATCTGGCCGCCCAAGTCTTCTTGGCCGTCATCGGCGCGCTGGCCCTCATGCTGCTGACGGGGTATGCGGGCCAGGTTTCGCTTGGCCACGCCGGCCTGCTGGCGGCCGGGGCTTTCACCGTCGGCATCCTCTTCAAGGAGTTCAAGGCCCCCTTTCTCGTCACGCTGCCGGCCGCGGCCGCGGTCGGCGCGCTGTTGGGCGTCGTCTTCGGGCTACCGTCGCTGCGCGTGCGCGGTCTTTACCTGGCGGTGAGCACGCTGGCGCTCAATTTTTTGGTCGCCTATCTGGGCGGCGAATACGAAGCACGCCGCGGCTTTTCGACGGGCATTGTCGTCGATCCGCCGAGTCTCGCCGGCAAGGCCTTGACCGACGCAAAAGCCTGGTACCTCATTTTGCTGGCGGCCGCCGTCGCCACCCTGCTGCTGTGCGCCAATCTCTTACGCGCCCGCTCGGGGCGCGCCTGGGCGGCCATCCGCGCCAACGAGACGGTGGCGCAAACACTCGGCATCGGCGTTGCCAGCTACAAACTCCTAGCCTTCGTCATCTCCTCGGCACTGACGGCCGTCGCCGGCGCGCTTTTTGCCTACTACCGCGGTTTCGTCTCGGTTGAGGCCTTTTCGCTGTTCCTGTCGATCCAGTACGTCGCCATGATCATCATCGGCGGCATGGGTTCGCTGGCCGGTGCCATCCTCGGCGCCCTCTTCGTCACGCTGTTTCCCTACGCCATCGAGGCGGGCCTCGGCGCGCTTGTCGGCGCCACGGCCTACGCTGGCCTGCGGTTTGCCGTCAACGCCGCGGCCTTCGGCGCCGTCATGATCCTCTTCCTGGTGCTCGAACCGCAGGGATTGATCGGCCTGTGGCGGCGCCTGCAAACCTACTTTTTGCTGTGGCCGTTCCGGCACCGGCCCGTCGGTGGAGCGCGACGATGACCGCTCCCGTTCCTGGGCCGCTTCTTCCTGCGCCGCTCCTTCCTGGGTCGCTTCCTCCTGGGCCGCTTCTGGCCGTCGACAAGCTCGAGGTCGTCTACCAGCGCGCCATCACTGCGCTCGAGGGCATCTCGCTCAGCGTCGCTTCCGGCCAGATCGTCGGCATTCTCGGCAGCAACGGCGCCGGCAAAACCACGCTGCTCCGCGCCATCTCGGGCTTCCATGGCCTCGATGATGCCCGCATCACCGACGGCAGCATCCACTTTGAGGGCCGGCCGATCACCCACGCCGCACCCCACCTCAGCACCAGGGCCGGCATCGTGCTGGTGCCCGAGCGCGGCAAGGTGTTCCCAAACCTGACGGTGGCCGAAAACCTGTTGGTGCCGGTGGCGGCGCGCACGGGTCGCGCCGAGCAGCGCCGGCGCGAGGGGCTCATCTATGATTTTTTCCCGCGACTGGCGCCACTGCGGCAGCGCACGGCCGGCCTGCTGTCGGGGGGCGAGCGGCAAATGCTGGCCATCGCCGCCGGGCTCGTTTGCCAACCCAAACTGCTGCTCGTCGATGAGTTGTCGTTGGGCCTCGCCCCCGTCGTCGTCGCCGATCTCTTGCAGCGCCTGCTGGCCATCCGTAGCGCGCTTTCCCTGACGCTGGTGATCGTGGAGCAGAACGCGGCCCTTACCTTGGGCGTGATCGACCACGGCTATATCTTGGAAAACGGCCGCATCGTGCTCGACGGCAGCGCCGCCCGGCTCGCCGAGCACCCCGATGTCGCCGAGTTCTACCTCGGGCAATCCGCCTCCGGACACCGCCGCAGCTATCGCGAGGTCAAGCAGTACCGCCGCAATCGGAGGTGGTATGGCTGAGCTCGCCATCGAGGCCTTGCACCTTGCCTTCGGCGGGCTCACGGTCCTCGATGGCGTTTCGCTCGAGGTTGGTCCGGCCGAGCTGTTGGCGCTGATCGGCCCCAACGGCGCCGGCAAAACCAGCGTGCTCAACTGCATCAGCGGGCTTTATCGCGGGAACGGCCGCATCCGCTTTGGCGGTCGCGACATTGCCGGGCTGCCGCCGCGCGTCATTGCCGGCCTCGGCATCGCCCGCACCTTTCAGCATGGCGAGCTCTTTTCCCACCTGAGCGTGCTCGACAACATCATGGTCGGGCGGCATACGCGCGTTGCCACTCACCCCCTCAGCGAGGCCTTGTTCCTGCCCAGCGTGCGCCGCCAGGAGGTGCGCCAGCGCGCACAGGTTGAGCGCATCATCGAGTTCGTCGAGCTCGAAAGCGTGCGCTACGCCGAGGCCGGAGCGCTTCCCTTCGGCACTCAGAAGCTCGTGGGCCTGGCCCGGGCGCTGGCGCTCGAGCCTTCCCTGTTGCTGCTCGATGAGCCCTCGGCCGGGCTTTCCCGCGACGAACGCGATGACCTCGCCCGCTTTATTCTGCGCATCAAGCACGAGCTGGCCCTGCCGATGATCTGGATCGAGCACGACATGCAAATGGTCGCCGATCTCGCCGACCGCATTCATGTTCTGGACTACGGCCGCACGCTCGCCTCGGGCCCGCCCGCCCAAGTCCTCAACGACCCGGCCGTGGTCGCCGCCTACCTGGGCGCGCCCCGATAGCTGCGGCCCCAGCAAGGCGCGCCACCGTCGGCCGGGTGGCGGCGCCTCAGCGTGGCGCCAGCATCGCGGGCACCTCCCTTAGAGGCGCCCGGCGTCCACGACATAGTGCTGGCTGGTGATGGCGCCCGCCTCATCGGACGATAAGAACAGCACGACGCGGGCGATGTCCTCGCCATTGAGCTCGCGCTTTAAACATTGCGCCTCCATTAGGCGCGCCTTGCTCTCGGGCGTGAGCCAGAGGCTGCGCTGGCGTTCGGTCAGGATCCAGCCCGGCGCAATCGCATTGACCCTGATGTTGTAGACGCCGAAGTCGCGCGCCAGCGAGCGCGTCAGCCCAAGCACGGCGGACTTGGCCGCCGTGTAGGCGACCATGCCGCCTTGGCCCGTCATCCACGACGAGGAGCCGAAATTGATGATCGAGCCCCACGTGGCGGCCTTCATGTCGGGCAGCACGGCCTGCGCGGCAAAGAACTGGTGCTTGAGATTGACGGCAATGCGCTCGTCCCAAAACTCGGGCGTCACCTCTTCGCTGGCGTGGCGATCATCACGCGCCGCATTGTTGATGAGCACGGTGATGGGCCCCAGCCGCTCGCGCGCGTTCTGAATGGCGCGACGCAAGGCCGCCACGTCGCGCACGTCACAGCGCTCGAAATGGCTGGGCGTATCCCCCAGGCCCGCTTGCACCGCGGCCGAGGCTTTCTCATCGATATCGACAAAGGCAACGTTCGCCTTTTGCTGGGCGAAGGCGGCAACGATCGCCGCGCCAATGCCACTGCCGCCGCCGGTCACGAACACGACACGGCCCGCAAGGGACGGATAGACGGCGTGCGCACTTGTCATGGGAGACCCCTCTTTTTCGGTCACTTCAGAAAGATTCGAGCAGCTTCATTTGCCCCAGCGCGCGGCGAGCGGTTCGAGCGCGGCAACAAGCTCCAAAAGTCCCGCGCGTGTCGCCGCCGGCAACGGCTCGAGCGGATGGCGCACGACCTCACTGGCAATCACGCCCCCCGCGGCCATCACGATCTTGGTTGCCCTAAGCCCGCACTGGCGGTTCTCGTAGTTGATCAGCGGCAGGATGCGGCCATAGGCGGCCGCCGCCTCGGCACGCCGACCCGCACGGTGGTGCTCGAGCACGGGTTTGATGAGATCGGGTAATAGCGCGCTCGGCATCGTCCCCGTGGCGCCGGCATCGAGGTCGGCCAGCAAGGTGATGCCCTCCTCGCCGTCGAAGGGCCCGCGGATGGCGGCGCCGCCGGCGGCGATGAGGGCCCTGAGCTTGGCGGCCGTGCCCGGCACCTCGATCTTGAAGTAGGCGACCTGCGGCAGCTCGCGGGCGAGCCGGGCCAGGAACGCCACCGATAGGGTGACCCCGCTCAAGGGTGCGTCCTGCACCATGATGGGCAGCGATGGCGCGGCCTCGGCCACCCTGGCAAAGTGTTCGAAGGTGCCCGTCTCGTCGGCGCGCAATAGTGCCCCGTGGTAGGGCGGCATGAGCATCAGCATGTCGGCGCCGCCGGCGGCCGCCCGCCGGGCGCGCTCGGCCGCGATCCGGGTCGAGAAGTGGCTGCAGGTGACGATCACCGGCACCCGCCCCCGCACGTGCGCGAGCGCAAGATCGAGCAGAACGGTGCGCTCCTCATCGGTGAGCAGGAACTGCTCGGAGTAGTTGGCGAGGATGCAGATGCCGTCAACCCCCTGGTCGATCATGCACTCAAACACCCGGCGTTGGCTGTCGAGGTCGAGATCGCCGTTGTCACGAAACGGCGTCGGCGCGATCGGCACCACGCCCCGGATCGGTTTGTCACTGGACGCCATGCTGGGTCCTCCCAATGTTTTGCGTGTTGCCCCATCACGGGGATCGTGTGTGCTTCAGATCATCACGGCCTGGGTCTTGCTGCCAAGGCAATCAGGTTCCAGGACGCCGGCGCCAGCCTGAGGCTGATCCTACCCCCGCCGCTCTCAACCCCGGCGAGCGGCGCCGGCTTGATGCGCTCGGGTGCCGCCTTGCTGTTGGTCGCGCCCAAGTCGTCGTCGCGGAGCTGGAAGGCCTCGGCGACGGCAAGGTCCTTGAAGCCGCGCGCCTCGAGGCTAACCGTCATCGGCCGTGCCAGGTCGCGGTTGAGGGCAAACAGGCTGAGCCCACCGTCCCCGGTCGCCACCGCCGCCAGTTTGAGGTAGGGCACGGCGGAAAGCGGAAAGACCTGGTCCAGGCTGCCGCGGGGATCGTAGTAGGAGGCGGCGTAGGTTTCGCTGGCGACCTGACATTTGAGCACACGTCCCCGACCGAAGCGGCTCATGTGCTGGAAGGGATAAAAAATGGTCTGCCGCCAGGCGCCGCCGCCCGTCTCCGTCATGATCGGCGCGATCACGTTGACGAGTTGGGCAAGGCAGGCGCACTTGACCCGATCGGCGTGGTTCAACAGCGAAATGCAGGCGCCGCCGAAGGCGAGCGCATCCTCCATGGTGTAGATTTCCTCAAGAATGGGCGGCGCCACCGGCCAGCCCTCCTTGACGCGGTCCTGCCGCGTGCGCCGCGTGCGGTACCACACGTTCCATTCATCGAAGCTCAGAGCCAAGCGTTTTGGTGACCGGCGCCGCGCCGCCACCGCATCGGCGATGGCAATGACCTCCTCGATGAACATGTCCATCAGGTCGGGGGCGGCCAGGAAGCCGGCGCTGTCACCCCGGTAGTTGTTGAGGTAGGTGTGGAGCGAGACGAAATCGACGAGTTCGAACGTGTGCTCGAGCACCTCATCGTCCCAGCGCCCGAAGGTTGGCATGTTGCGCGAGGTCGAGCCGCAGGCGGCCAGCACCAGGCTCGGGTCGACCCAGCGCATCATTTTGGCGGCCTCGGCGGCGACGCGCCCGTATTCGGTCGCCGTCTTGTGCTCCATTTGCCAGGGGCCATCCATTTCGTTGCCGAGGCACCAGAACTTCACGCCATGCGGGCTGGGGTAGCCGTGCGCACGCCGCAGGTCGGCATAGGTGCTGCCGCCGGGATGGTTACAGTATTCGACGAGATTGCGCGCCGCATCGCCGCCGCGCGTGCCGAGGTTGACGGCCAGCATGGGCTCGACCTGCGCCGCGCGACACCAGTCGATGAACTCGTTGGTGCCGAACCGGTTGGTCTCGGTGGAGAACCAGGCGAGGTCTAGCCGCGTCGGGCGCGCCTCGACCGGGCCGACGCCGTCCTCCCAGTTGTAGCCGGAGACGAAGTTGCCGCCGGGATAGCGCACGATCGTGGGCCCCAGCTCCTTGATGAGGGCGAGGACGTCGCCGCGAAACCCCTTTTCATCGGCGGTCGGATGCCCCGGCTCGTAAATGCCGCCGTAAACGCAGCGCCCCAAATGCTCGACGAAGGCCCCGAACAGCCGGGGGTCGGTGTCCCCGATGGCAAAGTCGCGATCGAGAAGGACTTTGGCGTGGCGCATGATAGGGCTCTCCCGGCTCAATGCTGCGGCCGCTGCTCGCCTTCGGCCGTGGCGCCGTCGCCATCCTCGGCGGTGAAGCGGGGCACCAGGACGGCGTCCTTGAGTTGCCGCGAATAGGCGTGTTGGGGGTGGGTGAGGACCTGTCGCGCCGCGCCGCTTTCGACGACCTCTCCGTCCCGCATGATCATGATCCGGTCGCTGACCAAATAGGCGGTCGCCAGATCGTGCGTGATGTAGAGGATCGAAATGCCGAGCTCGCCCCGCAAGGTCTTGAACAGGTTGACGATCGCCATGCGCAAAGAGGCATCCACCATGGAGACGGGCTCGTCGGCGACGATCAGTTTCGGTTTGGCCAGCAACGCGCGGGCAATGGCAAGCCGCTGCAGTTGGCCACCGGAGAGCTCGTGCGGATAACGGCGGGCAACCTCGGCAAGCGAGAGGCCGACCTGGCGTAGGGACGCCTCCGTTGCCGCCTGGGCCTCAAGCTCATCGCCGGCGCCGCCGAACCGGTGGGCCGTCAGCAGCAAATAGTGATCGACGTGGCGCAAGGGATTAAAGGCCTCGAAGGGGTTCTGGAAGATCGGCTGCACCAGGCCCAGCAAACGCCTCACGCGCGCGCCCCGGCGCAGCGTGGCGATGTCCTCACCCTTGAGCCGCAGGCTCCCCGCCGTCGGCGTTTCGAGGCCGAGGATCATGCGGGCGAGCGTGGTCTTGCCGCTGCCCGATTGTCCCAGCAGCGTAAAGACCTCGGGGCTCTCACCGGACAGGCTAAAGCTCACATCGCGCACGGCGGCCACGCGGCGGCGCCGCAGGAAGCCGCCGAAGGTCTTGGACACGTGGGCAACCTCAAGCAGCGGCGCCATCACGCCTACCCTCCGACGGCAAAGCAGGCGACGCGGTGGTGGGGGGCCACCCTCGTCAGGATCGGGGTCTCGCGCCGGCAGCGCTCCATCGCCAGGGGACAGCGCGGGTGAAAGCGGCAACCGGACGGCGGGTCGGCGAGATTGGGTGGGCCGCCCGCAAGGGCGACCTTGGGCGCCTCTTCGCCGATCCGTGGCAGGCTGGCGATCAAGTGCTTGGCATAGGGGTGCAACGGGCTGCGGAACAGGGTCTCGGTCGGCGCCTCTTCGACCAGCCGTCCCCCATACATGATGGCGAGACGGTCGGTCAGATAAGCGTGCACGCCCAGATCGTGGGTGACCAGCAGGAGCGAGGAGCCCACTTGCCGCTGTACGTGGCGGATCATGTCGAGCACGTCCTTCTGCACCACGACGTCAAGGGCGGTGGTGGGCTCATCGGCGATCACGAGGTCGGGCCGGCAGATCGTGGCCAGCGCGATGGTGACGCGCTGGCGCATGCCACCGGAGAGCTCGTGGGGATAGGCATCGAGCACGCCCTTATCCAGCCGAACCAGCGCGAGGTGGGCCTCGACCTTGGCCTCGAAGGCGGCGCCGGTGCCGTCCAAGTGCCGCGCGGCAAAGTCTTCAAATGAGCGGCGCACGCGGCGCACGGGGTTGAGCGCGCTCATGGAGCCCTGCATGATGTAGGAGAGCTTGCGCCAGCGCAGTCGGGCGAGCTCGGCGCTTGAAGCCTCGTGCAGGGACTTGGCGCCAGCCAAGAACCGCATCCGGACCGTGCCGCCCACCACTTGCAGTGGCGGACGCATGGCGGCGGCGACGGCCTTGAGCAGGGTCGATTTGCCCGAGCTCGATTCCCCGGCGAGGCCGTAGATCTCGTTGTCCCGGACCTCGAAGGAGACGCCGTCGACCGCCCTGACCTCCCGCTCGATCCCGAAATGGCGCGTGCGGTAGTAGGCCTTGAGGTCTTCGACGGTGAGCACGGGCCCGCGGGGCGCACCCGGGGATGCGTGCTTCGCCTCCGTGTCGGCGGCCGAGGTCGCGGTCATGCGCCACCCTCCGTCCCCATGCGCCGCAGCCGGCTGCGCGGGTCGATATGCTCGTTCATCGACACGGCCAGCAGGAACAGGCCGATGAACAGGGCCACCACCAAAATGACGGGAAAGGCGATCCACCACCACACGCCGGCGACCAGCGCGGTGTGCTGATTGGCCCAGTAGATCATGCCGCCGACGGTCGGGGAATTGATGTCGGTGAAGCCCAAGACCGACAGCGTCACCTCGAGGCCGATCGACCAGTTCATGTTGTTCATAGTGGTGGCGAACACGATCGGCATCACGTAGGGCAGATGCTCGCGCACGAGGAGCTCGCGCGTCGTCATGCCGGAAAAGACCCCCGTGTAGGTGAACTCGCGCGTCTTGAGGCTGAGCGCCAGGGCGCGGATCAGGCGCGCATCGTAGGCCCAGCCCAGCAGCGCCATGATGATGGCGAGCGCGGCCCAGGACATGGCATCGCGCAGCACGAAGTAGAACAGGACCAGGATCGGAAACAGGGGAATGGCGATGAAGGTGTCGTTGATCGCCATCAAGACCCGGTCGACCCAGCCCCCCTTGTAGCCCGCCAGCAAGCCGACCGCCAGCGATAGCAGCCGGCTCAGAACGGCGACGACAATGCCGAAGGTCAGCGTATTCCTTATGGCGAAAGTGAGCTGCCAGAACACGTCCTGCCCGCGCGACGTGGTGCCGAAGGGATGCGCGAAAGACGGCGGCAGATCCGGGGCCACCACAAAGGTGTCGAGCGGCGCATAGGGCGAGGCTAACGACAAGGCCGCCATGCCGGCGACCAGGCCCAATAGGATCGCCCCGATCCGGAATTCGGGGTTGTAGATGATAAGGTCGCGCAAGGTGGCGAGCATGGGGTCAGCCTGTCCGTACGCGGGGATCGAGCAGCGGATAGAGCAGATCGATAATCAGCACCGCCGTCGACACGCCGATGATCGACACCGTCGCCACCCCCAGCACCAGGCCGTAGTCCCCGGCATAGACGCCGGAGACCAGCAGCGAGCCGACGCCGGGGTAGCCAAACACTTGCTCGGTAATAATGGCGCCGTTGAAGATGGCACCCAGCGACAACGCGAGGCCCGTGACCTGAGGCAGCAGCGCATTGCGCATGACGTAGGAGGTCAGGATGCGGCGGCGGTCGACGCCGGCGAGTTCGGCATAGACCACGTAGTCCTCGCTCACGATGTTGGACACGAGCGAGCGCATGCCGAGAAACCAGCCGCCGAGCCCAACCAGCAGCAAGGAGAGAGCCGGGAGGATCGAATGCTTGAGGATGCTCAAGACGATCGTGAGGTTCAGTTGATCGCCGAGGTTCATGGCCTTGCCGCCGGCAATGGGCAATAGCGGCCACAGGTAGCCAAACATCACCAGCAGCACAAAGGCGACAATGTAATAGGGAACGGGGTGAAGGCCCATGGCGATGATGGCCAGGACCTTGAGGCTCGTTTTGTTCTGGTAGTAGCCGGCGAGCCCGCCCAATAGGTTGCCGAGCACCCAGGTGAGCAGGGTCGCCGTTGCGAGCAGGCCGATCGTCCACGGCAGGGCGCGCGCGATCAGGGTCGACACCGGCGTCGGGAAAGCCGACAGCGACGGCCCGAAATCGGCGGTGGCGATCCGCCGCCAAAACGCCAGATACTGCTCGTGCGGCGCCCCGGTCAACCCATAAAGCTCACGTAGCGATTGGCGCATAGCGCCGATTGCTTCGGGTGAGGTGTTACCGAAGGAGGTGACGGCGGCGATCGACTGCTCGACGGGGTCGATCGGCGTGAGGTGCGTGATCAGGTAAGTCAGGTTAATTCCGATAAAGACCACGAGCAGAAACTGGCCGAGCCGCTGCGCCAGGTACGTCGCATAAAAACGCATCGGCGATAACGGCCTCGGGGCCTCAGCTCTTGGGCTTCAACTTGACGAACATGGCGCGCGAGTTGGCCCAGTTGGGAACCGGGTCGGTGTAGGGGTCGGCCGCCGTCGGGTAACCGGTCCAGTAGGTGGTGTCCATCACCGTGAACACGTTGTAGGACATGAGCGGGATGGTCGGCATCTCGCGCACGGCGATTTTGACGTACTCGCGGCCGAGCTCGATCCCCTTGGGATCATCGAAACCGATCTTGCGGATCTCCTCGATCACCTTGTCGAGGTCGGGATGCGACCAGCGCTGCCAGTTGCGGGGCGGCTGCGGCGCACCCGCCGGCGCCACGAATTGCGAGTGCCAACTGTCGAGGAAGAAGGACAGGTCCTGGTGGCCGCCCCAGGTCTCCACGCTCCAGCTGATGAGGGTGTCGAAATCGCCGGCCGCGCGCCGGGTCACCAGCGTGCCCTGGGCGACGTCGACCTTGGCATCGATGCCGGCGCGGCGCCATTGCTCGACGATCATCGAGCCCGCCCGCGTCATGACGGGACGCGCCTCGCCTTCGACCACGACGCGCACGGTGAAGGGTTTGCCGTCGGGCGTCTGCCAGTTGGCGCCGACCTTTTTGAAGCCCGCCTTTTCCAACAGCTCGGCGGCGGCCTGGGGATCGGACTTCCACCAGCCCATCCCAAAGGCCGCGGCAATGGCCTTGGGATCGTTCGGGATCTGATCGCCCATGGAGGGGCGCAACATCTCGGCGATCTGCTGGCCGATGCCGCGATCGTAGGGTTTGATCTTGCGCTTGCCGGTGTCGAGCTCGAAGTTGGCGAGCCAGTCCTGTAGCGGCTCATGATAGCTCTCGGGATGCCGTCCGGTCGGCGGAATGCCGATCGCCGAGATGGTCGCGGCGCCACGATAGGACGCCATCGACACGGCCTTGATGTCGATCAGCAATGCCAGGGCCCAGCGCACGTCGCGGGATTTAAAGAGCTCGTTCTGGCCATTGAAGATCAACGCCGGCAGGGTCGGGTCGGGATGGGCATAGGGGAAGCCCTTGAACCAGGCGACCGAGCTCTTCGACTGTTTGGCGAGCGTGAACATGCCCTCGGGCGCCACGTCGTGAATGACGTCGAGCTCGTGGTTCATCTGGGCGATGACGCGCTTGTCGGGCGGGCCAGGATCGACGTAGGCCAGGTACTTGGGGCCCGGCGTGCCGTAGCGGGCCAGCGTGGTCCGCTGCCAGTCCTCGCGCAGGCGCCAGATGTACCAGCGGCCGTCCGGATCGAAAGTGTGGAGCACGTAGGCGCCAAGCGAGACCGGCTTATTGAAGTCAAACTTCAGGGGGTCTTCGACCTTTTCGAACACGTGCTTGGGCATGATCCACACCGCGTTCCAGCGCACGGTGAACAGCGCATGGAAGCGGGAGTTGGGCTTTTTGAGTTTAAAGTGGACGGTATGGGGGTCGGGCGCTTCGACCGCCTCGACATTGAGGGCGAGCGCCGCGCTCCAGCGCATGTTCTTGTGCTTGATCTGGGTCGTCACCGTGTGCACGACGTCAGCCGCGGTGAACTCGACGCCGTCGCTCCAGTAAATGCCCGGCCGCAGCTTGACGGTCATTTCCGTGAAGTCGGCGTTGTACTGGGGCTTATCGGCGGCCAGCGAATTTTGCCACACCCCGTCGAGGCCGCGATTGGGGTCGATGTACCAGAGCGTGTCGAGCGCCGCCTGCTGCAGGCCGTTCGATTGGCTACCGGCATTGATGGCCCAGATGTTGAACCAGCCGGCGTTTTTGATGGTGCCTTCGGGATTTTCCAGGATCAGGGTTTCGTTGCGCGGCAGGTTGGCGAACATGCCCTGCGCCACCACAGCACCCGGGAGGGTCGCAAGCCCCACGCTGCCGCACAGAATTGCGGCGAGCACCGTTCCCTTCAGCCTCATCAGACGTCCTCCTCAATCCAGCGCCCGCGCCACGACGCGTCGCCGGCGCGCGATCCCGAGACTTTAATGCTCGGTTTCCCTCGGGGCAGACGCTACACCCCACGGCCCGCCGACAACAAACCAAATCTGCGGGCGAACCACCCCTCGGCTGCAGGGCTTGGATGCTCGTTAGCGATCGCTCTCAATCGGTCGCTGCAGCGCGACATCGTATAGGCCAGCGCCGTCATAGGCGAACCAGGCAAAGGGCCAGTCCTTGGCGATCGCAAACTCGACGACGGCGCGGTGCACGCCGTAGGCACCCAGGTGAGGGTCGAGGTGGGCAAAGTCGTTGAACACGAGATAGCCGCCGTATCTGACTTTCGGAGCGGCGGCAAAGGCGTCGCGGGACGTGCCTGCGTAGGAATGATCGGCGTCGATATAGACCCAATCGAAGGTCTGATCGGGGAAACCTGCCAGCACCTCGTGGGACTGGCCGGCATGCTTGCGGATGCGGGCATCGGCGGCCACCGCCGGATCGAGCAAGGAGAAATCGAGATCGACGAGGTGCAGTTCGGCCGGGTCGCAGCGCGCCAGGATGTGTCGGGCGAAGTCACCCTTGTAGGTGCCGACCTCGGCGATGCGCCCGCCCGTCGGCAAAGCTTCAACCAGGTCATAGCGCGAGGCCGAAAAGCGGCAGTCCCGCGCCAGATGGCGCGGTAGGGGTGGGGAGGTTTGGCCTTTGACGAGGGCATGGCGGCCAAGCCGTAACAAGCGCCGCACGCCCGTTGGCAGGTTACGGCGCAGCAACAGCTCAAATCTTGTGACCACAACCGCTCGCCATTTCCCAGAAGGCCTCGACCTCGCGGGCCAGGTTACGCGTAGCGATTGGCAGCATAACGTAAGAAAAACGAGGTCGGCACCCTCGAAGTGAGATCGCTGTTGCCAACGCCCGACTGGTTGAGGGCATTGAACACGTAGCCGAACCCGCAGGTCATCACGTCGTTGCCGGTGCCACTCACGAGCGCATCGTCCCAGCCCCTGATTGAAATTTTCGGCACCAGACTGCAGCAAGGAGGCTCGCGCACGACTGATCGTCAGTTCGCTGCACCGTTGCCTACAATGACGAACGGAGCCCACTGTGAGGGATGCGCCTCCAGCAGCGAACCATGCATCAGGATACTGCGCATAGAGTTGCGCATTGCTTCAGCCTGGCCAATCGTCGGATTGGCGTTCAGTTCTGCGAAGGCTCCTGTTGTGAGTTTAACGGTGGCTTCGAAACTGACCTCCCAGTATGGGATCAGCAACGCCCGAGCCCCAGCGTGGAAAAATGCGACGGCCAGGCCTGACAAGGTATCTGCGTTTTCTCGGCTCCCACCGGCCGTGCTGCAAGGTGAGAGCGCGACCCAGTCGGCATCCAGCTTGAGGGCCTTGATTGCGTCGACTGTGAGCAAGCCGTCGTCTCGATCCAGCTTCCCGGAATTTGTCGCGCCCGCTAGTTGAGGCGTGAGCACGAGGCCCGGTTCAGCCACGCCCTGCACCTGGCCGGTCAGCGCACAGTGGGTGCCAAAATAGAGGATGCGATACTGGGCGAGGCGACCTGCTTGGGAGAGGGTTCTGAGCACACTTTCACTCGCCTGGGACCCGAGCAGGATGTCGCTCTTGGAAGCATCGAGACGGCGACCGACCTCACAAAGAAGGTCGGCGGTCTCGGGCAATGGGTCCCAAGCGCGGATCCTGTCAACTTCGGAATAGCCTCCGCCACGGCTCATCACTGGTCGGCTAGCAATTGCTGTCCGGTGCCCCACCTCTGCCTCGGGGCACTGCTGCTTGTCCCACGAGGCTCGTGCTTGCTCCTTGTAGTACCACCCCCACTCCGGGTGATCCTGCTGCCCATCAAGCAGGGGATTCCCAATGCCGAGGTAGGTTCTTGAGGCGAGGCTCGTCTTGGCTCGCTGGCGCAGCCGTAGGGTGCTGAGAGAGGGGAGCACGGTGATCGGATGCTGTATGCCGAGCCAGGGGACATCGCGGTATTGCTCAAGTTTGCTCAGGATGGCGGTCTTTGGAGGCTCGGTTACCAGCACATTGAAGGGCAGTCTACTCAGCGAACCCGATGCTACGATCAACAGGTTCTTGTCTTTGACGATATCTCGGAATGGAGCCAGCAAAGCCCTGTAGAGATCGTGCGCGCGAGCGAGGTTGAAGGGAAGGATTTCCGTTATCTGGTCATCGACTCGTCCTCCACCCGGCGAGAATTGCAGGAGCTCATGACATTTGTCAGCCGACTGCGCATCCTTCCACAACATCGGATCGAGGCCACAGCGCAGGGCTCTTGCGCTCTCAGTTAGAGCTTTGGTGCTCAAGTCGGTCCGCCGCCAGCGGACATCGGTTTTGGTGACGACCCACGCCAGGGTCGCGTTACGCTCGGGCCTGGTGAGGTACAGGACGAGCGCCTCGTCAGAACGAAGATCCGCTTGAACTTGCCCTAGACTGAGGGGCTCAGGATGGCTGATGGCAGCAAACTGAGGGACGTGGGACTTTTGGCGCTGCTCGATTTCAGGGGCCTTATCAATCTCGGCAATGCGATCTGCGTTTCCCGCTTCGGCGCCATCCCATTTCTGCCATTCACCGGTGGGTTTCTGCGGACCCGGATAGACGGCTGCAATTTGCAAATCGGCCTTGAGCCCGTGTGCGGCTATTTCCGCAAACGATGCTCCCGCCTCCGCAGCTAAGGCCCGCTGCGCTGTCTGGAATATCTGGCCGGCTGTAGTCGCGTCGTTGCCTTGCGACGACAAAAGTCGATCGAGTACGTTGTCAAGTGCGGTGAGTGAGCGTTTGTAAAGTGGCTCCGCTTCCGCATAGCGTCCTTGAGCGTTATACAGGTCCGCCAAGTTATTTAGGCAGACCGCGACGTCGAGCCATCCTTGACTTGCCAACGAGCGTTTGAACAACGGCTCAGCTTCAGCAAGCCGGCCTTGAGCGCAAAGCAACAGGGCGAGATTATTGAGCGTGGTGCCATAGCTTGGGTGATCGTGACCCAATGCAAACTCATGGATCGTAAGGGCACGTCGGTAAAGCGGCTCGGCCTCGGCGTAGCGGCCTTGCATTCGACGCAGATCCGCAAGACCAATGAGGACAACGCTGACAGATGGATCGTAGCGACCTAGCGCCGCTTCGCCGATGGCGAGCGCGCGCTCATAAAGCGCCTCCGCCTCTACATAGCGACCCTGGTCAAAATACAGCTGGGCTAGGCTACTAAGCGGTATGCTGACATCTGGGTGAGTGAGACCGCCTGCTTTTTCAACGATTGCCAACGCTTGTTTAAACATGGCCTCGGCCTCCATGTAGCGTCCTTGGGAGCGATAAAGTTCGCCCCGATGATTGAGGTTCTGGCCAAAATTGCCTTGATTGGAAACAAGCGGCCGTTCGTCAGGCACCAGAGATTTTGGAATGATGTTCTCCAGCCAGGGAACGTATGGCAACGCAATCATAAACACGGCAACCGGAAGCAGCAGGGCAAGCACTGCAAGCCCCAGCACGGTCAGGTCTCGCCAGTCCAATGTGCTCCAAAGCTGATGCCTGATGTCCCACAAAGGGCGAGCCGCTACTACCAGTACAAAGACAACTGCGGCTGCCAGAACGACAAGTCCAAGTGACATCGTGCGGCGCGCTCCAGCGGCGTGCGGGGTCTTCGCACTAGGGGAGAGTTTGCAACCGAGTTGCGGGCCATTGGGGTATGCCGCGCGGCTCCTGTCTTGGGTATTAGGCCCACCCCGGATGAGCCCACCAAAGGCGCGGTGGGCCATTTCCGCGAAGCGCCTGCAGCAGATTTTTCGCCTCAGCCAATGTTTATGTTGTACGAAAAAGTTGGGACAAATGCTGTCTTCCTGAGGCAACAGGTCAGCCTGAATCTGACAACAACCTGATAACGACAGTCAGTGAGCTATGGCCAAAAGTTGGTGACGGCGTGGATCCACCGGCGCTCATCTGCAACTGCTTCTCAAAGGCGCAATAGCAAGTGCCGGTTGCCGGAGACGGAACAACGCAGCCCACAGACGATTGCATTATTCTCAAACCTGAGCTTAACTGTGCGGGAGGGGCGAGAGGCTGTCACACCCGCACCGATGGTTTCGGCCCTTCTAACGGGCTCCTAGCGCTCTGGGAGCCCGTTTTTAGTCTCGGATGAGGGGCGCGGCCGGCGGGATCGGTAGGATCGGGGGAACACAGGTCGCCGTCACCCTAGGCCGCTGCCATGCGGGGGGTTGGACGGGTGGCCCTGCGCCATCGGGTCGAGGCAAGGGACCGCGAAGGCTGTTGCCACATTCATGCCCAGGGCTGCCGTTGATTTTTCTATGCGAGGCGAACCGGATCGGGCCGTCGAGCACGAGTAGGCATGGTATGCGTCTGAGCCCTATCGATTCGCACCGCGCCAGAATTCAAGAGGAAATGGCGCATGCTCAGTTGCCCGTTGTGACAGCACCGTCATGGGCAGATGGCGTTACGAGAGCTGCCGGCCTTCGGCCGGCCGGCGACTGAAGACGAGATCCACTCGGGCAAGTGGTGGCACTGCCAATGGCACGGGCTGCGCTAAGTTTCTCCAGCGTGTAACTGGATAACCCTTGGACCCATGGCGGTCCAAAGCCGCGAATCATCCTAGCGTGCCTTTCCTGTTGCAGGATTACGGGGAGCATCCCCATGGGCAGCACCACGACATCGGCTGTCAGAAAGATGAAGGAATTCGGCTCGCGGGCGCAAAAAAGGAAATCCACCGAAGTGGTTGCACGTCTCGCCAATGTGACCGACGGATGCACGCACTCCTGGTTAGGCGCGCCGATGACCTGGCCGGCCGTGTCGAAGGCTCACCCGAAGAGGGCGAATTGGTGGCGATCGTCGATATAATTGAGCATACGAGAAGCAGGCGTTGGCCACTCGGAAATGTCCCAAGCGGCAAAGGCTAGAATCAAAGCTTCGGCGACTGCCGCTCGCCCAGTAAGCGCGCGCAGCCCAACAGAGGAAGGCCAGACATGACATTGACTCTCGTCGAGCAGATCGAGGAAATGCGCATTCGCATGCACGCGTTAGCTCGCAGAGAACAAGACGTGGTCAATTCCTTGGGGCAAGCCCTGAAACGTGCCGACGAGAAGCTACTGCAGGCTGTGCGTAATGTTGCTCTTGAGCACGAGTTTAGGCGTGAAGGTATCTTGAAAGAGTTGCAGGCCCTGGCGGCGCGCATGGGTGCCTTGCCGCAGCCGCGAGCGCCAGCTGCGTCGCTGGAGAACGCACCGCTTAACTTACCGAATTATGAAGCCAGCATGCCAATGAGCCGCGCTGGCGGCTGGCGTCAAGCAGCGGCCAAGCTTCGCGATGAGCTACCCAATTGACAAGCATCTGCTCAGAGCTAGCCCGATTAAATCCGTGTCCTAGAACCCGATGTAGCGGACGTTAGGCAAACGGAGCATGACCGTCTTGATGCAGGCTCGGGTCGCGTCCTTTCCGCAAAGCGCGAGGCGGCCGCATAGAGGGGAAGAGGTGGTCCCCCCTGCCTAACCGCACGGAGCGCGGTCGGCAATTCTTCTCACGCTTGGCCATAGCGAGCCAGCGTCAACTTCCTAAAATCCGCATTTGCGAAACTTGCCGACTGTTTTCAGGCGCCGACCAACTAATCTTTCTTACAGGCGCGTCAAGGCCCGGGCCGCAGGGCGTGGATTTGCCAGCGAGCGGAGCAACGAGCGCAGAGGCGCAGAGGCGCTGCATGGTTGGCAAATCGGTGCCCGTTGTGCCAAATCCGCATCGAGCTTGAGGGTGGCAATCTCGGGCGCTGATAGGTGGCGAGTGGGGCGCAAGCAAGAACGTGAGCCGGGGACGGCGATCAGGCGAGGGGTTTGCGCCTCAGAGCTACTGGGCTTTGCGGCGTTGTGGATGTTGGTAGTATCCGCGGGGCGGCGCTTGCTTAATGCATCTCAATTGACATGGTGATCCAGGTCCTGCGGAGGAGCACATCGAGGGCGAAACGCAATGAGGTGTGAGGCGATGACAACTAGCATCGATATCGCACGCGAGCTGCTGCTGATCTGGACCTCTGGCACGCATGGTGACGGGGCGATCGCTGAACTGCGCAGGCGCTTCCCGCAAGCAACCACCACCGAACTGCAGCGCGCCTGCAATATCGGGGCTGATCAGATCGATCTCTACCTTGAGAACGAGGAAAAAAGACGCGAGGACACCGGCGAGGCGTTTGATCAGATGGTGAGCGGGCCTCCAGAGGCTGAGATAGATGCAGTAATCGAGCGCCTCAAATACACGCCAGACAATCTCTTTCCGGCGAAGCAGCGAACCGATGCGTCATGAAACCAAGACCGGTCATTGCAGTTGCACTGGCGCTTTTGTATCACCGCCAGCGAACAGCAATTCCAGGGCTCGCATGCTCAAATGGTTCGCTGCCAACGACAAGGCGGTGCAGGCCGAAACCGACCAGCATTGCAAGCAGTATGGAAGGGTAACCCGCATCACCGAGATGCGTACGGAAGCCGGGGGCACGTGCTGTTTTAGTGCACCTGAGAGGGAGTGCGCATGGCCACCTATATCGCCACCGACCGCCTCACCGAAACCGACGTGCATACCACTGTGGATCATTGCCGCGCACGGGGATGAGCCGTTGCCGCTCGGCGTCCCAGCGCACGCGACCAGCAATCAGCTGGATCGTGTCGCGCGCATGCTCGACGCCGGCGGCTCTTTTGCGGCCCGGGATCTTGGGCTGTTCGTCTGGGTCAGCTGCGGTGCTGGGGTGTAGAGGATGGACAGCAGTATCGTAGACACTTGGATTGTCGCCGAAGACGGCATCGCCATGGGGACGAGCGTCGTCGACGGCGTCAAGTTCGTGACCGTGGAGCGCATCATCAAGATGGGCGACGGCGTGCCCGAGATGGCGGTTATGCCATTCGCCCGCGGCGAGGAACTCGACCGGCTGATAGCGGCGCTGCAGCGCGCGAGAGGTGGAGAAGGCAAGGCGGATTTGACCAACGCAGGAACCTCACCGAGCGGCGCAGGGCACTCCCTTTCGCTGTCGAACGTCGTTGTGGTCACCCACCACCTGCTTCATACTGAGGGTAGGAGCATCCTGATCGGCGTCATCGTCGTCCTACTGTTCATCCTGTTCGTGGGTGGCTGGGGAGCAGCGAGCCGGCAGTGGTGAGAAGAGAAGGCATAGGCGCCGATAGGCTGGAAATTGCAGACCGACGACCACGCTAAAGCCGGTTCGGTGCAACCTTAGTCACCATCCGGCTTTGCCGGTCTTGGAAAAAACTACTGACGATCGACGGCCTCACCGCTTGCGGGAATGCTTGTGGGGGCACAAGCGTCCCTTTGTTTTGCGCGCTCCGATCTTACGGCACCGGCCGCGCGTGCTCGATCAGAGCAGCACCGCACTCAGTGCGCCATTACCAAATTCGAGCACCACCCCTTCAGCTTCGCCCCCCGGATCTCCACCGGTTGTCCCTGGACGTTGGCGTGTATCGCTACGCCGTTCTCAAAACAGCGATAGTCATTCCAGTTGCACGTCGGGCAAACGAGGAAGCGATCACCGGTCTCCATCTCGTCGATGACGACGAGATACATCGTGTCGCAGTGCTTGCAGTAACAGATCTCTTTTTTGCGAGCCATGCCGCCAGCCCTCCGTGAGAAGCAGAGTCAGCGCAAAATTAGTCACAGAAGTTCTGCATCCTGCGTAGCGAGCGACTTATCGACAAGAAACGGAAGTTGTTCCGGCTCTCAACGCACCATATACCAGAAGCGCCGCCGACGTTTGGCATGCCTATCCGCGTTGCGTTTTGTTCCTCTGGTTCCGAGCGCCGCCAGGCGCGAAAAAAACCTCGGCATCGCAACTTTGACAGCTATTTAGGTGGTGCACGTGCCGTGCACGCATGGCGCTCGGACCGGCAAGGTCTGACTGAAGTGCGGAGGGGTAGTTGCTCCACGGTCCGGCTGTCACAGATGCGTCACGATTGCCGACGACCTTAGCTCGGCGCGCCAATGGACGTGGTTCGCTTCGAGCGGCGTACGTCTACACTGAATGGATCGCTGCGCGCGATGATCCCGCCGCCCCCGGCAATCTCCGCGAGCCACTCCGCAGACGGAACCAAAGACGTGGCTAGGTCCTCGATGTCGAGTGTTGCAGCTGCGATGAGGTATCGCGATGTTGCTGCGGCGAGCGATTGGCTGTGCGCCGCTTTCGGGTTCCAAAAGCAGGTCGTTGCCGCCAGCGAAACTGGGGTGGTGCATTACGCTCAGTTGACCTTCGGCCACGCGATGCTCATGCTCGCCCCAGTTCGCGACACCCCGCTCGGCAAATACATGAAGCAGCCGGATGAGATCGGCGGTGCCGAGACACAGAGCTGCTATCTTCTGGTCAGCGATGCGGATGCACACTACGCTAGAGCCAAGGCCTCCGGTGCCGAGATCATTTTGGATGTACAAGACGATGACTTTGGCGGGCGCAGCTACGCATGCCGCGATCCCGAAGGTCATATCTGGAACTTCGGTACATACGATCCTTGGCAGGGTAAACGCGTTGGTGCTCAGCGCGCGCAATTGGCCGGACGCCCCTCGCGGGGGATAAAGCGGTGGGCGTTGGTCATCGGGTTGCTGGCGACCATGGTTGCCTCAGGGGTGGTCGCCGGAGGCATGTATGGCGCACTCAGGCCAGGGCAACGCACCCTGGAGGCCGTCGCAAAGGAGGCGGAGGAGCGCGCCGCTCGAGCGGCGCAAGAGCGCCTGAACACACAGTCGAGCGCCAGAGAGGCTGCGGAGCACGCGGCCCGGGAGGCGAAAGAGCAGTTGGGCCGCGAGCTTACTGCTAAGGAGACGGCAGAACGCGCGGCCGAGCAGGCAGCCAAGCGCATGGAGGAGGAGCGGGCAGCGAGGGCCGACGCCGAAAATTTCGTTCGCGAGGCTCGCCAAGAGTTAGATCGAATGCGCGATGCCAAGGATGCCGATAGGCAGGAACGTGGACAGCTATATCGTGAGCGCGAAGCGAGAGAGCTTGCCGAACGCGATGCCGAACAGGCTAGGCAGCGCGCCACCGAGGAACAGAGCGCCAAGGAAGCCGTTGAGCGTACTGCTCGGGAGATGCTTGAACAATTGGATCGAGAGCGCGCGGCAAAGCAGGCCACGGAGCGCGATGTCGAGCAGTTCAGGCGGCAGGCATCTGAGCAACAGGGCGCCAGGGAAGCCGCCGAGCGTGCCGCTAACGAGGCGCGCGAGCAGCTCAGTCGCGAACGGATCGCCAAGAACGCGGCGCTGAAAACCGCGGCGCAGCTGCGCAGGCAGCTGAGCCAGGTGCAGTCCACCGATCAGCTGGAAGGCGGTCCATTTGGTGGGGTTGAGAGCCCGGTTGTGGTACCAAAACCATCCCCCGTGCAGCCAAAGCAGAAAGCGAAGACGCAATCACCACAGGAATAGGCGCTCGACGTTAAGTACGCGCTCGCTGAGTTCCATGACGCCACGTTGCGATGGTGCTGACCGCCCAAGCAGCGGGGCCGCGGCAAGCGTGTCAATTGCTGATGCCTAGGTCCCCGAGTGGTCCGTTGCCACAGCTTCATCCACGCCCAACAAGCTCAACGCGGTCGCCGGCCTTGACGCCGGCGGCATAGGCAATCGTGCTGATCGATGGCTTGGCTCTTTTCAAGGGTGCCCCTGTAAGCAACTGTGCGAACACCGCGGCAAGGACTTTACCACTCGCCAAGACGTTAGCGGGCCGCCCGGCCTTGAGCCGTCGCAAGCGCCGGCTAATCCGATGTCCCATGCCCCTGGAAAAGGCCGCCGCCATTGTTTTCGGATTTTCGCCGCCCGCACCAGTCTCGAAGAAATCGGCGAACTCTCGCTCCATCGCAGATCGGATCCTCGCCAGCATGGCGTGGGCACGCTCAACGTCCGCCCACTGGCCAAAAAAGAAGGTCTCCGCCTGATTGCGCCAGCATTTGCAGTCGAAGAACTCGCCAATTGCGGGAGCGGCATATAGTTCCGCTGCGTGTATCCGGAGCACGTCGATCTTTGCGATCGCGACGGTCTCGGTGGTTACTACTCCGATGCTGGGAAAGATCATGCGCTTTGACCAAGTCCAGATGTCGCCCAATTGCTGCGCACTTATCCGTCTCGCACTGTGCGCCCGAAAGTGGCAGGAGGGTGGTTGATCGCCGGCACGCGTGCACACAACTCTATCGATGCAGCTCGTGGGCCTGCAACGGTCGTCGGCCATCGGACTTTTCTGTTCCCAGCCGCCAAGACTGTCGGCCATCTCCGGGCCACAAACAAAGTTGCACCAGGGCAATGGGCTGTTCCATTTCAGCTGCGTTCAGAATTGGCGCATAAACTTTGTTCGTCGTCACGGCGTGGATCGCAGCCCGACAGACTACAAAAAAGGACCTCAGTCGGTGTGTGGCGAGCAAGGCCAAGATCTGTGCGTCAATTGCTAGTGGGGTAAACTAGCGAGCGGGACCGTAGCATTGTCAGCCAGAAGTGCGCGAGCTGATCGTCTGGCATAGGCCCATCGACCATGAAAACCCCGCGGAGCCTACTCAGCTCCAATCCCCGCGCGCATACCGTTCCGGAGGTGATAGCCGTCGCAAGAGTTATAGTCAGCGAACGCCCAAGCTTGGTGAAATGGGGAAAACGGGGATAAACGCGCGGAACATCCCTCAAGGATTGGCTCATGCGCTAATGGTGCAACGGGCTCGCTCTCCACACCAGCGAGCCCAGTCCCAGAGGGCGCCGATCCGCAAACCCGGCGCCCTTTTCTTTTGGCTGCGCTGCGTTGTGACGCCGGCGAATCCGTGTCCTAGAACCCGATGTAGCGGACGCTACGGAAACGTAGCATAATCGTCTTGATGCACGTTCGAGTCGCGTCCTTCCAGCAAAACGAGTGGCACCGGCCAAAGCGGCCGCGAAGAGGGGGAGAAGCGACATGCGCATACTCGTCTGCGGCGGCCGTGACTACAAAAATCGCAACCGGGTCTTTGAGGAGCTGGACCGGCTAATGGCAGAGCATGGCGCTTTAACAATCATTGAAGGGGGTGCCATCGGCGCGGATACTTTCGCGGGCGAGTGGACCTGCATGCAGCGGTCCAGCCGGCTGGTCACTGAGCACGCCAACTGGGAAAAGCATGGCAGGCCTGCCGGACCGATCCGCAATCAGAAGATGATCGATGATCACAAGCCGAATTTGGTGGTTGCGTTTGCCGGCGGCCGCGGCACCGCCGACATGGTTCTCAGGGCTCGGAGCGCCGGCATCGAGGTAATTGAGGTGCCGTGACCGGGGCACGCATGATCCAGCACGTGACACCAGAGCGGTGCTGAAGCCGGAAATTGCTGAATTGGAGCGGATCTGTGCGCTGCGCTCACAGCACAATTGCCGCTTCGCAATCGGAGCGGCGGCCAAAAGTCTGATGCTCACTTCTCTCAGCCAGTTACAGCTTTGCAGTTGGGGCGCCGTTTGGTTCGAACCAGTACCAAATTCAGTTCACAAACCTGGCGCGGTGCGGGTTACGTTCGTCGCCCTCAACCATGTCTTACTGGTGCGGGGGACGCTTGGCCTCCCCGGGCAAGCGTCCCCTACTGGACGACGACTGGCGATGTTCGCGCGGTCGCGCTCACTGAGCTCTGGGTTGTTCGGGAGCTCGAAACAAGCCGATGACGCTCGAGCAGCGTCTCATAGACGTGTCCGGGACGCGTAGCGGCGACCTGGCCCTCCATGCGCGGAGCATTGGATAGGCTCTGGCGGGTCGGCACGTTCGCCGTGGATGATCCATAGTCTTGCGCCCGGAGTTGCGAGGTTATCCCGATGGCTTGGACGTGATCGGCAGCTTACACAAGGCAAGTTCGGTAGCGGGATAGCGCAGGGCCACACACCGATCCACGGCCTCCCCCCGTCGCCGGGATCGGACACGTCAGCGACCCCTTTCCCTCAGTCGCAGAACGATTTTTGTGTGGCCCTGCTGCTTCATCAAACCACCAGATAGCGGTGCGCCCGCTGGATGGACATCGAGGCGAGTGTCACGCCCTACGCGCGCTCCTTAGGTGGGTCTTCTCGTCGCTGGCGTGATCTGAAAGACGGACCAGGTTGATCGCGCTGTCTCTCAGCGTCTTGGTCCGACTTTGGCTATCGCTTTGCCGCTGTAGCCTTCAGGAGGAGTTCTCGGGGCTCAGGTCAGGGTTTGTCTCGATTCTCTTACTGCGTCCGAAAGGGCAGAGTCAAAGCTTCGACCCCCCAAGAAAGGACCTGGAAAATGGCGAACGACCTAAGGAGCGTTCTCGCTGCAGCTGCGTTTATAGCAGCGGGGCTGGCACACTCGAACGCATCCGCGCAATCCAATCCTAATGCGTCGGCTCAATCCAATCTTCGGGAGCGGATCGGCGCAGCAATTGAGATGATAGAAGGCGCCTGCGCCTCGGACGTGAGGAAGTTCTGCGGCAACGTCACGCGTGGTGAGGGTCGCCTGGTGCTGTGCATGCAGGCCTATGATGATCAGTTGAGTAAGCGATGCCAGTTTGCGCTCTACCGCGTTTCGCGCAATCTCGAATTTGTAGTAAACCGCGTCGGCCGCATCGCCGATGCGTGCTGGAACGACATCCAAGAGAAATGCGGCGATGCGGACAAGCTCGGGCAATGCGTAATGGAAAAGCGCGCCTCACATTCGCAACCCTGCCAGACAGTCCTCAACGATCTACAGCAGGCATACCAGGGTTTGGCAGCATTGAGGGGTCAGGCCGTGCAGAGCGCGGATGGCAAGGAGCTCGGTCAAGTGGTCGATGTCAAAAAAGACCCTGATGGCAGAATTCAGTCCATCCAGCTTGAGCTCGATCGGTGGCTTGGCCTCGGCTCCAAAGCCGTCACCATTACCGCCGACAAATTTGAGCAACTTGTCGACAAGGTTAGGCTACGCCTCCGAGGTGACGAGGTTCAGTCCATGCCGGACGAGACGCAAAAACCGGCCGGCAAGTAATGCGTCACCGAGGCAATGGGATTGCGTAGCAAAGTCATCTTGTAACCGTCACCCGAGCCCTCAACTGCCGGTGCCAGGTGATTTGTGCGCGTCCACGAAGCAGCAGTGGCCATTATGGCCGCATCAGCAATGGAGTGACGCCATCATTGGCTCGGTCATCTCCGGCTATCAATACCGGTCTTTCGATATTTGAGCAAAACCATAGCCCTTCGACGCCGGCGATCAGGAGGATAGCCGGCAGCATGTAGATCATGGCGAAGAAGGCGTACAGGTAGGTCAAACCGGCCTTCTCTCCTGTTGGGCTGCCGGGGCCCAGCAGGAACATCACAACCATGGCGACGAAGCCCTCAACGAGCAGGGCGAGCCAAATCCGACATGCCACGCTACGTGGGCCGTATTTGCCTTCGGCGTGTGGATTGCAGGACGCAGATTCTGCGCCTGGTGTGGATGGAGGCTGACGCTCTTGCTCGCGCTCGCTTGTCTGCCGCTCTGCTCGTGAGCTGGGAGCCGGAGCCGCTGGAATGCTGGAATGGTGACGCTCGCACAGCTCACGCGATTAGAGACTCCCATTGACGCGTTGGCTGCCAGGATGAACCCGAGCCCGCGCGTCCGCTACGGGAGCGAGCTGAACAGTGACGGCAACCCAGTCGTGCGCCGGCCGGGCGTCATCGTGCTGGACTTTGGGGAGCAGGGTTGATGGTGACCGCAGCTCACCTCTCGCGCCTGTGGCTCAGGACGGAAGAAGGGCAGCCCCAACAAGATCACCCGCGAGATCAAGGAGATTGCCCACCAATATCGTCCTGGGGCGCTCAAGGAGCTGGCCAGGATCGCCACACAGGGCGAGAGCGAAGCGGCCCGTGTGGCAGCCTGCCGGGAAATCCTGGACAGGGCCTACGGCAAGGCGATTCCAAGGGACGGCGGACTACGGGTCTCAGCGCCGGCCGGCACGCTATAGCTTGCCTGCAACACAAACGCCTCCAGGCCCAACCTTGACGGCGGCGAGCACGGCGGCATTCTTGATCCGTTCGGGTGGATCATGGCCGGCCCCAAATCGCTTGGATCCGCTGCCCAATTTTCAAAGCGTTGGTTCTCGACCACTTTCACGCCGCTGCTAACAACTACCGCATCAGCGAGCAACTAGCCGAGCTGCTCAGAGGCAACGAGGGCAATACGCTGGGAGCGGAGATTGCGCGTCGCACACTGCCGGCTCCGAACGGCCAACAGCCCACTGATGAGGACTGGGGGCATGAACACTGAGCCGATCAAGTACGCGGTGCGATTGTGCTTCGTCGGCGAGGGCAATGACGACCAGCCGGCGGATATCGTTTTGTCGCGGAAGAGGACAGTCGGATGGGTGCGGGATAAAGAAAGCCAATAATTTTTGGGACTTTTGGTTCAAATTTCGGCGGATAGTATCTTCCGAGATAGAGCTTGAGACAGCCAAATGGGGCCTTCAGATCCAATCCAGATTGATGTGAAGCAGGTTCTCCCGCGCAATGCGCTGGCGCAAGGCGATCGTGCGGGTCAAGAGCTCCGGAACAATTCTCTCGTGCGTTTCCGCAAAAATGCAGTCGACGCGAGATACCATATCGGTATCGAGCAGGCGCTCGATTATGGGCACCTCCGACCCCTCGATATCGAGCTTCAGGAGAGCCACGCGGTGCGGAAGTGCAGCAATGAACGATAGCAAGTCAATCTGCTCGACAATGATGCTATCGGTCGATGTTACGTCCGCTTTCGAGGCGTAAAGCGACGAAGCCTGAACGTAGCGGTCCGGATTCACGGCAAAAGCCGGTGAACGGAATAAAGGCACGCGGGCTGGCTCTATCCCAACCGCCTGCTTCCTAAGCTTAATATTGGCCGTCCCGCCGAACATGGCTTGCAGACCCGCGAATCCATGCGGGTCCGGCTCGAAGGCATAGACCGTGGCGCCAGTTGCTGCCAACCGACGCGTGCACTGTCCATCGCTGGCCCCGCAATCGATGGCGATGTCGCCAGTCTGGAGCCGCGCGGCCTTTGCCTCGAACTGCCACATTGCCCGCCATTTTGCGCGGCGTTTCCTTCTGGGGAATTTGCGCTTGTTAGCCATGAGCCATATCCAGTCGCGAAGCGCTGGCTGCGGAAGGGGGGGCGGCATATGACGCTCTTCAGACGGACAAGAGTTGCAGCAAAGCTACCGTATCTAGCCGAGAGGCATGACGAAGGTCTGCGGCCGAGCCGCCGAACTTCACGGTGACGGGCGTCTCTCTAGGCCACTGTCTTGCCCCATGGTGGCGTAGGCTGCCCTTTAGGCCCCCGCCTCTTCGGTCTCTTCTTCATAGCCGTCCTTCGCGCCCTTCTTCAGCTGCTTGATCTCTTCCTGTAGTTGGAGGATCTGTTTCGCTGCAGCTTCTATCGCGGCGTCGATGCCGCCCTCGTTGTATTGGGCGCGCAGCCAGACGGCGATTGAGTGGAGGTCCAGGTTCACTCTGCCGCCTCCATCGGCCTCTCTTCAGCCCGATTCGGTCTCTTGTTCATCCCGACTGGACGCTTCCGAAGCGGAACGAACCCGGCTGCCCGTGACACCGGTCTGAGGGCAGCCCTCACCTTCATGGCGCAGTTGATGCCCAGGCAACCCAGCCACCATCCGAGGCCGAGCTTACGAATATTGAACTTCGCGGAACGGAAGCCGCGTAGTATCTGGCCGGTCCAGCAATATCGAGACGGTAGTGGCAGTCCGGCACGGTACCTGCGCTTGCCGCCCATTGCCGTAATGGTGGACGCAATGCCCTTCTGGCGCAGCGGCGGGGCGACAAGGCCGTAGGCGTCGATATCGAATACCCAAGGCCGCCGCGTGTCGGTGTCCACGGGCCACACGCGAGCAATCGAGGGGTTGAGCATCTTCGCTGCACCGGCGCCGCTGATCAGGTAGCCCGCCGTTCCGGAGGGAACCCGAGAATAGCGGACCAACGTTCTGCCGCACGGCAGGAAGGCAAGCGGTTTGACCGCACGATCCGGGCGCCGGGAGAGATGGACCATGTCCCATCCTGTCGGGAGCGCCGCCAGTGCTTCTTCAATGGCCTTGACCATATCATCGTCGAAGGCGGCGTCGTCCTCCAGGACCAGCGCCACCGGCGATCCGGACCGGAGAACCGTCCGCCAGACCTTGATGTGACTAGCATAGCAACCGAAATCCCCCGGAGCCAGCAGCGGCTTCTCTCCTGTCCGATAGTGGGCGAAGTAATCAGCTAGCTCGTGCGGCGAGTTAAAGCCATCAACTGCGGCAACTCTCTCGAATACCATGCCGCACTTTTCGGCCTGCGCCTGCATGTAGCGAAGCCTATCGGGGCTCCGGTCCAAATTGATCAGGAAAACAGGAATACGCATACGCGCCTCTAATCCGTTTTCGGGCTTCGATTCTTCTTCTGTCAATAGATTTTTGCAGGCCGTCCCTCTTTCACGCTTGCGTGTAACCTTTTTTCTTTCTTCGAGTCACGTTCACTCGACATCGATCCGCCCTTGGGTTCGACAAGCACGCAACAGTCGTCGACTTCTGTGAGTGTGAGCAGGGAAGCGCCATCGGATCCCGCCGATGGCGCTACACACTTGAAGGGCGCGAGCAACAGCGTCTTCTTCGCATCTGGCGCTGATCCGAACCCCGTCGGCGCCCCCAACCACAAGCTAGCCGCTCCCCAGAGTGCAGAACATCAGCCCACCAGGCAAAAGAGTTGTGAATGGCCCCCACGACCAGAACTACCCATCGAACCCGCTGGCCCCAATTCCACGCCCCACAAACGTTGCGGCACCTACGCCAGAAAGACCGGCAAGCCATGCCTATGTCGAGCAGGTGCTCGTGCCGACGTTGAGGATGCGCGACATCGTCTTCATGGACAACGTGCGCACCCACCAAGGTTGCGTGTGTGCGCGAGGCGATCGAGGCCGCCGAGGCGGAGCTGCGCTATCTCCCGGCCTATTCGCCCGACCTCAACCCATCGAGAATGCCTATGCCAAGATCAAGTCGGACCCGCGCAAAGCGCCGCCGGCACCGTCCACGCACTCTGGAAGCTGGTCGGACGCAGCGTGAAGGCGATTGCACCCTCCGTGACCCCACCTCTGATAACGGCTCTGACAGATCCCTGATAAGTTCTATGGGTAATTTGTCAGTTTTTGCCTGGCTGTTGCTTGGGAGCTACATCATTTCGCGGTACACAGAGCTATACTGAAATCTGCGTGTAGGCCTCCCCGCCGGCACGCAAATTCTGACCCGGTGCAGTCCCTGGCTAACATTGCGATTTTACCCTCGTTCGCAGGTTGCCGGTGCGGGGTCCCCCCGGGTCTTATGCTCTTTGGACTGTCTCCCAATCGCAGAGGGGGTGTTGCCGTCACCCCCTCTGCATTTTCGTTATTTTTTGCGTGAGGCTGCCTCTAATTTAAGGCGGTCGTCTCGGTTCAAGCAACAGTGGGTAAAAAGCGGTGAGTCCGGAAGAACTGCAGCAATCGGCTGAGTCTCAGGCAATAGAGCTGCTGCGCGGCGAGGACGTCAAAGAGTTCGACTTGAGGATTTCTGTGCGCCACGGGCATTGGTTTGTGAGCCTCAGCAGCCCGGATGTCGGTGGACTGCCTGATGAAGGCGAAGGGAAGAACTTTGCTGAAGCCTGGCACGACATGAAGCCTTGGTGGTATGATGCACCACCCTCAGCGTGCGTGTAGCTGACCCAAGGTGTTTCCATGAAACTAAATTTCAGTGTGGCGAGATGCGCTCTACACGTATCTTAGAGTTGTAAGACCATGGCCGCACGGAATGCGGACATTCCGGCACCCAGTATTTCTTAGGACAGAAGTGAATGTCGTCTTCAGCGCGACGTTCTCACGTCAGCGTGTCGGCGGCCCAAGATATCTTCGAGCTCGTCGCCCCCAGCAACTCGCGCATGCAGGTCCGCGAGATCGCATTTGGGCAGCACAGCGATGCCGGTCATTTGACGGAGAAAGGGCCGCCAGGGATGTAGAATGGGTGGCCGGCTTGCGCCAGAATTGGTGGCGGACTTCCGTCAACGGGTGGCCGGATTGCGTCGGAGCCAGTGGCCGGCTTGGCCCAGAGTGCGCATTCTCAGTGCGCCCACACCGTCTCGGGCGGATAAATCGTCGATCCTTATCAGCATCCCCACATTTGGAGAGCTTTCCATCGAAAAGCTCAGTGGGGGCCCCGATCTCTTTGCGGGGGTTCGAAATCGAGGCCCCCTTACTACGCGGGAAGCGTGTCCCTACTTCAACTGATTTGGGTTAACGAGCGGTTTACGGCGCCACGGGCTAGCCCTTGAGGCCGGGTAATCTGGCCTAACGGGCCACCGCTTCAGTTCGTAGTCCTCCAGCACCTCGGTGATTGCCGCCAGCTCGGCTGCTTCGGGCGAGCCTCCAGTACAGCCGGCCAGGTCGTCGGCCCGACCTATCAACTGAGCGTGCACGGCATCGGCTTTGGCAACAAATTCGCCCTGGGGCCACCTTTTGCCAAGCGCCGTGATGCCAAGTCATCCCGAGCTCCCGCAAGGTCTTCACAGGGGCAACGCGCTGCCGATCAATGTCGCCCATCGGTGGGCCCTCCTCGCCCCTAGGGATTCGCAGGCGAAGACGGACAACCGGCGCAAGGGCGCGATCCCAGCTAGTCACAGGGACGCAATTCGAGGCCGCGGTTGAGAGCCAAATTTCCACGGTGGGAGCGTCGACAGAACCCGCACCTCACCAACGGGGTATTCATTGTGTGCATCTGGCGCCGATCCGAACCCCGCGCCGCCCCCAAACAAAAGCTAGCCATTTCGCAGAGGACAGAACACAGACCATCTGGCAACGAGTTTTGAAAAATGGCCACCCGCCGTCCACCCAAGTTCATACTGAAACCTGACAAATTCCTGATGTCTTTTATTGGTATTTTGTCAGTTCTCTGTCGGCTGTTGCCTGGTAGCTACATCATTCAGCGGTACTCAGAGCTATAGTGAAATCCGCGTGCAGGCGCCCCCGCCGACGCCCCGTCGGCCCTCTGCATCTTCAGGCGAAATTACCAAAGATATTGCAACGCAGTGATGGTGTGGGGTGCCCAATGCGATTCAAGAGCGAACTGACGATCCGGACAGCCTGGCGGATTGTCGCGTCGGGGCTTGAGCAGTGGGAGCAAATCGGTTCGATCGAGCCTCAGTACCTTCGGCATGGCTCAGCACCTCGCCAAATTCGAGGCTGGGCCCGCCATCCTGTTCACGGCAAGGCGTACGCGCGCCTGCTGCCGCCATATCGAGCAGATAGCGTGCGACCTGATCTGCTTGAGCGAGCAACGCGCAAGGCGTTGCACATCTGGTGCTGAACGCGGTGGTTCGTAGGTCCTCAATTTGTGACCTAGTTGTTAGGTACGCGCCGACTTTAACGGTAGCCGGGGGGCTTCAACAATGCCGCGTGGTAAGACCTTCTTGGGCCGGCCTGGCCGCTTTCCTGTGGCTTGCCTGGGCGACGCAGGCGACCGCGGCAGAAATCAGCATCGAACCCAACGGCACCCCATCGTCGGCGCTGATTGGGATCGACGGCACGCTCGTCCCTGAGGATATCGATCAGTTCCGCACGAAAGTTGCCGGCATCAAAAATGCCACCGTCCTCTTCCGTGGCGATGGTGGAAGCGTACTGGCTGCCATTCGGCTCGGCAGGTACATCCGGCTTAAAAACTGGAGCACTCACGTTCCCGCCGACACAACGTGCGCCTCGGCATGCGCACTCGCCTGGCTTGGTGGGACCCGACGTCTCGCCAGCCCTACGGCGCGCATCGGCTTCCATGCCGCCCACGCCATCAAAGGAGGCCAGGTAACCGAGACCGGCCTGGGCAACGCCATGGTCGGCGCCTACCTCAACGAGCTGGGCCTCAGCGAAGAAGCCATCGTCTACATCACGAGCGCCGAGCCCAGATCGATGCGCTGGCTCACCACCCGCGACGCTGCAACATTCGGTATCGAGCTGGAAACGCTGCCGACCCGCAACGCGCAGCCACCGCCCTCGGCAACAAGTCCGGCCAAACTCGAAGAAAGCTTTGAGCAGAGGACCGCCAACTACCCGCAGGCGCGATTTTGCACCACTACATGCGTGCGCGCCTTTTCTGCACCAGTACGTTGAGGCCATTTTTTTCGGACGTCGGCTACCCCGAATGTGGTTGTGAAAACACAAGCCGCTCCGATTGCGGAGCGCTGCGTTGACGACGTGGGATTAGCGGCCGAAAAGGTGAGGGGGCTCCCAGCGACGGGCTAGGAGCCCCGCAAGGCCCGACAAACGCCAGCGGGGTGCGACGTTTTTTTGGCCGCGCGCAGTAGAGCTCAAGCCTCATCATAATGCAATCGTCCGCTTGCTGTGTTGTTGCAACAACCACGGACTTTCCCACTTCTTCTTAGCCGCATCGGCCCCTCGACCGTCGCCTGCACGGCTGAGGCCAAAAACTGAGTCAGTTGCCCATTGGCCGCGAGCTCTTTGCTGATCCTGCGGAAGGACCGGCGCTCGCCGTTGGGGGGTAATGCGCGGCGGGTCTTCTTGACGGTGTCGTGCACCGGGCAGCCGGCCTTGCCGCACTCGGGACACGGGAAGCGGCCGCCGGTCTTGAAATCGATCTCGATGTCGAGCCGCTTCTTCTCGGCGTCGAAGTCGGCCGCCGCCACCATCCACGGCGGCACCAGGCCGAGTGCGAGCTGGAACAGATCGATATCCCGCATGGCTCTCCTCTCGCCCCGTTTGCCGCAATGGTGCCGTCGTGCTTGCGGCCGTCAAGGACAAAGCCCTCACGGGCGCGCGATCCTCGCGCGTCCTTGACCGCCCACTCGACACGCCGGCAGCTTGAGTATGCGGCCGAAACGGAAGGATGGCTCCGCAGGGGGCCAAACCAAAGGATAATAGCGAGGCCAGATGCCGTGTCTGGCCAGCCAGGTTACCCACTCACTTCAGCGAGGAGGCCTTTTTAGTCGGTTGGGTTGGCCTTCCCCGCACCGGAGCCGACCAACAATCAATTACGCTCCAGACGTCCCCGCGCCTGCGGCGTAATTGTTTCTGCTCGAGCAGGAGCAAAGTGATTGCCGTATCAAGGAAGCGCCAACCTAGCGCGTGTTATGAAACGCTTTGCTGGCTGGGTGGTGCGTGCCAGCGGCTGCTGTTTTGCGTCTCCTGGAGACCGCTTTCCCCTCAGTGCGGCAGCTATTGACTCAACGTCCTGGACCGTCCCCCCGGCTGGGGCGTTTTTTGTTTCGATCCGCCAACAATGCCCTCAATCTCACCCGACCCTTTGCACAGTAACCAAACGCAAACCTGGCCATGTCGCTGGTACGGGGACGCTTGGCGGCCGTCATCAACCGGTGCGCGCATGGCAACGAGTGTCCCGATTGGTGCGCCCGTTTCGACGACAGCGTCGACTCGTGATTGCTGGGACGCGGCAGCGACCCAAACGTCGCCGATATCACTAAGCGGATTGACTAGAAACGCCGTCCTTCTGATATCATCATCCTGTTTGCGGGACGGCGTGAGGGGCAAAGTAGTCTAATAGTTTGGTGTGGGATCTCACGCGAATGGTCCGAGGCGGCATTCCCTGCGCTTCGAGCCTCTTCAACCATCTGCCTTAACCGCTCGCTCGTTCTCGCCCGTGGCACCTGGGGATGAAAGATATGCTGCATGTTGCGAACGACACTGAGAGCACGAGCAACTTCAGTATCGCTAAACGGCCATTCGCTTGGAGAGTTGCGGTTCTCGCCGTGGCACGGTCGCGTTGACCGTGTAGCGGCGTCAGCCAGCAATGAAGTCGCGCTAGAGATCGTTGCGCGCGATGGCAAAAGAGAAAGAGGCTCGCCGCGCGTGCAAGGTTGATATCTGCATGGCGTTTGCAAGGCCCGTAACCGGCGCGCCAATCACCTGTGACCTGACCCAAGACCTGGACCCAAAAAGAGATCACGTCGCGCATTGTAGGTGGGAGCTACGTTTGGGGCTACGGACACACGCAATGCACCGTGAAGCTCGCTCTCGACCGCGAACGGATCGCCAAGGCGGCGAAGGAAGCGAAGACGACACTGACCCTTCCCGAGCACACGTTCATCTGCAACGTGGACGATTCGGATTTCCACCAAGGGCAAGGCATTCTCGGTCAGCGTCAGCGTTACCCCCGCGATAGTCTTTGAGAGCGGTAAGGCGAAATCGTTGACGCTCGACCCGTTCAAGACCGAAGGTTCAACGGTCGCGTCAGCGGCAGTGGCATCCTTGATGGCACGGCCTCGTGTTCGCCGCGGTAGGGGAGCATGAATGCTTCAAGTTCGGGCTGATCGTAGATGAGGGCTGCAGAGATGCACGCAGGTGGAGCGCGGCGTGCGCAACCTGATCGAGGCCATGATCATCCAGCGGATCATTGCGCCGGGATCGAAGCTCGCCTTCCACCGAGCGCTTGCCGCAGATACGGCAACATCGAGCCTGGCACAGTCGGTGGGCCTCACAGACGTCGCCGATCGCGCGAGGTGTAGCAGCTGCTCGAGCTGTCTATCGAGTGTGCGCCAGCGGTCAACTTTCCGTGTCTGATCTGCCCGGAGGCGAGCAGCGCCCAATTAGCATGGCGGCCGTCTCTCCAGTGGAAGCAGGTCTGCGTCTTGATGGCACGCTTGTACTCTTCATGTAAGCGCTCGATTGCGTCTCGTCGAGCGGCGCTCTTACATTGGACGGTGGCAACCTCGCTGAGGTGAAGAGCCGCTCGCCGGCCACTTCCAGGCTGTCGGCAACGGCGCGACCTTCAGACCCCATTTGCGGATGAACGCCTTGCTGTCGCGACGCGACCTCCCTGGCACGCCCGCTAGACCATGTCGGAGAAGTCCGACGCGACCTCTTCCGCAAGACGCTCCGGTGCAAGCGCGATCAGGTTACGCAGCTTATGCATCGTGCAGCGTTGAATGAGCAGATCCGACCACAGACTACCGAGCGCTTTCTCGACCCAGGCGCTCATCCAAGATCGCCAGCTCAGGCCGCTTCAGGCCGCGTTTGTCAAGCTCCTCGAGCACCGCGGTCACGCCGCCTCGCTCTCGCCGCCCATGTTGCGCACGTCAGCAAAACCGTATGCCCGTCGGCACGAATACCCAAGACTACCAGTAGCGAAATCGCCGTCGCCTGGGGTCCATGCGATCGTGCACCAATGTGCCGTCGAGGATCGACGCAGCATCGCTTCGCTCGACAGACCGCGGGCCTTCCACGCTTCCCCGTCGCCCTTGAGCTTGCGCCACATTCGCCTCACCGTGTCCTTCGACACTGGCCACGGAACAGAGCAACCAGCGCCCGCCCGACCGACGCGTGTTCGTGCCGGCCAGATAGCTCGCCGACGATCACCTCGTCGATCTCCTCTGCGGCGCTGTACGCCTGCAAGTTTGCTGTCGCCATCTACGCTGGTTTTGCCGTCGGCGTCATGCGCGCGCAAGGAAGCGAGACGTCGTTGCGCCGAAGGTGCCCATTATCTGGCGATCGCGATCGCCGTTGCGGTGGCCAGGGCCGGCAGCATGACATCCGAGGCATCCGCTTCGACGGCGGCAGGTACGCTGCCCGCGCCCGGCGAAAGCTCGAACGCCGCGCATATCGCGCGCGTCCGAGCATCGCGGTAAGTTCCTCCTCCAAGAGCTCTTCGATGAGGCACATCCGTCCGCGATCGGGCTCGCGCGTCGGCCGCGGTCATCGACAAGCAAAGATGAAGAAACATGCCTCGATATCGTTGACGGTCGTTCGCCTTCCGGCGGTGCGAGGACGAAATCGCAGCCGAGGCTCAAGCCGGAGATATCTCCATTTTCGAATCCAGCCTTCCAGTCGACAAGATCGGAAGGACGAGCGTGTTGTCGCGCGGCGCCACCGGGAAAGCCACGTACGCTTCCTTAAGTTTCGTCCGGCGATCGAATACTTCGATGAGGGTCAGGCAATTCTTCGATAAGGATCAGGATTGAACGCACTAACGCACCGGAGGTTTGCCCAGCTTAATATCTGACGGCTGCCTGATATCACTTGTCGGCAATCTGTCAGTTTCCTGCTGACTGTTGCCTGGCAGCTACATCATTTCGGGCTAGATCGACTATAGTGAAATTGCGTGCAGGTTAGCCCCCGGCACGCAGATTTGACCCGGTGCGGTGCCAGCTAACTTCGCAATCGCCCTCGTTCGCAAGTTGCTGGGTGCGGGCCACGCTGGGTGTTTTTGTTCACTTCATGGACTTGCCTCCCAAACTGCAGAGGGGCTGTTGCCGTCAGCTCCTCTGCAATTTCAGAAGATTTCGCCTGAAAATACACATCATTAGAAACTTTCCGATTTGTGGTGTGGGGACTGCCCATGCTTACCGAATTTCAGCTGGTCGTTTTGATTACCTTCGTCACGGTCGCCCTCGTTGTCGTTTGCGTGATGCTGCCTGTCCGACCTTAGGACGGCCAAAGAAAAAAGAGCACCGATGTGTGGTGTACGGCGCCCCCTGCTACCGGCTTGCTGCGAACGCATTGCTTGCCCGTGCGATAGCCCGAGGACTTTCCGAAGAACGAGGACTTTCCGAATTGGCCCCCTCAACATTGAAACTCGCCACGCGCGAGCTCTACGATATGATGCTGGTGATTGCCGATGTGATCAGTGCCCACTGTCCCGGCACGACTGCACGCGAACGCTTCTTTCGCGCATCCCTGACTGATGATTGGGAGGAAGTGAGGTGCCTGATTGAGGGCATGCTGGCGGAGCCGTGGCACTTGCGCGGCAATCAGGAACAGCGACTGCAAGAGTTTCTCGACCTGGTTCCTATCGGATCTTCATCGCAGATCACAGCGCTCAGCCCCCCGAACAGGGATTCGGCTCCAGCGCCGTCGTGGCCAGCGTAGCTCGCCGGGCGCTGCAGGACCGTGATAGGTCTCGTCGATCCAGCTTCCTAATGTTCCAAAATCGCGCAAATTGGCGTTCAAGCAGGACCAACGCGCGAGCGACACCTTCGGCTCTTGCCCAGCGTCACGATCGTGGTGATGGCTGCAGTTGCGGGGGCGTACCTTATGCTCGAAGCGGAGCCCAGATCCCGCCACCAAGTCTTTGACGGTCCGGGAGACCAAAACCTCGTCTGGACCTGCAAATGCGGCGACCCGCGCACCAATGTGAACGGCAATACCACCGAGTTTTTCACTCATCATTTCGCACTCACCTGTATGAACTCCGGCCCCGATCTGCACCGCTAGGCTCTTGATCGCGTCGGCAATTGCCCTGCGACAACTTACTGCGCGAGCTGACCCGTCAAAAGTCGCGAGAAAACCATCCCCCGCCGTATCGATCTCCGGAAGACCGCATCGCTCCGCAATCTGCGCCAGGTCAGCTCCAAAAGATGGTTGAGGAGAAGCAGACTATCGGGGCGATTGCCAGGCGCTTCAATTTAGCTATAGGGACCATTTACAATTGGCTTCAAAAGGCGGGTATCGAGACGCCGCGGGGCAAGCGGGGCGCGCAGATCCTAGGGCAGGGGGTGAAATAGTGAAGTCCGAGACCGTGCAGTCCCACCGTGGCGGTCCGACCACAGCTGACCTAAAAAACCAGCCCTTGTCATTGCATCTCTAGCAGACTTGCTTGTCGCGCCGCACTCTATACGTGCGATGTGGGAGCGGGATCGCGGATATGCATGGTGCTATTGGGAATGCGGCTGCAGTATGCCGCAATGCGACGTCATTTCGTTTATCAGTTGAAAGTGAGCCAGACATCGAGAACGCGTCGTGGCACCAAATCGCCCGTGGGCTTGAGCGCATAGAAGCCGGGCATAGGTCGTTTGTCGTCCTCGTAGTCGACGATCAGAACTTTGTACAAACGCTGGGCAACCGAGACGCGTTGGTGGTCGAGTGGAGGACTAAGTCGGAAGATATGATGTCGCACTATGTCCTCGGCCGAAAAGGATCGGGCAGGACGGAGCTGCAATGTGTTGCAGGATCAGCTGGCAATTCGGAAGTTGTCCTTGCCCGCGAAGTCTTGGACCTGACTGATGCATTAATCATCTTTCGCGCATTCTACGAGCATCAAGAAGTACCTGACGCGTATCACTTGCGGGACATCACTAAGCGAAACGCCGCGCGAGCAGTGGCGCATCTTTCGCCGTTCGGCCTGGCGCTCCTGTGGCAGGGGTGGCTTTCGCTAGACGCGCCCGCAGCAGAGGTATTGGAACGTCATCTCAGTCGGGAGTTTCCATTGTGGCGAGAGCTTCTGGTATTTGAAGGCCCGCTGACGCCAGAATTCGCGCTCGCTTTGCTTGGACTTCGTGAAAATGCAAGTGCGGATGACGTGCGGCGGGCATATCGTGAAAGGATGTTGCTCTACCATCCTGATAACGGCGGTTCATCTGCGCTTGCAGCTAGGCTCAATGAGGCCGCGGCTATCCTGCGTAAGCAGAATAGCCGGCTGATGTCCGCTATCAACTCTTAGGTTTCGGGCGCGTCACTCCGCGATATCGCGCCCACAAGCGATGTAAGCAAGTAGTAGGAAACGGCGCGACGGCATCAGCGAATTTCAGCCGAGTGGCACCATATTCGCGGTCTGCGGGAAGCGATGCTGCGGCACGGGCTTTGATCTTCGGCCCGCGTTAGCTGAGCCACGCAAACCACAATCCAAGCAACGAGCTGCGGAACAAATCCCGTTGGACACGATCGCCCCAATCGTATTGGTTTCGGGAGGATCGGGACCATGCATTTTCAACGTACGGTCCCAATCTGGTTCGCATTTGTCCTGAGCGCTTGCGCGTCTGATCCTCCCGCGTAAGCTAGCTTGGTGACCCCACCACCTCCGGCCGTCGTATTGGGAAGTCTGCGCCTCCCACCGAGAGGCGTGAACGATGGCTGTGATGGAGCGCGACCCAATCTTCCTAGCGCACGGAGAATCGACTCGCGATCTTCGACATTATTGCTGTCTCTCTGACCGAGGCCCAGCGGGAGGTTGTCGAGATTGAAGTTAAGGGCGTGAGTGGCAACGAGCTTGTTCCCTCTCACAACACGCCGTGCCACATCGCGAACCATCGGCGATCGGGCCGCAGTATCTGACCAGATGATTATGATTGCTCTTGCTGCATCAAGCGCAGCCAGGATCGCGTCATGAATGTCTTCGCCCGAACCTGGCATGCAGCTTCAAGCAACCGAAACCCACCGGCAAAGGTTTGACGTGTTATGCGCGGCCATCGGCCAGCTCCGCCAATCTATGTCCGATCTGCCCGGCACAATAGAGCACTCGAAGCTGTGAGTACCGATCCTTACCTTGACGACCTGTAAATTGATAGAACACCCCGAGGAGCAAGCGTCTGGTTCAGTTCATGGGCGCCTTTGCAGATTGTGAGCGCTTGATGAGTTGCCAGGGGCCGGTCTGAGCGTCTGAGCCGATCGTCATGAGGAAAAGATCGCCTGCGCACCCTTGCTTAGCCATCGAGCCGCCCTCTACTCTGTGGCCCAGTTGGCATGTGCGCCTCACGCCGTTTCCTGCCACGCGACTCGGCGTAAGCATATGAGGGAACCAGATCATGCTCGATCTCATCATTCGCAATGCCCGACGGGCCCACGCCAGCGGTGGGCCGGAGTTGGTCGACATCGGCTTCCGCGACGGCCGCATCGCCGCCATCGAGCCCCACATTGCGGCCGACGCCCTCGTCCACGATGCCGAGGGCTGCCTTTGCTGCGCCGGTCTGATCGAAACCCACATCCACCTGGACAAGTCGCGCATTGTCGATCGCTGTCAGCCGGAGCCGAGCCGCAGCCAGCCCGACCACATGCGCCGGGTGCAGGCCGTCAAAGGGAGCTTCACGGTCGAAGATATCTACGCGCGCGCTAAGGCGACGCTGGAAAGCTGCCTCAAGCATGGGGCGACGCGCATCCGCACCCACGTCGAGATCGACGCACCGGTCGGCGTCAAGGGCGTGGAGGCGCTGCAGCAGCTGGCCAAAGACTACGCCTGGGCGGTCGATCTCGAACTCTGCGTCTTCCCTCAGGAGGGATTGACGACGGCGCCGGCGGCCGATGCCGCCCTGATCCAGGGGTTGGAGATGGGCGCTCATGTGATCGGCGCGGCCCCCAACTACGACATCGATCATCCCGGCCAGATCCACCGCATTTTCGAGCTGGCGCGGCGGTTCGATGTCGATATCGACATGCACATCGATTCCGGCCACGATCCCGCCAGCCTCGACACCCACCTCGTCGCCGATTTGACCGAGCGCGCTGGCCTCGGGGGCCGCGTTGCCATCGGCCATGCCACCAAGATTTCGGCCTTGCCGCCACCAGAGCAGAAGACCATTGCCCGGCGACTTGCCGACGTCGGCGTCGCCGTCACCGTGCTGCCGGCGACGGACCTCTTCGTGCTGGCGCGGCACAAGGACCACAACGTACCCCGCTGCGTGGCCGACGCCAATCTGTTCGTTGAGCAGGGCTGCACGTGCTCGATCTCGACCAACAACGTGCTGAACCCGTTCACGCCCTTCGGTGATGGCTCGCTGATACGCATGGCCAACCTGCACGCCAACATCCTACAGGTCGGCGACAAGGCGCGCTTGAGCGAACTCTTCGCCATGATCACCCACCGCTCGGCCGCGCTCCTAAACCTCAAGGACTACGGCCTCGAGGTCGGCAACCCCGCGGACCTGGTTATCATCGATGCTGCAAGTGAGGCCGAAGCGGTCGCCACCGTGGCCTCGGTGCTCGCCGCCTTCAAGCGGGGGCGGCAAACCCTGGAGCGCCCCCGCGCCCGCTTGTTGCACGGCGCGCTCGCCCGGGCGTAGCAGGACAATGACCGGCGTAATACGGTGCCGCCCCTTGGCGTGAGGCCGCAAGTTCAGGAGACACGGAGGACGCATGGCTCGCATTGCCGTTGCCGGTTTTCACCACGAAACCAACTCCTTCGTCGCCGAAAAGACGGACTACGCCTATTTCGCCAGCCACCGCGACCGCCCGCCGCTCGTCAGAAGCGAGGACGTGCTGACCTGGCTTGGCGACACGAGCTTCGCCCTGTCGGGATTTCTCAAGGCCACGCGCGGGGACCACGACCTCGTGCCCCTGTTGTGGACCAGCGGCGGGGCCGGCGGGACCGTGACGGCGGAGGCCTACGAGCGCATCGCCGGCGAACTCGTGGGACGCCTCAGCGCGGCGCTGCCCGTCGATGCCGTCTACCTGGATCTGCATGGCGCCATGGTCAGCGAGCCCTTCGATGACGGCGAGGGCGAGCTCCTGCGCCGGGTGCGCGCGGTAGTGGGACCCAAGGTGCCGATCGGCATCAGCCTCGACTATCACAGCAACGTCACGCCCGAAATGGTCGCGGCCAGCGACAGCCTGATCGGCTATCGCACCTACCCGCACGTCGATCGCTTCGAGACCGGGCACCTGGCGGCCCGCGCGCTCTCGTTGCTCCTTGCGCGGGGACGCCCGACGGGACGCGCGCTGCGCAAACTGCCGTTCCTGATCCCGCTCAACGACCAGTGCACGCTGGTCGAACCGTCGAAGAGCGTCGTGGCCCGTTCGGTGGTGGCCGAGGGCGAGCTCGTCAACCTTTCTTACCTTGCGGGCTTTCCGCCCTCCGACCTTTATTGGTGCGGGCCGGCAGTGATCGCGCATGCCTGGAGCCAGCAGGACGCCGACGCGACCGCCGATGCGCTGGCGCGCGACATCGCACTCAGCGAGTCGCAGTTCGCCGTTCCCATGCTGTCACCCGCAGACGGCGTGCGCGAAGCCATGCGGATCGCACAGAGCGCCACCAAACCGGTGGTGCTCTGCGACACCCAGGACAATCCGGGTTGCGGAGCCACCGCCGATACCACCGGCGTGCTCGAGACCTTGGCCCGGCTCGGGGCCGAGGGTGCCGTGGTCGGCTACCTCTGCGACGCCGAGGCGGCCGCGGCCGCCCATCGCGCCGGCGAGGGCCAAGAGATCACGCTCGGCCTTGGCGGCCGCTCCGGGCCCGCGGGGGTCACACCCTTCCAAGCGACCTTCCGCGTGGCCCGCCTGGGTTCGGGCAAAATGCGCACCACAGGCAAGGTCTCGGGTGCCCGCGACATCGATTTGGGGCCAATGGCGCTGTTGCAGGTCGGGGGCGTCGGCGTCGCGGTGACGAGCAAGCGCATGCAGGCGCTGGATCAGGCGCCCTTCCGGCATTTGGGCATCGAGCCGGCCCAGCAGAAAATCTTGAGTCTCAAGAGCACCTGCCATTTCCGGGCCGAGTTCGAGCCAATCGCGGCCAAGGTCATCGTGGTGATCGCGCCGGGCGCCTACCTCGCCGATCCCGCGCAATATCCCTACCGTCGCCTGCGCCCGGGCGTGCGCTTGCGTCCCCTCGGACCCCACTTCGAAGGCTTGAAGGCCCAAGACGCTTAAGCCAGGCTCGCCACGCCGGACACACTACAATCCGTGAGCCGCCAGGATCGTTGGCAGGCACGGACGACGGGTTGCCTATTCACTCCTGAGGGCATCGATTGGGCTCAGCAGCGCCGCACGCCGCGCCGGCAGAAAACCAAAAAGAATTCCGACCACCGCCGCCGCGGCGAGGGCGAGAACAATCGTTTGCGGCGGGATTAGGATCGGCCAATCGGCGATGCCGGCCGTCACGAACGCTGCGCCCACGCCCAGCACGATCCCGATCAACCCACCCGAGCACGCACAGCGTCGTCGCCTCGATCAGGAACTGCAGCATGATATCGAAGCGCCGTGCGCCGACGGCCATCCGCAAGCCAATTTCGCGCGTACGCTCGGTGACGGACACCAGCATGATGTTCATAATGCCGATGCCGCCGACGATGAGCGAGATCGCCGCGGTGGCGGCGAGCAACCAGCCCAGCGTGGTTTGTGCCGCCGTGCGCGCCTTCATGGATTCGATTGGGTTGCCGACCACAAATGTGTCGTCATCCCCAGGCGGCACGCGTCGGCTCTGACGCATCACCTGCTCGATCTCCTCCTGGGCATCCAGCAGATTGGTTCCCTCTTGGAATTTGACGGAAATCGAACCGACTTGATCGGGGACCAGAGGGTGTTTCCCGATCAGCTGGGCGCGCGCCGTCGTCATCGGCACGAAAATGGCATCGTCGTGATCGTGACCAAAACTGGTCTGGCCTTTGGGTGTCAACGTGCCGACCACCGTGAAGGGCACGTTCCGGATCCGGAAGACTTCGCCGACCGGATCATTGTCACCAAATAGCTTCTTGGCCACCGTCAGGCCGACAAGCGCCACCCGCCGAGCCCCGGCCACGTCCTGCTCGGTAATCTCCCGGCCGGCGTCGATCAACCAGCTGCGCGCAAAAAGATAGTGCGCGTGCACACCCCAGATCCGCGTCCAGAAATTTGCGTTGCCATAGACGACGGTCGCACTGGCCCACAACTGCCCCGAAATCGCCTGCACGCCGGGCACCTTGGTTTCGATGGCATGCACGTCATCCTCTGACAAAGGCAGGTTTGAGCCGGCCCCGCTCGAACGCCCGCCGAACAGGCGCGCGCTCGGATTGACCACCAGCAAATTGGTTCCGAGGTTGGCGATCTGTCGCTCGACTTCGGAACGAGCCCCTGCCCCCACCGCCATCATGACGATGACGGATCCCACCCCGATGATGATGCCAAGCGTCGTCAGCACGGTCCGCAGAAAATTGGTGGCGATCGCCGTGACCGCGGCCCTGAGACAATCGACGCTTCGCATGGGCTCCCCCCAATCAGCTGGGAAGACGTATGTCTTCGACGATCGCACCGTCCCCGAACAGGATGCGGCGCCGAGCGTACCTCGCCACATCGGCGTCGTGGGTCACGACGACGATGGTGATCCCTTGCCGATTGAGCTCGCAAAGCAGACCCATGATTTCGGCCGACGTCTTGCTATCGAGAGCCCCCGTAGGCTCATCCGCCAGCAACAGCTTTGGATTGTTCACGAGCGCACGCGCAATCGCGACGCGCTGCTGCTGGCCACCGGAGAGCTGTTGGGGATGGTGGCAGAGCCGGTTGCCAAGCCCAACCTGCTCGAGCCGCATCCTCGCCTGCAGCTCGGGATCGGCGGGCCGCGGCCGCGCGTAGGACAGCGGCAGCATCACCTGCCGCAGCGCCGTGGTGCGGGGAAGGAGGTTGAATTGCTGGAAAACAAAGCCGATGCTCCAATTCCTGAGATCGGCGAGGGCGTCGGGCGACAGCTTGCCGATGTCGTTGCCGTTGAGCAAAATCGCGCCCGTGGTCGGCACATCGAGCGCACCCAGCAGGTTCATCATGGTCGACTTGCCGGAACCGGAAGGTCCCATGATGGCGACCAGCTCACCCTCCCGGAGTTCGAAGGACACGCGATCGAGCGCGCGCACCGTCTCTGCACCGGAGCTATAGATCTTGTCGACTTCGCGCACGGCAATCAGCGGTGGCTCAAACGCGCGCCCCTCGGGGACAATTGCCGAGCCTCGGACCAGCAGGTTCATTTCTTGCCCGCCTCGCGCGATCGCAGCACGACCCGATCGCCCTCTTTCAGCCCGTCGCCAACGACCTCCGCAAAGTCATCATCGGCTAATCCGAGTCGCACCTGACGGGTCTCGATGGCACCCGTTGGCGCCAGCACCCACACCGTAACCTCGCGGCGTTTCCGGGCGGCACCTTCAAAGCGCGCCTTCCAGGCGTCAAAGGCACTCCGCTGCTGATCGGTGACCACGCTGGCCAGCGCATACTTTAGCCGTTGCAAAACACGGGCCTCGGTCTCCGCGGCCGCTTGATTGGGGCGTGCATTGCCCGCAACCGCCGAACCTGTGGCGGCAAACGGCTCCGGTGCTGCCGCCTTCATGGTGGCGTTGACCTTGGCGAGCTGTTCCTCGGTCAGGGCCAAGTCCACTTTGGCGCGTTCGATCTCACCCTTGACCTGCTGCAGCGACGAGATCTGCGTTGCCGCCGCCAGGTCGCCGGCGCGCGGCTTGAAGCGCAGGGCATCGGTTGGAATGCGCAGCGCATCATCCAGTTTCGCCGTTTCGATCCGCGCATTCGCCGTCATTCCGGGGAGAAGCTTGCGGTCGTCGTTCTCCGCCTCGATGATCACCGTATAGGTGACGACATTGTTGAGCTCAAGCGCACCGAGGCGCACCTGCGAAACCTTCCCCTGGAAGCGCCGCTCGGGATAAGCATCGACGGTGAACTCGACCGGGTTGCCCTCAAAGACGGCCCCAACGTCCGCCTCGTTGACTTGGGCCTCGATGCGGATACGTCGCAAATCCTGAGCGATCTTGAAGAGCTCCGGTGCCTGCAGACTGGCCGCCACGATTTGTCCGACGTCGACCGTGCGCCCGATGACGGTGCCGTCGATCGGCGACCTGATGCGCGTGCGGTCGAGATCGATTTGCGCCTGCAAAAGCTGGGCCTCCCGCTGCGCGATGGTCGCTTTGGCGTTCTCCAGCTGGGCCTTGGCCACCTCGATTTCGGCCTTGGCAACGTCGAAGTCGCGGGTGGCAAGGTCAAGCGTCGTGGTCGCCGCAATGCCCTTGCTGGCGAGCGCCTCCTGCCGCTGCATCAGCCGTTTGGCGTTGCGCTCGATCGCCTCGGCCTTGGCGAGCGCCGCCTCGTTGTTGAGCATGGTCGCTCGGGCCGCCACCAGGTCCGCACTCGCCTGCGCGACTTTGGCCGCGAAGGTCTTGTCATCGATGATGGCTAATTCCTCGCCGGCCTTCACCTCGGAATTGAAGTCGACTTTGAGATCGCGGATCTGGCCGGAGAGCTGGGAACTGACACTGACCGTCACCAGCGCCCGAACCGGTCCGGAGGTCGCAACGAGCTTGCGGATGGGCCCCTGCGAAACCTCGGCCACCTCATAGGCAAAGGTGCTGCCGGCACCCGTCCACAGGGTCGGCATCCACACGCTTGCCGACACCAGACCGGCGGCAGCCAAGGCCAACACTAGGTGATATCTATGCTTCCCCGTCATGGCCGCATTTTCTGCCAGACAAAGCCCGGATCGCCTAATCTTAAGTGCGACGTTGCCAGATTTCCCTTGTCCTAGCGTGTGTTGAGACCACTAAAAGGAGGCAACGGCGTCGGTAATTTATTACCGCGGCCGCTCCGGAAAACCGCCGCTCAAGTTTCTCCTTTTGCTCGCCCCTTTTTGCGCTCTTCATAGAGCGAGCATGACCTTGCCGATGACACTGTGGCTTTCGACGAGTTCGTGCGCACGGGCGATCTCGGATAGGGGCAGGATGGTCGGTGCGGGATGGCGCAAGCGGCCCCCGGCAGACCAGCGGCTAAGATCGCCGATGCCGGCGGCTTTGGCGGCTGGACCGCCAGCAAGGCGGCGCTCGACAAGCGCAGCAACGAAGCCCGCAATCACCGAGGAGGAAAAGACGCTGGAAAGAAGCGGGCGGAGCTTGCGGCTGCGATCGCCGCAGCCCAGCCATGGCATGGTGCGCGAGCTGCGCAAGCACGTGGCCACTCTCGAACGTGAAATCGCGGAACTAAAGCAGGCCTGATCCGACCTTACGACCACCCTCAACCAGCATAGCTACAAGGTCAGATACTCGCTTCCGTCGTAAAGTCATAGACTTGTAGGTGGGGCGCCATTGCTTCAGCCACCCAGTAGTTCGCAACTCCTGGGGAGCGGCGGTCAGCGACGTCCCTATCTGCAGGGACGCTTGGCGACAGGCGTCCCTGCGGTCGTCGCTTGCCTCGAGTGTGGCTCTGAAAACACAAGCCGCTCCGATTGCGGAAGATCGGCCTAAAGATCTGATCCTACTTCCCTCGGATGGTTATAGCTTTGCGGTTGGGGCGCCGGAGGGTTCGAACCAGTACCAGAACCCGCACCCTGGCGCGGTGCGGATCCGTTCGTCGCTCCCACCATGTTCTGGTGCGGGGACGCTTGGCGACAAGCGTCCCTACGAGTAATCCGATGCTCTTCCCTTGACGGTGATAGCTTCAAACAACCGGCTCGCCCCACACCCAGCGAGCCGGTTGAGAGCGCCGTACACCCGCACATCTCGGCGCCCTTTTTTCTTTGGCCGCCCTAAATCCACACAGGCAACATCACGCAAACAACAACCAGAACAACCGTGACGAAGGTGATCAAAACGACCCGCTGAAAATCGGAAAAAGCATTGGGCAGCCCCACACCACACAAATCGGAAAACATTGATCTGCAGTTATGCAATTTCAGGCGAAATCTTCAGAAATTGCAGAGGAGCCGACGGCAACAGCCCCTCTGCAGTTTGGGAGGCAGTCCAAGAACGGAACTGAATAGACCCAGTGCGTCCCCGCACCCAGCAACACTTTGCAAACGATGGGCGATTGCGCAGTTAGCTGGCACCGCACCGGGTCTGGTGCGTGCTGATGGGGTCACCTGCACGCATCTTCACTTTAGCCAATCTCGCGTAAAATGATGTAGCTACCAGGCAACAGTCAGAGGAAAACTGATAAATCGCCTACAAAGAATATCTGGCTTTTGTCAGATCCTAAATTGGGGGCGGAATCTGCGTGGCGCCGACAGATCAGCGCCAACACAAGCAGCCATCGACTACCTTCGAGAGGACGACGCGTCTCAACGAAACTAGAATTGCTCGATGCGCCACCCAGTCCTTGCCAGCGGCGCTGCCCTTTTTGCACAGGCGTGAGAGTTCGGGTTCGAAGGCGTGGCGTCGAAGCGCGCCGGGTGTCGGCTATGCCAGCGGGCTGAGCCGCAACGGGATCAAAGCGAAATGCACGGATTGGCGGCGCATCAATGCCGAGCGCTGGCGCATTTTCGAAGGGCCCGGGCAAGCCGGTGTTGACGAAAGCGCAAAAGACGCTCGCGAGGAACGTGCCCGTGTGCGCGAGCAGCTACAGGACCCTGCGCATTGCGCCCGGCGTTGCGCGCGAGTTGAGTAAACACGTGGCAATCCTTGAGCGCGAGATTGCCGAACTGGCGTCAAATGACGCTGGGGTCAATTTCGCTACACACCGAAACGTCCGTTGCCGGGAAACCGGGGAAGAGCGCAACTCCCAACCACACTCGTTTGGGACGCCGCAGTTAGGCCGCAGTCTGACGATAGGCGAACATGCATTATGCGAGAACTCGAACGAAAAGCCGCCACCGCCTAAGCGACCGTTCGGCAAGCTCCTATGCTCACCGAGGCGAGAGGCAAAGGAGACGGCCGCCTACTTCAGGAAGGCATTCTCCCATCGGCAGCCGGCACCCACTGGGGCGCTAACGCCGGCGGAAATCGAGGCACGGAAGCGGCGAGCGAAAGAATATTTCAGGCGCGCCTTCGCGCATCTGAGACCTAAGGCGGAACGGCTGAAACCAAATAGGAGAACCGGTGCAAGTAATGGCGTCCCGGCGGACTTCGATGGTCACTATAAAACGCGCTTTGGGACACGCCCTTGCAAGAATTCCGACAACATCGATTGGAACGCCATCCGCAGCGTCAAGGACCTCTTTGCGAGAAGAATCTTTCGCGGCAAAGTCTCGGGCAAAGACACGCGAAGCCGTCCCGAGCCCGAGAAAGCCATCGACGCGCTGCCGACCAAAAGCGCCCTGGTGCTGGCGGATTGGGACCGCGCCGCGCGCAGCCTGATGAACGCATCCACATCATAGAAAGGGTCCACAAGCGTGGCATCTACGTCAAGGTTCTCGATCGCTCTGGTCTCGACTTAAGGACGCCATCTGGTCGAGGCATCCTCGCCCTGCTGTCGGGCTTGGCAGAGGACCAGCATCCTCCCGGTGCGTTGACGAAGGCCGGCCCGCCGCCATCAAGCGCAGCACCCAGCTCGGCCGCAAACCCAAGTTCGACGATCACCAGCGCCGGGGCGAACGCCCGCAGGTCCCTTTGCTGGCGCTCGTACGACTGATCATCGGTCGAGACGCGACCGTAGATGGCCACTATCCCAATTGAACCCCTCCCGATTTGGTTTGTGAAAATGCCCCTAATGATTGATCCGAAGCGCGGGTCCTTCTCATGCTAGTCTCCCCAGATCGCGTGCCGCATCTTTTCCGCCATCTGACGGCCGCTCGCTACCCCGACCGGATCGGTTCACATGAACTTTCACAGCTTCGTCTTCGTCCTCATGGCAGGCATCATGGTGATCGGTGGCGGCATCTTGATCGCGATGCTGGTGCTGGAAAGTCCGAGGTGGGCCCTGCGCTCCTGGCTCGGCTACGCCTCCACCTCAATCCGTCGATTGCGTAGGGCGGGTCCGTCAGACCCTGGTCACGACAAAAAAGCTCACAGAAGAATGGTTGCGAGCCCAGCAAAACCACCAGCGGCCCCGTAAGAAAATTTGGCAAAATCACGCCAGCGACGGGAAGACCCACCTAAGGAGCGCGCGTAGGGCGTGACACTCGGCGCCTTTTTGCGCCCTTTACAGAGCGAGCATGACCTTGCCGATGACAGCGTGGCTTTCGACGAGCTCGTGCGCACGGGCGATCTCGGATAGGGGCAGGATGGTCGGCGTGGGATGGCGCAAGCGGCCCTCGGCAGACCAGCGGCTGAGGTCGCGGATGCCGGCGGCCCTCAGCTCGCCCAGGATCAGCGAGCACTGAATAAAGCGCACGACAATGTTGGCGAAGAGCAGGGGATAGTAGGGCAGCGTCGGCGCTTGCTGGCCACGCGAGGCATAGGTGCCGATAACGGTGCCCTCGCGCATCACCTTGAGCGTGGTGGCGAGGTTGCCCCCGAAATCGACCTCGGAGATGCGGTCGACGCCGCGCTTTCCCGTCGCCGCCAGCACGCGCTCGGCGACGTTGTCCTGTTTGTAGTTGACAATAACGGGCACGCCCGCGTCCCTTACGATCTCGGCCTTGGCGTCGCCGCTGACGGTGGCAACGAGACTGCGGGCGCCCGCGAGGTGGGCGAACTGCGCCGCGTAAAGGCCGACCGCGCCTGCCGCACCCGTGACCAGCACGTCGCGGCCTTCCAGCGGGCCATCGGAGAACAGCGAGAAATAGGCGGTCATGGCCGGCACGCCGAAGCCCGCGCCGAGCTCGAGATCCACGCCGGCCGGCAGCGGCACGGCCTGCGCCGACGGCAAGCAGACGAAGTCCGCGGCGGTGCCGAAGGGACGGCCGCGTTGCGCATTCCAGGTCCAGACGCGCTCGCCGATACGCGCCGCCTCCACGCCGGCGCCGACCTTGTCAATCTCGCCCGCGCCGTCGCTGTGCGGGATGATCAGCGGATAGCCGGGCCGATCGCGGGTGCCGCTGCGGCGGTTGCAGTCGGACGGGTTGACGCCGGAGTATCCGATCTTGACGCGCACCTCGCCGGGACCAGGTTCGGGATCGGGCAGCTCGCCCAGCTCGAAGACCTCGCGGGCGGCGCCGTACCCTCTGTAGTAGGCAGCCTTCATGGCTGAGCTCCAATCCTGTTGGGCGCCGCCGGCGGCGCGGCAATCTCGCGCCAGCGCAAGCAGGCGACCTCCTGTTGGCCGTCGGTCGGCTCAAGGCTAGGCACGACCTCGGCACAGGTTGGCGCGGCATGGGGGCAGCGGGTACGGAAGGCGCACCCCGATGGCAACGCGCGCGGGTTCGGCGGCTCGCCCTCGAGAATACCCCCGCCCAGCTGCCGTCCCGGCTCCAGTCTCGGCGCCGCGGCGAGCAGCGCCTGCGTGTAGGGGTGACGCGGGGTCTTGAAAATCGCGCGCGCCGGACCGGTCTCGACAATGCGGCCCAGATACATGATGGCGACGCGGTCACACATGCGCTCGACGACGGAGAGATCATGCGAAATCAGGAGGTAGCTCAACCCCAAGCGCGCCCGCAAGTCGGCGATCAGGCTCAAGACCGTTGCTTGCACCGAAAGGTCGAGGCCCGACGTCGGCTCATCGAGGATGACAATGCGCGGCTGCAACAACAGGATGCGCGCCAGCGCCACGCGCCGGAGCTGCCCACCGGAAAGCTCGTGCAGGTAGCGCGGCGTGAAGGAGCCGTCGAGACCGACCGCGTCCAGCATGGCGCCAACCTTCGCCTGCCGCTCGCTCAGGCTTCTGACGCCGTGAACGCTGAGCCCCTCCTGCAGCAAGCCGCCGATGCTCCACCAGGGGTCGAGCGCGGCGCCCGCGTCCTGGTGCACGTACTGGATGGCGCGACGGCGCGCGCGGGCCTCCCGAGGCGCGAACCCGCTGACCACAGCGCCATCGAGGCGGATCTCGCCCGCCTGCTCGCGTTGGATGCCCAGTAGAGCGCGTCCCAGCGTGGTCTTGCCGCAGCCCGATTCACCGACCAGCCCCACGGTCTCGCCCGCGGTCAACGCTAGCGACACGCCGGCGACGGCGCGCACCGGCGGCAAAGCGGCTTTGAGCAGGCCGCGCCGGCGGCCGCCGAGCAGAACCACAACCTCGCGCGCCTCGAGAATGGGCCGCGCCTCGGCGATCGACTGAGGCGCGGGCTCAGGCATGCGCGGCCCCCCCTGGCGTTCGTCGGCCAGTCGGCAGCTAACGAAATGGGCAGGCGCATCACGCACGAGCCGCGCCGGGCGCCGGCTGCAGACCTCGGCGGCGTGACGGCAGCGTGGCGTAAAGCGGCAACCCGGTGGCGGACCCAACGGCGAGGGCACCTGGCCCGGAATGCCGGCCAGGCTTTGCGAACGGTCGGGGTGGCAGGCGAGCAGGGCCTGGGTATAGGGATGGCGCGGATCGGCGAGAACTTGAGCGGTCGGGCCCGTCTCCACGGTCTGGCCGGCGTACATCACCGTGGTGGCATCGCAGAGCTGGGCCACGACGCCGAAGTCGTGCGTCACGAACAACATGGCGATCCCGAATTCTTGGGTCAGCGATTTCAGGAGCTTGAGGATCTGCAGCTGCGTCGTCACGTCGAGAGCGGTGGTTGGCTCATCGGCAATGAGCAAGGCCGGCCGCGCCGCCAGCGCGCCGGCGATCATCAGGCGTTGGCGCTGCCCCCCGGAAAACTGGTGCGGATAACGCTCGAGCGTGACCTCGGGCTCGGGCAGCTGCACGCGGCGCAGCAAGCCGATCAGCTCGGCGCGGCGCGCCGCCTCGGTTTTGAGCTGCGGCGGGGCATGCCAGCGCATGGCGGCGAGCAGCTGGGCGCCGATCTTGAACACGGGGTTCAGCGCCAGATAGGGATCCTGCGGAATAAAGCCGATGCGCCGGCCACGCACCCGGCGCGTCATCTCGCGATCGCTGAGCCGGAGCAGGTCCTCGCCTTCGAAATTGATCTCGCCGCTTTCGATGGTGGCGGCCTTGGCGAAAATGCCGAGCACGGCGCGGGCCAGCGTGGACTTGCCGCAACCCGATTCCCCCACCACACCCAGGATCTCCCCGCGCGGCAAGGCAAGCTCGACGTGATCGAGGATCTGCGCCACGCCCTCATCGCCGCGCACGGACAGGCGCAGGTTTTTCACTTCGAGGAGCGGATCGGCCTTCATCGCGACCGCCTCAGGCGCGGGTCGACGATGTCGCGCAGACCATCGCCCAGAAGATTAAAGCCAAGCACGGTGAGAAAGATGGCAAGGCCCGGGAAGGTCGAGAACCACCAAGCCTCAGGCAGGTACTGCCGGCTCTCGGCAATGGCGAGGCCCCAGTCGGGATCGGGCGGCGTAGCACCCATGCCGAGAAAGCCGAGCACCGCCGCAACCAAGATCGTAAAGCCCATGCCGATGGTGGCGCGCACGATAATGGGCGAGATGGCGTTGGGCAGGATATGGCCAAAGAGAATGCGCAGGGTTCCGGCACCGATGCACTCTAGCGCATCGATAAAGAGGGAAGCGGAAAGACGGCGCGTCTCGGCATAGACGATGCGCGTGAAAAACGGCCAGTAGGTCAAGGTCAGCGCCAGCATCGCGCTCTGGAGGCTGGGTCCCATCAGCTGCGCCAAGGCGAGCGCCAAAATCAGCTGCGGCACCGCGAGGAAGACGTCGGTGACGCGCATGATCACCTCCGACACCCAGCCGCGGGTGTAACCGGCGATGAGCCCGAGCGGCACGCCGATCGCCATGGAGATGCCAACGACCATCAGGGCGATCGTCAGCGCGCCGCGCGCGCCCAGGATGACGCGGGAGAGAATGTCGCGCCCGAGGTTGTCGGTGCCAAAGGGATGATCCCAGCTCGGCGGCTTCAGGCGCTTGAGCAGGTGCGAAGCCGAGACGTCCCCGGGATAGGGCGCCAGCAGCGGCGCCAGAATGGCGATTCCCACCACGATGAGGACGATGAGACCACCCAGTACCGCCGGCCTGTCCTTGGCAAATTTGGCGAGGATCAGCATGCCTCTCAGCCATCCTCGCGCAGGCGCGGGTCGATCAGGCCATGCACGACGTCGACCAGAATGTTGACGATGGCGTAGATGACGCCAATCAGGAGCGTGACCGCCAGCATCACCTTGGTATCGGCGGTAAGGATCGCCTGCACGGTATAAAAGCCGATGCCGGGCCAGTCGAAGATGGTCTCGACCACGACGGCGCCGGCAATCAAACCGCCGAACAGCAGACCGATCTGGGTGATGGCCGCCACCACCGAGTTGCGCAGCACGAACTTCCAGATCAGCGCCCGCGGCGGGAAACCCTGCGCGCGCTCGTAGGTGACAAAGTCCTTTTGCAGCGTGTCGAGCACGCCGGCGCGCGTGAAGCGGGTGATGGTGGCAAGGCCACCGAGCGACAGCGTAAAGGCGGGCAGGATCAGGTGGCGCAGCGCGTCGGCGAAGACGTCGAGGCGCCCCGCCAATAAACTGTCGATCAGCAAAAAGCCGGTGACCAGCGGTGGCGCGGCGAGGCCGGGGCTCAGGCGTCCCCGAGCGGCAGCCAACCCAAGTCCATGGCAAAGAGCAGCTGCAGCTCGATGGCAAACCAAAAGGCGGCAATCGCCACCCCGCCGACCGAGAGAATCCGAAGCAGCGTGTCGGGCCAGCGGTTGTGATAGATGGCGGCGAGCGTGCCGAGCGGAATGCCGGCAAGCGTGGCAAACAACAGGGCGGCGATGGTGAGTTCCAGCGTCGCCGGCAGGCGCTGCTTGATGTCGACCGCCACCGGCCGGCGCGAATAGGCACTCTCCCCGAAGTCGAGGCGCGCCACCTGGGTCAGGTAGACGCCGAACTGCACGTAAAGCGGCTGGTCGAGCCCATACTGGCGCCGGATCTCGGCGATCTGGGCCGGCGTGGCGTTCTCGCCGGCAAGCGCCGCGGCGGGGTCGGCCGGCACCACCCGTATCAGAAAGAAGGTGAGGACCAGCAAGCCGGCAAGGGAGGGAATGACAAGAAGAAGGCGGCGCAGGATAAAGGCCAACATGCCCGTTGCTGCTCCCTTCCGTCTCGTTGCCAGCGTCTTGGGGGGCTTCGGCCCCTGAAAGACCTCTCCCCGCCAGGCGGGGAGAGGTGGATTGTCACTACTCCAGCTGCACCCAGCGCATTTCGCCGCCGGAGCCCACGGGCGAGAAGCGGAAGCCCTTGACCCGGTCGGTCAGCCCACGGATCTCCACCGTGTTGTAGACCCAGATGTCCGGGCTGTCGGCGACGATCAGGCGGGTTGCCTCTTCGTAGAGCGGCTGCCGCTCGGCCTGGGCGGTGATGCCGCGGGCCTTGCGTAAGAGCTCGTCCACTTTGGCGTTCTGATACCAAGCCGAGGCCTTCCAGGTGCCGTGGAACTGGCTGTCGTACATCTGGCCGATCCAATTCTCCGGATCGACGAAGTAGGTCGACACCCAATGGATCCACAGGTCGGGCGTAGAGTTCGGCCTTGCCGGTGTTGCTGGTGATGTTCGCCCAGGTGTCGGAGATGATTTTCAGATTGATGCCGATCTGGGCCAGGTCACTCTGGAACAATTGCGCGGCCTGGTTGGTCTGTTCCAGCTGGGACTGGATATGGATGGAAATGGGCCGGTTGATGGGGGCCCCTTCCGCCTTGGCCTGGTCGCAGAAGGCCTTGGCCTTTTTCAGGTCGTAGTCATAGCCCTTCACGTCCTGGGGGTAGCCCCAGAGGTTGTTGGGCATGGGCGCGGGATTGCGCTCGGCGTAACCCTTCAGGATCTCCTTGATAAAGCCGTCGTAGTTGAAGGCATGCGCGAAGCACTTGCGCGCGTTGATATTGTCGAAGGGCGGCTTCTTGTTGTTCATGCGCAGGATGAAAACGCGCATGGATGTGTTCTTTTCGATGTGAACGCCCTTTGATTTCTGGATGCGCTCGACCTGATCGGTGGGCAAATAGCTATCCGTCATGTCGACCGAGCCCTGCAGCAGCGCCAGCACGCGGGTCGAGGTTTCCCGGGTCGGCAGGATCTGGATTTCCTTGGGCGCCTTGGGATTGTCCTGCCAGCCCTTGAAATGAGCCTCGTTGCGCTTGAGGTCGGCGCGCTCGAGGGGGCGATAGGTCGAGGCCTCGAACAGATAGGCGCCGGAGCCCGCCGCATTCGAGGCGAGCCAGGCCGCGCCCCAGTCGCCGTTGGCCTCATGCGCCTGCACCACCCGCGGGTTGACGATCATGACGATCGGGATGGCCGACAGGAACGGCGCATAGGGCGTCTCGAGCTTGAACCGAACGGTCTCCTTGTCGAGCGCCGTGATGTTGTCGGGTTTCAGCACGGGCTTGAAGGCGCCCGAGGGCCCCTTGCCGATCGCCAGCACGCGCTTGAAACTATAGACGACGTCGTCGGCGGCAACCGCGCTGCCATCGTGGAACTTGGCATCGGTGCGCAGCTTAAACTCCCAGGTGAGGCCGTCGGCGGACACCGTATGGGACTGCGCCAGCCAGGGCTCGAGCTTGGGCGGGTTACCCTGATAGCGGTAGAGATTGTCGTAGGTGTTGAGGCTGTAAAACTGCATCGGCACGTCGAAGATCTGATGTGGGTCGACGTTGGCGGGCAGGTTGTCGCCCGTCACCAACACGCCCGGCGGCCCGGCCACGGCCGGCGGCGCCACCGCCATCAGGGCAGCGAGCGCCGCGAGCCCGAACACTCTTCTCCACGTTGACATGGGGGATATCTCCTTTTGCACTTTTTGCGCGTCTCACACGTGTGCCTTGGCCGTCGGCGCGGCCCTAAGCGATCTCCTGGGGCTTTGGCGGCGGCCAGGCCTGTTTGCTGTGGGCGAGCCTCATGCTCACCAGGGCTTCCGCCGTCTTGAGCGCCGCCAACACCGGATTGACGATGGGCACGCCGACGCGTTCGCCAAGCTTCGTTGTGATATCGGGCAGGAAGGCCATGCTCATGCAGCCGAGCACGAGCACGTCTGCCCCATCCTGCTGCACCGCCACCTGGGCGGCCTCCGCCGCCTTGTCGAGCGCGCCCGGCGCCTGTTTGGCGAGGTCCATGACGGAGAGGCCGATGCCGCGCACGCTGGCGAACAGGGACTCCAATCCCAGCGCGCGCAGGCGCTGCGCCACGCGACCATAGCCGCGGCCCGAGGGCGTTAGCACGGAAATGCGCGTGCCGAGCTGCGCGGCGAGGTGCAGAGAGGCCGCGCCGGGGCCGATCACGGGAATGGTGAGGAGCTCGCGCAAGGCGTCGAGGCCGGGATCGCTGTAGCAGCCGATGATCAGGGCCTCAAACCCGCGCTTTGCGCCAACGGTGCCAGGCGGATCAATTCGGGCACCACCAGGCCGGCGTCGTGGGCACTTTCGATTGCCGCAGGCCCTGTAGCCGTGGGCTCCGCGATCACCTCCGTGCCGGCCGCGGCGTTCCCCTGCAGCACGCCTTGCCGGCGCGCCACCTCGGCGCTGCCGACGGTTTTGTGCATCGGGCTCGTCAGCTGATAGAGAATGCGCATGGGGGCTGCCCCGTCGTTTCAATTAAGCTCGCGCAACGTGCCCTCGATCAGGCGGCGACAGTCTATGAGAGCATCGGCGATGCGGTTGCGGTCCCGCACCAACTGCGTCTCCAGCATCCAGCGCTCCTCGCCATCCCCGAGTTTGGCGTAGCGGGGCACATCGTAGAGCGTCGGGATCATGCTGCCCTGCGGCGTGTAGCCATAGGGATCGTGGCCGTAGGTCCCCTTGGAGGTGCTGGCGAGCGGCACCAGGGCCCGCGACAGGCGCTTCATACAGGCATTGAGGCGATCGGCGGCGGCCTCGTCCGTGCTCTCCGCGGCGGCATAACGCTGGCGCCAGGTTTGTGCAGCGGCCTCGAGCTTTTCGGCGGACGCCTTGAAGGCCCGGGCGCCGTCGACGGCGCCGGCAAGACCAATGCCGTCGGCGCCGGCCTTGAGCTCTTCGAGGCGCTCGATAAAGGCGTCGGCAACGCTCACGTACTCGAAGGGCAGCACCACGGCCGTGCACAAGTCCCAGAGATAGGCGGCATAGAGGCGCAGATGATCGGCCATGAACTCGAAATCGAGCTTGTCGATGGTGTTCTCGATGCTGTGGTGCCACCAGCCCAGATTGGCGAGCGCGGTTTTCTTCAGCTCCTCCTCGGTGAAGGCACCCTGCGCCGCCAGCATCGGCACGCCCAAACCGAAGAAGGAGGCATCGCCGTTTTTCACCGCCCGGCGCCAGGCGAAGGGGCGGTTGCCGAGCAAGCGCCGTTCCACGCCCTGGTGGAAGCGCTTGAGCTCGACGTTGGAGGCCGCACTCCAGCGCGAGGTGCCGGCGCAGGCCGGCTGATCGATCTGCAGGTAAGCGACCGCGTGCTCGCGCAGGCGATCCCAATTCCGATCGACGAACCAAGACGAACCGATCATGGTGCCCGTCTCATGCCCGGTCCAGAACCCGGCAATGAGGCCGCGGCGCAGCTTGTCGCGATGCTGGTTGAACACCCGCGCGAGTTCGAGGATACAGGCATTGCCGGCGGCATTGTCGGTCGCCTGCGGCCCCGGCCAGGAGTCCTGGTGGCCGCCGACCACGACGAAATCGTCGGCTGCGGCCCTTGATCTCACCGACGGTGATCTGCACGGGGCGCCAGCCGTTCTCGACATTGGCGCGCATCGAGATGCGGACCGGACCCTCTTTCAGCATCTGGCGCAGTTTGAGGCCGGCGGTGCGGGCGATGCCGACACAGGGCAGCCGCGCCATTTCCGACTGCAGGGTCTCGGGCGTCGGATTGCCCCACACGGGCTTGACCGAGCCGAAGGGCACCGCCGTGTTCTCTGGGTGGCCCCAGTTCATCATCACGCACCCGGTGGCGCCCATGAGGGCGGAGATGCGCTGCTTTTCGTGGCGCGCCGGATGATAGGAGAGCTCGGACAGCGTGATCTTGCCGGTGGCGTCGCGGCCCGCGTATTCGCCAAAGGCGCCCGAGGCCACGTCCATCAGCTCGCCGGCAAGCCCATCGGGCAAGGTCGGCAGGCTATGACCCAAGGTATTGGCCTCGATCACGAGCTCGACCGGGGCCAGCACTCTCAATTCGCCCTGTTCGGGAAAACTGACGAGCCCGGGCATCTCGAAGACCGTCGCCGACACCCCGTCCCTTGTCAGCGCCGCGGCGCTGTACTCGGCCATGCGCTTGCCGTTGGCGGAGCCCGCCAGACGCGAGGGGATCTCGGTGGTGATGTGTTCGACGTGGGCCTTGACGTTGGCAGCCGATACGGCGCTGACGACTTTTTCTTCCGACATCTTGTCCCTCGTCACCTCTCTTAAAGAGTTCGCTATTCGCAATTGGAACCTCAAGGGTGGTATCTTGCGGCAAACTGAAGGGCGTGTCACGAGCGGGGACAGCGAGAGCAGGCAATGGCGCAGGATCAGGCAGGGGCTGCCAAAAGCGTTTGCGATCCGATCACGCTCGAGATCGTGCGCGGCGCGCTGATCGCCATCCAGAGCGAGATGGAGGCCGTGATCGAGCGCACGGCCATGTCGCCCTTCATCCGCGAGAAAAAGGACTTCTATGCGGCCCTCTACGATGCCGAGGGACGGCTGATCGCCGGCTCGAACTTGCCCGTATTTGGCGACGTCGTGGGACCCATTGCCGAGCACTATCCACTCGCCAGTATGCGACCCGGCGACATCTACTGGTTCAACGACTGCTACGCCTCAAAGGGGGCCGTGTCGCATTCGCCGGATCAGGTGTTCGTCGCCCCCGTGTTTGCCGACGGCGAACTCGCCGCCTTCGCCCAGTCCTGGGCGCACTTTAACGATATCGGCGGCATGCGCCCGGGCTCGCTGTCGCCCGATTGTACCGAAATCTTTCAAGAGGGGATCATCGTGCCGCCGGTGCGGGTGGCGCGCGAGGGCGTCGTGCACGAGGAGCTGTTGCGGGTTTTTTTCCGCAACTCGCGCTTTCCCGAGATGGTCAAGGGCGACACGCGCGCCTCCATGGCGGCGATCCGGCTGGGCGACCGCCGCCTGAGCGAACTCTTCGCCCGCTTCGGTCGCGCCAAGACGGCGAGCGCCTTCGCGCAGCTGCTGGACGAGACCGCGACCCTGCTGCGGCAAAAACTAAAGGCCCTGCTGCCGGAGGGTCGGCACGCCTTTACCGATACCATCGACAGCGATGGTCAGGGGCACGGCCCCATCAAGCTGCGCTATGCGCTCGAGGTTGCGTCGGATCGCATCCGCCTCGACACCAGCCAAAGCGACGACCAAGTGCCGGGGCCGGTCAACTTTCTGATGAGCCCGCCGGTGCCGGCGATGATCTTCGGTTCCTATTTGCTGGGCGGCTCGCAAACGCTGCTCAACGCCGGCGTCGAGCGGGCGCTGGACGAGGTCGTGGTACGGCCGGGCTCGATCCTGCAACCGACCTTCCCGGCGCCCTTGGGCATGCGCGGGGTTACCATGATGCGCAACATGGCGGCCTGCCTCGGACTTCTCAATGTCGCCACCGGCGGCGAAGCGGTGGCCTCGCACAGCGCCTACGTGATCTGGTACCTGCGCGGGCGCGATGCGCAAGGGGAGCTCTTTTTATTGTCGGACGGCCTTGGCGTCGGCTACGGCGCGCGTCCCCACGCCGATGGCAACGATGCCGTCTACCTGGTGGCGCAGGAGAATTTCCCGTCCGAATTTTTAGATTCGGTCTTCCCCGTGCGTGTCAATCGCTACGCCATCAATCCCGACACCGGCGGCCCCGGGCGCTGGCGCGGCGGCTGCGGTCTGATCCGCGAAATCGAGGTGCTGGCGCCGGAGGCCATGGTGTCCATGCGCATCGACAGCGTCACCCACCCACCCTGGGGCGTCGCCGGCGGGCACGCGGCGGGTACCGGGCGCTGCATCGTCAATCCCGGACGAAGAGAGGAGCGCATCCTCAAACCCCTGAGCGACGGCAATATGGTCAGCTGCGGGGATATCGTGCGCGTCGAAACCGGGGGTGGCGGCGGCTGGGGCCACCCCTTCGACCGCGAGGCCGACCGCGTCGCCGCCGATGTGCGCGATGGGTTTGTTTCCCGCGCTAGTGCCGAGGAGCACTATGGCGTTGTGCTCGACGCCGCCGGCACCAGCGTCGATGCTGCCGCCACCGCCAAACGTCGGGCGCGGCGCCCCGCGGCAAAGCTCTTCCACCGTCACGGCTACCACGACGTGCTGGCCTGATGTCCAATCTCAGCAAACTACGGGACGGTTGCCTGATCGGCGTCGATACCGGCGGGACCTTCACCGACGTCACCCTGCTCGACCCGGCAACGGGACGGCTGTGGACGGCCAAGACCTCCTCCACGCCCGATGATCCATCGCGCGGCTTCGGCGCCGGTATTGCCGAGGTGCTCAAGGTATCCGAGCTCGGAGCCGCCGACGTCGGCCGCGTCCTGCACGGCACGACGGTGGCGACCAACCTGATCCTCGAGGGCAAGGGGGCCAAGACCGCGCTGATCACGAGCGCAGGCTTCAAGTACGTGCTCGAGATCGGCCGCCAGGAGGTGCCGCGCCGCGCCAGCCTGTTTGCCTGGGTGAAGCCGAAACGTCCCGTGCCACCGGAGTTGATCTTCGAAGTCGGCGGTCGGCTCGGACCCGACGGCAACGAGCTCGAGCCCCTCGACGAGGCCGCCGTGCACGCAGCGGCACGCGCCCTGAAGGGGCGCGGGATCGCCGCCGTCGCCGTGGTGCTCTTGCACAGCTACGCCAATGCGAGCCACGAGCGCCGGGTCGGCGAGATCCTGCGGGCGGAACTCGCCGATGCCCTCGTTTCGCTGTCGTGCGACGTGCTGCCCACCTTCCGCGAATATGAGCGCAGCATGACCACCATCCTCAACGCTTTCGTCATGCCGGTGGTGTCGAGCTACGTGTCCCAGCTCGATCGGCGCGTCACCGATCAGGGGATCGCTGCACCACTTCTCTTGATGAAATCGAGCGGCGGCGTCACCAGCACGCGCACCGTGCGCCGTGCCCCCGTCGAGACGGCCCTGTCGGGCCCCGCCGCGGGCGCCGTGGGTGCGGCCTACGTCGGCGCCGGCGCGGGCCATCCCAACCTCATCGGCATCGACATCGGCGGCACCTCGGCGGACATCTCCCTCATCCACGGCGGCGAGCCGGGCCTCACCACCAACGGCCGCATCGGCGGCTGGCCGGTCGGCCTCCCCATGGTCGACCTCGTGACCATCGGCGCAGGCGGCGGCTCCATCGCCCGCCTGACCGCGGGCGGCACAATGGTCGTGGGACCCGAGAGCGCGGGGGCGCAGCCGGGCCCGGTGTGCTATGGCCGCGGCGGCAGCGAACCGACGGTGACGGATGCGCATTTGGCACTGGGGCACCTGCCACCCTACCTCCTGGGTGGCGGCTTTGCGCTCGACGTCGACGCGGCGCGCTCGGCAATTGCCAAAAAGATCGCCGAGCCGCTGGGGCTTAGCATCGAAGCGGCAGCGCGTGGGATCCTTGCCATTGTCGACAACAATATGGTGGGGGCCATTCGCGTGGTGTCGGTGGAGCGTGGCCACGACCCGCGCGACTTTTCGCTCTTGCCCTTCGGCGGGGCCGGGCCGCTGCACGGCGGCGCACTCGCCCGCTTGCTCGGCATTCCCACCATCGTGGTGCCGCCAGCGCCGGGCGTGCTCTCGGCGCTGGGGCTCTTGGTGTCGAGCCTCAAGGCGGAGTTCACCCGCACATGCCTGCAGAAGGCCGGCGCCTTCGACGCTGCCGAGGTCGCCCGCGTGTTCCGAGACCTCGATCGGGAAGCGCGCGCCTGGCTCGATCAGGAGGAGGTTCCGGCCGCGGCGCGGCGCATTGTTTGGTACGCCAGCCTGCGCTACCAGCACCAAGGTTTCGAACTCACGGTCCCCTGGGGCGGCCACGAGGTGACCGAGGTCGCCGCCGCGGCAACCGTTGCCGCCTTCCACCGGTTGCATGAGCGCCTCTACACCTTTGCCCAGGAGGACACGCCGGTTGAGTTTGTTACCCTGAGAGTCGATGCCCAGGGTGTCTTTCCAACGCCACGCCTCAACGAATTGCCGCCTGCCACGGGCCTGGATGATGCCCGCCGGGGCACGCGCACCGTGTTCCTGGAAAGCTCCTCGAAAGAAGCGACGATCTATGCCCGTGAGCGTCTCGGTGCCGGCGCGCGCCTTGAGGGCCTTGCCATCATCACCCAGCTCGACGCCACCACGCTCATTCTTGAGGGACAGGTGGGTGTGGTCGATCGCTTCGGTAATCTGATCATCACCGAAGCGCGCTGAAGCCAAAGGCCTCCAGTGCGAGTGCTGACATCGGCACGCAATCGTGTTGGGGCGCCGATCGGGCATTGACGGCGCCGCATGGCGCAGGCCGAGGATAGGTGGGAGAAACAAGCACGATTTGGGAGATACCTCATGCTCAAGGTGGCGGCGATGCTCGTGATCGCGGCGGGCCTCATCTCTCCGGCGCTGGCGCAGACGGTAAAAATCGCCAGCGAAGATCTGGCCGTGCCGTTCGACGACGGGCAAATCTTTGTCCGCAACAAGCGCCCCGACGGCGTCGCGAGCTTCAAGAGCGATCGCATTGTCCTCTTCGTGCACGGGGCAACCTACCCGGGCACGGCCTTCGATTTGGCGCTGGGTGGCAAATCCTGGATGGACTACGTGGCGGAACGCGGCTTTGACGCCTATGCGCTCGACCTGCCGAGCTATGGTCGCTCGACCCGCGCGCCCGCCATGGAGGTCGCAGCCGAGGACAACGCGCCGCTGACCCGCGGCACCGACGCCGTCAAGGCGGTGCGCGCCGTCGTCGATCACATCTTGCAACGGCGCGGCGTAGAGAAAGTGACCTTGATCGGCTGGTCCTGGGGCACCACCATCGTCGCCAGCTTTGCCACCGAGCGCCCCAACACGGTCGAGCGCGTCGTGCTCTACGCACCGGCCTGGCTGCGCACCACGCCGTCGCTCGTGCAGGTGCAGGGCAAGCTCGGCGCCTATCGCACGGTGAGCCGCGATCAGGCCTTGGCGCGCTGGTTGACCGGGGTCCCAGAGGACAAGAAGGCGAGCCTGATCCCGGCGGGCTGGTTCGAGGCCTGGGCGGATGCCACCTTTGCCACCGACCCCAAGGGCGGCGGCAAGACGCTGAGGGCCCCCAACGGCGTGATCCAGGACAGTCAAGAATTCTTTGGCGCGACGCCGCCCAAACCCTATTGGGACCCGGAAAAGCTGGTGGCCCCCACGCTCTTGGTGCTCGGCGAATGGGACAAGGATACGCCGCCCTATATGGCCCAAACGCTGTTCCCATTGCTCACCAAGGCGGCCTGGAAGCGGCTCGCCATCCTGAGCGAGGGAACCCACACCATCCTGATGGAAAAGAATAGGGTCTTGTTGTTCCGGACCGTGCAGCAGTTCCTCGAGGAGGCCCCGCCGACGGAGGCCGCCAGCCAGTAACTAGGCGGGGACCGCGTCGCCACCCAACTCGGCCAGGAGACCCCTGAGGCGCGTTGTTTGCGCCGGCATGTCCCGCTGCGCCGTCAAGCCGATCAGATGCTTGCACGATCTCAGCGCTTCCTCGCGCTGGCCGCTCTTGGTCAAGGTCGCGACCAGGAGCAGCCCGCAGCTGGCAACCGACGGGATGGCCTCGATGGTCTCCCCGAGCTCGATGGCCTCGCGCAACAGGAATAAGGGTCGCTCGAGGTCGCCGGCATTGCCGGCCATGAAGGCCTGGGCCAGCACGCGGGTCGCGCCAACCTCGACGCCGCGATGGCCGTAGGCGTTGGCGGCCGAACGCGCTTCGCTCGCGAGGCGAATGGCCTCGCGTGGATTGCCTTCGGCGATACGCACGCCGGCAAGCGCGGCCGTGGCGGCCGTGCAGGCGACGTTGTGGCCGAGTCTCTCCGCCACCTCGACGCCAACGAGGGCCACCTCGCGGGCGCGCGGGATGTTACGCGCCGTCACCAACGCGGCGCTGAGTCCGGCCGAAATGACCGGCAGAAACAGGTTGATACCGTGCCGGCGGCAGAGCTCGTAGGCGTGTTCCAGCGCATTGATGCTGGGATCGAGCTTCGCCTGACCGCCCAAAACCATGCCCCGGCAGTAGGACAGCGCCACTTGATCGTAGGCGCGACCCGTCTGGTTGGCGAGGTCTTCTAGCCGGGAAAGCTCGCGTTCGGCGGCCTGGAAGTGCCCCATCGAGGCAAAAGAATTGGCTTGCATCATGTGGGTGAGGACAAGGGTCGTTCCCGTCGTTCCCAACCGCTCCATCTCCCGCCCTTGCGCCAGCCATTGCGAGGCGGGCGTCAAAGTTTCAATGGCATCCCGGTAACCGCCATTGACGTAGTGGGCCTGTCCCAGGGCAAAGCGGGCCAGTGCCTCGCTCGAGGGGATGCGCAAGGCCTGGGCGAGCCCCACCGCCGCTTCGCCGGCGCGCACGGCATCGACGGCCGAACTCGAGAAGTTGAGCGCCCAGGTGCGGTGAATGAGCGCCAGCAGGCGCCGTGACATGTCGCCGATTTGCTCGGCGAGCTCGATCGATTTTGTTAGGTGGTGGAGCCAGCTCTGAAAATCGGAGGTGCCACCGGCGGCAACACGCAACAGCAAGCGCACGTCGATCGAGGCCTGAATGTTTTCGACCGTTTGCGGCAGCTGATCCAGGTGTTTGACCGCTTGCTCGCAAAACTCGGAAGCCGCGCTGTAGGAGGAGGCGTGGACCGCGTGTTCGGCGGCGATGCGACAGTAGCGGGCGGCATCGGCGTGCAGGCTCGCCAGCGCCGCATGATAGGCGAGGAAGGCAATCCAATCGGAGATGCGGTTGTCGAACAGGACTTCGGCCGCGCGCAAGGTCTTGGCGTGTAGGACGCGCCGGTCGCTGCTCAAGGTCATGGTGTAGGCGACCTGACGGAAGAAGTCGTGCCGAAACTCGAAGATCGTCTCGGATTTGAGTTCCGAAATGGCGACGATGTGTTGCCGCTCCAAGTTTTCAAACTTGGGCTGCACGTCGGCAACCGAGCTGTCGCAGATCCGCGCAATCAAGGCCAGCGGCCCGGTGCGCCCGACAATGGAGGCCGCCGACAGGACAGAGCGGAGATCGGGGGGCAAGCTCGAGATGCGCGAGGAGACCAGCGCCTCCACGGTTTCGGGGATATTGAGGGCTCCGGCGGCGGCCACCACGGCATACTTGCCGGCTTCGCCCACCAGAATGCCGGTGCGGGTGAGGTAGCGGACGGCCTCCTCCAGAAAGAAGGGCAAGCCTCCCGCCAATTCGGTCAACTTGGCTTTGACCGGGATCAGCGATGGATCGGACCCCAGCAAGACGGTCAAGAAGTCCTGGGTCTCAAGCGCACTGAGTTCGCGCAGGTGAATAACACTGGCATTGGGGAATTGGTCGAGCAGCGGGGCGTCGCCGCCGGCACGCTCGAGCAGGATCAGCCCCGCGGCCATGTTGGGGACGTGGCAGGCGACCTCGGCGAGGAGCTGCAGGGTTTCCGGGTCGCACCACTGCGCGTCATCGACAATAATAAAGAGCGGACGGTGACGCGCCTGCAGCCGGGAAATTTCGAGAAAGCAGGCGGCCAGGCGACGTTTGCGCTCGATGAGGTCGAAGTTTGCCCACTCCGTGTCGGCGACACTGACGTTGAGCAGCGCCTTGAGGGCGGGGGCGTGGTCGAGGATGGTCTCGGCAAATTGTTGCAGAATTGCCGAGAGCCGGCGTTCGACATCCTGTGCCGTGGTGTGGTCCGTGAGGCCGAGCCAGGCACGCGCAATCGAGCGGGCGATGGCATAGGGCGAGTGTCGCGCCGGCAGCTCGCTTTCGGCGAACCAAATCGTGCAGTCATCGACCAGACCTGAGGTCAGCGCGTCGTGAATAAAGCGCGACTTTCCCGCGCCCGGGTCGCCGGTGATGCTGAGGACGCCGCCAGCGCCCTGTTTGGCTTGTTCGATGAAGGACTTGAGGAGGGCACGCTCCGGCGCGCGACCACAGTATGGCGTCAGTCCCAACAGGGCTCGCGCACCCCAGCGCGAGCGGTGCTCCACATCGAGCAGTTCCCAGGTTTCGACGGGGTGGTCGAATCCCTTGAATGTGAACCGGCCGCGGGGTTGTACTTCGGCGGCGGCGGCGACGGCACGATAGACATCTTCCGAGATTAGGATGGTATTGGGTTCGGCTGCCGCCTCGAGCCGGCTGGCCAAATGAACCGTGGCGCCCATCAGGGAATTGCCGGCTTCGCCGGGCGTAACGATGACTTCGCCCGTGTGAATGCCGATGCGCACCGGCAGGCCCGGCGACGACCCTCCCTTGGCGGCCTGCCGGATGACAAGCGCGGCCCTGCACGCCGCCAGGGGATGGTATTCCAGGCTATCCAAGGCGCCAAAACCCGAAAGGATGCCGTCACCTCTGACCTCGATGACGGTGCCGCCCTGTTCGCGGACGGCCGCGGCCATGGCGTTGATCATCGGTCTGATGCGCAGCATGGCTGCCTCAGCGTCGATGGCACTGATGGCTTTGGTCGACCCCTTGATGTCGGCGAAGAGGACGGTGGCGATCTTACGCGAGGATTGGCTCGCAGCTTGGGCCGTGCCTTGGACCTCCAAGGCTGCGCCGCATTCGCTACAAAATTTGGCGCCCGTCGGACTGGACAATCCGCAGCGCGGGCAGTGCGTCCCCTGTCGTGCCGACATTTTTGCCGATACCGCGTTACCCGGGTTTGGGTGTTGGGTGCAGCCTATAGGCTAGTCTAATGGGTGATCCGTGCATCGACTCCAAAAAGTTATTTGATGACGAGGTAAAATCGGCGCGCGCAGTATAAACCCAACCCAGGGTCCAGATGTGCTGCAGAACACGGGCCACACAAAGTTTTGAGGGCAAATGCAGCCGTTGCGCTCGCTCTGATCGACGGTCTGGGAGCTTACCTACGACTGTGCTCAGTTTCCCGGTCGCCCCAAGGTGTAGGGTCACCACTACGCAGGATCGGAAGTCGCCCTCAAGGGGCGAGCCCTAGATCAGTGCAAATTGCGGAGGGTTTGATGGCAATGAGCTATGCGTCGGTCTTCCGCCCTGGTTTGTTCAACGACCAAGTCGTGATCGTCACCGGCGGCGGCAGCGGTATTGGCCGCTGCACGGCCCATGAATTGGCGTCCCTCGGCGCCAAAGTGGCCCTCATCGGTCGCAATCTCGAGAAGCTCGATGCCGTGCGCGAGGAAATCACGGCCGCCGGGGGTGAGGCGGACCGCTGGATTTGCGACATCCGCGAGGAAAACAAGGTTAAGGAGACGATCGCGGCCGTGCTGGCGCGGTTTGCCCGCCTCGATGGCCTTGTCAACAATGCGGGAGGCCAATTCGCAGCACCCCTGGCCCAGATGACGCTAAAGGGCTGGGACGCGGTCGTGCGCAACAATCTGACGGGTGGCTTTCTGATGGCCCGGGAGGCCTATACGCAATGGATGGCCGGCCATGGCGGCGCGATCGTCAATATTGTCGCCGATGTGTGGTTGGGCACGCCCCTCATGGGGCATTCCGGGGCGGCCAGGGCCGGCATGGTCAACTTTACTAAGACCGCGGCCTTCGAGTGGTCGGGCTCCAATGTGCGGGTCAATGCCGTCGCGCCGGGCTGGATCGCCTCCTCCGGCCTCGATCGCTATCCGCCGGACATGCGGGACAAAATTCGCAACCTAAAGAATCATGTTCCGGCCGGACGCCTCGGTACCGAAAGCGAGGTTGCCGCGGCCATCGTCTTTCTCTTGAGCGAAGCGGCGGCCTTCATATCTGGGGCAACCTTGCGCGTCGATGGCGGCGCCCCGAGCGCACCACGTAGCGTAGCCCTGCCGGCGCGAAAGGCACCGATGCCCGCCTTCGACGGTTTTCATCTGGCGTCGACGCCCATGGTCCTACAGGATTGAGGTGGGTTCACGAATGGCGCCTTGCCCTAACGCTTGTTCGTCACTGCCCCTCAAACCGCCCATACGATCTGTGCGGCAGGCCGATCGCTTCAACAAAAAAGGCGGGCCCATCTGTCGCCTGCGAGAAGGACATTGATCGAAGATGCGCAAACCTCCTGCCGGTCGCGCGTTTCCCGATGAGCCCTCTTGCAAGGTGTGATCGGATGATCGAAGCTAACGCCAGTCCTCGATTTTCCGAACGTAGCGCGAGCAGGGATGAACGCCTGGGTCAGGATCGGATTTTCTAGTCTTTGCTCGATATCGGTTGCGGCAACCCTGTTGAGAGCTAATGCCAAACTCCTGGTAAGCCGGAGATCAGCGCTCCTTGATCCAAGGCTCGCAGGCAAGCGAAGGGAGGCAAAAAGGTGGTGGAGTTCTTCGAGAAGAAATCTGCAGTTGGGTTTCACCGGCGGCGTTTTCTCAAGACCGCGACGGCGGCGGCTGGGGGCGCATTGCTCCCTCAATCAGTCTGGTCCGCCGGCCCGCCACAAACGTACAATCTGCGCGATGACGGGGGTAAAAACTACATAACCGCCGTTAAAGACCAGGAAGATCCCGTTCCGTGCAATGCCTGTACCGCTTTCGCTGTCGCGGCTGCGGTGGAAGGGACCTTCAACAAATTCAACCCGCAATCGGGGACCCCCTCCGTCCCCCCTACGAGCCCCAAGCTCGACGCGATGGAGTTATTTCTCCGGACCTCAAGCGGTCCAAACGACGTCGGTTCTGGCGGGTGCGGAACATCCCATTGGTGGCCGAAATACGCGTTGGCGCGGTGCCAATCGCCGGCGCCGGGGCTGCTGGAGGCGGGCTCGTCTCCCGCGACCTATAAGCAAATTAAGGGCTTCAAGAACTTGTTGGCTCAGGGTAATCCAAACCCAATCCAAAATTTGGCAGACACCCAAGAAAATATGCGGTGCTGGATCCACTCCAAAGGCCCCGTATTGGCCGTCATGGTTCAGTACGAGGACCTCTACGCATGGGGGAAGAACTGGAGTGACGCACACCCCGACATGGCGAACCCCCACGTCTACGCTCCCGGGGCTATTTTGCCCGTTTGCGATACGACGGCATCTGCACCCGCGAAAGCCCAACCTCTGGCCGCGAGCAAACGGCCTCGCGTACCCATTGTCGGCGGCCATGTGGTGGCAATCGTAGGCTATAATCATCCGAAGAAATATTGGATCTGCAAAAACAGTTGGGGGGCGGACTGGAATGGTGACGGCTTCGTTTTGATCGAACAAGGAAGTGCCGGCGGCTCCGGCCCTATAGGCGTTGGCGGATGCTATATCGATCTCATCGACGTTTGGGGGGTCTACTTCGATAATGATAGGTGCCCCTGAGCGTCTCGTGGACAGGAGCGGAGCGGATTATGGCTAGCGGTACGAGCGGCACGGGTTGGTCAGATTTGGTTGTGAAGCTTAACGACTATTTTACAGATACCAAGAGAGGGGGCTTTGCGGACAAGTTTAAAGAGAAACATGGCTCGAAGGGCGAGGGAGATGCTTCGGGCAAGCGTCCATACAAGTTCGGCCAATTCGTGGACCGATTTGCGGACTCCGCGGGAGCGCTGCTCCCCGGTGATAATGAAAGGGCACAGTTTCTGATCGACGCCGGAACGAGGCACTGGGACCCTACCTCCCTCGATCTGCTCGAGCACGCAATTAAACGCAGCCTCACTCGCGAGAAGCCGGCCGGAACACCTGCGTCAAAACAAATTACTTTTCATCTTGCTCCGCCTGATCCCGCCGCAGTTACGGCCAGCGCAGAGATCAAGAGCAGCACGTCCTCCTCACCATTGAAGTCGAAGCAGGACATCGACCAAGCTGTCGACACGCCGGGGGCAACGTTGGTGATCACGATTACATGTCCGACTTCCAATCTGCGGCCGGCTCCCTGACTGTGTAGTGTGCCTTGGCCCAGTCGCGCAAAGCACTGAATCAATCAACGGTCCGGAAGCGATGACCGCCCGGACCGCATATTTTCTTTGCAGGGTTTCGGAGGCAGCCAAGATCCTCACGGGAAATCGCGCCTGACAATCGCGGTGGGGAGCGCGATCAACCACCTTCCAATTTCGCTGAAATCCGTCAAATAGGCGAGACGCGATCTTCCCCGTTCTTGTCGTGGGTAACGATAGACCGGGATTATTCGCCGTCTCCAGTATCTCCTGGACTTGGTCCCCATACTGAGCACGTGAAGACGACCGATCCGATGGAAAAGCGCCCGGTGCTGCTGTTCCAAACCATGCTAAGGTTCTAAAGTGCTGTGGACCTTGTCTGTGCACTGTCAACACCTCGAGAAAGGCGAGTGGGGCTCGATCGCCACCCACCACGTTAAGCCCTACGTGCGGCGGTTATCGAACCTCCGCTTTTGTCCACACGACCTTCGTTCAGCGGATCGACGATTGTGCGCGTTCGCGGCTGAGGGCTGACGATGCCCCATTCAACCGTTGTGCTGCCTCGTTTTTGGGTTGGGTGCGGCCTCGTGGTCGCAGGAGGGCTCGTGTTGAGCCTTGGCATCCTCTGCCTTCGCGCCGCCTCCGCCAGCGATGCGTGGCAATACTTGTTCTGGCGTGGGATCGGATTTGGCTGCTCCCTCTCAGTCCTGGCCGCCTGGCGTCACACGACCAATCCGCTGGCGCAGATTAGGCGTCTTGGCGGTTTTGCCTGGATCTCGGTGCTGGCCTTGGTGGCGAGCCAAGTCCTTTTCGTGGCCGCCATCAAAGCCGGCAGCACCGCGGAGGTATTCTTCCTGATGTCGCTGGCGCCGTTGATGGCCGCGGTCCTGGTGCGTCCGCTGCTCGGTGAACGCATCGGTGTGATTGGCATATTGTCCATTGCCGTCGCGCTGGGAGGTGTCGCCCTTATGAGCGGGCTCGGCCTCAACGGAGGTGAATTCAGTGGGGCAACAGGGGAACGCCCATGGCTGGCACGCGCCCTAGCGCTCGGCACCGCGTTCACCTTCGCCCTCTATTCCCTCTCCACCCGGGGCGCGCCGACGCAAGACCTCGACGCGGCACTGGTCGCCGTCGGCATCGTCACGGCGCTGGTCTGTGGCACTGCCCTCCTGTGGCTGGGCCTACCCGTCATTGCAAGCCTCGGCGACGCCGCCCTCGCATTGCTGCATGGTGGCGTTATCCTAGCGCTCGGCCTTGTCCTATTTGCCCGAGGATCACGGGTCGTTCCCGGCGTCACCCTGGTGATGCTGGCCCAGGCAGAGACCATCGCGGCGCCCATCTGGACTTATCTCTTCTTCAACGAGACGACCACCCCAGCCGTGATCCTCGGCGGCGCCCTCATTCTCTTCGCGGTCATGATTCAGGCCTCAGATCAGGCGCGCCGCAAGGTCGGCCACGCAGCCCCCGGCGCAACCGAGTGGACCGCCTGACAAGCTTCGCGTGAGTGGTAGTCCTCCCAAACGACGCTCCCAACTGCAAAGCTATAACTAGAACTCTAGCTGAGAGAACCGAGCATCAGACGCAAGCAGACGCTCCGATTGAGAAGCGGGCAATATATGCCGTGAGAGTAACGCACAAATCAGGCCTGCTGGCTAAAACGGGACCTTCCGGGATTTGATCGGGGTCGCAGTCGTTGTGATCAGCTCGGCGCGAACCCTACACCCGCACTGAGCTCGACTTAGGCGCCCCCGGTGGCGCCTTTTTCTTTTAGTCCTGCTCCAATTCGGCGATTTCCCGTCCCAGGATGGCGATGTGCTTGCGCAGCTCGCGGGGCTATGCCCGGGCGCAGCCCTGGCGATCGTACGCGCTCCAGCACCATGGCGAGCTCGTCGCGCGTCTTGGCTAGCGTCTTCTGCGCTTCCGGCAGCTCGGGTTTGCGCGGACCCTCGAGCATCTTATGCCGCCCGGCATTGGTGCGCTTCCACCCCGGGACATATCGTTTTGACCCAATGAGCTAGGGCCGGCCAACATCGCACCGCGCGGCCCGCACTCGAGCGGCCTTGAAGCTCGATCCCTTCGATGACGCGTCGCCTGCACACGTCTGAGGGGGAGGTCTGCCAATTTAAGTATCTGACAAACGGCTGATATTATTTATTGGCGCTTTGTCAGTTTTCTTCTAACTGTTGCCTGGTGGCTACATCATTCCGCGGGACACAGAGCTATAGTGAAATCGGCGTGTAGGCCTCTCCTCCGACACGCCGATCTGACGCGGTGCGGTTACTAGCTACCGTTGCGATTTTACCCTCGTGCGCAGGTTGCTGTGCTGCGGGGTCAGGTTGGGTTTATTTCTCTTTTGGACTGCCTCCCAAGGCAGAGGGGCTGTTGCCGTCAGCCCCTCTGTTTTCTCAAGTGAAATTACCACGGGATATTGCAGCAGCGAGTGGTGTGGGGTGTACCAATGCGATTCAAGAACCGACTGAAGATCCGGGAGGCCTGGCGCATTGTCGCGTCGGGGCAGCAGCAGTGGGAGCAGACCGGCTCGATCGAGCCTGAGCACCTGGCAACGGTGCGCACGGTGCAGATCGACATGGCTCAGCACCTAGCCAAGTTCGAGGACGGGCCAGCCGTCCTGTTCACGGCATGGAGTAAGCGCCGCCAGCTGCGCCACATCGAGCAGATGGCAAGCGACCTGATCTGCTTGAGCGAGCAACGCGCAACGCGTCGCGCATCTCATGCTGAGCACGGTGGTTCCTGAGTGGTGTGTGGACCGAAAATGCTTTCCGAATTTCAGCTGTGGATTCTGTGCACTTCCGTAATGGTCGGGCTCATTGCCGTTTCCGTGATGCTGCCTGCCCATTAAGCAGACGCCGCGGGGCCGTTTAGGCCGCACATCTCTTGGGCAACTTCGCCGATGATCGTCTTTCTTGAAGGCTCCTTGTATGGCGCGCTTTTTGGGGTTTTGCCTCGGGGTCCTTTCACGGCGCCACCATCCAGACTGTCGCCAGCAGTCAGCGTCGCCGAAATCCCCGTTCGCAAAAAACGTTGCGCCAAATACAGAGGATTGAATGCGCACGTTCCTTAGCACCGTGATCGATACGACGCCCGTCATTTCCGACCTATGGCGATGCTGGCGGGTTTACCACGAGCGCCTTGGCGCGGCTTGCTGTTCATGGATGTGATTTCGATCAGATGGAGTTGGATAATGCGTCAGTTTCTTTACAATGTTCGCAGGATGGGGCTTTCTGACACTCTGCGCTGTGAGCTGCGGAACCTCGCGCTCATCCTGCGCCTGACGAAAAACATCCACATCCGTGATAGCGCTGCTTGTCCCAAATGAGACACGCGGTAGCAAATGGCGCCCGCGTAGCGTAGTGAGACGCAACCCCGCGCACCGACTGCCTTCCGGTGGGCGTGGTGTCGCTCTTCGTATAGACTATCGCTCTCATAACAGAGCTTCGCCAAAACGTCCGTTGTACACTTCCGTACCAATCAATAACAGCAGTTTGGGGCATCGATAGGGAACTATTAGGTAATCGCGCGGATCTTTGCCGCCCCACCATGCCGATCTTCCCGAGCGGACGGAGGGTAGCGATGCCAATTAACAGCGCAATGTTTTATTGGTTGCTCAGCTTTCATCTCGATCATTGTCATCGACGGTTGCGTTGTAATCCGGCTGGCAACGGTCTGTGGGCTGCGGTGTTCTGTCTCTGACAGCCGGTGCTTGCTACTGCGCTTTTGAGAAGCGGTTGCAGACGACCGCCTGACAGTTCAGCTAGGGGACGCGGCACTTAAGGGGGTTACCGCAGGTTCGCGGACATTGCGAGTGTTGGCGGGGCCATCTTTCGTTTGCGAACTGCTTTTAATTCCATTGTCGCCTGGCGCTTCGAAAACGACAGACCGCAGCACAACTCATTTCGAGAATCGGGAATACAGCGAGTTGGCAACCGTTGTAGCGCCGGTCAGCTCTCGCATACCCCAAAATCTCGCATTGAGCTGAACATAAGGGCGCCAGTCCAACCCAGGACGGCGCCTATTTCTTTTGTCGCCGCTCGCTGCGCCAGCTGTCTCCCTTTGGTTACGAAACACCCGAATGCGTGACGGGGTGCGCAAGGGGTCCGCGTTGATATCAGCGCGACCTGCTCGACGATCGATCACTGGGCACCTCGAGGTGTTGCGGGCGGAGAAAGCCTACGCCGGCATGATCATCACCGATGTCGCCAAGGCGGCGGCCCACACGGTCAAGGAAAACGAGAAGGTGGGTTGCGAACCTGAATCAGTTGACAGATAATCTGGAGCTGCCGCCACGTCTGGACGAGCAGCCATCCGCCGAGCACAGTGGCATTCAAACTCGCAATCACGGCGAGCACATCATTTGGTTCAAGGTCACCCAGCGACGGGATTTGCACGACCGTGAGACCAAAGTACCACGCCACGCGCGGCCCTAACCCAGGCCGCGCGTTCTGTTTTCCAAACCTCCGTGCTTGGTTGTTCCTGGCCCGCCGTTTAGGCCCTCACGGGGCTAGAGCGGGCCCGAATTTCCTTTACCAGCGCCATGCCCGGGCGCAAGCCATCTCGGCCGCAATTAACGGCGGCAGCGGGCCGATTCGTTATAAGGCCGTCTCGGCAGCCTCGTGCTTGTTGAGCCACTTGCGGAAATGATCCACCCGGATACCCCGTCGGTGGCGCTGACCTTCGTGATCTTGGGCCCCTAGCCGTCGGCGCAGAGGCGTTCAAGCGAGCGAACCGACCAACCCATGCACGCGGCAACCTCTTCAAGCCGCAACATCCGTAGATCGTCCGCGATGGCGTTGCTGGTGGGCGTGGCATCTTTCTTGGTGGCCATCCTCAGCATTCGTGTCTACTCGGCCGACGACAATTCGCACAGACAAGATTCCGATGAACGCGCAAGTGTTTCGGTGCGTCGATACGCGGCCGAAGCCTCGCGCCGGCGCGAGGTTACGCAGCGGGTCCGCAGGGCATACCCGGCGTAACTCTGGACGCTCACAAAAAGCCTTATTTTCATTGGGTTTTTTGAGGGTTTTTAGCCATCGTCCCGCTTGTGCGGTGGAACTCCTTTGCCTGGTAGACCTCGGCACGCAGCGTTTCATCGTTCCCGGAGTGGCTCGCCTTATTTCCTGAGCAGGGATCGCGCCAGCCTCACCCGCCCGCTGCCTGTTGTGATTTGCGGCACATCGCTACGGCGGGCGTTCGGGCAAACATGTTGGCCAAATCTCTTTGCCTCTAAGACCGGAGCTGCGCGTTGATGCGACCGCCATGACGCACTGCGGCTGCCCGGCGCCGAGGCGAGCGGGTATGATGGGCAAGATGAGATGGTTGCGGCGAACTTCATCGGCGTTCTCGAGGGCGTTTTATGGCTGGCGCCGAGGGCCGCCTACCGCAAACTCGAGCTGGGGGAGATGGAAAGTGTCCTCGGCTTGGTGGGTCTCTTCGAGCGTCGGCGCATCCAAGGTCGGCATGAAATGGAGCGACTAAGCAGGTTTGCAAGTCCGCGTGCCTAACCTGCGCCTGATAAGGCTGTTGGGCCAACGCAACGACGCAGATCATGCCGGCGCAGTCCGAGATCCGCGCCGATGATCATAGGGGAGGGGACAGATGACAAATATGGTCAGGAATTACGACGGTGGCATCACGGCCTCCCCTGCGCAGCTCGTGTCGCCGCGATCGGTTGCTGAGATCCAATCCATTCTAAGAGATGCCGACCGCTATCCGAGTCCGGTCCGGGCGATGGGCAGCTATCATTCCTTGACGCCGTGCGCGTCGTCGGACGGAACCATCATCAGCATGTCCGCCATGAAGCGGATTGTTCGGATTGATGAGGAAAAGCTGACGTTCACGGCCGAGGCGGGCCTGCAGTTTATCGAGGCCTCGCGCGCGCTCCGTGCGCGCAAGCTGCAGTTCCTGACCAACATCGAAATCGGCAACATGACGCTTGGCGCCGCAGCGTGCTGCCATACCAAGGACGGTTTGGATGGCGGCGAGCTCGGGCAGGTCGGCTCGTATGTGACGCAAATCAAATGGGTAACGCCTGCCGGCGATCTGGCAGAAGCCTCCGCGACCGACAACCCCAAATTGCTTCGCCTGATGCGCTCCAGTTACGGCCTATGCGGGGTCATCTACGAGGTGACGTTTCGTATCAAGCCGCTGCAGGCGATCGAGTTCAATTACCTGCCTCGCCCGATCAAGGATCTGACCGAGAGGGAAGTGGACGCAATCATCGATGCCTCTAGCGGGCTGATCTGTTGGACCGTCGGCCGCAAGGCGCACTTCCAAACGCGCAAGCGTATCGACAGGGTCGGACCGTTCAGCTCGCTCTTCGCGGCTGGGCGTCGCAAGCTGTGGAATCACACCGAGGCCAGGGTCGGCCGCTTCATCGATCGCCGAATTCCAACGAGGCCCCTCAGGAATGGAGCGCACAATGCCTGGTTCGCCGGCAGCAAGCTGCTCCTCTCGACGCTGCGCCTGGCCGGTGGGGCGACGCTTTACAATCCGGACAAGACGATCGACTACAGCCGAACCAAGCCATCGGCGAAGTACGCATTCACCTTCTGGGCCTTCCCACGCGCTCAATGGCTGGGCGCGCTTCGCGAGTATCTCGTGTTCACTGAACAGCATTTCAGAAAGTACGATTTTCGCTGCAACATGGCGCTTGGGTCGTACTTTATTCGGAAGGACGCGAGCTCCATCCTGTCCTACACGCACGACGGTGACATTTTTTCTATTGATCCTATCCACGCCTATACGGACAAGCCGGCATGGGATAGATTTCTCAAGGAATTCAATGAGTTTGCCTATAAACGGAACGGTATCCCACTGCTGAACCAGAGCCCGTTCGTAGAGCGGCGGCATGTCGAAGCCGCTTACGGCGCGCGCTGGCACGAGTTCTCAAAGTGGGTCAGGCAAGAAGACCCGGGAGGTCGAATGCTGAACCCTTTTTTTGCAGCCCTCTTGTCCTGAGCGCCGGCCGCGCGCGGGGACGGCGCGGCCCCGGGGATCGGGAGTTACCAAAGCCGATGGGGAGCGCTTGTGACGGCGTCGCGGCCAGCCTAGGGTGGCCACGCCCGGACTATGATGGCTATCGCTGATCGCCGAAGGTTGGCCGACTTTCTCTCGGTGGATGTCCCCGAGAAAAGTCGCAAGAACGCGTTTTGAACTCATAACGAGAAAAACGGGTTCAAACGATTGACGGGAATGTTCGATGGATGACCTTCGCGGCAAAACCAGTGAACGCCGCCAGCTCACGGTTCTGTTTTGCGATATCGTCGATTCAACCGGTCTCTCCGAGCGCTGCGACCCCGAGGACTTGAGCGAGATTCTGCTGGAGTTCCAGGCGATCAGTACCCGATGCATCAAGGATGCCGGTGGCAACGTCATCAACTACATTGGCGATGGCATTCGCTCCGAGTTCGGATATCCCCTCGCATCGGAGAACGAGGCCGAATCCGCGGTACGCGCCGGTCTGGTGTTGCTGCGCGCGGTCGCCGAGCTGAGCGAGCGCGCAACGGCGACCATCAAGGAACCGCTTCGCGTTCGCATCGGCGTGCACACGGGACTTGCCGTCATCGGCAAGGCAGCGGTGGGCCACGTCCACCGCGCCACGGAGATCGTCGGTGATACGCCCAATATCGCCTTCCGGTTGCTGGAGGCGGGAGGTCCCAACGCGCTTGTCATCAGCAACGAGACCCGGCGCCTGCTGCGGGGGAAATTCCAACTGCAACCGCTTGGGCTCCGCACGCTCAAGGGACTGTCACGGAAGATGGAGGCCTTCCAGGTCCTTGGCGAACTGATGCAAGGCGACGTCGCCCAAGGCGAGGCCCGCCGCAACGCCTCGCCCCTCGTCGGTCGGAGCGCTGAGATCGATGAGCTGTTGCAGGCATGGGAGCAGGTCAAAGCCGGACGCGGCCAAAGCGTGGAAATCACCGGCGAACCCGGCATCGGCAAATCGCGGCTGGCAGGGGAACTCATCGACAAGATCGGGCTCGGTGACGATTCCATCGTGGTGCTGCAGGCCTCGGCCCAGCACCAGAACGCGCCGCTCCACCCGATCATCAGGAGGCTCGAGCACTGGATCGGCATTCGCGCCGATGAGTTCCCCGAGGTCAATGCGGCGCGCCTGTGCGAATTCCTCGCCAGGATGCCTGCGCGCGACGCCGAGACGCCCGTGCTGATCGGTCAATTGCTGGCCCTGCCGATCCCTCGCCCGGCCACCGCGACCCTTCCCGATGCACAGGAGCTGCGCCTGAAGACGCGCGAATCGTTGGTGCAACTGCTGACGACGCCCGGCAATGGTGGTCCTGGCCTAATATTGGTCGAAGACTTTCACTGGGTCGATCCGTCGACCGCCGAGGTCGTCGAGCGCATTGCCGCCCGGATCGGCAATGCGCCAATCCTGCTCGTGATCACCAGCCGGTCGAACGCCCTTGACAGCGGCTCGGCAATGATCCGGCGGATCCCGCTGCAACGCCTCGCCGACGAGGATTGCCGCAATCTCGCGGACCGCGTCGTGGCCGACAAGCAACTGCCGAGCGGACTGCTCGAGCAAATCATCGCGCGTTCAGATGGCGTACCGCTGTTCGTGGAAGAGCTGGCGGCGGCGGCCCTCGAGACCGGCCAGGTCGACCCGGGCACCAGCACAAGCGTCGGCGACGGCGGGCACGGCGTGCCATCGGCACTCTACGACTCTTTGATGCTCCGTCTCGAGCGGCTCGGCGAAGCCAAGGCGATCGCTCAGCTCGCCTCCGTGATTGGGCGCAGCTTTTCACACCAACTGCTGGCGGCGATTGCGAGCGAACACGGCAACGCATTCCAACCCGCTCTCGCCAGGCTGCTGGAGTCCGGGTTGATCAGGCTCGAGCAGGATGATGACGAAAAGGCTTATACGTTCAAGCACGCGCTGGTGCGGGACGTCGCCTACTATTCGCTCTTGAAACGGCAGCGGCGGGAGCTGCACGCTCGCGTCGCCGATGCGATCGAACTGCATCTGCCGGAGATTTCCAATCGAGAGCCAGCCTACTTTGCGCAACACCTGTCGGAAGCAGGGCGCACCTCGCGCGCGGTCAAGATGCTGCTCAAGGCGGCAGCGCAATCGGCCGAGCGCTCGGCAAATCTGGAGGCCCGCGCGCAACTAGATGCCGCGCTGGAAGAGATCAAGAGGTTGCCCGCCGGGCTCGAGCGCGACAATCTGGAACTGGCGGCACAGATCGCGCTGATCGGGCCGACCATCGCGCTGCAGGGATTTGCCGCCGCCGCGGTCGCCGACGTCAGCCGTCGTGCCATCGAGCTTTGCCATGCCTTGGATGACGATCCGCGCATCTTTCCGGCGCTGTTCGCGCGCTGGTCGTACCTGCGTGCCGCAGGCAACGTGCGCGAGGCCGGTGCGTTGGCGCGAGACTATCTGACGATCGCCGAACTGAAGGGAACCAGGACTGATCGCATGGTCGGTCATCGGCTGTTCGGGACGTCCCAACACGACGACGGGGAGCCGGCGCGGGCGCGCAAGCACCTTGAACGGGCGACCCAGCTCTACGATGCAACGACCGACCGCGCGACGGCCCTCATCTACGGCACCGACGTGCAGGTCACGACCCTGTCGAACCTGTGCATCGTCGACTGGGCGCTGGGCCGGGTCGACGAAGCCCTTCTGCACGGGCGGGCTGCACTGGACTTGGCAGGGCAATTGCGACACGCCCACACCCTCGGCTACGCCTTTTCCTATGTCTGCATGCTGCACGCGCTGGAGCGTGACGTCCGAACGGTGGAGACCCTCGCGCGACAGGCGCTCGCGGGCGCAATCAAACGGGAGCTGCCGCTTTGGATCTCGGTGGCCCAAACATTTCTCGGTTGGGCCGAGATCGAGTCCGGCTGCCTGGAACAAGGCATCGACACGCTGGAGAAGCAACGCGGTTTCCTGGAGAGGGCACAGCTCATCTACTGGCTGCCCACCTATCTGTGTTGGCTGACCGAGGCCCACGTCCGCGCCGCGAACCTGCAGGACGCCAAGCTCTGCCTCGCGCAGGCCCGCGATTTCAGCGCGCCGAGGTGGCAACTATTGGTATGAGGTCGAGTGCCTTCGCCTCGAGGGGCGCCTTGCCGCCGCGAATGCGGCAAGCAATGATGCTGCGGCGGCTGAACGGTGCTTCGAGCAGGCGCTGGCGCTTGCCCACCAGCGCGGCCAACGCGGATTTGCCTTGCGCGCGGCGCGTGATCTTGCCGCCCATCTTGCCGGCAAAGGCGAGCCAGCACGGGCGCACGAGGTGTTGCAGGCTGAATTTGCCTTTTTCACGGATCAGCCGGAGGGTGGCGATCGCACAGATGCCAAAGCCTTGTTGTGCTCCCTCCGCAGCGCCTGTCGGGGCTGACAGCGCTGAGGAGGCCGCCTCGAAGTGGGCCCTCTTTTAGGTGTTTCGAAGTATCGGGGGGGACGATGCCAAAAAAAGCGTGGTCGGAGAGGTATGAGGGAGGCAGCCCTGAGGCTGAGCAGCGCCTATTTGCGGGCTATGTGCGCGACATTCTGCGGGTTCAGCTGAAGTACAAGAAGAAAGCCGGGTCGAGTGGCATCGAGCGCGCCTCGCATGCGAAAATGCTCCTCGGTGTCGCCAACGCCAGGCTTCGCGTTGTCCCCGAAATTCCCGAGCCGTTTCGAGTCGGGCATTTTCAGCCGGGCAAAGAGTACGCGGTCACGATCCGCTTCTCCAACGCCAGCGGCACCTGTCGACCCGACGACATGCGGGATCTGCGCGGCGCCGCCATCCGCGTCCGGGTTTCGGATCGGCAATCGCAAGATCTGTTTGTCGCGAACTATCCGACGGCCCACGTGCGCAATGCGCGCCAGTTCGTTGCCTTCAGCAAGGCTTTGGCCGGCAGCCCTCGTCTTCTAGTCCCGCGCCTCATCTTGCACCTTGGCCCCCACCGGGCTCTGCGCACGATCGGCAACCTCCTGAAGGCGACGCGCCGACGGGTCCGCAGCCTGGCGCTGGAAAGCTACTGGAGCCGCGGCCCGATCCTCTGGGGCGATGCCGGACCCGTGCGCTATCTGCTACGTCCGGCCGCCGACGCCGCGGCGGCGCCCAAGCCGCCCTCGCATGCCGACTATTTGCGCGAAGAGATTGCCGCGCGGCTTCGCCGCGGCGATATCGCGTTTGATTTCTACCTGCAGCCCTTCGTCAGCGAGTGGTCTACCCCCATCGAGAACTTTGCCGCCGCCTGGAAGGAGAAGGTCTCCCGACCGATCTTAGTGGCAACGTTGACGCTGCCGCAGCAGGACATCGACGCCGCAGAGGGGCGGGCGATGGAGCGGCTGGTAGACCAGCTCTCATTCAATCCCTGGTACACGACCGACGCGTTCAGGCCACTCGGCAACATGAATCGGGCGCGGAAAGAGGCGTACCGAGCCAGCGCGGCGCAGCGCCTCGGCTACCGGTTTTGCGAGGAGCCGCCGCGGCGCAACGTGATCGCCGGCCGCTTCGCCAAGGTTGGCTTCGCCCTGCTCAACAGGTTCGTGCCGTGGCATCGCTTGCCGCGGTCCCTAGCCCTGCTCAATCTCGCCATCTTGCGCAGCGAGCTGCGCGAGAAAAACCTGATCGACACCCAGCCGCATGCAGGTGGGCCGACGACTTATCCTGCACCGCCGCCTATCCCCGAAGCGGTGCGAACCGCGCGCACCCATGACGGCACCTTCAACGATCTCTCCAATCACGCTATGGGGTCTATCGGGTCGGCGTTCGGCCGGAACATGCGGCCGGTCTACCAGCCGGACAAATTCGATCAGCCCGATCCGATCCTCGTCAGCCGTGAACTTTTGACGCGCGATACCTTCATCCCGGCGAAGTCGCTCAATGTGTTGGCGGCCGCGTGGATCCAGTTCCAGGTCCACGACTGGGTCAACCACGCACGCTTCGACCTCGGCGAAAAGGGCAAGGATATTGTCCTGCCGCGCCCGGGTGCCGAGCCGTGGCGCAATCACAAGGATCTTCCCCCCGAGCCCGACATGCGCATTGCCGGCAACAAAATCATAGGTCATGCGCCAGGCGGGTGTCCGGTCTTTCCCAATATCGCCACCCCCTGGTGGGATGGCTCGGAAGTTTACGGCGCCGATGCCCAGAAGGCGGCAGAACTGCGCGCGGGTGCCTTGCTCCGTCTCGATAATGGCTATCTGCCGACCGATCTGAGCGGCACCAACGTCACGGGGTTCAACGAAGCCTGGTGGCTGGGGCTCAGCGCCATGCACACCCTGTTCGCGCGCGAGCACAACGTCATCTGCAGGGAGTTGCAGGCGGCCTACCCCGCCTGGCCGGATGAGCGCGTGTACCAGACGGCACGACTGATCGTCGCGGCACTGATTGCCAAGATCCACACGGTGGAGTGGACCCCGGCGATCCTGGCGACCAAGACGATCGATACGGCGCTACGCGCGAATTGGTACGGCGCGCCGAAGGATTGGTTGACGCAGCTGGGCATCTGGCTGTTCGACGCCCATGCGCTGAAGGGCATTCCCGAGACCCGGCCCGATCATCATGCTGCGCCCTACTCGCTGACCGAAGAATTCGTGGCCGTCTATCGGATGCACCCTCTGATTCCCGACGACTATGCGTTCTTCGACCATCGCGACGGGCGGCATCTTGAGACGCGCACGTTCACCGAGATCCAAGGACCCGCAACGGATGGCGAAATGCGCCGGCTCGAGCTCAGCAACGTGCTCTATTCGTTTGGGATCGCTCATCCCGGGGCGATCACGCTGCACAACTTTCCGAGATCTCTGCAGAAATTCGAGCGCTTGAACGGAGAGCTGATCGATCTGTCGGTGGTCGACATCGTGCGCGACCGCCGGCGCGGTGTGCCGCGCTACAACGATTTCCGAGCGGCGCTCCGGCTTCCGCGCCTGCGTGATTGGGAAGAGCTGTCCACAAACCCGATCACGCGGCGCAAGCTGCGCGACGTCTACGGCAAGCTTAATATGGTCGACACCATGATCGGCCTGCACGCGGAACCCGCCCCGGCGGGTTTCGGCTTTAGCGATACCGCCTTTCGCATATTCCTTTTGATGGCGGCACGACGCCTGCAGAGCGACCGCTTCCTGACCGTTGATTTCCGACCCGAGGTTTACTCGCCGCTCGGAATCGACTGGATCGCCAACAATGGCATGACCAGCATCATCTTGCGCCACTGTCCTGAACTTGCCGCGGCGCTCCCACGCACCGGCAACGCCTTTGCGCCGTTCCGGCCAATTGCCACCGCTGGGCAGCCACCGGGGCAAAGCTTAGGCTAAAGGGCCAGCCGGCAGATGCTACGTTTTTGTGTGATCGATTGGGCGAGCCTGGAAGGCGGATGGCTCGCACGCACGCTAGCCTTTGGCGCCGCGCTCAGCTTTGCGCTCTATTCGCTCGCCACACGCGGCGCACGGACGCAAGACCTCGATGCGGCGCTGGTCGCGGTCGGCATTGTCACTGCACTCATCTGCGCCATCGCCGTTTTATGGCGGGGCCTGCTTATGGCGACAAGTCTCAGTGACGCCGCGCTCGCGTTAGTGCTGATGCCGCCTGCGATCGTGCCGATCATCGTGGGAAGCCAGCGTCGAGACCCCGCGGCACCCCTTATGCTCGTCGAACCGATGCTTGTTGCGGGTCAGGTCGACGGTGAAAAAGGCGCGAGTGCAAGGCCCTACGTGGTCCACCAACAAGACGCCCTGACCACCCTGTCGCCTTTTGTGGACGGGCGGACCGGTCTAGTCTTCGCTTCGGTAGCCTCAGCCGCACGAAACCCAGTGGAGATGGTCGCATGGCAGTCGTCGAAAGCGAGCGTCACGGACAGGTCCTTGTCCTTCGCATGAACCGCCCGGAGCGGCTCAATGCCCTCAATGGCGAGATGCGCACCGCCCTTGCTGAACTCTGGACCGAGTTCCGGCACGACAAGGACTTGGAGGTTGCGATCTTCACCGGCGCCGGACGTGGCTTCTGCGCCGGCGAGGACATGAAGGAGTTGCTCGCCAGCGGCACACCCGGCGGCAAGCGACCGGCGATTGCGGATCCTTTCATGGACGGCACGCTGGAGAAGCCGGTGATCGCTGCCGTCAACGGCTTTGCCATGGGCGGGGGCTTCATGCTGGTCGAGCGCACGGATCTGCGCGTGGCCGTGCCCGAAGCCGTGTTCGAGGTTTCAGAGGCGAAACGCTGGCTGTTGGGCGGCTACAATCATGGCCACGTTGCCAATCTGCCCTACCCGATCGCCATGGAGATGGCACTCGGTTTCCGCTTCCCAGCCGAGCGCTTGTACCAGGTCGGCTTCCTCAACCGGCTTGTGCCGCAGGACGAGCTCATGCCGACGGCGCTGTCCATGGCCGAGCACCTGCTCTCGCTGCCGCCGGCCTCGCGCGTGAATACCGTGCACATGATGCGTCAGATGCGCCCGGAGCCTTCCCCGGGCCACAGGGCGCTCGCTGCCAAGTTGCATGAGCACGGCGACAAGGGTGACCTCATGGAATCGCGCGCCGCCTTCGCCGCGAAGCGCAAGCCCAACTTCAAGGGTTGGCTCGACCCCCAAGACAGGTATCGCCTGCCAGGACTTGAGGACGTCAAATGATCTTCCGCTCCCGAAGCCCCTGAATGTCCGCCTTGCTGTAGCCAAGGCTCGTCAGGATCTCGTCGTTGTGCTCGCCGAGCTCGGGCGCGATCCCGATCTTGGCCGGTGTTTCCGAGAACTGCCACGGCGTGCCGTGAACCCTCAAGCGCTTGCCGTGCTTGGGATAGTCGACCTCGGTGACGTAGCCGTTGGCGAGCACATCGGGGTCTGAGGCCGCCTCGAGCATGGTGTTGATTGGCGCCGAGACGATATCGGCGGCCCTGAGCTTGGCCACCCAGTGGTCCCGCGTGTTGGTCGCGAACAGACGGTCGAGCAACGCCAGCAGCTCGGCCCGCCGGCCGGCACAGTCCATGGCCTCGCCCAGGTGACTAAAGCCCGCCTTCTCCACTTCGGCGTAAAAGCCGAGGCCGACCATCGCCTCCTTCCATTGGTCGCCGGCGAGCTGGAACACCATAGGCTTGCCGTCACAATCATTGAAGCTCGCCGACATCGCCGGCCGCTCGCGCGTGCCGGCGACGCGGGCCTGACCCGTCACCGGGTCGGTGCCGCGCCACAACGTGGTCGTGAACGTCCAGCCGAGCAGGCGAACGATGCTGCCAAGGAGCGATAGTTCGACCTTCTGGCCGACGCCGGTGGCGCGCGCATGGGTCAAGGCCGCGAGCGCGCCGCCGAAAGCGAGGATGGCGCACGTCTCGTCAGCAACGGAGGCGATGCCGGTGCGCATCGGTTGGCCCGGCGCAGAATAGGCTTGGGCGATGCCGCCAAGCGCCTGCGCCATGGAGTCCGTTCCGGGCAAATGCGCGTTCGGTCCCTTCGGGCCATAGCCGGAGATCGAAATGTAGACGAGCTTCGGGTTGACCTTCTTCAGCTCCTCGTAGCCAAAGCCGTTCTTCTCCGCCGCGCCCGGCCGGAAGTTCTGACCGAAGATATCCGCGCGCGCGACGAGCTTGCGCAGAATCTCCCGACCCTCGGGGGCCTTGAGATTGAGCGTGACGCTCTTGACGCCGCGGTTGTTGGTCTCGAAGAACGAGCTCGGATGTTCCGGTAGTACGGAAGCGACACGCGAGGTATCGCCGCCCTCCGGTACCTCGATCTTGATGACCTCGGCGCCGAGGTCGGCCATCAACATGTAGGGCACCGTACCTGCTTGTGCGGTCGAGCAAGCAACGACCTTCACACCTTTTAGCGGACCGTCGGGATTGGTCATGGCTTCTCCCCGTTCTCTGTACGTTTACGTCAGCGATAACAGCCCGGAGACCGCTTCCCGTATGGACGGTGGCAGGGCCGCCGGGCGCCGGGCGTCGAGATCGAGTTGCACGCCGGTCTGCACCATAGACGCGATCTCGCGACCGTCCGCACCACTCATGTGATGGACATAGCTAAGAGAGGTGTTACCAAGGTGAGCGATCGCCGTCGTGACGTCGATCCGGTCGCCAACTTTCGCGACCCCCGTCAGTCTCAGGTCCAGCGCCAAGGTCGAGAAGCCGCGGCGGTTCTGGTGCATATAGTCGCCGGTCATGCCGATCGAGGAGAGGAACTGCATGCCGGCCCCGGAAAAGCGATGGACGTGGGCGGCGAGCGCCATCGTCCCGCTCTCGCCAAGCTCGCGCGGCTTCACGCGGTCGCGGGCGGTGAGTGCTCCGGGCCTTGTCGCCAGAGCCACGGTCTCACGCACCTCGGGTCCCGGCCACGCGACAGTTCGTGCCTCGAGCCGGCGTCGCAACTGCGTCGTCGCCGAGGCCGGAAGCAGGAGAGTTTCCGTGACCCACGACACTGCTTCTCCACCTGCCGAAGAAACGACCTGATGACCGAGCCGCAGCGAACTGTCGTCGATGGTAACGACCCCGCTCAAGATGTGGAAGCCGGCGCCGGCGCGCAACTCCTGTGTGAAGGTCGTGTAGAGACGCGATGGGCGAGCCCCGACCACTGAGCCAAGCGTTTCGGTCTCGCCGATAAGCTCAAAAAAATTCCGTGTCGCATCGGCAAAACGTTCGAAATAGTAGGCGATGGTGAAATGCTCCACGATATCGCATTCCCAGGCGCTGACGACGCCACGATAAGTTTCAGTCCACTCGGCCATGCTGCTTCCTCTTGATATTGGTCCGGATTTAGCTCACCCGCTCGTCACCACGCTTCGCGCAGCCGCCGTCGAAAGCGCTACTGTTACCGATCTCGTACAAATGGCATGCCACGCGGTGGCCAGGCGATATCTCTCGCAGCGGGGGCTCCGCGCTGGAGCAGCGCGGCATTGCGAGCGGGCAGCGCGTATGGAACCGGCAACCGCGCGGCGGAGTGAGCGGGGACGGGATCTCGCCCGCCAGGACGACCTCCTCTTCCAGCTGATCCGGGCGGGCGAGCAGAACCGCCGAGAACAGGGCCTGCGTGTAGGGATGGCGCACGTCATCGAACAGCAAATGGGTGGGCGCATGCTCGACGACCTTGCCCAGATACATCACGACCGTCTGATCGGCCATGTGGCGCACGGTTGCGAGGTCATGCGCAACGAGCAGGTAGGCAACGTTGTCTTGCGCCTGGATATCCTTCAGGAGGTTCATCATTTGCGCCCGGATCGACACATCAAGCGCCGAGATGGGCTCATCGAGCACGATCAGCCGCGGTCGCGAGGCAAGCGCGGCGGCGAGCGCGATACGCTGGCGCTGGCCGCCGCTGAACTCGTGTGGATAAAGCTGCGCGTGCGCCGGCTCCAGGCGCACCTGGTCCAAGAGCTCTTCCACCCGCGCGGCGATCCTCGGCCTCTCCCAGCCGGCAACGATCAGGCTTTCGGCAATGGTGCGGCCGACCGTCATCCGCGGGTTGAGCGAGGACCAGGGATCCTGGAACACGGCCTGCACCTTGCCGCGAAACGCCGTCAGCGCCTCGCCCTTGAGGTTGTGGATCGGCTGGCCCTCCAACAGCACCTCGCCCGCCGTCGGCGTTTCGAGATTGAGAATGAGACGCGACGTTGTCGTTTTACCGCAGCCCGAACTCACCGACGAGCCCCAGCGTTTCGCCGGGCCGAATGCTGAATGAGACACCGTCCACGGCCTTGATCTGGCCGAGCGTGCGCGCAAGCAGAACGCCCTTGGCGAAGGGATAGTACTTCCTGACGTTCTCGACGCGAAGCAGCGGTTCGGCGCTGGCCTGTTCAGGGGTCATTGACTGCCAAGCCTCCAGCAATCGGCCGTGTGCTCGGCACCAACCCCGACCGTCGGAGGGTAGGCGTCGCGGCAGCGCGCTTGGACATACCCGCAACGCGCCGCGAACCGACACCCTGCCGGCAAATCCATGAGCGACGGCGGCTGACCGTCGATGGTCGTGAGCCGTCCTCCGACCGTTCCGGACATCCCGGGAACTGAGGCGATCAGCGCCTGCGTATAGGGATGGGACGGGTGCTCGAAGATCTGCGCGACGGGACCGCACTCCACGATGCGGCCGGCGTACATTACCGCTACACGGTTGCACATTCTGGCCACCACGCCGAAGTCGTGGGTGATGAAGAGGATGGCCATCCCGGTTTCCGCTTGCAAGCGCTTCAACAGTTTCAGGTACTGAAGCTGGATGGTCACGTCGAGCGCGGTGGTTGGCTCATCGGCAATGAGCACCTCCGGCTGGCCACTGATTGCTATCGCGCCGACGACACGCTGCTTCATGCCACCGCTCATCTGGTGCGGAAACTGACCGATACGCTGATCGGGCGCCGCGATCTCGACGCGGCGGAGCGCCCCCACCGCCTCCTGCATGACCTCTGCCTTGCTCCCACGCCTGCGCCGGAAAATCGCCTCGCGCAATTGCTCGCCGACCGAGAAGACCGGATTGAGCGAGGTCTGCGGGTCCTGCAGGATCATCGAAATCCGCCGGCCCCGGATCTCGCGCATTTCGCGCGGGGAACGGGTCAGGATATTTTCTCCGCCGAGGCGAACCTCGCCGCGCAGCGTGCGTGCGCTGCCTTTCGGCAACAGACGCATAATGGACAGCGCGGTCAGGCTCTTGCCGCAGCCCGACTCGCCGACGAGGCCCAGAACCTCGCCGCGTCTTAGGTCGAAGCTTACGCCATCGACGGCCTTCACCACCCCCCGACGCAGGAAAAAGTAGGTGACGAGGTCGCGCACCTCCAGGACGTTCTCGTTGCTCATTGCTGCCGCAACCTCGGATCCAGCCGGTCGCGCAACCAGTCGCCGAACAGGTTCACGGAAAGCACAAGCGCCGTAATCGCCAGCCCAGGTATCAGCGAGACCCACCATGCCTCCGCGATGCGGCCCCGACCTTCCGAGACCATCAGACCCCAGGTGGGCGTCGGCGGCGGGATGCCCGCGCCCAGAAAGCTCAGCGCCGCCTCGGCGATGATGACGACGCCGATGTTGAGAGTGACCAGAACCATGAAGGTGTTGAGCACGTTTGGCAGGATGTGGGTCAGCATAATGCGCAACTGAGAGCATCCTCGCACCTTGGCGAGTGCCACGAAATCACGCTGTTTCAAAGCCAGCACCTCGCCGCGGATGATCCGCGCAAAGGGAGCCCAGAGCAGCAGGCTGATGGCGATCACCAGCGTCCCCAGGCCCTGCCCCATCGTCACGGCCAGCAAGAGCGCAAACAGGATCGCCGGAAAGGTGAAGGCCGCATCAACCAAGCGCATGAAGATTGTTTCGACGATGCCGCCCAGGTAACCGGCCACAATGCCAATGACCAGGCCAATGCCGCCGCCGACCGTCAACGCCAGCGCCGCCACGATGAGGCTAACGCGAGCCCCGTAGATCAGGCGGCTGAGTATGTCCCGTCCGAAGGCGTCCGTGCCCAGGATGTATTTGCTGCTACCGCCCTCGAACCAGAAGGGCGGTAGCAGCTTGTCGCGTAGCGTCTGGTCGATGGGCGAGTAAGGCGCCAGCAGCGGCGCCAAAACCGCCATGCACAGCATGGTGGCGATGACGAGGACGGAGAGCCATGGCATCCTTCGCATTCTCGTCACTCAGCTGAGCCTTATGCGCGGATCGACATAGGCATAGAGAATGTCGACCACGAGGTTGATGGTGAGGATCAGGATTGCCTTCAGGATGATGACGGCCTGCAGCAAAGGAAAATCCCGGTAGATCACCGCCTCGTAGGTGAGGCGCCCCACGCCGGGCCAGGCGAACACCGTCTCCGTCACGATCGCGCCGGTAATGAGATTACCGACGAACACACCCCAGAGCGTGAGCAACGGGATCAAGGCGTTGCGCAGACAATGCTTCCAGATGACCACAGACTCGCTCAGGCCCTTGATGCGGGCCAGCTTGACGTATTCGCTTTCGAGCACGTCGAGCATGCTCGACCGCGTCAGGCGCATGAAGCCGGCGGTCAGGAAGGTGCCGAGCGTGATCACCGGCAGCACGTAATGCTCCGGTCCGCCCATGCGGCCGGACGGCAGCCAGCCCAGCTCGACGCTGAAAATGAAGATCAGGACGATGCCAAGCCAGAAGCTGGGCGTGGCGATGCCGAGCACCGCAATCGTGCCCGACGCTCGGTCGAGGAAGCGGCCACGGTTGAGCGCCGCGACAACGCCGAGCGGAATGCCGACCAGCATGGCAAGCAATAACGCCCAGGGAATGAGCACGAGTGTGTTCGGCAGCCGGGAAAAGAAGACGTCAACCGCCGGCTGGCGCATGCGCAGCGACGTGCCAAGATCGCCTTTGAGCGCGCTGCCGATGAAGGCGCGGTATTGCGTCAAAACCGAGCCGTCGAGGCCCAGCACCTCGATCAGGCGCGCACGGTCCTCGCCGGTCGCATCCTCCGGCAGCATCAGGTCGACCGGATTGCCCGTGAGCCGCCCCAGAAAGAACACGACGGTCGCCACCAGCACGAGGAGCACAACGCCCTGCAACAGTCGACGCGCGATGAAGCCGCCCATCAGCGGGTATCCTCAGAACATTTGCACCGGCCGGCCGATCGCCGCCTCGCGCCCTGCCGCGCTCACTTCTTCCACGGCTTCTGGTCGGGATGCGGAATGCGCTCGAACACATCGCCCAGCTCGTGCCGGCCTGGGATGGCAGCAAACTCGCCAACCTTCTTGCTGTTGATCGCGTAGTAGCCCATCCCTTCGATGATCGGCACGGCGATCCATTGCTCGGCGATGAGCTCCACCATGCCGTCATTCAATGCCGTGCGTTTGCCAGGGTCGCGCTCGTTGATCACGGCCTTGTAGAGGTCGACGAACTTCTTGCAGATCTCGGGGCAATTCTCCTTGTCGCCAAGCATCCGCTCGGTGCTGTCCGGCGAGAAGGCCGTATTGTACCGCCAGGGCGCATCCGGCCGGCCTGCCGTTCGGAACATCGAAGCCCAGCCCGTCAAGTTGGGCTGCTCGCCCATCTGCATCGGCGGGAAGGCGCCCCACTCGTAGTGTTTGATGGTCACTTTGACGCCGATCTTGGTCCACATGTCGGCGATGGCGGTGCCGATGCTGATCATGAACTGGGTGCCGGGCAGCGCCACGTTGGCGAATTTCAGCTCGAAGCCGTTTGGGTAGCCCTCCTCCGCCAGGATCTTCTTGGCAAGGGCGGGATCGTAACGGTAGGCCTGCTCGGACCACGTCTTCCAGCGGTCGACGCTCAGGCTTTCGGTAAAACCGAATGTCGCGAACGGCCGCGGCATCTGCGCCTTGCCCGCCATCACATGCTCGATCACCTGCTGACGATCGATGGCGAGCGACAAGGCTTGCCGCACGCGCGGCTTGCTGATCGGATCGTTCTGCACGGAGGGGCGAAATGTGCCATAGAACTGGAACACGGCCTGCATGGTGCCGGGAACGGTCATCACCTCGATCCCTCCGCGTCCGGCGCCGAGTACGGTCTCGGGGCTGATCGAGGCGATCGCGGCCTCGCCGGTCCGCACCATGGCGACACGCGTGCTCTCCTCGGGGATCTGGAGGATGTGCAGGCTCTTGAAGCGGGGGCGGCCACGCCAATGCGCCTGGCTGACAGCCTCGAACTCGATCCTGTCGCCAGGGACGCTGCGAACAAATTTCCAGGGGCCGCTGCCGATGGGCTTTTTGCGGAACTCTTCCTCGCCGACCGTCTCGAGGTACTTCCTCGGCATAATCGCGCCTTCCGGCGCCACGGCGCGGCTCAGAGCCGCGGGCAGCCCAAGCTGCGGCTCGTTGGTATTGACGCGGACCGTCAGGTCATCGACGACGTCGATGCTCTTGATCGAGCGGCGCATCGAGCCGGCCGCCGACGCCAAGGATTTCGGCGACATCTGCCGCTCGAGGCTGAACTTTACGTCGCCTGCGGTCAGCGGATCGCCATTGTGGAAGGTCTGACCGGGGCGCAGGTGGAAGGTCCAGGACAGCCCGTCCTCCGACATGACCCAGCGCTCGGCGACGCCGGGGCCGAGCCCGCCCTTGTCGAGATCGAAGCCCACGAGGCTGTCATACATTGCGGCTTGGTAGACGGCGTTGCCCGGACGTCCTTCGAGAATCGGGTCCAGGGTTTGGGCAGCGAGCAATTCAACCGCGAAGATCAGCGTGCCTTTGGGCTCCTGGGCTAAACCGGGTGCGCTCAGGGAGAGAACGCCGAGAACGGCAAGCGGAGGCACGCCAAGGCGGCGGAACACCTGCATCAATTCCTCCCGAATTCTTATGTCTTAGCTGTTATTGATCAACTATCGAAGCGCGTATCCACGCATGTCAACTCTTAAAGTGCGGCCTGACCGCGGCCCGCGATACCGGCGGCCGCTCACGGTCGCGACGCAAGGCACGAGATCCCGGAGCGTGGACGAAGTGTCTGGTCAGGTGCCTCGCAATTTCAGTCATCGACCCAGTCGCTTGCGGCATTGACAGGCTATGGGCAGCAGCTGGATCCCGAGCGGTCGACTATCGCGAGCGCATATCGTTTCCGCCATGCTGGTGCCGATGGTCGCGCCGCTTTCTCAGCGGGCGAGGAAAAATCGCTGCGACACCGTAACTGCCCTAAGCCTAGATCCTTTTGGCTCGCGTCATTGGGTTCGTCGCCGATTCCGACGTCGGGCAGGACCAGAAAACCAACCAAACCTGCCCGCTCTCGCCAGGCGACCAGACCTCCTGTTTCAGAGCGCTGCCTAACTCCAACTCTTGTGTCTTGGCACGCGTGACGGCACCAGCCAAAAGCCCACAAGTTGGGAAAGCGTCATTGGGCATCACTTTCCTCCGGAACGGGGACGATCGACCCGCCTCTCAGGCCGTCGCCCCTGCTCTTTTATTGTCGGGCATGATCGGACGACAACTCTTCCACTCCTCCGTGCCACGCCAACCCCAGGCTAGCGGACAAACCCGGCCCGCACCTCGTCAACCGTAAGGCGCAACAGCTTGGCAAGGCGACCCTGGCCATCCCGGTCGAACTGTCGAGCCCAAGCGGTGAGGCAGGCCGGATGGACCGGATCGCGCTCCAAATGTGACCACCGCCTGTGTGCGATTTTCGGGTCGACGTTGGCGTCGATCTCCTCGACCGCCCCGATCTTGTTGCCCCTGAAGGGTTCCGTGTCGCCGAGGTCGAAGTGCTCGCCTGATGCGACGTGAATTTCATAGATCAGGCGATTGCTCTTATCGGTATGGTTGCAACCGGTGGTGAGCGCCCTTGCTTCGCTAAAGTCATAGTGGCGGCTGGAGAAGGGTGGAAACATGCGATGCTCGACGATGCCCGAGGGCCCCACCACCCAGAAGCTGTTAGTTTCTAGCGCGGTCAGAAGAACTGCAGGCGGCAACAGCACGAGCGCAGCAATTCCCCATCTGCGGGCCTGGTGATCCGCCATTCCACGCAGAAAATTGTCGACCGTGGTGAACCTGCTCGCTGCCCAGCGAACCGAGCCGCTCAAGATCCACTGCGTCACCCGCCGTGTCAGGCCCTGGGTGGGAGGGGAGTTGAGCATTCCAGCCGCAGAGCTCAAAAATCCGTTCACTCGCCAACGCGCGGCCAACGCACTGCCAATCCAACCCATTAAGGCGATTAAGCCAAACAATAGAATGAGCGGCCCTATGCCAACATCAACATGTGTTAGCGTGGCCCCGCTTTGCGCCGCCAGGTCAGCTGCGCGCGCCTGGACATGACCTTGGAGCCACAGGAAGGTGGCCACCATGGCGCCGATGGCGACCGCAACCATAACAAGACCAAGCGCGGTGCCGCCTCTCGATGTCAATCGGTTGTTGGGGGCATCAATAATGGCGTCGCGAAAGGAGGCAGGTACGCCAAGTGTCGCCAGCCAATCGGCCCGCGCTTGCCGCTCGTGGGGTGTCATGCCGCGCTCCTCCCTCAGCGCCCGCCTAATCACTATGGACGGTCGTTGTGGCGGCCGTGCGAAAAACGGACAGCACGCATCAGCGTTGATGGCAAAGTAGCCGGGTGATTGCCTGCAGCTCGTAAACGAGCGGTCACGGCGCGAAATTGCCTTAGAGCGGTGCCTAGATCGAACGCCAACCGCGCTAGTACCGCATCTAGAGAGCGGATGGGCCGAGCGAAGGGGACACCACAATGGTTGTCCAATGGGGCTGATCCTTCTCGGCAAAGAGGACGTCTACCGAGATGAGCAGGGGCAGACGGCTTGGATGCTGCCAACTGTCGTGCCATTGCGGAGCCCTGTCCGCCTCGAGAACGCCGAAGTAACGCAAGCGTACATCTTGCACGCCCTTGAGGAGTACGCTGCGCGTGCTCGGCGGCGGTCCACCCGGAGTGTTCGCCGGCGCCGGGCGCAGCAGACGCTGGGCGATCACAAGCGCGCCCGGTGCCGCGGAAACGTCGTTGGGGTCGAGCGCCAGATCGTAGCGCCACAGGCCACCGAACTGGCCCTGGGCAACAAAGCTTGAGACGAAGCTCACCCGGTCGCGTCCGCCGATGAAGGCCCGCTCCGGGTCCAGCTGTTGCGATGCGTCCGGTCCCGGTCGGACCTCGGCGATGAGCCGTCGCAGTACGGCTTGCGCCGCCGGCACTGCGCCGTGGCTCACTTGCCGGTCGGTGGCCTGGAGAGCCAGCCGCGTGCTCGCGATTGCCTCGACCAGGAGCGACGCAATGACCGCCAGCAGGGCAAGCGCGATCAACATTTCCGGCAGTGTAAAGCCTGCCTCTGCCTCATCGCCTGGCTGTCGCACGTTACCTTTCCTCCTGCGGGCGCGGCCTCAGTTTGAAGGTCTCGAGCCGCAACAAGGGATGGCCGCTATGATCAAGGGGTTCAAGCACAATGCGAAAGGCCTGTCCTTTGTAGGCCAGCGCCTCGACGGGGGCGATTGTCAGCCGCCATGCCACACCGGTGACGTAGGTGCCCGTGGTCTCGCCGAGCTCGAAGGGCTGTTCGATGCCGATCACCTCGAGGTGGGCTCGCGCCTGCGCGAGTGCCTGATCCCGGACCTGGGCGCGCGCTTCCCCGCGATAGGCCCCGGCCACCGCGTGATAGATACTCGCCAGCACCAAGACCACGACCGCAAAGGCGACAACGACCTCGACCAGCGTGAAACCGGCCTCATCCCGTATCACGGGCCGCCGCCTCATGGCCTCCCCCAGGAGATCTCGATGGCAGCCGTCAACCAGGCGATGGTGATGGTGACCGACTGGCGCGCCTCAGTGAGCTTGATCGCGCCACCGGATGAGGTGCCGTCGGCAAAGAACACCACTTTGACGTCCTGCGCATCGCGCACGAACTCGCGTGCCGTTGTGATTGAGATATCTATCGCTGGCGGCAGCGGCTGCGGCGGACCCGTCCCTTCGACGGCATAGGCGCGCGTCTCAGCGTCAAAGGCAAAGGCCACCTCGCGATTTTCCGATAAGGCTGTCGCGCGCGCAGCGCGCAACCTGCCCGCGATGTCCGCGGCAATCGATCTCAGCGAGTGGGCGCGATCCGGCAGCCGTACCGAGGGTAAAGCCACGGCTGCGACCAGCGCCAGGATGGCCATGACGATCAGCACCTCGATCAGCGTTGTCCCCTCGTCGGGAGCGGCGATGGCGGCGATGGCGGCGTGTCGGCGCGCTTTGCTGGGGTCCTGCCGCATCGATGCCGCCTGCACTTCGATCCTTAATCGTTCACTGCAGCGCCAATTGATTGACGCTCAAGAGCGCCTGCACGACCGACACGAACAGGCTGCCGATCAGCCCGCCAATCATGATGGTGAGAAGCGGTGAAATGAGCGTCATGGCCCGGTCGATGCTGCGTTGGGCCTCCTTGTCGCTGAGCTCGGCCAAATGCAGCAGCATGCGGTCGAGCCTGCTTGCTTCTTCCCCGATCGCCACAAAACGGAGCGCAAAGTCTGAGAACTGGCCGGTCTCGGCAAGCGCGTCCGCCAGGCGCCGCCCCTCCTTCACCCGCTCGGCCGCGCGGGTGACGGCGGCGGCAATGGCGCCATTGGGCACGACCGCTGCGGCGATGCCGAGCGCGGGCAGCAATGAGACGCCGTTGCGCAGGAGCGTGCCGAGCGTGCGCGCAAACAAGGCCGTGCTTGTGCGCATGATGAGGCCGCGGATGCCAGGTAGGCGCAAGGCGACCTCATCGAGCCTCCTGCGCACGGCGGGACGGCGCAAAAAACCGCGCAAGCCCAGGGTGGCCGCGATCAGGCCGGCGGCCAAAAGGTAGCCGTAGGCGCCAACGCCTTGCCCCAAGGCATGACCCAGCCGCAACAGGAGGGGTGGGCTCGCCCCACTGTCGGCAAACAGCGGCAACAGGGCCGGCACAAGCACCGTAATAATAATGCCGATCGCCCCCAGGGCTGTAACGCAGAGAACGGCCGGATAAACGAGGGCGGAGCGCACCTTGCCCTGCGTTTCCATTCGGCTCTCAAAAAACGCCGCAAGATCGGCAAGCGTTGGCGCGAGATTGCCGCGGGCCTCGCCGGCCCGCAGCAGATTGACCAGCAGCGGTGGGGCTTCCAGCTCAGGATCGGCTAGGGACGCCGACAGTGGTTGTCCGGCATTGACGCCGGCGAGCAGGCGCTCAGCCAGGGCCCCGAGCTGCCGGTCCTGCGTCTTGTGCACGAGCAGGCGCAGGCTTGCATCGAGCGGGACGTCGGCGGCCAGCAGAACGGCGAGCTCGCGCGTCAGGTCGGCGCACACCTTGAGGCCCAAGCGCTTGGACCGGCGCAAGCTGATGAGGGGGCGGCCCCCGCTCGTCGGCGCAACGTCGCTGGTCTCGAAGGGCAGCAGCCCTCGCGCCTCAAGCGCGCTGAGCGCGTCGGCCCGCGAGGCAGAGTCGACCTCACCCCGCTCTATCCGCCCTGCGGCATCGTAGGCGGCGTATTGGAACCTCGCCATATCAGCTCCGTGCCACCCGCAGCACCTCATCGAGGGTCGTTTCCCCGGCCAAGACCTTGCGGAGCCCATTCTGGTAGAGCGTTTCCATGCCGTTGCTCAGCGCCGCTGTTTCGATCTCGCGATCCGTCGTGCCAGTCTTGATGCGCGCCCGCACGGCATCGTCGATGACGAGGGTCTCGGCAATACTGGTGCGACCACGGAAGCCGGACTGGCGGCAGGCGGCGCATCCGACCGGCCGGCGCAGGCGGGGTGCCGGAGCGGGATCGACCTTTGGGGCGGCGGACTGCAGTCGCTCGAGCGTGGCGCGGTCCGCGTCCGCCGGGGCGGCGCAATCGGCGCAGAGCCGCCGCACGAGGCGTTGGGCGAGCACGGCGGAGAGGCTCGAGGCCAAAAGGTAATCTTCGACACCCATGTCGAGGAGCCGCGTCACCGAAGCCGCCGCACTGTTGGTGTGCACGGTCGAGAGCACCAGATGCCCCGTCAGCGAGGCGCGGATGGCCGTACTGGCGGTCTCCACGTCGCGCATCTCGCCGATCATGATCACATCGGGGTCCTGGCGCAGGATGGAGCGCAAGCAGTGGATGAAATCGAGCCCAATCGCCGGCTTGATCTGCATCTGATTGACCCCGGCCAGCTGATACTCGACCGGGTCCTCGATGGAGAACACCTTGCGCTCCACCGAATTCAAAATCTTGAGGGCAGAATAGAGCGTAGTGGTCTTGCCGCTCCCCGTCGGTCCGCTGACCAGGATGATGCCGTTGGGCAAGCGTCAGAAGGCGATTGAGGATCTCGATGGTGTGCGCATCGAAGCCGAGCGCCGAAAACGAAAGATCGACCTGCTCCTGGTCGAGGATGCGCATGACAATGCTTTCCCCGTGCAGGACGGGGCTCGTGGAAATCCGCAAGTCGATCTCGCGTCCCGCCACGACGATCTTGATGCGACCATCCTGCGGCATCCGGCGCTCGGCAATATTGAGTTTGGCCAGGATCTTAATGCGGGACGCAACCCCGGCCTGCATCTCCGGAGCTAGACGCTCGACCTCGGCCATCACGCCATCGATGCGGTAGCGCACGCGCACAGCATCGATGGCCGGCTCAATGTGAATGTCGGAGGCGCGTTGCAGGACGGCGTCCCGCATCAGTCGGTTGACAAGCCGGATCACCGGCACTTCGCTCGCCACGTCCCGCAAGCGTTGGACGTCATCGTCGCTGACGAAGGCTCCGGCGGCGTGTCCATTCACCTCCTCCACCTTCGCGTTCGGCTCATAAAGGCGTTCCATGGCAAGCGCGAAGCTTTGCGCCGAGATCAGGCGCGGCGCGACCGGTCTGTCGACGAGATAGGCTACGGCTGCGAGCGCGTCGCTATTGAAGGGATCGGTCGTGGCAACGATGACGGCGTCGCCTGCCAGTTCAATCGGCAGCAGGCCGTTGCGGCGCAAGAAGTTGCCCGACAGCTCCTTTTCCAGCACAGGAAAGGCGGGCAAGTCGGCCTCGGCCAGAATGGGATACCCAAAGTAGACGGAGAGGACCGAAAAAAATTCCCTCGTCGGCAACAGACCCAATTCGCTGATGACGACATCGATCCTCTGGCGCGTCTCGTGCTGTACCCCCGCCGCGCGTTCGATGGCCGCAGCGTCGAGAAGGCCGCGCGCGCCCAGGAAATCGAGCAGCCGGCGCGCCGTCGTGGGATCGCGCGGGTCAACGGCAGGGGCGTCGGTGTACACAAAGCGCGGGTTGTCGCTCGCGGCGCGCTGCATTGTACGCCTTAATCAAAACCATGGATCACGACGTCACTATAGGTTCCACTCTCCTAGGGTGCGAGGTGGCCGTGACGCAAATCAACTCTTGCTAAGGTCCGTCGGCGCGCTAGGTTCGATTGTCTCGTCGCGGTAAGCGTCGAAGCGGCGAGCGGAGCTCTTGGGTGCCAGTGCATGGCCGACCCGCAGATGGTTGAGAGCCCACAGATCATGGATGCGCTGCGGCGCGCGCGCGAGGCTGCGCGACGCGCGCTTTTCTGGTGGCGCGATGAACTCACCCATCTCGTTCCCGCGCGCGTGCGCGCCGCCTTCAGCGCCGATCCAGTGGCGCTGCGGATTTTTATGCATGAAAACGGCAGTGACGTTGCGGCAATTCAAGTCCGCGGTTTATTCGGCGTTGAGCATTTCCGGCCTGCGCAGGATCGCGCCTCGGCGCTCGCTTGGGTCGCCGCGCAGCGGCGACGCTGGGGTCCGCTGCTCAGCACCGAGATCGCGCTGCCGGCCAGTCGCTGTCTTATGAGACAGCGTGAGCTGCCCGCGGCAGCGGCCGATCGCATCGGCAAAATCCTGGCGCTTGAGCTTGAGCGCACGACACCGTTCGGGTCGGACGATGTGCGTCAGGCGTGGCGGGTCACAAGGCCACCCGTCCCGGGGCAAGCAAATTTCGAAGTCGCGCACGTGATTGCCAAGCGCGCGCTGATCGATCCGCTGCTGGTGGACGCGCGAGGATTGGGGCTCGCCATTGCGGCCGTGGATGTGGCCGACCCCGATGGCCGCCCGCTGGGCGTCAACCTTTTGGCCCCCGGCGAGGTGCCGCCTTCCGTGGCGGATCGCTTGAATTGGGCCATCGGCATCGCGCTTGGTCTGTTCCTGTGCGTTGCTTTTGCTGCTGTTTTCATCGCCCTTGATCGGCAGCAGCAGGCCTTGGCGGCGTTGGCAACCGAGACCGGCGCCGCCAGGACCGAGGCCCAGGCAGTTCGCAAACGTCAAGGGGACTTCGATCGCCTGCGCGAGCGCATTGGTCAGCTCCGCCAGCGCCGAGCAAACGGCCCGAGCCTGGTTGCGCTTTGGGAGGGTGTCACGCGTCTCTTGCCCGATAGCGCCTGGCTGACCGACATGCGGCTTGAGAATGACACGCTCTGGATCGACGGCTACGCCCGCAACGCCCCGGAGCTCGTTGGCATCCTTGCCCAATCTCCCCTGCTCTCGGGCGTGACCCTGAGCTCCCCCGTCGTGCGCGAGGAGGCGCGCGCCAGTGAACGCTTTCAAATTCGCATGAAAATCGAGGCCGCCGGTGCCATGGGCATCGGCAAGCGGGAGGGTCGATGAGCCTGCTGCGGCCACGGTCGATCGCCAGTCGGGCCCTGGCGCTCGCGCTTCTCGTTGGTGGGCTCGCGATGTTTTGGCTCTTTGCTATCGCGCCCATCAAGACCTGGTATGACGACAATGATTCAGGCGATCAACGACGGCATTCGCGCGCTCTCGATCTTAAAGTCGGTCGCCGCCGAGGGGCGGCAAGCGCGCCCCGAAATGAGCCCGGCCAGCCTTGAGCGCTATCGCGGCGATTTCCTTGGCGGCGCCGAGGATCCCATCATCGTCGCCGAACTCCAGACCCGCCTCAGTTCCCTGATCGCCGCCCGCGCCGGCGAGCTCAATAGCGCCCAGGCCCTGCAGCCGAAGGCGAAAGACGGGCTCGACTATCTCGGACTGCGCCTGCAATTTCGCGCCGAAATGAAAAGCGTGCAAGAGATCCTGCATGCAATTGAGACCAGCGCGCCGCTGCTTTTCATAGAGCGCGCCGCCCTGCGGCTGGACGAACGCAGCGGAGCCGATCGCGGCAAAGGCGCCGACAGCGTGGCACCGATGAGCGTCGAGATCGACATCTACGGCGCCAAGTGGCCGGATACGGCCGTGCCAACGGTGGGCGGGAAAGCGCGATGATCCGGCTGTTGGCTCAGATCCTAGCCTTGATTGGCATTGTCATCGGCATCGGCTGGGCGACGCTGACCGGGCTCCGCCTGTGGCAAACACCGATTGTGCTCGACGCACCAACACCAACGACCGCATCCGTGCGGCCACTGCAGGAGATTGCCGATCCGGTGCCACCGGCCCTATCTGAATTTTCCCAATCCCTCGCCCGGCCCTTGTTTTTCGAAAGCCGGCGCCTCCCGCTTCCGCAGTCGAAACAAATCAAACTGGAGCCGCCGAAACCGCCACCGCCACCACCGCCGCCACCACCACCTCCAAAACCCGTCGTGCTGCCTGACAAAATCAAGCTGCTTGGAGTTTTGATGCAGTCGGAAACCGCAAGCGCGTTGATCGAAACTCCGCCGCAACCGGCCGCTTGGCACAAAATCGGCGACAGAATTGCCGATTGGACCATAACCGCGATCGAGGAGAATCGCGTCGTGCTGCGCCATGACAGTGCCCGATCGGCAACGCTGCCTTTGTATTCCGAGAGTCAATCGAAGTGATACTCCTTGACACCACCGCTTACCGAGTGCCGTTTAAAGCGCCTTCATGCTTGGAGGTGGTGTTTTGCGTATTATCAGGAAAAATCGCGTATTTGCGGTAGTTGGGGTCAGCGTTTTTTCCGCCTGCTCGGCACCTGATCTTCTTCAAAATGCTCGACCGTTTTCGAGCGGCCCTATTGCCGGAGACGCAAGCGAGCGGCGGGGGCGTGCACCGTCGAGCCCCGCGTGGCAGAGCGGGCCCATTGCGCTCGGCGCCGATACTGAGGCAACAAAGCCGGAGTTCGTCAGCCGTGGCACCGGCCAATTCGTCGGTAAAGCCGGCGATCCAATCATTACGGGCAAGACCGTCCGCGGATCCGATGGCGTTACAATCAACCTCTTGAACGCGCCGATCGCCCAGGCCGCCAAGAGCATCCTCGGCGATATCTTGAAGGCCAACTATGTGGTGAGCGACAAGGTCACGGGAACTGTGACGGTGCAGACGAGCTCACCGGTCGAACCGGCGGCATTGGTTGATATTTTCGAGGCTGTTCTCAAGGCCAATGGCGTAGGCTTGCTGCGCGGCGAGGGCCACTATCGACTGGTCCCCTTGGCGACCGCAGGCATTGCACCGGTCAGCCTCGATCCGCATCCCCAGGGTCCCGGGATCTCAACCCGCATCGTCTCATTGAAACACGTCGCGGCCGCCGAAATGCGCCGCGTGATCGAACCGATGGTCGGCCAGGGCGCCATTCTGCGCGTCGACGACCAGCGCAACCTCCTGGTCGTCAATGGCACCGGCCGGGAACTCGCCAACCTCGACAAATTGGTCGTCATGTTCGATGTCGACTGGATGCGCGGCATGTCCTTTGCGCTGTACCCGGTCAAGACAGCCGAGCCCGAAGTCATTGCCAAAGAACTCGAAACCGTGTTCGGCCTCGACAAGGAGGGAGGGCCGCTCAAGGGCGTCGTGCGCATCCTCCCCAACGCACGCTTGAACAGCGTGCTCGTCATGTCGTCGCGACCCGCCCACCTCGACACCGCCCGCACCTGGATCGAGCGCTTCGAGCGACTGGCCGAAAAGAAAGAGGAGCAAATTTATACCTATAAGGCGCAGAACCGCCCCGCGGCGGAGCTCGCTAACCTCTTGCAAAAGATTTTGAGCACCGACGAGCAGCCGCCGGCCACGGCCCCCGCCGGCGGCACGGCCCCGCGCTTCGAGCCGGCAACAGCAGTGTCCTCCGCACCCTCCGGTCGCGATCCGCGCATGAGCGTGATCCCGACCAGCGTCGGCGGCCGACCCTCAGGATTGGCCACCGGGGGAGGGGGGTCTCGGATGCTTGCCTCGCCGCAAGCGCGAGCACCCGCGGAGGCGGGCCAGACCGGGGCGGCCTTTCGCGCCGGCGGCAGCAAGGTCGTCGTCGACGAGCAAAAGCATGCCCTTGTGATCCAGACCGTGCCGCCGGAGTACGATCGCATCCTGCGCATCCTGCGCCGCCTGGATGTGGTCGCTACCCAAGTCATGCTCGAGGCGGCGATCGCGGAAGTCACGCTGACCGATGAGCTGAAGTTCGGGCTCAAGTGGTTCTTTGAAAAGCGGCACAACAATTTCACCTTCACCGATGCCGCCTCGGGGCTGGTCAGCTCGACGTTCCCCGGTTTCTCCTACTTCCTGTCCATGAACAACATGCACGTTGTGCTCGATGCCGTGGCGAGCCTCACCAAGGTAAATGTTGTTTCTGCACCGACACTTACGGTCATGGACGGGCGCACTGCAGTCCTGCAGGTGGGCGATCAGGTGCCGATCATTACGCAGACCGCGCAGTCCGTGACCAACCCCGACGCGCCGGTCGTGAACACGGTGCAGATGCGCGACACCGGCGTGATCCTCTCAGTCACCCCCAGCGTCAGCGATACGGGCCGCGTTCTTCTTGATATCGAGCAGGAGGTCTCAAACGTTGCCCGCACCACCAGCTCCGGCATCGATTCCCCAACCATCCAGCAGCGCCGCGTCAAAACCACGGTGACCGTGATGGATGGGGAAGCCGTGGCGCTTGGCGGCCTGATTCAGGAACGGGATTCCGTCAACAAGACGCAAGTGCCGTTTCTTGGCGACATTCCCCTGCTCGGATCGGCGTTTCGCACCAAGACCGACGGTATCGATCGCACCGAACTCCTGATCATCATTCGGCCGCGCGCGCTGCGGGATACCGAAGAGGCCGCGCGCGCCACCGAGGAATACCGCTCGCGCCTCAATCTCGAGGCCCCGCGCAGTCAGACGGGGCGCTCGAAGTTGGAGCGCGACATCGATCGTGCCGTGCGGTGAATGCGGTGCGCCGGCGCATGGGGGCGAGGACTTCGCGCAGAGGCGGCGCGTCATCGGCCTGGGCACACCGACGGCTTCGTTCTGGTGTCGGTGCTCTGGCTGCTGGCGTTGCTGACCGTGGTCACGCTCGTGTTGCTGACCACCGTTCGCTTGGACGTGCGGGCCGCGGGGCAGCTTGCCCGGCATGCCGAAGCCGAGGCGCTGGCCGATGGCCTGGCACGGCTCGTTGCCCTCCGGCTGGGCGACCGCACCCGCCGCCCGCTGGCGCCCGAGACCATAACGGCGGACGGCAACCCCTACACCTGCTCCCATGACGATGCCGCGGTCGAAATCGCCGTCACGGATGTCGGCGGTCTGGTCGACCTCAACACGGCCTCCGTGCGTCTCTTCGAGTGGCTCCTGCTCGGTCACGGCCTGGCCGCGGACAAGGCGGCGGCACTTGCCGCCGCCATTGTCGATTTTCGCGATGCGGACGACCTGCCGAGCCCCAACGGCGCCGAGAGTGCCGCCTATCGCGCGGCCGGCCTCCGGCACGGGCCAAAGAATGCACCGTTCGAAAGCGTGACCGAGCTCGACCAGGTGCTCGGTATGGATCTGGCGCTCTTTGCCCGCCTGCGCAGAGTGACGACCGTTCATTCGCGGCAGCCCGGCATTGACCCGACCAAGGCCACCCCGGTGCTGCGCGCCATCGCGGCGGCGCTGCCGGATGCCGAGGTTGCTCCCACCCCGGGTGCGCGTGAGCGCACGCAAATTCCGACGGAGTTTCGCGCCGCATCGCGAGGGCGAGCGTTTCGGGTGGCGGTGCGGGTTGCATTGGCGCGGGGTGGCCGGTTCGGCCGCGAGGCGGTGATCGAGCCCGTGCGCACGGCCCCGCTCGGCTTTGTGCTGCGAGAATGGACCCTGTCTGGACCGGCCGCGGCAGCCGTTGATTCCGGTCCGGCGGGCCGCGAACCCTGTCTGCCTGCCTTGCTTTGAAATACCGGCATTTGAGCGGATATATTCCGGATTCGGAGTAGTCCCAATGGCCGAATCACGTTTTTTTGATCCGCCGCTAATTGTTGCCAATTTTTTTCAGGATTACTGCCCGAGCGCCTACGGAATCCGCCACGGTTCTCAAACCGCAAAGCATTTTTATCAAAGAGGAATTGCGCCGGTGCGGCCGCACAATATTCAGTTGTCTGATTTCCATCATGACGGTTTTGCAAAATGCGCGATTCAGGGATACAGCGCGGGCAATTCTAAGAGATGAATCAAATTTTTGTCGGCGATCATTAAGGTGTTGATTAAGGGTTGTCATTGCACGGCGTCGCCGTTCGATTCCCGGTTTGATTCCCGCTTATTTTTAAACTAAGGTTTATGGCAGAGGGAAATATCGTTCTAAAGATTGCGCTGTTTTTGCGAATGACTTTTTTCGCCGCATTCAAATGCGCGCGAAATTACCTAATCGTTTGACCATCCCTGAGGGGGACATCCATGTCGACAGGTCGCGCATCAGTGCAGGGCCACGCATTTCTTTCGATCGATCCCATCGATCCAAGATCAGGTCCCTCACCGAGACGCGGGGTGTTGTCTCACTCCCGTGAGCGGCCACGCCGGATTCGGCAGGCGATTTCGCTTATCACTGCCCTCGTATTTGGCCTCTTGCCGCCGCTGCAGGCAGCGGGTGCCGCGGAAGGTGCGAGTGCCCGCAGCCGCCAGCACCTGGCGGCTGCGGAGCGCGCGATCCCTCGGCAACCCAGGGGATTGGCAGCACCGCACAGCCAGGACTTGAAGGAGGGGATGGCCTATCGCGTCGCCCATGACGGCGCCGTGCTCGATATTCCCGCCGCTGCGCTCAGCGGCGACACCTCGCTGTCGATTACGCCGTTGGCAGCCGGAGCGATGGCACCCGTCGATCAGGGTCTGATCAACACCACACCGGGTCCACGTGCCGGCTATCGCATGGGACCGCCCGGCCAGCGCTTTGCCAGCCCGATCACCATCACCTTGCCCTACGACCCGGCAAGTTTGCCCGACGGTCAGAGCGACGCCGGCGTCAATATCCTGTGGTTCGATACGGCGGCCCTGCGCTGGACGCCGCTAAAACGCGTGTCGATCGACCGGCGCAATCAGACCGTCACCGCGCGCACCGATCACTTCACCGATTTCATCACCGGTACGGTGGTGGTGCCTGACCACCCGCAGGTCGAGAATTTCACGCCCGACCCGTATCGCCGACCTGAAGGCCGCCGATCCCGGCGCCAAGATCAACCTTATCGAGCCGCCGCAGGCCAATGCCACTGGCGACACCCACCTCAGCTACCCGATCGAGATGCCGCCTGGCCGAAACGGGCTCCAACCAAAGCTCGCAATCCAGTACGACAGCGCCCGCGACAACGGTTGGCTCGGCCTGGGTTGGGACCTCGCGATCCCCTCCATTGAAATCGACACCCGTTGGGGCGTACCGCGCTACGACATGGGCCAGATCGACCCAAGCCGTGGCCCGCTCGAGACCGAGACCTATTTGTTCAACGGCGAGCAGCTTGCTCCCGTGGCGCATCGCGGCGATCTGGTGGCGCGCACAGCAGGTACGGTGGGTAATTGTACTGATTGTAAGGCCTTTTCACTGCGCGTGGAAGGCCAGTTCCTCAAGATCCTCCGCCATGGCAACAGCCCGAGCAGCTACTTCTGGGAGGTCACCGACAAACAAGGCACGCGCTATTTCTACGGCGGCGCGCCGGGTTCTGGCGTCGACCGCGAGGCCGTGCTCTCCGATCCGGCCCTCCCGAACGGCAACATCGGACGCTGGCTGTTGCGCGAGGTCATCGACACCAACGGCAACAACATCCGCTACCGCTATGATGTGGTGAACCTCACCCAGAACGGGCCGGAGCCGGCGCGCCAGATCTACCCGCGTTCGATCCACTACACCGGCCGCGCCGGCGGGGAGGAAGGCCCCTATGAGGTGACGTTCGCGCGCACAAGCGGCCGGACCGATCCGATCGTCGACGGGCGCTTGGGCTTCAAGACCGTGATGGCCGACCGCCTTGCCACCATTGAGGTGCGCTGCTGACGGAGGCCAATCCGCTGATTCGCCGCTACCAGCTCGATTACCGCACCGGTCAGTTCGACAAATCGCTGCTCACCAAGATCACGCAGTTCGGCGAGAACGGTGCGCGAGTTCCACGCCCATACGTTCGACTATTTCGACGAGGTGGGGAACGGCTCGTTCGATCCGAACAATCCGCCGCCCATCAACATCTTCGGCGGAGATGTGCTCGTGCCGGGCGGCGGCATCACCGCCGGTTCGGGCCTCGTCTCCGGCGTCAACGGAACCGCGTTCTCCGGCGAGGCCAATGCCTCGGGCCAGACCCATCTCTATACCGGCATCGCTATCGGCGCCCGAAAGGAACTTTCCGGCGGCTTCAAAGGCGGCGCCAACTCCGACGATTCCAAGCTGTCGCAAATTCTGCTCGACCTCAATGGTGACGGTCGCCTTGACCAGGTTCTGGTGACTGGCGACGGCGTATTCTGGCAACCGAACACCGGCACGCCGACAGCGCCGTCCTTCGGTCCGGCCCAATCGATCCCGAGTCTATCCGCCATCAATCTGTCCGCCGGCTCCACCTTCACGGCGGGCGGCGAGGTCTTTGTCGCCAACGCTGGGTTCGGGGCGGTCGGACTGGGGGATGTCTCATTCGGCCGGATTAACGAGCAGCTCTATTTCGTCGATGTGAATGGTGACGGCCTCCCCGACCTCGTCAACAATGGCGCCGTCCTGTTCAACCGGCTTGACGCCAACGGCAACCCGAGTTTTGCGCCCGGGAGCCCGACGCCGCTCGGCACCGGCGCCGCCACCAATACGGCCGGCCTCATCACGAACACGCCCGACCAGGAGGCCAGAGCCCAGGCGGCATTTCCGCTCGTCGACAGCCTGCGCCGCTGGGTCGCTCCGTTCACCGGTACGATCGACATCACCGGCCAGATTGCCCTCGTTCGGAGAGGCGATCCCGCGGCCGACGGCGTACGCGCCGCCATCCAGTTCGAGGACACGGAGATCTTCTCACTCACCATTGCGGACCCGACCGACCTCACGCCGAAGCCGATCACCGGCTTGACTGGCGTACAGATCAGCGCCGGCCAACGGCTCTATTTCCGCGTCAACTCGCGCAATGACGGCGCCTTCGACACGGTCTCGTTCGACCCGATCATCACCTATCGCAGTGTGAATGGCGCGGCCGTCGACCCCGCGACGCTTGACGAGAACGGCTTGCCCGTATTTGCCACCACGGCGTCGGCCGACTACGCCTATGGCGGCAGGGCGTTGCCTGTCGTGGTGCCGGCGAACGGCACGGTGGCGCTGACGGGCAATATCATTAAGCCGTTCATCACCAGCGACGAGGTTCGTTTCGTCATCACCCGCAACGGCAACCCCGTGCCCGTGTTCGAGCGCGTTTTCGCGCCGACCGAAACTGGCACGCTGCCGATCAGCGTGCCGCCGCTGACCTTGACGCAGGGCGACATGCTTCTTGCCCGCATCGATACGGATACGCGCGTCAACCTCTCCGGTATTCGCTTCACACCGCGGCTTGCCTACGAGACGGTGGACGGCGCCCCCGCGCCGACCAACCCTGTCGACGGCACCCGCCTGCTCACGCTCGACCTGTTGGCAGCGGCGCAGATCTATCCCATCTCGGCCACCACACCCTTTGCGCCCTGGATCTCGCCTGGCGGCACGTTCGAGATCACCCAAATCGTAGCCGGGTCGGCGCCGGCCGGCTTCAACGGCCGCATCACGCTCGCGGCCAAGTCGGGCGGCGCCCTGCTCGCCAAGCAGCAGATCCAGATTGTCAACGGCGCCATCTTCGGTCCTGACCGGCTGAGCGCAATCCTCACGCTCGCCGCTGGCCAGGTGGTGTTCTTCACCGCCGAGGCGACCAACTCCGGCACGCTCGGCAGCCTTCACCATCGGCGCGCCGACGACGTCGGGTGGTGAGGAGCTACCCTTCGACGTGCGCCTCGCCGCGCCCGACACGGAGGCGTTCGGCGGCGGCTATCGCAACTGGTGGTTCGGCGACTATACGCCCACCGATCCGGCAACGCCAATCGACCAGACCCTTCTGCGCCTGCCAACCAGCGAAAACGATCAGGTCTTCCGCAACTTCATGGGCATGCTGCCGTTCCAGGCCGACGACCGCTGGCAGGCGCGCGACGCCAATGCCTTCGTCTCCGGCGGGCTTATGGGCGCAAGCCGGCTTGGCGCCCGCACCGCTCGAGTTCTGCCCGACGGCACGAGCTTTGGCGGCGGGCGGGCATCATCAAGAGCGGCAGTTCCGTCAACACCGCTATTACCGGCTCGTTCTCGTTCATCGGCGTGAGCTTCGGGGCTGGCATGTCCAACGGCACCAGCGCCACCGACATCGACTTCTTGGACTTCAACGGCGATGGCTATCCTGACGTGGTCGGCGGCGGCAGCGTGCAGGCGACGCTGCCCAACGGCGCGCTCGAAGCCGGCGCATCAGCCTCGGCAGCCCCGACAAGGTGCGCCAGAGCGCGGTCGAAAGCGATAACGTCACGCTCGGCGCGACCACCTCGGCGCTGCGCGCCACGGCCGCTCAGTTCGGCCTCAACATTTTCAGCGAGCAGGCCCCCTACAATATCGGCGTCGGCACTACCGCCAGCCATGGCACCACCACGGCGGATTGGGACCTCATTGACGTAAACGGCGACGGCCTGCCGGATCTTGTCCAACCGGCGAGCGGTGGGCTGACCGTTATGCTCAACTTCGGGTACCGCTTCGGCCAGCAGGAGACCTGGAGCGCGCCCAGCGGTCCCACGCCTTACACCGGCGTCATGCGGCTGGAACGAACCGCCGCGACCGGCTTTGACGGCCAGGCCGGCTTCACCACACCCGCCTATTCCTTCGGTGGCGGGATCGCCTCAACCAAGAACCAGGCTGGGACAGAACAAGACCTCATTGACGTCAACGGCGATGGCCTGCCCGATCTTGTCATCAAGACGTTGGACAGCGACATCTCCTCTGGGGTCAACACTATCCAGGTGTTCCACAACACCGGCGCGGGCTTCCTGTCCGGGCAAACCTGGACCGGCGCCCTGCCGGTACCGATCCAGAGTCGCAGCGGCGTCCACCGCAATCTCGGCCTGCACTTCACCATCGTCATTCCGCTTAGCTTTCTGATCCTCGGCCAACCGGCCTTCCTAATCATCAATCCCGGCCACCACGACGGCGACAGCTTCGGCGGCTCGCGCTCGCAGCTCCGCGACTTCGACGGCGACGGCTATGCGGATCACATCTCAAGCAACGGTTCGGCGGTCACCGTCCATCTCAACCAGCGCGGACGCACAAACCTTTTGAAGAACATCACGCCGCCCGCTGGGCGCCACCATTGCTCTCGACTATGTCCGCGCCGGCAACACGCCCGATCACCCGCAGCGACGCTGGGTGCTGGCCTCGCGCACCGTGTTCGACGGGCTCCGCGACGGGCCGACCATCGGTGGCGAGTACAAGGGGATCGACTACCAGATCGCGACTTTCACTTATGAGAATGGCCGCTGGGACCGGGCCGAGCGCACCTTCTACGGCTTCCGTACGATCCGCGAGCAACACCGCGACACGACCGGCGTGACCATCGCCAACATCGGCAGCACGCTGCCTACCGCCCTGCCGATCTTCCGGTCGATCGTGCAGACTTTGCGCACCGACAGCTTCTACACCAAGACGCTGCTCGAGCGGCAGGTCACTGAGACGGGGGCCGGCGCTCGCTTCCTGGAGACGGCGCACACCTACGACGTGGTGACGGTGCCAAACGGCACGGTCGTCGCCGGCCTCGAGGACTTCACCGCCACGCGCTTCCCGCAACTGGTGCGGAGTGATCGGCTGTTCTACGAGGGCCAGCCCAGCCCGGGCAAGCAGACCGCGGAGACCTTCGCTTACGACGGCTTCGGCAACGTCATCCTTTACACCGACCTCGGCGACACCGGCCCCCAGGACGATGTCACCGCGACCATCCACTACACCGCCGACGATCCGGCTTGCCGCGCCAACTACATCGTCGGTACCGCCGACCGCATGCGGGCGACGGACGCGGCCGGGACCGAGCTCCGGCGTCGCGAGTCGACGGTTAACTGCACCACCGGCGACATCACCCAGGTGCGCCGGTTCCTGGCCGATGGCTCGGCCGCCGTCACCAGACATGTCTTACAACCTGGATGGCAAGCTCACGCGTGTGGTCGGCCCGGCCAATCTCAACGGCGAGCGCGCCATCCTCGACTACACCTACGACCAGGTAATACGCGAGCACGTGGAAAGCATCCTCGACCAGTTCCTCTATCGCTCGACCGCCACCCATAACTTCAAGTTTGCCGAAATCACCAGGACCACCGACCGAACGGCCAGAGCATCACCAACACCTACGACCCGTTCGGGCGGCTCGCCACGGTGACCGGCCCCTACGAGCAGGGCACTGGACGCACCACCATCGACCTCGCCTATAACCCGCTCGCCCCGGTGCCGTGGGCGCTCACCCGCCACATCGACACCTTCCGCTCGACCACCGACCGCATCGAGACGGCGCTGTTCACCGACGGCTTGAAGCGGGTCGTGCAGACCAAGAAGGACGCCGCCGTCTCCCCCGCCGCGGGCACGACGCCCACCGACGTGATGACGGTCTCCGGCCGCGTCACCTTTGACCCGTTCGGGCGCACCATCGAGCAACGCCATCCCGTCACCGAGCCCCTGGGCCAGGCCGGCACCTTCAACCCAACCTTCGACACGGTGCCGCCGACGCGGGGCACCTTCGACGTACTCGATCGCATCACCCAGGTGACGATCCCAGACAACACCACCACCCGCACCACCTACGACTTCGGGCCGGACCGAGTCGGGCGCACCCAGTTCCGCACCACCGTCACCGACGCGCGCAACATCAAAAAGGAGATCTTCCGCGACGTGCGGTCGCTGATCTCGACGGTCAGCGAGTTCAACAACGGCGGTACGCAGTTCCTCAGCGCACCTCCTACGCCTATGACCCGCTGAAGCAGATCGTCAACGTCACCGACGACCGCAACAACGTCACGCGTATCGACTACGACCTGTTCGGCCGCCGCACGGCGATCGACAACCCGGACGCCGGGCGCACCGCCTTCGCTCTACGACCTCGCCGACAACCTCACCGCCAAGGAGACGGCGAACCTCAGGGCCATCGGCCAGCGCATCACCTACACTTACGAGTTCAACCGGCTCAAAGAGATCCGCTACCCTGTCTTCCCGGCCAACAACGTCACCTACACCTATGGCGCCGCGTCACTGTTGGGCCAGCTCGGCAACCGGGTCGGCCGCATCACCCGCATCACCGATGCGGCCGGCACCGAGGATCGCCAGTACGGCCCGCTGGGCGAGATCACCTTCGAACAGCGCGCCATCCCGCTGCAGGGCAGCCAGATCTCTACCTACGTCACCCGCTACGAGTTCGACACCTGGAACCGCCTGCAGCGGATGACCTACCCCGACGGTGAGCTCCTCACCTACAGCTACGACTCGGGCGGACTGTTGCGTAGCGTCAGCGGCAATGACAGCGCCATCAACGAGGTCTACGCCGGGCGCATCGACTACGACAAGTTCGGCCAGCGACTTGCTGCTCGACACCGGCAACGGCACACGCACCACCTACAGCCTACGACGCCCACACCCGCCGACTCACCAACGTGCAGGCCACCTTGGGGATCGGTTACCGCTTCCACGACCTTGCGTTCGCCTACGATCTCGTCGGCAATCTCACCAGCCTCGAGAACCGGGCGCTGCCCCCCGGAACCTTCCCCGGCCCCGGCCTCGGCAACGCCATCGGCGGACCCTGGCTCAAGACCTACGCCTATGACGACCTCTATCGGCTCACCTCCTCGACCGGACGACACACCACCACGCCTGACGCGGCCGTCACCTACACCTTCTCCCAGACCTACGACAGCATCCACAACATCACGAGAAAGACCCAGCGCAACGAGTTCAAGAGCTCGGTCCAGCCGCACACCACCTACGATTATCTTTATGCCTACCCGGCCGCAGGCAATGCACGCCCGCACGGCGCCACTGCCATTGGTCCGTTCGACGTCACCCACGACGCCAACGGCAACCACATCCGCACCCAGAAGCGCGACACCGGCAATATCTCCCAGTACCTGTTCGACGAGGAGAACCGCCTCTCCTGCGTCAACAAGGGGCAGCAGGCGCCAAGCCCTGCCTGCGACGCCCAGGGCATGACCGAGTTCGTCTACGACCATGCCGGGATACGCAAGCGCAAGGACGCCTCAAGCCCAACTCTCTACCCCAACCAGTACTTCACCGACTTCGGCGGTGGCGCCGGCAACCAGTTCAAGCACGTCTTCATTGGGGCCACGCGCCTCCTGTCAAAGAAGGCGAGACCCGCGCCCGACCGGCAGCACTGGTACTTCCACCCCGACCACCTCGGTTCGACCTCGATGGTCACCAACGAGAACGGGCAGCTCGCCGAGCACATCCACTACTTCCCCTACGGCGAAGTCTGGGTCAACGAGCTGCCGAACTCGGCGCCGGTGCCCTACCTGTTCACGGCCAAGGAGCTCGACCCCGAGACCGGCTTCTACGACTTCGGTGCGCGCTACCTCGACCCGCGCTTCTCCAAGTGGATGAGCGCGGACCCGGCGCTGGGGGAACACCTACGGGCCGCCCGGCGGCATTGGCGGCTCCACACGCCGCCCAACCTGGCGCTCTACGGCTACACCTGGAACAACCCGGCGATGCTGCGCGATCCAAATGGTCGTGAGCCGGAGTTGGCGGATCCGCCACCGCCTGGCTTTTTCAGGTCCATAATGAATTCCATAAGGAGTTGGGCTCTTGACAAGCCGGTGACCGACCCCGTCATCGTACCGAATAGGCCAACGTGGGAAACATGCCCGATTTGCATCGCCCAACCATTGCTTGCCACTCCTGGCGATGAACTCGACGTGGGGTACACGGTGCGGCCCATCACGAGGGGCGATATCGCCGGGGACGTCTTGGAAACTGCTGCGATCGCCACCCTGGCGGGTGGGCGAATTTTCAGAGCAGGCCGTCAAGTCTCGATCGAGATCGAGACGGCGACCCAAATGAATGCCAGGCGTGGATTGTCGGCGCGAATGGCACAGGTTGAGTTTGCGGGGCACCACCCATTCGTGCAATTTATGGGCGGGCCGCTTAGGCAACAACTTGAAAATCTGACCCGTACACTGCATGTGGAGTTCCATCGACGACTTGTAGTCAACCTGAGGAACGCTGGTATCAACCTGCCGGTCGGCGGAAGACGTGGATCGGCACAGGCTTGGGAAGAGGCTTTCAGGCGTAACCCTGGTCTCCGTGACAGAGCGATTGATGCCCTGCGGCGGACATCGTCAGAATTCGACCGGGAGTTTGGCACGGCACTGAAGCAAGGACTGGAGAATGGGCTGCGAACAGCTCGGTAAACGGACGCGAGCCTCTTTCTTGTCATGGCTCCAGAGCCTGGTGAAGACGGTGGGGTTGGTCCGGCTCCTACCTCGCCGTCTACCCTACTGTTTCGTTTGGAGGTGCAAGGGAGCCGAAGCCCGAGTGGGTATGCCAATCGCCTAGCAACGGTGGTTTGCACATACATGCTGCTGCTAAACGCATTGACGTGCACATCGCTGAACCACCGATCCCGCGAGTTGAGCTGAATGCCATCAAAGGTTATTCTCTGATTCTCATCATGACGACTTGGCTGGAGCTAATTTCAGACCTGATCGACCCCGACCGCGTGTTCGTTGGTGACGTTCTTCTTAAAGGTGCGAAACTGCCTGACTGGTGCACGATCCGCAGCCTTGCCCAGCCTCTCCTGCGGTCCAGCGAAGAAACGCTCTACTCCGAATGCCCCCGCTGCGAGAACGGGCGGTTTTTCCCGTTTCTGGTCAATTGTATTTTGAGGATCCGGAGAGTTGCTGGTGAACCGGTTGTCGCGACTAGGGCCATCTTCGTGCGGGAGGATCTGGCGCTCGCCCGCAACTTGCGTGGTCCACACGGAGCGTTTAAACCAGAGCGCGTGGTTCTTCAGAGCACCAGTGCGCCGGGCACCGTAAATACTCAACCAAAATAAGCAGCACGTCCAGCGGCGCCCCCGGCGATCAGCGGCTAGGCCCCTGCTGATCACACCAGCGACTTGCGTTTTTCATCGACGATGAAGTCGAAGCCGCTGTCTTCGATGATCTTTGCGAGTGCTGCCGAGCCGTGGCGGACGGCGAAAGCGCGCTCGGCCTCTCGTAATCGGAACGAGCATCAGGAAATCGACGCGGTCCTCACCAAGCGTGAGGTTCTCGAATTCTTGTGCCTCACAGACCGGGGGTAGGAAGAAGAAGCTGGTGAGCTCCGACGGTTCGTCGGTCATCGGCTGCCCATTGGGCACCGTGTGCCCCCAGTGCAGGAAGGTGCCGTCTCTCGACGGCATCTCCGCCAGTCCCTTGAGAACAGAAAGCATCCAGCCCTTGGGCTGCCGCGCATACATTATCAGCTCAGCGAGCGGGGAGATCCCCTTTGCTCGGCGGCTCTTCAAGGGAAGGCTGCGGGAAATCGCTGATGCCTCCTGTAATTAGAATCCAGCAGGGTCGGGTGGTGGTGGGGGCAACCTGATAGACGTCAACGTGCACTGGCAGAAGGTCGACGGACATGGAGTGCCCGACGTTCGCGACCCGGCCAAGGAACCGCTGGTAGTGAGCCTCGCGTGCTATGCGAAAATCTTCCCTTCCGAACATTTCAAGCTACCTGGTCGCGTCGCAACCCACCATGAAGCGGTCCCGCCGCAGCGTGCTTGCAATGACGGATCAGACTGGGTCAGCCGCGCGGTGTCCAATTGCTGCGGCATCTCAACACACCATACTCGGCGACGGCGCAGGCACAAGCCCCCGGGTGCTTACGGAATATGGGGGGTCGAGCAATGGAAGCGTCGCGTATTGCAGGCCACGCCGACGAAGTCGGTGAAGTACTGGTTGGGATAGAGGGTGGGGGTTGAGGCGTCCTTGCGCTTGCGCATGCCGACATGGTCGTAGACGAACAATAATGATGCCGAGATGAGGAGGCGATACCCAAAGCTATTCGCTCGGCACCGAAAAGGTTAGCTCAACAAAAACGCGCAGGGCTTGCGGAAATGGGCTCGGCTGACGGAGAGACAATGTAGGGGTTTGGCACTCCCCCCGCACGATGGCCATTCTTTCATAGAGCTCATGAACTGTGGTCACAGATTGGCCGTGCCGCATCGCAATTGCGCGCGCAGCTCAGTGGTCTCCATCATCAGAAACCCATCTCCAGGATGTAAAGACCGCCGATATGCCGATCGACGGCATACACGATCTGACGCTCGTCGACGAAAACGTCATTGAGCTGGATGGCCCCGGTGGGCGCACCGCGAGGTGCGGCCGGCACAAAGGCGCCGACTTCCTGCGGCCGAAACGGATCGGCGATGTCGTAGGCGCGCAAGCCTCCGTTAAAGAATGTGCCCAGAATGATCCGGTCGGAGTGCCATGAGGTGGGGCGCGGCACGTTCTCGTGGATATTGTGGGCGCCGAACCGGCCGCCGCGCAGCGCGTAGTCTTCCACGTCCGCAACGGGGCAGGTGGCGATCGGCACTGGGTTTGTCTCCTCACGACCGTCGAGGATCCAGATGAGCTTCGGCCAGTCCTGGGCGCCATCGACGACCGACTCGTCGGTCACGACCAGCAGCTCGCGCTCGAACAGCGGCAGCACCGTGTGCGTGAAGCCGGAGAACGGCGGCGAATTATCCCAGCGGCAGAGCGGCTTCGGGTTGGCCCGGTCGGAGATGTCGAGAATGAACATGCCGCCGTCGATATAGCCCAGATAGCAACGGTCGGGTCGCTGCGGATAGACGTTGGTGTTGTGGGCGCGGAAGCCCATGTCGTAGCGCGGCGGCTTATGACGGACGGGTGGGGCGACGGCATCGCCGACGCGCGTGCCCGGCATCCACCAGCGGCTGACCTCCACGGGCTTTGACGGGTTCCGGACGTCGAAGGCGCGATAGAACTGGTCGTCGAGCGGATTGGTGGGCTGCGAAATCGGGGGCGCCGGCCGCCATGTGAACGGTCTCGCCGTCGCAGAACCACAATTGATGCACCCCGCGCGAGCCCGGCCCCGAGGCATCGACGAAGGCGATCGACTTCGGCGTCTCCGGCACGGAAATGTCGAACAGCTCAAATCCCGCCGGCCTCTGCCCGTGCTTCTTGCGTTTGGTAGGCGACGACCATGATATCGCCCACGGTCTCCAGCGAGTTGGAGCGCATGTGACTTTCCGGAAGGGTCGGTCTGCACCACGACCTTGGGAGACCGCGGATCGGAGACATCGACGCCCGTGAAATTTTTGGGCGCGCTCTCGTGCGCCAGCCAGAGAATGCGGCGGCCATCCCTAGCGATCTGGATCGACATGCCCTCGCCCATGCCGCCGAAGCCGTTGAGCTCATGATGCGCGAGGAGCTTGAAGTTGCGGATGAGGGGTTCATGCGCGTGCTTGTGGGGCGCTCATGCTCCAGTCCTTTCGTCTGTTCGGGTCCAGCGGCCGCGAGGGTCAGGGTGCCATTCACGCGCGCGCCTTGTCCATGAACTCCGGCCTGAGCGCCTTGCTCCAGTCGGGCATCGCCGAGATCTTTTTCTCCTTGAGCAGTACCTCGGCATGGCGCTGCATGTAGGGTTGCAGATCCGAGGGGAAGCCGGGCTCCACTCGACCGTGGCGAGCGCCTTGCGGAAGGTGTCCTGCGACATCGAATAGCCCTTGCCGGCGTAGAAGCCGTAGATGGTGTCGGCCACCTTGTTGGGGTTATCCTTGAAATCGCGGGCGACTTCGAGCCAGGCCTTGAGATAGGCGACGAGGGCCTCCGCGCTCTTGGCGACGAACTCCGGCGTGGCGGCCATGAACACCGGCATCTTGTCGACCTCCCGGTAGTCCATGAGGGTGGTGGCGAGACCGTCGGCCTCGGCAATGGCGTTGTAGGGCTCGACGTTGACCATCGCATCCACGGTCTTGGCCGCCATGGCCGCCACCATGTTGTTCACGTCCATCCGGACTTCCTGGTAGTCGCCCTTTTTTAGGCCGGCCGCCGGCGCAATCTGATCGACAAAGATATTGCCGACCGACGACCCGGTCTGGTTGGCGACCTTGAGGCCCTTGAGCTGTTCAACCTGGCTGAGCCCCAAGTCCTTGCGCGCCATGACGCGCGCGGTGCGGCCGACGTGCGCAATGACGGCAATGCCGACAAGCCCACCCTTGTCGTGGCCCAGAATGAAGGAGGGGCCGGCGTAGGTGCCGAGATCGACCTGCCGGGCCACCATTTGTTGCATTGTGAGGTTGCCCGACGGGCACGCCAAACTCCTCGAACCTTCAGCCCGTGCTTCTCCAGGGCGCCGGAGCGCAAGAGGTAGTAGGTCGGCATGCCCCAGAGATTGGTCTGGTAGCCCTGACGGAGGGCGGCGGCCTGGGCGATGGCCGGGCGTGGCACAAGGGTCAGGGCCAATGCGCTCCCGCCCCAAAGAGTGAGCGTATGCCGCCGAGTGATGCCCTGCCCTGTCGTCATTGTCTCCTCCTAATTCGCTTCTTGCCTCTGCGGTCTTATTGGGTAAGCCAGGTGCGGTCCGCGACAACCGATGCAATAACAGGGCTTCGCTTTCCCCAACCTAGGCTTCGCCTCCGCGTTCTGGCTGAGTTGGCGCAAAAGTTCCTTTTGATAGTCGATGAATGCGACGCTCAAGGGGTCACGTGGCCGAGCCAGCCTGATCGGCACCTCGCATTTCACGGTTCCGGGATGCGGGGTCATCACCAGCACGCGATCGGCGAGATAGACGGCCTCGGCCACGTTGTGGGTCACATACACCACGGTTTTGCGACTGGCCCGCCACACCTCGACCAGCAGCCGTTGCATGTCATCGCGGGTCAGCGCATCGAGCGCCGCGAACGGCTCGTCCATCAGCAGCACGGACGGATCGTAGGCCAGCGCGCGGGCAATGGCGACCCGCTGCTGCATGCCACCGGAGAGGTGGTGCGGATAGGCGTTGGCAAACTTCTCGAGTTTGACGAGACGCAGCTGCTCCAGCGCTTTCTCTCTCACGCTCCGGATTGGGGATGCCCTTCATCTCCAGGCCGAAGGCGACGTTCTTGAGCGCCGTGCGCCAAGGGAAAAGCTGGGCGAAGTCCTGAAAGACGATGCCGCGGTCGATACCGCGGCCGGTGACGGGCCTGCCGCCAATGCGAAGCGCGCCGGCGGTGGGGGTCAGAAACCCGGCGATGATGTTGAGCAGCGTCGACTTGCCACAACCGCTGGGGCCGACGAGGCAGACGAACTCGGCCTGCGCGATGTCGAAGCTGGCGCCTACCACCCCCGCCACGCGGCCGGCCGGGGTGTCGTAAGTAAGCGAGACGTCGCGGACCTCGATGTGGGGCATTGCGCTCCTCAGCCCTTGCCCACCCGTAGCATACCCCAGCGCTCAACCGTGAGGCGCTCCAGCGCGCCGAAGACCAGGCGCTCGAAGGTAAAACCGATGAGGCCGATAACGGCGAGCGCGGCAAGCATCACGTCGGCTTTCAGGAATTCCTTGGCATCGAAAATCACCCAGCCGAGCCCCCAGTCGGAAGCCGCCAGCATCTCGGCCCCCACCACAGCGATCCAAGCGCGCAGGAAAGCCTGGCGCAAGCCTGCGAGGAGGAACGGCAAAGAGCCGGGCACGATCACCTTCCAGAATAGGGTGTGCTCTCCGGCCCCCATAGCGCTACCGACACGCAACCAGAGGGGATTGACGGCACGCACCCCCGACCAGGCGTTGATCAGCATGGGAAAGATCGCAGCGTAGCAGACGATGCCGATGGCAGTCGCGTTGCCGAGACCGAACCAGAGGATGAACAACGGCACCCAAGCGAGCGAGGGGATTGGCATCAGCGCACTGGCAAGCGGCAGGAAGAAGCCTTCGATTGGACGGTAGCGGCCCATCAGGATCCCAAGCGGCAGGGCAATTCCGATGGCGAGCGCAAGTCCCACGAGCACCCTATAGAGCGTGGAAAGGGCGTGCGCGGGCAAGGTTCCATCCAACACGCCATCGAACAGTGCGCGCGCTACATTTCCAAGCGTCGGCAGCAGCGCTGGGGCAAAAGCACCGCTGCGCGCTAACCCCTCGTAGACCGCCGCGGCGAGCAGCAGCGAGGTCGCGAGCCGGCGCAACGGTCGGGTGCGGTCGGCGCGCGCGCTCATGTCATCATTCCCCAGCGCACGACGGTGAAATCCTCGAGCCGCTTGAACACCAGCTTCTCCAAGGCGAGACCGATGGCCCCGATGACGACGACGCCCGCCAGCATCACATCCGTATTCAGGAACTCACGCGCGCCGAAGATCATCCAGCCCAGGCCCCAAGGGACCGCCGCCAGCATCTCCACGCCGATCAGGATGCGCCAAGCCTGAGCCAGGCCGAGGCGCAGGCCGGTGAGGATGTGGGGCAGCGCGCCGGGCAAGATCACCTTGTGAAACAGCCGGCGGTCATCGGCGCCCATGGCAAGCGCCGCGCGCACCCATACCTCCTTCACCGCCTTCACACCGGTCCAGGTGTTAAAGATGATGGGAAAGGCCGAAACAAAGCCGACCAGCAGAATGGTGGAGACGTTGCCGAGCCCGAACCAGAGCAGAAATAAGGGCGCATAGGCGATGCCTGGGATCGGCGCGCCCATACTGACGAGCGGCAGGGCCAAGTCCTCGGCCAAGCGCCACCGACCCATGGCGATACCGATGATTATGCCGGCGACCGCGGCCAGCGCAAAGCCGCTCACCAGCCGCAAGACCGTATCCGCGGCATGCTGCGGCAGCACGCCGGAGACCGTCAGGCGCACAAAAGTGGACGCGATGGTCTCGAGCGATGGAAAGAGCCGTGCGGGGAAGATCTCCAGGTGCGCCGCGATCTCCCAGAGCGCGCCGACCACGACGAACGGCAGCGCCGTGGCGGCAAAGGCGTGCCAGCGAACGGCCGACAACCGTCGAGCCGTAGGAGCGGACGCCGTCGCCGAGCCAACACCCTGCATCGCTTCCCACCTCCCGATCCCGAGTTGGCCGCTCGGATGCCCCTTTTAGGTCCGCTGCGAATGTGCACACCGTTCCATTGAGACGCTCGTCTCTGGCAGACCACGCCGAGATAGCACCAGCCGACTTCGGTGAGGGCATGCTACGACAGAATTTGCGTGGGTGGCAGGCCGATCGCCGAGCCGAAGCTCTTGTCGCCGGGGAAGCTTGTAGGACTGACACAACCGGGGCCAGGCCCTTGCGTGGAGAGGCACCCACATTACTCGGCCCAAACAGCCGCTTGGCGATAAATGCCAACACTTCGCGCGCAAAGACGAGCAATCGTTGGCACTCATCTCGTTGGCAATCCTAGAGCCTCGACTTGGCCCAATTCCTGGGACGTCTTGGCCGCCATCTCAGCCGTTCGATTCCGATCGGAACCGGTTTCGACGAACCTTTTTTGATACGGAGGCATGAGGCAAGAGCATGGCAACGAGGGAAGACTTCCTGCAGCATCTCTGGACGGACGTCATCAATCCGGTTTTTCGCGATGCGGCCCTGGACAACATCATCAGCAATTGCAAACGCAATCTGGCCGGCCCCTTCGGGGACACGGGACCGCGATCGAACGGATGCTCGCTGCCGGCATCGCCAGGCGGGATCTCAGTCTCGGTCTGCGCTTCGCCACCTACGAGGCGGTGTTCGGTACGCTCTACGCCTTGAGCGAGCCAGGCCTGGACCAAGACGAGGACGCCAGCACGCTCTATGAGGAACTCCTGATGGCCGATCCGAGCGGAAAGGAGGGCCGTCCCGGCTCCGAAGACGCGGCGCTCAAGTGAGCGGTACGCAGGCGATACAGGGGCGGGAAGCTTGGCTGATAACTGCCTGGCGGTGGACGGAGCTTAACATCCCGAGCGCCGCCGCGTGCCGCGATCGGGATGTGTTGGCGGCTCTAAGGCAACCGCGCGTCCGGTCGCGGCGGCGCGGAAGGTCGATCTTTGCATCGGCCGCGCCGTCGTCCCCGCCGACGATGATGATCTAAGAATTCGGGATCCTGAGTTGTTCCAGTGATGAACGGGGATGGCCCGCTTGTATGGCAAGCCACGACGACCCAGGCGCCATTGATGAAGGACTGTCATTTTCATCTCCGCGGGCAACCACCGCGGAGAGTGAATTGGTTCCTTGGGACGGCGGTTGGCAGCGTGTCCAGCCGGTGTATCATTGCGGCAGCTGAGATGCGGATAAAGCAAGACGGGAGCCCCTATGACGATCGTCATTCACGGCGCCACGCGTGGCAACCGTTGATGCCGACGATACGGTTATCTACGACGGCGCGGTGGCCGTTGAGGGTGACCGCATCTTAAGCGTCGGCAAGAGCGGCGAAGTGCTGGCCCGCTACCCGCAAGCGGAAAAAATCGACGCCACCGGCAAGGCCATCATGCCGGGCTTTGCCAACGTGCACACGCACCTCCACATGACCCTGGCGCGGGGCATCTACGAGGATCTGTCGCCGCCACATCGGCCGCCCTTCACCAGCGGCCTGGCGCCGCTGCCCATGCCCGCGCTCGACCCCGATGAACTCAGCGTCTTCTGCCAGCTTGGTGTGCTCGAGGCTATTCGCTGCGGCACCACCGCCATCCTTGAGGACGCGACGGGGATTGAGACCTACGTCGAGGATCTGGCCGCAACCGGCGTGCGCTTCCTGTTGACCGAACGGGCCTGGGACAAGGCCAAAGGCTCGATCGGCGACCCGTCGCCGTTCGAGGTGGACCGCAAGCTGGGTGAGCGCTGCCTGGCCCGCATCGAGGCCTTGCACGGCAAGCGCCACGGCGCTGCCGATGGGCGCATTCGCATCGGCGTCTCCGCCTGGGCTCCCGACATGTGCTCACCGGAGCTCTTACGCGACGTCCGCGCCCTGCAACAAAAGCTCGATACCGTTGCCACGATCCACCTCAACCAGATCTGGGGCGAGGTCGCCGCCGTCAAGGCCGAGCGCGGCTGCCTGCCCACGGAATATCTGGACGAACTGGGCTTTCTCAACGATCGGCTCATTGCCGCGCACTGTCGCTGCATGGTGCCGCAAGAGGAAAAGCGGCTTGGGCAGGCAAGGGTCACGGTTTCCTTCAACTCCGCGATCGCGGCCCGGCGTGGCTTGAGCCCGCGCATCGCCGACCTCGAAGCCTACGGGTGCCGGATCGCCATGGGCACCGACAACATGGCGGAGGACATGGTCGAGGTGCTGCGCACGGGATTGTTCATGGAACGGGTCCGGCGCCAGGACGGCCGGCAACCAACACCCGAGCACGTCCACCGCTGGGCGACCGTCAACGGCTATCGCGCGATTGGGGTTACCGATGGCGGTGCGCTAGTCCCCGGCAACAAGGCCGATCTCATCATGATCGACTTGCAGCGACCGCATCTCGTTCCCGTTCTGCGCGTCGTCTCCGACTACGTGCACCAAGGACAGGGCAACGACGTCGAGGCGGTGATGGTGGATGGCCGCTGGATCATGCGGGGTGGCGAGGTCCTGACCATGGACGAGGAGCGCATCGTGGCGGAGGCACAAAGGCTCGGCAGAAGAGCCTGGCGACGCCTGTTCGACAGCCGCCCCGACCTGGAAATGCCCTCAGGTTTCGCGCCGTGCTGAATTTGCCGGCGTCTTGAGCAGGCCAAGGCGCCTTTTGCCTCGATCGCAAGCATGGCGCCGGTTTTTGACACTGATCCGCTCTTGCGTGCACACTCCCGGCACTCTTTAACGCATTCCGCCAGGGTGCGGCGGCGTTGGCCCGCGGATTGAGCCAGGAGGTTCGCATGCACAGGGGCGGCACCACCTTTTCCTCAAAGCACTTCGGCGTTGCGATTTTGGCTGCGGCGGGGCTGGCTGCCTTCTCGGCTGGGACCGCCGAGGCACAAAAGAAAATCATCCGCTCGGTACCGATCGGGAGCCTGAAAATCGTCGATCCGATCTGGACCACGGCCTACATCACCCGCAACCACGCCTATATGGTGTGGGACACCTTGTTCGCGCTCGACGCCAACAACGTGCCGCAGCCGCAAATGGTCGACACCTGGACGGTGAGTGACGACAAACTCACCTATACCTTCAAGCTGCGCGAGGGCCTCAAATGGCACGACAACACCCCCGTACGCGCGGTCGACTGCGTGGCCTCCCTCAAGCGCTGGGCGGCCAAGGACGGCATGGGCCGGGCGCTGTGGGAGTTTGTGGCTGGCATCGACGCCGTCGATGACACGAGCTTCAAGCTGGTACTGAAGCAGCCGGTCGGCTTTGTGCTGGAGGCCCTCGGCAAGATCGATAGCAACGTGCCGTTCATGATGCCGGAGCGGATCGCCAACACCGACCCCAACACGCAGATCACCGAGGTCATCGGCTCCGGCCCATTCCGCTTCGTCAAGGAGGAGTTCGTCCCCGGCAGCAAGGTGGTCTACGAGAAATTCGAAGGCTACGTGCCGCGCAAGGAGCCGGCCAGCCAGGCGGCCGGCGGCAAGGTGGTCAAGATCGATCGCGTCGAGTTGACCTACCTCCCCGATGCCGCCGTCGCCACGGGCGCACTCGCCAAGGGTGAACTCGATCTTTTGGAGTTGCCCTCGGACGATCTGATGCGAACGGTTGAGAAAAACCCCAATATCGTGATCGAACCCAACGACCCGCTCGGCTATCAGCTCTTCCTGGTGATCAATCACCTGCACCCGCCGTTCGACAAGAAGGAGGCGCGCCAAGCCCTAATGTGGGGCATCAAGCAGACCGACTATCTGGCGGCCATCATCAGCGATCCCAAGCGCTATCAGGCGTGCCCGGCCGTGTTCGGCTGCGGCGGCGCCAACGAGTTGCGCCTGGGCGCCGAGGCGCTGGCGGGGTTCGATCCGGCGAAGGCCAAAGCCATGCTGACGGGGGCCGGCTACGACGGCCGGCCGCTGGTCGTCATGGATCCCGCCGACAATACCATTCTGCACCCGGCCGCCCTCGTCACCGCCCAGATGCTGCGGCGCATGGGTGCCACCGTCGACCTGCAGGCCATGGATTGGAGCACGCTCACCCAGCGCCGCGCCTCCAAGGACGCTCCGGGGCAAGTCGGTTGGAACCTCTTCGTCACCAACGCGACCCTGACCGGCATCGGCAATCCTCTGCTCCACACCTACGTCAAGAATTGCGAGCAGGCTTGGTACGGGTGGCCGTGCGACAAGAAGATCGTCGACTTGACGCGACAGTGGGCACTCGAGACCGATAGCGCCAAGCGTAAGGCGATCACCGATCAATTGCAGCAGGCGCACATGGGCAATGTCTCCTACATCCCCCTTGGCCAGTACCGCAGCATTATCGCCTATCGCAAGGAACTCACGGGCCTGATCCGGGCGCCATCGTTGTTCTATTGGAACATCGAAAAACGCTAGCCCGCCGGCGCGCGTCTCGCGCGCGCTGCGCGCGAGCCCTCTGGCCGGGCTTTGTCCCCGGGGATAATGACGATGTATGGCTATCTCGCACGACGCATCCTGGCCACCTTGCCGGTGCTGGGGATCGTGGCCATCGTCGTCTTCGCCATCCTCCATCTCAGCCCCGGCGACCCGGCCGCGCTGATCGCGGGCGACCATGCCACACCGCAACAGATTGCCGACATTCGCAGCAAGCTCGGTCTCGATCGGCCGCTCTATGAGCAGTTTGCGGTCTGGCTCGGCAGCCTCGCCAGCGGCGATCTCGGCGTTTCGATCTTTTCCAACCAGCCGGTCACGCGCCTCCTGGCCCAGCGCATGGAGCCGACGATATCCCTCACCATCACCACGACCATCGTCATGGTCCTGCTCGCCGTGCCGATCGGCGTGATCGCGGCCTGGCGCGCCGACACCTGGATTGATCACGCCGTCATGACCTTGGCCGTGCTCGGCTTCTCGCTGCCGATCTTCGTGGTCGCCTACCTGCTGATCTACGGCCTGGCCATGACCTGGGACTTCTTTCCCGTGCAGGGCTATGCGCCGCTGCGCGATGGGGTCGGCGCCTGGGCCAACCACCTCGTGCTGCCGAGCCTGACCTTGGGGTTGAGCTTCATGGCCCTGATCGCCCGCATCACGCGCGCCAGCATGCTCGAGGTGCTGAGCCAGGACTACATCCGCACCGCCCGCTCGAAAGGCCTGGGACCTCGCCAGTTGCTGATCGACCACGCCTTGGCCAATGCCGCGGTTCCGATCGTTACCATCATCGGCGTGGGCGTCGCCTTGCTGCTGGGGGGCGTGGTCGTGACCGAAAGCGTCTTTGCCATTCCCGGCATCGGCCGCCTCGTCGTCGATGCGATCCTGACCCGCGACTATCCGGTCATTCAAGGTGTCCTGTTGATCTTCTCCGGTGTCTACGTGGTGCTCAATCTGATCATCGATCTTTTTTACGTCGTGCTCGATCCGCGCATCCGGTATTGAGGCAGCGGCCCCGTGACCGACGCCCTCCAACAGGTTCATCTGGCAGGCGAAGTTGGCGTCCTGTCGCCGCCGCAGCGCGGATTGCTGCGCCGGTACCCGACGGTGGTGCTCGGCGCCTTGCTGTTTGCCCTGGTGTTGCTGATCACGCTGGCGGCGCCATGGCTCGCCAGCCACGATCCGCAGGAGATCGATCCGATTGCGCGCCTGCGCGCCCCGTCCGCCGAGCACCTGCTCGGCACCGACGCGCTTGGACGCGACGTCTGGAGCCGCACGATTTACGGCGGACGCATTTCCCTCATGGTTGGGTTGGTCGTCGGCCTGTTGGCCAGCGCCCTCGGCCTCACGATCGGTCTCGTCAGCGGCTACAGCCGGGTTGCCGATGCCATAGTGATGCGGGTCATGGACGGCCTGATGTCGATCCCCGCCATCCTCTTGGCGATCGCGCTGATGTCGGTCACCCGCGCCAGTATTTTGACCGTGATCATCGCCATCACGGTGGTCGAAATTCCCCGCGTGGTACGACTGGTGCGCAGCGTGGTGCTGACGCTGCGCGAGCAGACCTATGTCGAGGCCGCGGTCATTGCCGGCACGCGCCCCGCCCGCATCGTGTTCAAACACATCCTGCCCAATACCCTGGCACCGCTGATCGTGCAGACGACCTATATCTGCGCCGCCGCCATGCTGGTCGAATCGATCCTGAGCTTCCTTGGCGCCGGCACGCCGCCGGAGGTCCCGAGCTGGGGCAATATCATGGCCGAGGGCCGTACCTTCTTCCAGATTGCGCCCTGGTTGATCCTCAGTCCAGGATTGCTGCTTGGCGCGACCGTGCTCGCGGTCAACCTGGTGGGCGATGGCTTGCGCGGCGCCCTCGATCCGCGCATTGCACGGCGCATGTGAGGTGAGTGCCCTGGCTCAGATCAAGACCAGCGACGTCGCTCGCAGCGAGACGGAAATGGCCGAACCGCTGCTCGTCGTCGATGACTTGAAGACCTGGTTTTTTACGCGCGATGGGATCTTGCGCGCCGTCGACGGCCTGTCCTACCACCTCAAGCGCGGTGAGACGCTCGGCATCGTCGGCGAATCGGGCTGCGGCAAGAGTGTCGGCGCCCTGTCCATCCTGGGATTGGTGCCGATGCCGCCGGGACGCATCGTCGGCGGCAGCATCCGGTTTCGCGGCCGCGAGCTCGTCGGTCTCGATGAGACGGCCATGCGCGCCATTCGCGGCAACGAGATCTCCGTGATCTTCCAGGAGCCCATGACCTCGCTCAATCCGGTCATGCCCGTCGGCAGGCAGATCGCCGAACCCCTGATGCTGCACCAGGGCTTGAGCCGGCGCGCGGCTTATGACCGCGCCGCCGAGATGCTGGACCTCGTCCGCATCCCCGAGGCACGGCGGCGGCTTTCCGAGTACCCGCATCAGCTCTCCGGTGGCACGCGCCAGCGCATCATGATTGCCATCGCGCTCGCCTGCCGTCCGGATATCCTGATCGCCGACGAGCCAACGACCGCCCTCGACGTGACGATCCAGGCGCAGATCCTACGACTGCTGCGGCAGCTGCAGCGCGAGCTCGCAACGTCGGTCATCCTGATCAGCCACAACCTCGCCGTGATCGCCGAGTCCGTCCAGCGCGTTATCGTCATGTATGCCGGCCGCAAGGTCGAGGAGGCGCCGGTGTCCGCGCTGTTTCGGCGGCCACGCCACCCCTATACCGTCGGGCTGCTCGGCTCGGTGCCGAGGATCGTGCGCGGGCCACCTCAACCCCAGATCCCCCAGGCCCAGACCCAGGCCCAGACCCGGGCCCAGACCCTGGCCAAGACCCGGCTGGCCGAGATCCCGGGCATGCTACCCGCGTTGAGCGAGCACGTTCCAGGCTGTGCCTTTGCCCCGCGCTGCTCGCTCGCCACCGAAGAGTGCCGCAGGGCGCCGCCGCCGCCCCTACTGGAGCAGGCGGCCAACCACTTCGCCGCCTGCTGGCATTCGGAGCGTGCCAGCGAGGTCACCTATGGCTGAGGTTGGCCCCATTCTCGAGGTCATCGATCTCGTCAAACATTTTCCGGTGCGCGGCGGCCTGTTCGGCCGCCGACAAGGTACGGTGTTTGCCGTCGACGGCATATCGTTCTCGGTCTTCCCCGGCGAGACACTTGGGATGGTTGGGGAATCGGGTTGCGGCAAGTCGACGGCGGCCCGCATGATCGTCAAGCTGATCGAACCGACCTCGGGGACCATTCGTCTGGAAGGCCGGGACATCACAGCCCTGCCGCCGCATGCGATGCGCCAGTATCGCCAGGTCATCCAATTCATTTTCCAGGATCCCTATTCCTCGCTCAATCCGCGCCTTTCCGCCGGCGATATCGTCGCTGAGCCCTTGCACAACTATCCGGACGTGCCCGGCCGGATGCGCGAGGAGCGTGTGACGCACCTGTTTAGCCGCGTCGGACTGCGCCCGGAGCACACCAAGAAATATCCGCACGAGTTCTCAGGCGGCCAGCGCCAGCGGCTCGGCATCGCCCGCGCGTTGGCGCTCGAACCTCGGCTCATCGTTGCCGACGAACCGGTCTCCGCGCTCGACGTCTCCGTGCAGGCGCAAGTGATCAACCTGATGGCGGATCTGCAGAGGGAGTTGGGCCTGTCCTACCTCTTCATCGCCCATGATCTGGCGGTCGTGCAGCATATCAGTCATCGTGTCGCCGTGATGTACCTCGGCCGCATCGTCGAGCTTGCCGCCACGCCCGACCTGTTCACCTCGCCCCAGCATCCCTACACGGAGGCACTGCTCGACGCCGTGCCAGTCCCGGACCCCGATCGGCAACGACCCGTGGAGGTGCTTACAGGAGAAGTGCCAAGCCCGATGCGCCCCCCGCCCGGTTGCCACTTTCATACGCGTTGCCCCTATGCGGTGGAACGCTGCCGCATCGAGGCCCCGAAAATGCGCGAGGTAAGACCCGGGCAATTCGCCGCTTGTCACCTGCGCCCGCCCCTTAGCTCGGCGCGCGCCGCCTAACCCACCGTCCCAGGAGAGTTCTCATGCCCGTTACCGTCATCAAGAACGCCGATTGGGCGATCGCCTGGCAGGCACAGCCGGGCCGCCACGTCTACATGCGCGGGGTCGATGTCGCCTTCGACGGCAGCACCATCACCCATGTCGGCAAGGACTACGCCGGCCCGACCGACAAAATGGTCGACGGAGCCAAGCGCATGGTGATGCCCGGCCTCGTCAATCTGCATTCGCACCCCGAACACGAGCCCGCCTATCGCGGCGTCCGGGAAGAGCACGGCCTGCCCAACATGTACATGAGTGGATTGTTCGAGCGCTCGCAGGCGTTCTATGCCACCGATGACGCGTTCCGGGCGGCCAGCGCCGAGTTTGCCTACTGCGAACTCCTGAAAAGCGGCGTGACGACGCTGATCGACATCTCACCGGCATGGACCGGTTGGGCCGAGCTGCTCGCCAAAAGCGGGCTCAGAGCCTATCTCGCCCCCGGCTATGCCTCGGGGCGCTGGAAACTCGAGAATGACTTCGAGCTCAAGTACAACTGGGACGAGCAGGCGGGCAAGGAACGCTTCGAGGCGGCACTCAAACTCATCGACGCGGCGGTCCAGCATCCCTGCGGTCGCCTGTCCGGCGTCGTCTCACCGATGCAGATCGACACCTGCACGGCCGATCTGTTGCGGGCCAGCCGGGCGGCGGCCCAGGAGCGCAAGCTTCCCTTCACGGTGCACATCGCCCAGGGCGTCTCCGAGGTGATGGAGATGATCAGGCGTCACGGCAAGACGCCCATTCAATGGGCGGCCGAGCAGAACCTGCTCGGGCCCAGCACGATCCTGGGGCATGCCATCTTCCTCGATAGCCATTCCTGGGTGCGCTGGTGGACCAAGAGCGATCTCAAGCTCATTGCCGATAACGGTTGCACCGTCGCGCACTGCCCAACGCCGTTCGTACGTTACGGTCAAATCCTGGAGAATTTTGGCGACTACCTGCGCGCCGGCGTCAACATGGGGATCGGCACGGATACGACGCCGCACAACATGCTCGAAGAGATGCGCAAGGCCGCCATTTTGGCGCGCGTCGCCGCCCGCGACATTAACACGGTGACCACCGCCGACATGTTGCATGCCGCAACCGTCGGCGGCGCCAATGCCGTGATGCGCCAGGACCTGGGCCGGCTGGCGCCGGGCATGAAAGCCGATCTCGTCCTCGTCGATCTCGAGTGCAGCGACATGGCACCGGCGCGCGATCCGCTGCGCTCGCTTGTCTATCACGCGGCCGAACGTGCCGTGCGGGAAGTCTATGTCGACGGTCGCCAGGTCGTTGCCAATTTCAAGGTCTTGACGCTCGATCAGGCCGATGCGGCGGGACGGCTGGCGGAGGCGCAGGCCCGCATGCTGGCTGCCGTGCGCCAGCGCGACTACAAGGGGCGCAGCGCCGACGACATCGTTCCCTTGAGCTTGCCACTCGTGTGCTAGAGGCGGCGTTCGCCCGGCCGGCAAAGACGGCGGCTCGCGCAAGCCCGGCCTGAACTGGGCGTGTGTTACATCGGCATCATCTGCCCCTGGGCTTCCTGTGCCAAGGACTACTCCACACTCCAAACCCGCCGGGCGGCCAACCCATGGACGCCGCTCCGCTTTGTACGCCCAGCCCGCAGGTCCAGGTCGCATGAAACGCCGCCAGGGGGCTGCGGGGTGCCAACCCGCCGCGGCCGCATCCCCGCCACCCCCTGAGCCAACGTCTGCGGCTCGGTTCCGGACGACGCTCCTTCCGCGTTGGCTTGCCGCCCTTATTTTGTGTGGGTTGCGCCGCACTCAGACGCAACCGTCTTCGGGCCTTTGCGCAGCCCATTCACAGCGGATCGCAAACGTCGCTTGACCAGCGGCGATCCGATCATCGAGGATGGGCGATGGAACGGGCGACGGCCGGAGGGGCAGTGATGTCCCGCAAACGGCCGCGATTGTAGGGAGGACGACATGCTGTGGCTTGGTTTGCTGCATCGCACGGCGATGCAATGCACCCTTGCGTTGGCGGTGCTGGGCGTGATGAGTGCGGCCCGCGCGCAAGAGTTGAGCATGGGCAATGTGAACCCGCCCAAACACGGGACGTCGCTGGCGTCCCAGCAGTTCGCCGACAAGCTCGCAGAATTGACGGGCGGCAAGGTCAAGGTCGCCCATCACCATTCCGGCGCGCTCGGCGGTGAGCGCGAGGTCGCCCAGCAAATCCAGCTGGGCGCCGTCGATCTCGGACCAATCACCACGGCACCCCTCTCCACCCTGATCCCCGAGATGAGCGTGTTTCAGCTGCCCTATATCTTTCGGGACTATGAGCACGTCTTCAAGGCGCTCGACGGCAACGACACGATCAGCAAGTACTACGAAGCGGTCCTCGACAAGCGCGGCCTTAAGCTGATCGGCTTCATCGCCGCCGGCTACCGTGGCATCTACGGCCACGCTCCCATCAATGGGCTCGATGACGTCAAGGGCAAGAAGGTGCGCGTGCAGGAAGACAAGATCCTGGTCGCCACCTTCAAGGCGCTCGGCATGATCTCCACCCCCATCGCCTTCCCGGAGGTGGCCACCGCACTGCAGACCAAAGTGATTGATTTCGCCGAGGGCGGTGTGAATACCTTTTATCACAACAAGTTCTACGACATCGTCAAGTACGTGGCCGACGTGCGCCATACCCATCAGGCAACCGCGCTGATCATGGCCAAGGCCAGTTGGGGCAAACAAGACGCCGCCGGACAGAAAGCCATCGTGGACGCTTGGGCGCACGCCAGAGCCTTCAACCGGAAATTCATCCTCGACGAGGACAAGACCATCCAGGACCAGGTGCGCGAAAAGGGCGTCACCATCACCAAGCCCGACGCCGCACCCTTCCGGCAGGCGACCCAGAGCGTGTATGAGGAATTCTACGCCACCCCGGCCGGCAAGGATGCCAAGCCCATCGTCGACTTCATCCTGGCCGTGAAATAGCCCATGACGACCAATCCGGGCGACGGTTCTCGCGGGGACGGTCGCGGCGCGAAGATCTGGGCCGGCGCCTATGAAGGCCTCGGCCATCTCGGCGGGCTCATCCTGGCCGTGATGTCTGGCGCGGTGGTCCTGCAGGTCATTTTGCGGTTCCTTGGCAGGAGCGGCATTGATGGACTGGAGGAGGTGCCGCGTTATCTTTTCGTCTGGCTGGTGATGATCGGTGCCGCGGCCGCCATGTATCGGGGACAGCACACGGTCCTCGATTATTTCATTAACCTGCTGGGACCGCGGCTGCGCGCTTCTATCGTGGTGCTGACCAACGCCGTCGGCATCTTCCTCTTTGTCTATTTGATCAAGCTCAGCTTCGTGCTGGTCCCCAATGCCCAATTCCAAACCAGCGCCGGGCTTGGACTTCCCCTCGGCTTCGTCTACGCGGCCGTGCCGATCGGGGCAGCCCTGATCATCCTGCCCATGCTGCGCACTATTGTCTTGGCGATGAGGAGCTTATGGCCGAAACGCTCCTGATCGTCTTTATCGTCTTCATCCTGCTCGGTATGCCCATCAGCATCGCCCTTGGGGTCGGCGCGCTGGGCGCGGCCATGCTGTACCCGGCGCTCAATCCGATCATTATTCCAACGCGGTTCGTGGGCCTGTTGTCCGATTCCTACCTGCTGCTGTCGGCTCCCCTGTTCATCCTCGCCGGCAACATCGCCGCACGCGGCGGCGTGGCGCGGGTGATCATCGACCTTGCCACGGCGCTGGTCGGCCGTTTCCGCGGCGGGCTCGCTTACGTCAATGTCGTCGATAGCATGTTCTTCGGCGGCATCTCGGGTTCGGCCGTGGCCGACGTGTCCGCGCTGGGCACCTTCCTCATCCCGCAGATGGTGCGTAAAGGCTACGACCTCGATTTTGCCACCGCGCTTACCATCTCCACGGCGGTGGTGGCACCGATTATCCCGCCGTCGATTATTGCCGTCATTTATGCCTGGATGGCGGAGGAGTCCGTGGCGGCTATGTTTGCGGCGGGAATCATCCCCGGCCTTCTCGTCGGTGCCGGCATGGCGGTGCCCGTGTTCGTCATCGCCAAGCAGCGCAACTATCCCAAGGAGCTGCCGCCGACCTTGCCCCAGTTCATGGCGGTGTTCCGCAACGCCCTGCCGGCGCTGATGATCCCCGTCATCATCATGGGCGGTATTCTGTTCGGCTGGTTCACCCCGACGGAGGCGGCAGCGGTTGCCGTGGCCTATGCCTTGGCCGTACCACCGATCTTCTATCGCGAGCCGGCCTGGCGCGAGCTGCCAGCGATTTTCGCCGACTCCGCGCGGCTCTCCGGTGTGATCGGCCTTATCATCGGCTTTGTCGGCGCCTTCGGCTGGGTCCTGACCTACTCGAAATTCCCCTTCAAGGTCGCCGAGGCGATCGCGGTGATCGCCCCGGAATGGTGGCTGTTTTTGATGCTCATTATTCTGCTCTATCTCATCCTCGGCACGTTCCTGACGCCCTCTGAAATCATCCTGGTCACCGTGCCCGTGCTGCTTCCGGTGGCACAGGCCGCAGGGGTGCATCCCGTGCATTTTGGCATCGTCTGCGTCGTTGCCTCAGCAGTGGGTCACATCACGCCGCCCGTCGGCCTTTGCCTCTTTGTCGGCATGGCCATTAGCGGCCTACCCATGGAAAAGCTGGTGCGGCCGCTGTTGCCGTTTCTTGCCGCGATCGTCACGACCCTGCTGTTGGTCGCCTTCTTTCCCGAGTTGGCCCTCGTTGTGCCGCGCGTCCTCGGGCTGGTGCGTTAGGCCCATCTTCTACGGTGTCGGGCGTTACCTGGGCTTGCGGGCCGCCGTTTCCTCAGGTGCAAGGCCGAACATTTGTGTTGTCGCAACGGATGTTATTGGGCCCCATCCCAGAAAACGGTTCAGACATCGGTCCAAACGGCCCGGGCTACGCGTCAACGGGCGACGCCGCTCACGGCGCTTGCAACCGTTTTGGCTTGGACCGTGACCAGCGTTTCGCCAAATCGGTGAGCTGCCGTTGGATCGCCGGCACATTGACGGCGTTCGGATCGAAGTCGGCGTCGTAGCATTCCTTGAGTTCGGCGTGGCGAGGATGGTTCCGATCCGCCATGGCTTCGAGGAACTCGGCATAACCCGGAGGCCCACCGATGTCTTCCGGCGGGCAGCGTCCGCTGGCATCCAGCAGGCGCGGATAGAGCTCACCGGGCAAGGCCTCGCCGATGCGCTCGATCCTGATCGTGTGCTCCCAGCCGTCGCCATAGTCGTAAAGGTAGGTGAGCCGTTTGACGCCCGTATCTTCGAGCACGGCGCGTAGTGTTGCCTTGCTCGCATCCTGCGGGCCGTCGCCCCATTCCTTGTCGGGAACGCCCCAACCGACGTCGCGGGTCCGGAATTCCCAGAAATGACTGTTGCTCCAACCAAGGGCGGCCTGCAGCACGGCATGCAGGCGGTCGAGACGAATGCGGAACGGCACCTCGATGCGTCGCACCACGGCAGGCTCAACATCCTCGAGAGTGACCTTCAGGCGCGCGATGTCGGTGGCGGTGCTCATGCCCCCAAGTTTAACCGCATCCTGTTGCGCCCCCGGCTCGAGTTCGCAGATTTTCCACACCTTGCTCGGTGCGCCCGCAATGCCGAGCAAGGCTGCGCGCTGGTCAGAGCGTGGAGCTGCCGCGCGCGAAGCCACGGACGGTCCGATTGTCCGACAATTGTTGCCTTGGCGCGATTTTCGGTGTCTGCTGCTGGGAGGGAGTGAAACGCCCCGCCGAGAGCCGGGCCGTCGGGTCGATGCAAGCCTATATCCTGCGCCGCCTCTTGGCGCTGATCCCGACGATGTTCTTTGCCAGCCTGATCGTCTTTGTGACGGTGCGGCTGATCCCCGGCGACATCATCGACATGATGTTGAGCCAGAACGACATCGCCGCCGACAAGTTCAGCCGCGATCAGCTGGTTGCCGCGCTCGGCCTCGATAAGCCGATCTGGACCCAGTACGCCCACTGGATGGGAAATATTCTGCTTGCGCGGCGATTTCGGGCGCTCGCTGTGGCAGAACACGCCGGTCTCCGAGTTGCTGTTGGCACGATTACCGGTGACTTTTCAGCTGGGCGCCATGGCGCTGATCGTGGCCCTCCTCGTCGCCATCCCCATCGGCGCCTACTCGGCCATGCGGCAAGACACGGCCGGTGACTATCTGGGACGCTCCTTTTCGATCCTCATGCTGGCGGTGCCGGGCTTCTGGATGGGCACCATGGTGATGGTGTTCCCGTCGATCTGGTGGGGCTGGTCGCCCGAGGTGAAATTCGTTTCCTTTACCCAGGCCCCTCTGCAGCAACCTGAAGCAGATGATCATCCCGGCCATCATCCTCGGCACCTCGCTCTCCGCCGTCACCATGCGGCTCACCCGCACCATGATGCTGGAGGTGCTGCGACAGGACTACATTCGCACCGCCTGGGCCAAAGGGCTGCCGGAGAAGCTGGTCGTCGCCCGCCACGCCCTCAAAAACGCGCTCATTCCCGTGGTCACCCTGATCGGCCTGCAAGCACCGCTGCTGATCGGCGGCGCCGTCATCATGGAACAGATCTTTGTCATTCCAGGCATGGGGTTGCTGCTGCTCGATGCCGTCAACCAGCGCGACTACCCCATCATCACCGGGGTATTTCTGGTCGTCGGCGTCGCCGTCATGCTGATCAATTTGCTGGTCGACCTCAGCTACGGGTTCCTCGACCCCAAGGTGAGGTACCGCTAATGGCGACCATCGCTGAGCCCCATGTGCGCCGCTGGCGCGCATCGAGCCCGACGCTCAAGTTTATTGGCCGCCTGTTTCGCGAAAAACCGCTCGGCGCCATCGGCGGCGTCGTGTTCTTGTTGTTCCTGCTGTGTGGGATTTTCGCCGACGTACTGGCCCCCTACGGCGCCAACCAAATCAACCCCATCAATCGCCTCAAACCGCCGTCCTGGCGCTTCCCGTTCGGCACGGACAACCTCGGCCGTGACATGCTCTCGCGCTGCCTCTACGGCGCACAGCTCTCCGTGATCATCGGCTTTTGCGCGGCGGGACTTGCCACCCTCATTTCCGTCCTGCTCGGCATCCTGACCGGTTATTTGGGCGGCAAATTCGATCTCATCACCCAGCGCTTTGTCGACGCCTGGCAGAGCTTTCCCGACCTCATCATCCTGATTGTTGTGGTCTCCGTCGTCGGCCCCGGCATGCCCCAGATCATCGTCACCCTGGGTCTGCTGCTGGGTATCGCCGGATCGCGCATCATCCGCTCCGCCGTCGTCTCGGTGCGCGAGAACATGTACGTGCACGCCGCCCAGTCGATCGGGGCCTCGACGCCGCGCATTCTCTGGTACCACATCCTGCCCAATGTGCTGCCCCCCATTATCGTCCTGTTCACGACGCGCGTCGGCTTCGTGATTCTCGCCGAGTTCGGGTTGTCGTTCCTTGGGCTGGGCGTGCCGCCGCCGGCGCCGACCTGGGGCGGCATGCTCTCGGGCAGCGGGCGCACCTTCATGTTCCAAGGACCATGGCTGGCGCTGGCACCGGGGCTGTGCCTCACGATCGTGGTCTATGCCACCAACATGTTCGGCGACGCGCTGCGCGATCTCTTCGATCCGCGCATGCGCGGCAGTCGCTAGAACCCATGCGTTAAGTTAAAGACTGGTAGGGAGGAAAAACGATGCGAATGGGTGAGCGCCGCGGCGGCCAATTTGTTCAACTGGCCGCAGGTCTATTTCAGATCGCTGTTGCTGGGCAGTAGCGTTGCGCTGGCGGACACCGACCCCCCGAAATACGGCGGCACGCTCGAAATCGTCACTGTCTATCCGACGCTCGCCGCGCTGTCCTGGGACTCAGCGGATTGGAATTGGAAGCACAACCACGATACGGGTCAGGTCTACGAGCAGCTGTTTGCCGCCGACCTCTCCAAAAGCGTCAGGAGCGGTGGTCCGCACCCCTTCTATGCCGACGCCTGGTTGCCATCGGACGCCATCCGCGGCGAACTCGCCGAGAGCTGGGAGTGGAAGAACGATCCCACTGCGCATCGAGATCAAGCTGCGCAAGGGCATCATGTTCCCTGAGAAACCCGGCGTGATGGCTGCGCGCGAGTTCGTCGCCGACGATGTGGTCTTTAGCTTTACCCGCCTCGCCACTAGCCCGAAAAAGATCGCCACCTACTTCGACCACATCGACAAGGTCTACGCCGCCGACAAGCACACGGTCGTGTTCCAGTTCAAAGCCTACAATGCCGAGTGGGACTATCGCTTCGGCTGGGGCTACTACTCCGGCATCGTGCCGAAGGAGGTGGCGGACGCCGGCGCCGGCAACTGGAAGAACACTCAACGGCACAGGCCCCTACCTCCTGAGCGAGGTCGTGCAGGGCAACTCCAACACCTACGTCAAGAACCCAAACTACTGGGACAAGGACAAGGTCAACGGCGCCGATTACAAGCTGCCCTTTGTCGACAAGATCGTGTTTCGGACCATCAAGGATGAGGCGACCTACGTCACGGCGCTGCGCACCGCCAAGATCGACATGCTGGAGAACATTCGCTGGCAAAACGTCGACCAGCTGAAAAAGAGTGCACCGCACTCAAGTGGTCGAAATGGCTCAGCATGTCGGGCACCTTCCTGTCCCTGCGCGTCGACACCAAGCCCTTCGACGACATCCGCGTGCGGCGCGCCCTCAATATGGCCGTCAACAAGAAGGAGATCGTGGCGGCCTACTACAACGGCCACGCCGAGCTGTTCGCCTATCCGCAACACCCGGATTACAAGGGTTATTTCGAACCGCTCGAGGCGATGCCGCTCAGCGTCAAGGAGCTCTTCGAATATAATCCCGAACAAGCCAAAAAGCTGCTGCGCGAGGCTGGCGTTCCCAACGGCTTTTCCTTCAAGGTGCAGGTGTGCTCCTGCAATCCCGACCACATGGACCTGCTGCCGCTGATCGCGGCCTATTTCGAGCAGGTCGGCGTCAAGATCGAGATCCAGCCCATGGAGTACGGCGCCTTCCTCTCCGCCATGACGACCAAGACCAACACGCCCGGCTATTTTATGAACAACGGGCACACCAACCCAACTACCACTATCCGCAAAAGCTTCATCAAGGGGCAGGTATGGAACCCGTCCCAGTACGACGACCCTGAGTACGAAAAAAAGATGAACGCGGTCTATCTCGAGCGCGATGAGGCCAAGCGCCAGGCAATGTTAAAGGAGATGACCCGGGAGATCTTGGACAAGGCACCCTACGTGTGGCTGCCGACGCCTCATATCTTCACGGCCTGGTGGCCCTGGGTGAAAAACTATAACGGCGAGCTGCGCGCCGGCGCCGTGCGTCCCGGCCCGATCTATGCCCGCATCTGGGTCGATCAGGACCTGAAAAAGAAGATGGGTTACTGACGCAACAATCGGCGGCAGCCCCCATGGCCCCACCTCTGCTCCAGGTGCGCAACCTGACCACGCGCTTCAACAGCGAGCGGGGCCACCTCACCGCCGTCGACCAGGTGTCACTCGATGTGCAGGAGGGTGAAACCGTCGCCATCGTCGGCGAGTTCGGGATCGGGCAAGAGCGTGACGGCCCTGTCCATCATGCGCTTGATCCCGTCGCCGCCGGGCCGGATCGAGGCCGGCGAGGTGGTGTTCGAGGGCAAGGATCTGCTCAAGCTCGACGACGCCGGCATCCGCGCCATCCGTGGCAATCGGATCGCCATGATCTTCCAGGAGCCGATGTCGTCGCTCAATCCGGCGCTGAGCGTTGGCCTGCAGGTGGCCGAGCCCGTCAACCTCCACCGCGGCTCGCCCTGGGCGAGGGCTCGAGACCGCACGGACCTGCTGGGGCGCGTCCGCATTCCCGATGCGGCGCGCCGGCTTGCCTCCTACCCCCACCAGTACTCCGGCGGCATGCGCCAGCGCGTCATGATCGCCATGGCGCTTGCCTGCCAGCCTCGCCTCATTATTGCCGACGAACCGACGACGGCGCTGGACGTGACCGTGCAGGCCCAGATCCTCGACCTCATCAAGGAGCTGACGCGGGAAACGGGCTCCTCGCTGCTGCTCATCACGCACGATCTGGGCGTGGTGGCGCGCTACGCCGATCGCGTTGCGGTGATGTATGGGGGCCGTATCGTCGAAACCGCACCGGCGCGCCTGCTCTACAAAGAGCCGCGACATCCCTACACCCTGGGGCTGATGGCCTCGGTTCCCCGGCTCGACGGCGAGGTCGGGCGCCGCCTGGTGCCGATCGAGGGCCAGCCACCCGATCTCGCGGAGCTACCGCCGGGGTGTGCCTTCTCGCCACGCTGTCGCCTCGCCAGCGAACCCTGCCGCACCGCCCGTCCACCGCTCATCGAGTTTGCGCCCCAGCACTGGAAGGCCTGCTTCAACGATGCCCGCGCCTGAGGCCAACACCAACGCGCGAACTGCCGGTGGCAACGACGAAGTCGTGCGTGTCGACGATCTCAAGGTGCATTTCCCCCTCACCAAGGGAACCATCATTCAGCGCCGGGTGGCGACGGTGCAGGCGGTCGACGGCATCAGCTTTGCCCTGAAACGCGGCGGCACCTTGGGGCTTGTCGGCGAGTTCGGCTGCGGCAAGTCGACCACGGGGCTTGCCATCCTCAGGATGCTCGAGCCGACGGCGGGGCGGATCGTGTTCGAGGGTGAGGACATCACCTTTCACGACAAGGAGCGGATGCGCCCGATCCGCCGACGCATGCAGATGGTCTATCAAGACCCCTATGGCTCGCTGAACCCGCGCATGAAGGTGCGCGATATCATCGGCGAACCGTTGGCCGTGCACGGCACGGCCGGAAACGCAAAGGCTTATCGCGAGCGCGTCGCGCAGCTGATCGCCTGGTCGGCCTGTTGCCCGATATGGCCGAGCGCTATCCGCACGAGTTCTCCGGCGGGCAGCGCCAGCGCATCGGCATCGCCCGCGCCTTGGCCCTGGAGCCCAGTCTGGTGATCTGCGACGAGCCGGTCTCCGCCCTCGACGTTTCGATCCAAGCCCAGGTCGTCAATCTGTTTATGGAGCTGCAGGAGCGGCTTGGCCTCACTTACATTTTTATCGCCCACAACCTGGCGGTGGTGCGCCACATCTCCGACCGTATCGCCGTCATGTACCTCGGCCGCATTGTCGAGATCTCCAACCGCGCCGAGCTCTATAAGTCTCCCTTGCATCCCTATACCGAGGCCCTGCTGGCAGCCATCCCCGTGGCCGACCCTGAAGTCGAAGCCCGTCGCCCGCGCACCATCGTCAAAGGTGAGGTCGGAGCGCGCTCAACCCGCCGTCGGGCTGCCGTTTTCATCCGCGCTGCCCCAAGGCGATGGAAAAATGCAAGAGCGTTGACCCGATGCTTATCGACCTGGCGCGACGCGCCGTTCTTGCCACTTGCACGCCACCGCTTAGATGTTCGAGGAGCCGGCATTTTCGGACCAACCGGGCCGGGAGGGAGCCTTTCAGGTCGCTACCCACAAGCTGTCGTCTCGGCGGCACGGACGTTAGCAATTTTGCACCCTCGACCGCACCTGGTAACGCAGCATGTTGACCCTCTACTACGCCCCGCACACCCGCGCTTGCCTCCCATATCGCGCTGGAGGACGCGGGGGCGGCCTATGAACTTGAGCGGATCGATTTGCGCCGGGCGCAACAGCAATCGGCCGAGTACCTTCGGGTCAATCCCAAGGCGCGCGTTCCGGCCCTGGTCACGGCACGCGGCGTGCTCACAGAAACTCCGGCGATCCTGGCCTTCATCGCACAATCCTTCCCAAGCGCCGGCCTGGCTCCGCTCCAGGACCCTTTTGCGTTCGCCGAGTTGCAATCCTTCACCAGTTACCTCTGCGCAACCGTGCACATTGCACACGCCCATAGGATGCGTGGCTATCGCTGGGCCGACGAGCCAGCGTCGTTTGCCGACATGCAGCGCAAAGTCCCGAAGTCGGTAACGGCAGCCTTCGAGCTGATCGAGCGCGACCTGCTTAAGGGGCCATGGGTCATGGGCGAAACCTACACCATCGCCGATCCCTACCTCTTTACGCTAGCGCAATGGTTGGAGGCCGACGGCGTGGACCCGGCGCGCCTGCCGCGCGTCATCGAGCATCGGGCCCGCATGGCGGAGCGAGGGAGCGTCAGGAAGGCCATCGCCCAAGAAATGGCCGTTTAGACCTTCCCTAAAACCAACACTCGACGGAACCAGGGCATCCAGCAGACGAACAGTCATCTTGCGGACGTTGCTTGCGATTTGAAGCCGATGTCCGCCCGCAAGGCACTTGGTATTCCGAGCTGGTCCTTCGACTCGACGAGGTGCCCACGGCTGGCAGTGACCTCGTTAAGCGTGCCAATTACGAACAGCACGAACTGAGCTGTTAAGCAACGGAAGCGATTGCCCTCGGGTTTTGGCGAACCGGATCGGTCATTCAAGTCTCCGCTAAGACATTTGGCCTATACGGCGCCCTTGATTTGGTTGGCCAAGCCTTGGAGGTAACGATGTTGTTCAACAAGAAGACAGAAAACGGGATGGACTACGATTGTCTGGGTGACACCGCGGTAAGATCCGCAAAAGGTTTTGCGCCTTTCAATCCCAGTTCTCAGTCTTTGAACGTAAATGGTGAGGCACTGCGGCAACGCGCAGGGATACCCGCGCGCTCAGTAATCGACGCTTGGCTAACCATGAAAGGCAACCTCGAGAGTGAGGGTGACATTCAGGTTGACGGCAAGGTTCAGGGCCACATTCGCTGCACGCAGCTGATCGTCGGTAAGGACGCCACGCATCGACGGCGACGTTCTTGCCGCCGAAGTGGTAATCCGCGGCAAGGTCAAGGGCGTGATCCGGGCCAATCGCGTGAAGCTCCAAGACACCGCGTGTGTCGAAAGCGAAATTTTCTTCGAAAAATCGCTGGGCATCGAGGACGGGGCTTCGTTCGAGGGTCAGATCCGCCGAGCGTCTGAACCGACTGGTTGTGCCGGGATCCAAGGATCGTTCGGCACGAACTGGCGAGACGACCAACGAGACGGTGCGGCCAGCGACCAACGCGACCGAAACTGACGCGAAAATTGCTCAGAAATCGCAGCCACGGCGTGAGCCCGAGGGTCGCGCGCCCGTCACAAAAACCGCGTGACGAGGCGAGGCACCACGTCAAGCATCGGATCGGCCCGCAGCATTGCGGCTTCGGACCAGCCTGCAACCGGATCGGCCTGAGACTTGCCGGTCCGGTGCAATCGGCGCCGGGTCGGTCAACCACCCTGAATTCGGTGAGGGTGGGCCAGCGTGCCTTTGGCGCGGTGGCGAACCTCAACTCTCTCCATTCGGCCTGAGGTCCCTTGCAGCCCGGCGCTCAAGGGAGCCGCCGATGTTGGCCAAGGGTACCGCAGCGGCGGCCCTTCGGATGCGCAGTCAGGCGATGATCTCACCTGACGCAGTCAGAAGGGATTTCCACCCGGCATCGGAGCCCGCCGCGCGCAAAAGCGAGGTCGACCCTGCCTCCAAGCTCATAGGGGATCAGGTCGCCAATGACACTCGTGCCAAAACCAGGCTTGCTCGGAACTTCGACGGAGGGCCCGCCGCTCTCCTCCCATTCGATGACCAACCGATCCTGTCCGTTCCCATTCGGGGGCCAGTGCCATCGCACCGATACGCGGCCTTCCCGCGTCGATAGCGCGCCGTGTTTTGCCGCATTGGTGGCGAGCTCATGCAGGACCATCGCCACGGCCTGACCGGCCTCGGCGCTGAGCGTCACTTCCGGACCGTCAATCTCGCTATTGTTGGATACGCGGTAAGGAGCAAGTTCCCGTCGCAGCAGATCTGATAGCGTTAGACCCCGCCACCGCCGATGGCTCAAGAGCTCATGCGTTGTGGCCATCGACCTCAGACGACCGTCGAGCGCAGCCACGAAGTGGTCCATCGAGCTGCTCGCGCTCAGGGTATGGGCGGCGACGGCGTTGACGGTTGCCAGCACGTTCTTAACGCGGTGATCGAGCTCGGCGACCATCAGCTGCAGGCGCTCCTTTCCTTGTTGCAGCATGGCTTCATTACGACGCCGCTCAGCGAACAGGGCGGCCAGAACAAAGGCCAATAGCGCCGCCATCAACACTGCCGTTTGCGCGGCCAGGATGCGGTCCGACACGGGAATGGCGGCATCTCCAAAGGGCCCCAGGTTGTAGGTCGCCGAGGTGAAGACGATGAGCGCCATGATAAGGGCTGCGGCTGCCGCGAACACGGGCCGACAGCGAACGGCAATCCACAACAGAAGCGGGAAGCCCAGGATCACCGGTAGCGCTGTGGCCCAAGGCCCTGGTGTAAGCGAAATCAGAAACACACCGAGCGCAGCCAGCATTACCAGCGCCGTGGTGCCTTCGATCACCTCGCGACGCGGCAAGCCTTCGCGCAACGTGACGGCGAGCCCAATCAGCAAGGGCGCGGTGGTGACGATGCCAAGCAGGCACGACGCAAACCAAAGCCGCCACACGTCCAACGGCGAGGTTGTGACCTGGACAAGCTTGATAGCCAGCGCCGCGCCGGCTGCGGCCATGGTCGCAGCCACCGCGCTCGCCGCTAAGAAGCCGAGAACCTGGAAGATGTCCTCCAGCTTGAACTCCCGACCGAACAAGCGTTCGACCAGCCACGCCGTGAGGAGCGTCTGCCCCACGTTGACCAGACCAAACACGACGGCGAGCGAGGCATTTCTGCCGATGCTGACATTGGCCATGACGGTGGCGACCAAGACGGCCGCCGCCACGGGCAAGCGCGCGCTTGGTCCGAGCGCGATCAAGGCGCCAACCGCGATCCCTGCGGCCGGCCAGAAGACGGCTAGTCCCGGCTTGGCCAAAAAGATGAGGCCAAGGCGAGCCGCCAGGAAGTAGGCAATCCCGATGGCGAGGGCGAGCACAACGGTTCGCAAGCGATTGCTCTGATCGTAACGAAACATTGCCCCCAGGCTCCTGTCGCGGAGCGCTCGTAATAGGTTCAACATTTTGTCGAATTGTCACCCGTTGAGGATCTAATTCACTGGCTGAAGGGGCGGTCCCTCTCTATCGGGTGGAGTTTGTAGTTTGTGTGGCTTGAAACCCTGAGGGGCCGTCGGCAAACCCGCCCGCAGCGACTGCAAGCAACCCTCGATGGCGGCTCCTGTCGCATCGCCCGATCGCCCGCAGCCCGCTCCCGCGATCGACGTCGCGAAGCCGAGGGGCCACCCCGTCTGCGGCCCGTTGGGTTGATGGCCGGTCGCGTGGCGCCTCGAACCTCAGCCGTTGAAGCGAGGTTTACGCTTCGACAGGAAGGCCTCGACGCCTTCGTTGAACTCGGCGCTGCCGAAGGCGACGCCCTGGGCGATGGCCTCGCGCTCGAAGAACTCCTCCACGCTGGCCTCGTAGGCACGCTTCATCATCACCTTGCTCATGCTCAGCATCGGCCCCGGCCCGGCGGCGATCTCCTCGGCCATCGCCAGCGCTTCCGGTATCAGCCGCTCGGGTGCCACCGCGCGATTGGCAAGCCCGATCGCCACGGCCTCATCCGCCGTATAGCGTCGGTTCAACAGGATCATCTCCTTGGCGCGCAGGCTGCCGATCGCCCAGGGCAGCGTCTGCAGCAGCCCGAGATCGGGCAACGCCCCGAGCTTTGAGTAACCGCTCATGAAGTAGGCCTCGCGACTGGCGACGATAAGGTCGGCGAGCAGGGCCAGCGCCAGGCCGCCGCCGACCGCCGCACCGTTCACAGCCGCGATCACCGGCTTGTCGCAATCGAGCAGCGCACGGGCCCAGGCATGCGCCTCCTTCATCCGGGTGCGCACCGCCGGCGCTTTTCGACCCTCCACGGCCTGCATGGCCCGGATGTCCCCGCCGGCGCAGAACGCCTTGCCCGTCCCGGTGATGACCATGGCGCGCACGCTCGCATCACCGACAAGCGTCGGCACGTTCTTCTCCATACCCGCCTTCACGGCGGGCGAGAGCGCGTTCATCGCACTCGGGTCGTCGAGGCGCAGGACGGCGACGGCACCATGGCGCTCGACCTTTACGGCTTCCGACATGCCCTACTCCTTTGCTTTCGACCCAACAGCCGTCCTACCCCGGCATGAAAACGTTGCACCCGTCCCGGTGCGTCGCGTGCCCGCCTACGCCCACCATGTCGCGTTCGACCATCTCCCGTAGCAGGCCCGCATCGGCTGGCGCGTTGGCGATGAACCGCCGCCCGTCGCCCAGGCGTCCGAACAGAATGGCGTAAGCAGGTCCCTTGCGCTCGTGCATGACCGTATAGGTCTCCACGGTAGCGGCCCCATTTGCTACTTCCGCCACGGCTGGACCCTTGTCGCCATCGATCTCGCGCTGATAAAGCGGTGTCCTTGGCGGCGAACGGCTTTGCCGGTGGTTCGGTCGAGTAGATGCCGGCCGATTGCTTGGTCACGTAATTGCCGTTGGCGGTCACCATCCCCTTGCTACCGGGCGCCTTGCGCACCTCGTCCATCATCTGCGCGATCGAATGCGTGACGTAGTTGTTGCCGGGGCCGCCGAAGTAGGCGAGCCCGCCCGTGACGGTTAATCCGCGCGGGTCGTCCTGGGCGATGCCCATCTCGCTACAGGCAATTTCGACCGCGGACGGAAAGCAGCTGTAGATGTCGAACTTGTCGATCGCGTCCACGCCGATCCCAGCCATCTCCAGGGTTTCGCGCGCCACGATCCGCATCGCCGGCGAGGAGTGGTAGTTGTGGCGGTCCGAGATGTACCAGTGATCGTGCGCATCGGCACAACCGTGTAGATAGACCCATCGCTCTTCGGGGATACCGAGCGCGCGAGCCTTGCCGACCGAGGTGAGGATCACGGCGGCGGCCTGATCGATGAAGGCGTTCGAGTTCATCAGCTTGGTGTAGGGAAAACCGATGTAGGGATTGTCGGGTCCGACCGTTGCGATCTCATCGGCGGTGTAACCCTGGCGTCGATCAGCCAGCGGATTTGATTTGGCGACCTGAGCGAAGTGCGCAAACAGCTTGCCGATCGCCTGCAAATGCTGCGGCACCGAGCGGTTGAGATGCGCGCGAATGCCCATCTCAAACAGCGGATAGGCGAAGATCGCTCCGGCCATGCGGTGGCGATCTTCCATGTCGCTCCAGCCGCGGGTCGCCACGCCCCATAGCTCCGGCTTGCCGCCGGCGTCCTCGGTCCAGTCGAGGGCAAGCCTCGCCCGCTCGGCGGCCTTCTGGGTCGCCAGCGCCTCGCCACCGCAGACCATGGCCGCGCCGATCTCGCCGCGGGCAATCATCTCGAACAGACGGTTTATGCACCACTGCGGCATGTTCCCGCCGGGATGGGTATAGATGAGACGCCTGACGTTGCCGAGGTTCAGCCGATTGGCGATCGACCTGGGCGGATTGGTGGGTCCTCCGAACGGGCTTTTAAAGCGCCAGCTCGTATCGGAGAACGAGCGCAGCACGACGATGGCATCGAGCGCCTGCAGCAGCGCTTCGCCGCCCCTGGCGTCGGCGGCTGCCTTCCGGGCCGCGGCTGCCGTCAGGTCCATGGCATTGAGGGCGGTGCCAGGGTCGGCCTCACGCTGCGTGATCTGTCCGCTGCCGACCAGAACCGGTGTCAGGTCATCATCCATGCCACCCTCGCGCTTTCGTCTTACCGCGGTTCAGCGAAAGGCCAACTCAACCACGTCGTTCGTTTCGCGCCAATCGTCCTCGGTCGTTCGCACCGGACCTGCCCAGTCACCAGTCAAGTCCCCCCAAGGCAGCGAACATAGGCGCCAGGACCGACCTGGCAAGGATTGAGGCGTGGAGCCCTCCTCGATGATCCCTGGTGCGACCAAGGAACGGCGCAGGTACCGCGCGCGTCATACCCATTCGATGAACATGCCGCCGGCCTCAGCCGCGGGTGTAAAGCCACCGCTCTCGAGCGCACGCAGGGCGATACCCACCAGGCGTGGCTCGCTCCGCTCCAAGCCCTCGAGTGAGGGGTCGCGCCCGACGAGATCTTGCGGCGTCAGAACCCGGAGCTCTTGGCCGGGACCGCACGCCACCCGGCAACCACCGCCGGGCAGAGCACTCACGTCGCCGTCGAACATTTTACCGACGAAGGCCGCATCCCGTTCCGGGGCGGGTGAGGCGAGATAGACGCCGGTGATCCCCGTCGCGCCATTGGCGTGCGACTGGTACTCGGGCTTCCAGAAGGCCTCTTGCGCCCGGTTTTCGCAAACGAAAAACGCCACCTCTGGCATGTCCGGCGATTGCGCGAAGGCCAGCGAGAAGGCGAGGGTGACCTCGGTCCCATTGGGAAGTTTGCCCAGGCGGTCGAAATCGAAGGGGGCAAAGGTCGGCACACCCGCGGCCTTGAATTTGGCGATGTCGGCCCTGGCATCGTCGCCGGCGAAGACCAGCATGGAGAGGCCATCGCGGTGCGCCACGGCGCGCCGATTGTGCTCGCCAAAGCTAAAGACGGGTGGCGAGGCCTCAAAGTCGTGGCGTGCGAGCCTTTCGGGACGATCGACTTCGAGCAGCTCGATAAAGTTCCGGGCCTTGAACTGAGCCAGCCGGTTTGAGGTCCCCATGCGATCTTCGTGCACCGCCCTTGGCGTCAGGGTGAAGCCGAGGCTCTCATAGGTTGCCGCGGTGCGCGCCAAATCGCGCACCGCCAGCACGACGTGATCGAAGGCGCGTCCGCTGGCCATGGCTGCCTCTCCTTTTTTACTTGTTGGCGGTCTGCAAAGAAACACGCTCGATCAGGGGATAGCCCCTTCGCGGCCTCATGCAAAGCGTCTCTCGACGTGGAAGGACTTGGCCGTCAGGCGCCAGGCGCCGCCGACACGATGGAAGCAGAGATAGTCGAGGTAGAGAAGCTGATCGATGCGGACGCGCACCTTGACCAGGGCCTGGTCCGGTGCGGCGACATCCACCATCAAGACCTCCTGTTGGCGCGGGGCGTTCTTGGCTTTGGGCGATGGGTTCGATGCTAGAAGGTTCCGATAGTCGCCAACGGGGAGGACGCGCAGGGCACCATCGCGTAGGCCGTGGAGGGTTGCGGTCGGCGCGAACAGCCGATCGAACCGCTCGAGGTCGGCATCGAACATGGTCTCGAAGTAGGCATCGACGGCGGCGAATAAGGCCTGGTGGGCTGAGGCGTCTGTCATGGCTGAAGCTCCCGAAGAAGAGCCACCACCCTGACATCGGAGCCTCGGGCACGTCCTTGCAAACTGTGCTATGCTGACGATCGTAGACGCTATAATTCGCCCTTGAAGCCCAGAAAAGTTTCGCGATCATGCCAAAATCTGACCTGGACGCCATCGACCATCGGATTGTGGCTGCACTGCAGGCCGATGGCCGGCTCAGCAATGTCGACCTTGCCGACAAGGTCGGGTTATCGCCGTCGCCGTGCCTGCGGCGGGTGAAGCGGCTGGAACGCGAGGGCTATATCGAAGGTTACCGCGCCGCCCTGCGCCGGGAGCGGGTGGGCTTGGGTTTTTCGGTCTTTGTCGGCGTAAAGATTGACGGTCACGCCAACGAACGGGCCTTGCTGTTCGAGCAAGCCGTGACAGCGATGCCCGAGGTCATCGCCTGTCATATGATTTCGGGAGAAGCCGACTATTTGCTGGAGGTGGTCGTCCCCGACCTCGACGGCTATCAGCAGTTCCTGGTTGGCAAACTTTTGAATTTACCGATGGTCCGAGAGGTCAGGAGCAACATTGCCATCCAAACCGTGAAGGCCGGGGCACCGCTCCCCCTGGGGCACCTGGCGCAAGAGGTTGCGTCACGATGATCAAAACATGATCGACGAAAGACAGCCATGCACGAAAGCAGACATTTCGGGCTGATCGGCGGCCTCGGCGTCGGCGCCACCGTCCTCTACTACGAGGCGATCGCGGCCGCTTGCGCCAAGCGCGATATCGTCCCGCGGTTGACCATGGCCAATGCGCACGCGCCGACGGCTTTGGCGCTGGTGCAGGCGGGTCGCATCGACGATATGGCGAGCTATCTTGCCGGCTTCGTGCGCGAACTGACCGCCGCTGGCGCGGCCTTCTTTGCCGTACCTGCCATCACACCGCACATTTGCCGAAGGCAGCTGGCGGCCCAGGTCGCCTTGCCCATGCTCGATATTCTCGACGTCACCGCCGAGCGTTTGGCGCAGCGGCACTTGTCACGCGTCGCCTTGTTTGGCACCAGATTCACGATCGACAGCAAATTGTTCGGGGCGCTCGAGGCCTTCGACGTTGTCCGTCCGCGCGACGACGAGGTCGACGAGATCCATCGCATCTACCTGGGATTGGCAACGCAGGGGCAGATTTCGTCCGACGACGAAGCCAAATTGCGCGAAACTGCGCACACACTTCAACGACGTGAAAGCGTCGAAGCGATCGTGCTCGCGGGTACGGATCTCAACCTCGTCTTCAATGAGTCCAATGCCGGCTTTCCCGCGGTCGATTGTGCGGCCGCGCATATCGATGCGATCGTGGCGCAGATGGCGACCTCGGATTGAGAGACCGTCGCGCTCGGCTCCTCTTGCGCGTTGCCCGAGGAGGTCAACGACTACCGATTTTTAGGGAAAAGGGACCGATCGAGATCGGTGCGGCAATCTCTTGCAATCATACCGAAGGTTACGCCGCCGCGCGCCCACGCAGTGCCGCCGTTGCGCGCCAGCGCCAACACGTCTGCGCGGGCAAGAACCTAGCGGGGCTCCTCCCACACAAATCGGCCCAAATTTTTGCCGCCGGGTCGGTCAGCTGTAGCAGCGTTAGCAAACCTTGCTTATCCTTATGGTCGGGCTGAGCCGATCAGCCTACAATGTCCAGATCTCCTTCAGCGGGAAAGCTGTGAACAGCGAGCAAATCGAGCGACGATTGATGGCCATTCTGATGGCCGATGTCGCCGGCTATAGCCGCCTGATCGGCGTTGACGATGAGGGCACCTTCGCTCAATTGAACGCCCATCACAGCGAGCTCATCGAGCCCAAGGTCAAGGAGCATCGTGGCCGGATCGCACGGACGACGGGCGACGGGCTCCTCGCCCTGTTTGCCAGCGTCGTCGATGCACTGCGGTGCGCGGTCGAGATCCAACGCGCGATGGCCGAGCGAAATCAAGACGTGCCGCCGGACAAGCGGCTCGAGTTTCGCATGGGGATCAATGTCGGCGATATCATCGAGGCTGCGAGCATCCATGGTGATGGGGTAAACGTCGCAGCGCGCCTGGAGGCCTTAGCGGACGTTGGTGGCATCTGCGTGTCGGATCGCGTCCAGGACGACGTGCACGGCACCCTCGACAGGCTCGGCATCGCCTTTGAGGACGCAGGCCAACACCAACTCAAGAACATTGCCCGGCCAATCCGAGTCTATCGGGTGCGGCTGCAAAAGGCTGCGAACGCGCAACAGCCCGCTCCTGCATTAACGCAGACCGCGGGGGCCGCCGAGCGGCCCCCGCAAGGCGTAACAATCCAGCAGCCCCGAACGATACGTTGGTGGGTCGGGCGCGCTGCGCCCCTCGCGAGCGTGGACGCCCTGGCGCAGCGCGTGCTCGCCGGCGAAAGACAGCTCGTCTTCATCACGGGCGAGCCGGGCATAGGCAAGACCACCTTTATCGAAATGGCGATCGAGCGGTTGTCCCGCCTCGGCGCGGAAGCGTTGTATGGGCACTGCACCGAGCGGTTTGGCACGGATGAAGCCTTTCATCCGCTGATCGATGCCTTGGAGACGCGCTGTCGGGGCCCCGGCGGGTCTGCCGTGCTCGAAACAATTCGCGCCCGCGCCCCGACCTGGTTGCTGCAGATGCCCTCATTCCGTGAGGAAACGGACGCTGCGGCTTTCCAGAACGAGGTCTTCGGGGCCACGCGGGAACGCATGCTGCGCGAATTTTGCGACCTTCTGGAAGTGTCGAGTGTGGATCGCCCGTTGGCCGTCGTTCTCGAGGATCTACACTGGAGTGATTTCGCGACGCTTGATGTTCTGTCTCGCTTCGCGCGCGGGGATCGAAAGGCGTCGGTCCTCGTGCTCGCATCCTATCGTCCGGCCGACACCCTCATTGGTGGGCATCCGGTCCGGCGGCTGCACCAAGATCTGGGAATTCATGGGCGCTGCCGCGAACTGCGGCTCGATCGCTTGTCCCGGGCGGAGGTGGAGCACCACCTCGCGCTGCGCTTCGGAAACGAAGAACTGGTTTCGACCCTGGTCGCGCCTCTGTATGGGCGCACCCAAGGCCAGCCGCTGTTCGTGGCCTCACTGCTGGACTTTTTCATCAATCAGCAAGTGGTCTTTGAAGTCGATGGCGCTTGGCGTCTGGGTCGCGAGGCCGTCATATCTCAGGACGTCGTCCCGAGCGATCTCATCGACATGATCGGCCATCATTTGGATCGCCTCACGGAAGACGAACGGCAGCTGCTTGAGGTCGCCAGTGTCGCCGGCGGCGAATTTGCCGCCGCCCTCGTGGCTGCCGGACTTGGGCGCGACGCCCTGGAAACGGAACAGATGCTCGAGGCTTTGGCGCGCAAAGAACGCACGCTGGTGGCAGCCAGGGCAGCGGAGTGGCCGGACGGAACCTATTCGGGATCCTACGCCTTCCACCATATTCTCTATCAGAACGTGCTCTACCAGGGGTTGACGCCCGGGCGGCGAGCTCAGATCCATCGCCGGATGGGCGAGAGGTTGCGGGATGCCTATGGCAGTCGAACGACCGACATCGCGCCGACGCTCGCAATGCATTTCGAGCACGGCCGCGATTTCCCTAACGCGCTGCGTTATCTCGGCCAGGCCGCGGAAAGTTCGGCCAAACGTCTTGGTCACGAGGAAGCCGCCAACTATCTGACCCGGGCCTTGGGCATTCTGGATCACCTGAAAGCAGGCGGATCAGTACGGGCCGCGCATTGCTCTGCTGCGGCAGCGGAGCTGGGCGCGGCGTTCATCGGGAGATCTCGCCGGTTCTGTTCGAGACCTCAAGGAAATGATCGCCCAGGCAGCGGCGGCGGGACAGCTGCGCGCCGAGGTCAACGGCCTGCTGGCGGTGAGCCGGTTCTGCCTGCATGCCGACCGGCGCCTCTGTCTTCAAGCCTCGGAAGAAGCGGCCGCGAAAGCCCAGGCCATCGAGGATGAGGTCTTCAGAGCGCTGGTCCAAGGCAGCAGCGCCAGCATCAATCTCTACTTGAAAGGATGGCGCGACGAGGACGCCGAGCATTGCCTAAAGGCGATGCAAGTGACCGCAGGCGCCAAGGATCACGCCACGCTGATTAGGCGCGATGGGATCGAAGGGATCCTCGAGTGCTGGAGATCGCGGTATCAGGAGTGCCGCATTTCGGCGACGCATGGCAAGAAACTGGCGCGCGAGGTCGGTGATGTCTACATCTTCGTCCTGTTCAACGTCATGGAGTTGACGGGGCTTCTGCACCTGGGGGAATGGCGCCAGCTGCAGCAGGAAACGGTCGAGGCCTTGGCCCTGGCGGAGAAAAACGCCAATCGACCGGCGCGGGCGCTGTGTCGCTTGACCCTCGCCTGGCTTCATGTCGAGGCCATGGATTTTCAGGGGGCCCGCGATCTTTGTGAAGACGTTGAAGGCTCGATCCTGGAGGAAAATCCCTTCGCCTTTTTCTTTCATCGGGCGGTGCTGGCCAAGGCCTTCGTCGGATTGGGAGATCCCCAGCGCGCGGCAAAGCAATTCGAGGATGTTCAGCGCCGGGTCGAGGCCGATGGCACGGGTCTCGATTTTACCATCTACACCCAGTTTTATCATTGTTTCGGCGAATATTGCCTCCTCACGGGTGACATCGCGCAGGCCCGGACCCGCGCGATCCAACTGCACGACTACGCGGCACCGGCACCCGATCGCAATCATTTGGCGCTGGCCTATGGTCTATTGGCCCGGATCGCTTTTGCCGCCGGTGATTTGGAGGATGCACGCACCCAACTCTCGCGCGCGCTAGCGACCCTCGACAATGCGAACCTGCCGCTGGCCGCCTGGCGCATCTATTTGGCCGCGGCAGAGATCTACGCCGGCCTCGGCGAGACCGACAAAGCCTCGCAGTACCGAGCGCTTTTCGAGAACGTGATACAAACGCTGGCGCAAAATTTCGCCGCCGAGGATCCCTTACGCGGCATCATTGTTGGCGGCTATCGAGACCAAGAGAGGAGGATCCACCGCGGGACCTTCGCCGCCGTGAATTGGTTCGATCCTTGCCCCCATGCGACGCGGATCTTTGCCGGCGGATGGAGTTGGCGTGTGGTCGCTGCCTTCCCCGGCACAATTCGATTTGGCGTGAAATCAAAACGAATTGGCGGAGCCAATCGCGAAGGACGTTAGTCCAGGAAGGATTTGATGCATCATTTCTATCGCACCCCGACGATGCCCAGGAGGGATTTTAGGTCTGCGCAGCATGTCTGAGGATGCTGGTAGGTTCTTGTGCGTTGCCGCCCTCCTGGTGGCAGGCCTGCTCGGGGCTTGGGCAGCGTGGGCTTGTCACCGCGCGCGGCAGCGCGGCTTACCTGGCGCCGACGCGCCGGTGTGGGCAGGCTTGGCGGGGGTGTTTCTGCTTCTCTCTCAGGCGAAGCTCGCTCGGGGCTTGGGCTGGTTAAAGGGGCTGGGTGAGTGGCTGCGTACGCTCGCAAAGCAGAATGACTTGTACGCTAACCGCAGACAGTTCCAGATCGTCGCGTCGGTTGCCGTTGCATTGATCGTGGTCATCCTACTCTTGTACGGGTTGCTCTGGATGTGGCACTACATGAAGCGCTATCGCCTTGCCGTCGGATTTGCCGCGCTCGCCGTGGGTTTTGGCATCATTCGCTTCTTTGACGACGCTCGGAGAGCTCACGGACGCCGCGTCGTGCGCTTGCTGAATTTCGTCGCCAAATCGACTTCGAATGTCTCATTGACCGTGGTCGACGGAGCGACAGACCAGTGCTTAACGGCCACCTTCACGCTTTCCGCAGCCATACTGTTCTTGTTGGCTTCGTCGATAACATAGTAGAGGCCCACCGCTTTTTGCGTTGAATTATTGCAAGCATTGCCGAATTGCACCTCATTAACGGTCACCGTTTCGGAACGTGTCACAATGCGTCCATACTTCGGCAGCTCAACCACACTGAGGCGGGGAGGCGGTCGGCTCTGGCAGCTGCTGTCCCAGGTGGCGAATGCCGCGAGGCGAATGACGTTATCGGCCACGATACGATCGGTAGGTTCAAGCGGCTTGCCCCCGCGCTCGAACTCATTGAGATAGAAATGGCCAATGATCCCGTCAAAGTACGCGGGCCGCTGCGTGCGTGAGATCATCTGCGCATCCTGCTCGACCTGAATTTGGACGCGCTTGGCGATATCTACCAGGCTCAACTCAGCAGCGCTAAGGAGTGGCAGAAGGCGCCTGACGTAGACCGAATTTGTCTCGCTGCGTTCGTCGCGGAGATAGTCGAGCGCTTCTTCGTCTGGTCCCGCGGAGTACATGACGAAGGCCCCATAGACGCTTTCGATGCGGGCAAGCCCGCGCGCCTGCCCACGGTCCGCCTTCACGCGATTGGCGGAGATCGGGTTGTTGCGGCAGGCATCCAAGATGTAGAGCGACGCCGCGAGTCCCCGTAGTTCCAAGCGCTGCATCAATTCATGAAAGTCCGCAGCCGTCTCGAGGACGGCCTTTTCTCCCCCATCCGGTCCCGGACTGTCCCTGAGAAGCAAGTAGTTGGCACCATCGATCTGCACTCCGTGCCCAGCGAAATAAAAAGCAACCGCGTCCCCCACCTTGAGGGAATTGAGAAACTCGCGCCATTTCTCTTCAAACTCGGCTTGGCCGGGATCGTGTACGGTCGTAACCACAAAGTTCAGTTCACTCAGCGCCTTGGCGACCGCAGCGGCATCGTTGAGCGCGGTTTTGAGCGGCGGCATCGCCAGATAGCTGTTTACGCCAACGACGAACGCTCGTTTTTCTGCATGGCACACTTGGCTCGGGCCGAGCGTGAGACAAGCAACGACGAGAATTAGGATGATCGAACGACGCGTCATTATGCTTGTTGTCCCCCACCGGACCGACTGCGGCCAACGCAGCCGATCGTCCACCATATCCGCTCACATCACCTCAACGCCGTCGCAATAGCAACGCTTCGCTTAGATTCCCAGCTGGAGTAAGGCTCCTGGGCCGGATCGAGACCGAGACTGTGATCGTCGGCCCATACCCATTCATCTTGGCCCATTCATCTTGGCGCGACTATCGTCCTGTTCCGACGAGCGCTTGTGTATCAAGGCCCCCGCCGCCGGCGGTTGGGAGGCTGCTCAACCCGCCCCCGCCCGTGACCACGGCACCTTCAAGGCCGCCGCCGCCCGCCAGTGTCGGGGCCTTGCTGGGTCCCGCTTTCTGAGGTCCCACCTCCGGGGCTTTTGGAGACGCTCGCACGGGCGTCCCGGCCGCGCGTTCACCAGGCAATGGTACCCGTTCCTGACGCCTTGGTGGAATTTGCGCCGGCAGGCCGCCCCGTCCCATTTCCGTGCCCGACGGCGGCTTTATCGGAATCCGAGAAGACGGCACGTTCGGGCGGTTCACCACGGGCGGTTTCGGTACCGTTACAGTGATCCTGGGAGGAGGTGGCACACGGTCAGCCGCGCTGACCGCATTGGCGATAGACACAAAGGCCAAGCAAAAGCAGCCAACTCTTGGACAACTCACCATCTGCTTAGCCGCCCTGCGATCCTAGCTAAGGCTGTCGCGAGCATCGGTGCTTTGTCAAGCTGCTTCACGCGCGACTGGACGCGATCCCGTTCACTCCCCTGCAACCGTCACCGGCATTGAATAGGTGTCGCTGCCAAACGCCGCGGCAAAGGTCACCACCTGTAGCGAAGGCCAACCCTGCCGGCCGCTCCCACAACCTCCGCACCGCGGTCCAAACTACCGTGCCGAACTTCGCCTTCAATCGACGTCGATAGCCCGCTGCCAAAATCGAAATTCAGCTTCAAGGATGCCTGTTCGAATAGCTTGCCTTCATCCGTTGGAGCCAGCGGAACTCCAAGGTTGTTTATGTTGCCGCCCTCGATCACAACATCGCTGTAGAGCAAGCCCAGCAAGGTCGGCTCAATCGTCACAGCACCGTAGCTGAAAGATTGACCGAACCGCACGCCCCCTTGCACCCGCACGGTATGGCCGTCGAGCGCACTCATCACGTTGTCCCAGCGCGTAACCGTGTAGATTGCGCCGACAGTTGGCTCAATCCATCCGCCGCCAACATCGAATTTGTAGTTGATATTTGCGGCTGTCGTATAGGTCCTGAGATCCGAAGAGATCGGCAGCGCCGAAGATTGATCCAAGGCCAGGAAGTCGACTTTGGCATTAAAATCGACCGAAAAGCCCCCATTGACATAGACGCCGTAGACGCCAAGCGATGGACCATCAATTCTTGTCTTCACGTCGATGACACTCGTCGTGTGCATCTGCGTGACGCCGGCAAGAAGCCCGACAACCAACGCGTCGTTGGGGGAAAATAGTCTGTAAGAGGTATGGTCGATGCCACCAATAGCTCCGGCGGTCGTCGTCGTCCGGCCATCGAGAAAGCCAAGGTTGCTATCGCGCCACTCCCGGTCGACGTACCCCTGAACCCACATGGCGATTGGGCTCGGCACTGCCGTAGGTGACCGCGTTAGACCCATCATGGGACTTTCTTGGGAGCGAGCCTGGCGCGCTCCTAAGCCTTGCGGTGCTGCCTTGTCAGCAGCGGACGCCTTATCCTGAATACTGTCCCGGATATCTCTGATCGCCGTCTGAACGGCACTCTCCGAAATCTGCGAAGCCGACGCTGCGGCCGCCTTTGCTTGTTCTAAGAGATGGGCCTCGAATATATCTTCCGCGATGGTGATAAAGCTGAGCGGTCGAAAGTCAGAACTGGGCAATACGGCAAAAAGACACTGATTGCCGCTCAAGGTGCCGCCGGTTGTTTTACAGGCTCGCGCAAAGATGTTGGGAACGTTGGCGATGCCGTTTGCGGTGATACAAGCCTGGTTACCGTGACAGTCTATGATATTCCCATTGGTAATGATCAGCGCAGGTTGGCGCTGCGCGGCGGCAGGCGGCACAAAAGTCGCCCAGACGATGGCCGTCGCGATGCCGAGCGCAAAGGCTTGATGCAAAGCCGTAGCGCACACCCTACGCAACGAACGCACCATGACGCGACCCGCACAGCTCACAAAGCCCCACAACATGTAGCAAACGTATGCCTGCAGAGCATCCAATTCTGTTCGCCGGCGCCCCGACTCCCAGCTTTTGTTGCCAAGCGATCACACTTTTTCTTTGGCGGAACGCCCTTAGGCCTTATCTGCAGCTTGCCTGATGAAAGATCGCAAGGAGGATTTCGGCTCTCCTGACTTTGTCGAGGCCTCGCGCGTCAGCCGACCAGTGTGCGCCAGCAGCCCGAAATCAACGTGCCGCCGTGCCAAAAATTTGCGTCATCGCAGTCTGGTCCGCACTCGGAGTGAGAAAGCATCCTTGCCCGGGGTATGCTGAGGATCTACCGTGAGCGAAGGGCGAACCCAGAGGGAACACGCAATGCCCGCCGGAAAAACCTTGGCTGCGGCCACTTTTGGGTTCGCATTGAGCGCCGGGGTTGTCTCTGTTGCGGCCCAAACTCAACAATCAGAATCCTCAGTTCAGTCAGCTGTGCGAGACATGCGCGATAGGATCCCGCGCACCAGTCCCTCCACTTCGAGGCGTGCCTTGACCGGCACGTCGTCTGCAGGGACGCCGCCGCGGCCCGAAGAACGCCCTGATGAAGGACGCCCTGAGCCGGGAGCATGCGGACGGCAGGACGGTAAGCCCTGCCAAAAGTGAACGTAGCGCTTGCGACCCAGCCTCGTGTTTGCGCGTGGTGTCTATCAGCGCCGCGTAACGGCGACGCTATCAGCGATCGCCGCCCTCTTCTTCCGCGCGTTAAAAAGCCGATTTATTCGAGATACTTGCTCGGAGGGAAGTCGCGCGAGAAAACCGGCTGGGTGATGAACGTTGCCGGATCGTACGTCCAAAACTGGCTCACCTGCGGATAGGTCTGCAGAATGGTGTTGGTGAGCTTTCCGTCGCGGCGTGCCACTTTGCGAATGTAGATATCCAGGATCGGCGTCGCATATTCGTCCAGCCGGACCGAGCCGATCGGCCCACGGCTCAGACGGACATCGTGCATGGCCTTGAGAAAGCGCGCCGCATCATCGGTGCGGCCGCCGGTGGCCTTGAGCGCCTCCTCGATGATCAGAAGTGCCGTATAGGGTCCGGCGGTGTAGAAGCCGGGATCGTGCTTGAAATCCGCATTGATGCCGGCGACGAATTGCTTGTTATCTGATGTCTCGAGCCCGGCGGCATACCAACCCGCACTATACATGCCCACCGCCTCGTCCCCCATCAGCTTGAGGATGCCCTCGTCGGCGCTCGTGGTATTACCGAGCACGGCAATTTTGAGCCCAACTTCGCTGAACTGTTTCAAGAAGCGCAGCGGATTGGCGCCCGCGAAACCCATATAGATGGCATCGACGTCGCGCTTGATCTGGGCCAAGTAGGGAACGTAGTCCATCGCATTGAGCGGCGGCCAGAGCTTTTGCACGATCTTGCCGCCGGCCGCCTCGAAGGCCAGTTGGAATCCACCCGCGCCTTCGTGACCATAGGTGAAATCCTCCGCGACAATTGCCATCCTCTTGTAGCCAAGGGTCTTGGCCGCATAATCGCCGAGCGGGTAGGTCACCTGCGGCGCCGTACCGAAGGCATGAAGGACCCAAGGGTTTACCGCGTGGCTCTTCAGATCGACGGTGGCGGCCGAGGTCGTGGTGATCAGCGGCACTTTCGTTTCGCGAACATAGCCATCGATCGCCAAGGCCTCATTGGTCGCCAGGGGACCGATCATGACCGGCACCTTGTGCAGTTCGACCAGCTCTTGGGTCTTCGACTTCGCCAGGGCGGGGTTGCCCGACGTGTCCTGGGTGATCAGCTCGACTTTGCGACCAACGATGGTGCCGTTGCGCTCCTTGAGAAAAAGGGCTGCACCTTCCTCTTGCTGCTTGCCGCCGGCGGCCAGCGGGCCCGTCTTTACCGTGAGAAAGCCGATGCGCAGGGGCTCGGATGACTGCGCGTGCGCCGGCCGCGACGGAAGAAAGCTAAGGGCTGCGCCGCCGGCGAGCAGCGCACGGCGGGAGATCGCAACGTTGCCCGTCCTGCCCAACATCATCGCCTCCTTATCATTCCTCTGCCCCGGAGGGCATGATGAGCCAACTCCCCCTGGCGGACAAGCCGAGCATTGCCGCGGAGGGCAAGACCCACGTGCGTTGGCTTTCCTCCCGCCGGATCCCTCATCGGCGGCCTTAGCAAACCGTGCTCATCCATATGGTCGTTGCGTGCCGATCAGCCTACACTGCCTGGAACGCCTCTAGCGGTAAAACTGTGAACAGCGAGCCAATCGAGCGACGGTTGATGGCCATTCCTACGGCCGATCGCCAGCGCCAAAGGCGATCCGGGCCAACAGGCCATGGGCCGGAGCAACCATCGCATCTATCTGCCGCGGCAGAAATTTGCGAAGGCGTCGGCGAGGCCGGCAAAGCCTGGGAGTACCGCGGGCTTTTCGAGAACGTGATGCGGACGCTGGTGCAAAATCTCGCTGCGGCCGATCGCTCGCGATCGTCATTGTTGAGGGCTCTGCAAGCCAACCAGATGACGACCGGTCCCGAGCTGGCCAGTCCCGACCGTCACTTGAAATGTTCGGGCTAGGAGGCGTGGGCATCTCTAGGGGAAGCTTGAACACGGGTCCTTGAAGGTCACGGAATGAAGAGCCAACTTGAAGCCCTTATTCGGCATCGCCCAATGACATCACTGACTAGATTTGTCATCGCGGGCTGAGGAAATTTCTTCATTGATAGACGTCATCGACATCGATGTTGGCTCCGGCGCCGGGTTGGCCCTGCTCGCAGCCTTGGCCGACCGGCACGGAGCGCGCCTAGCTCAGGCTGCCAAGCTGCCTAGTCGCCTTTTCCTCCTGCACGCACCGTGGGCGCCCGGGTTGCGCTTGGTTGGAGGACAAGCCGATCCTGGTCGAGTCCTGTCAGGTGGTGTGCCTCACCCCCCCTTCAGCCTGGCGGGCAGCGCTGAGGCGCTCGAGGATGCGCTGGCCGCGTGTATCGGCGAAGCCGTCGAGCGGCTTTCTCAAATCGAGCGGCCGGGAGATGTGGATATCGAGTGTTCGATCGACGACGTTAACCCTCCCGTCAGTCCGGTCGTTGCAAGCCAAATCCAGGAGCTGGTTGCCAAGTCGCAACGTCCGCGTGGCATTGAGATCGCATGGATCGGGGGACGGGCCCTGTCGGACGGCCGCGCGTTTAGCCTGCCTGCCGACTGGTGCCTGCGCAGGGACGGTGCCCAGCAGCTCGCGATTCCCGGCGCTGCCATGAGCACCGGCTGTGCGGCGGGTCCCAGCTTCGATGCTGCGGCAAGCCGAGCACTGCTCGAGCTGGTAGAGCGCGACGCGGCAAGTCTGTGGTGGATCGGAGGACAACGGCCACGACCGCTAGCGGTCGATGACCAAGCCATGACCGAGGGCGTGCGCCTTCTAAGCAGCCTTCGTCAAGATAGCCGTCGGCGCGCCAGCTGGCTTCTCGACATTACCAGCGATTTGGAGATTCCGTGCGTGGCCGCGGTCTCTGTCGATGATGATGGGCGCGGATTTGCCTGCGGTCTGGCTGCGAGGCTGACGCTGAAACAAGCGGTTCGGGCCGCCATCTTGGAAATGTGCCAGATGGAGCTGGCGTTCCCCATTTCGCTGAGCAAAAGAATGGCAAACGGCGAGGCGGCGCTCAACGACACCGATCGCCGACATCTCGCTCGCGCGACCGCGTTTGATGCTGGCACCTGCGACCTCTTGCACCCGCACGGTACTCCGCGTCGCTTGCCGCAGCCGGCGGTCGGGAGTGATGACCTCGCCGTCCTGCGGGGTGCCTTCGAGCAGCATGGCATTGAAGCGGTTCTCGTTGACCTGCGCCGACCCGAGTTGGATATTCCGGTCGTTCAGGCGATTGCCCCCGGGTTGCAGCTTATGCCCTGCGAAATGACTACCAAAAGGCTGCATCGGGTGATTGCCGCTACCGGCGGTGGCCAACGCTCGACCAAGGGGATACCGCTCCATTGACCATGCCTTGCCTTCGCCGGTGCCTGGCGGACAAAGTGCGTTAGCATGCCTATAGTGGCGAACAATATCTGACCGTTGAGCAAACTGAAAATGCGCGGCCGTAGGGATAGATCCGGCGATGCTCGGCGGCCAGCGGCCCCCGCGCTCTCCGTCAAGACCCTTGGGAAACTCGCTTTGCGGGTGGGCGAGCGCAATGTCGGCGCGATCGGTCGAAAATCGGCGGCGCTCCTCGCCTATCTGGCGCTCAGCGACAGTGGCGAAGAAACACGCGAGCGGCTGGTTGGACTGCTGTGGAGCGAGACGGAGGAGGAGAAAGCCCGCGCTTCTTTGCGTCAATCCCTCCACGAGATACGTGAAGCCTTCAATGCGGAGGGCTTCGACGGTTTTCGTACGGACAAGGTCGCCATCGGGCTCGACCTTTCGCGAATAGACGTCGATTTGCGCGACATTTTTGACGAGGCGACGGCCGGACGCGCGCACCCTCTCCTTCTCGAGACGGAACGGCCGATCGATCGGGTGCTCGACGAGCTTGACTCGCTCGACCCTGCATTCCGGATCTGGCTGGCTGCCAAGCGGCAGTCGCTCGGCGACCGGCTGATCAGGTTGATCGAGTCCGCCGTGAACGACTTTAAGAAACCGTCACTGGACCGAGAAACTCTGGCGCGCGCCTTGATGCGCCTTGATCCCACGCACGAGGAAGCCGCACGCGCTCTTATTCGCGCCAGGGCTAGCGCAGGCGACATCGGTGGCGCGCTGCGTGTCTACAAGGTGCTTTGGGACCTCCTCGACAATGAGTACGACGTCGAGCCTTCAAAGGAGACCCAGGAACTGATCGCAGCCATAAAGCTTGGTCGGCTGGAGGCCGATCCTTCAGCCCGTCCTGATGTTGTTACTCCCCCGTTCGAGCGCCGGCTCGCCACCAGTGCCGTGAGCCCGAGGACTTCGGATCGAGCAGCCTGGCCAAAACTGCTGGTGTCCGTCGCCGGTTTCGAAGGATCCGCCAGCAAGGAAGACAGTCGCTATCTGCTCCAGGGCTTTCGTCGGGAGCTGATCGCCTGCCTCATTCGCTTTCGCGAATGGGTAGTACGGGACGGCTTCCCTGCGCCGGCGGGGGCAACTTTCTCCGGGGCCGACGGCGCCGAATACCTCATCGAAGCCAGCGCGATGGCGACCGGCGACAGCACGCTGCGGTTGATTATTACCCTTCGGGATGTGGCGACCAGCGCCTATCTCTGGAGCGAACGCCTCAACATTTCGGCCGCCAATTGGTTCGAAGCTCAATTGCATGTGGTACGGCGCATCACGACTGCGCTCAACGTGCACCTGTCCGCGGAACGCTTGGTGTCCATCGCGCACCGCCCCCCTGGTGACCTGAAGGCCTATGATCTCTGGCTGCTCGGGCAGGCGACCTTCCTGAGCTTCGATCCAAACCAGTGGGAAAAGGCGAGGAGTTTGTTCCGCGAGGTGATCGCACAGATGCCGAACTTCGCGCCGGCCTATTCCAGCCTGGCGCAACTCAACAACTCGGATCACATCGTCAGGCCGGGGGTTTTTCGCGATTTGGGCCGCTCCGAGCAATCGCTGATGTATGCCCGCGAGGCGGCGCGCCTCGATCCCATCGACTCGCGCAGCCAGCTCTGTCTGGGCTGGTCGCATGCGATGGTGAAGCAGTACGAGCAGGCCATCCTCTTCATCTCGCTTGCCTACGAATTGAACGAGAACGATCCCTGGACGATGGTGTCTTCAGCCGGATGCTTCGCCGTCTGCGGACAGTACGCGCGAGCACGCGAAATCGCCGAGCACGCCCTCGAGCTGCCGCTGGCGCCAAGTCCGTTGCAGTGGGCCTATCACGTTTCCATCCGCTTCATGGCAGGCGACTACGCGGGCGCCGTGCGGGCAGCGAACTCTGCCGGTGATCTCAGTTACGTCCCGGGCTACAAGGCATCAGCTTTGTATCACCTCGGAGATCGGGCTGGCGCGGCCGCCGAGTTCAATCGTTTTCTTGACATTACGCGAAAGAAATGGGTCGGCAGTGAGCCTCCCACGGACGCTAACATCACCCGCTGGCTCCTGACCATGGTCCCGATTAGGCAGCCCGAGGACTGGCAACGTGTGCGTGACGGTTTGGCTGGCGCCGGCGCCCCGGTCGAGGGTCTTGCGCACCACCAGTGGTGATGCACAACCCTCTAGCTCAACCGCACATGCTCATGGTGTAGTCGCCGATGCGGCAGGCGTGAAAGTCGAAGCTTTCCTGAACAGTGAGGTCTCGATTGATGAAATCGCGGTAGAAGGGGGGCAAATCGTACGGGCGCAGTCCTGGCTGCCTAAGGTCCTCTTCCTTGGCCTCGATGCGCGCCTTGGGCGGCAAGCGTATGACCAGAGTATCCGGCGTATACTGCACAACAGCCAGCCCCACGACATTGGCAGGAATGATGACCCCGGCGCCCACGAGGAGCATCTGGGCCTTGAGTTCGTCGATCGAACGTGGGATGGGCAGTTTATCGATCCCGATCGGGGGAAAGTCGTTTTCGAAATAGGACTTTCCGGTCGCCCAGGTTTTGACGAGCTTGCCCCAGTTTAGGTAGTTTGCAACAGTGATGGGTTCCATCGTTCGTTCTCCCTTCCGGCTAGAAAGAAATTTGTGAGCGGTCGTCCACTCAATCGACGTTGAACAGGCCTTGCCGTTCCATGTATGCGAGGAGTTCCGGCATGGTCTCGATCTCATCGATCTCCGATAAGGCTTTCCCAACCGCATCTCGCACCGGTTGAGGTGCCTTCGGCTGCTCCACATCGGGCATATTGAACAAGGCCTCTCCGCAGGCCTTGATTTGCGCCTGTAACGAGTGGTCTTCGTTGCCCAGCGGGTACGCCTTCATCGCTCCCAGGATTGTCTCTGCCACGATGACAGAGCCGAGCGGGCCGAGCCTCCAGCCACCTTGGGTGGCCTCGTCCAGCCTGCCGATGCGTCCCGCTTCGAACAGCACAAAGAACGGCAGGGGCGGATCGGCCAGGATCCTGTCGAGGTCAGGATCGTCAGCCAACAGCCGTCCCCCCAAACCTGGGAGCTCGGTTAACCACGCGCGCATCGGCCCCTGCCACTGAGCAAGGTCCTCGACCATATCGAAGCCCCGCTCCCGCATCTGCCTGATCAACGCCGGCACGGACAGCAAGCCAGCGTAGGCCGCACTCAGCAGATCCCTGTCCATCAGACCACCTGCATCGACGCCACCGGCCTTGGGCGGGAAGAGCATCAGATTGTCTTGCAGAGCCTTAGGATGCCGCGGCCCGATGCGTTTACTGAAATTGGGCACAATGCCTTTGGCATTGTCGAAGAAGTGGGCCCAATCCACAAACCAGTTGCTTTTGATGGGCAACGACCCCGGACGGGCCAGCTGGGCGCTCAATCGCAGCGCCTCACTGATAGATTGGCCCATGGACTGGCTGTTGACGTTGTATTGATCGCGCACGATCGCATGCCCGAACCGAAAAGCGCCGAAGCTGAACTCGAGTGAAATACCCGTGTGTTTGTCGCACGGTAGCGCGGGGTCCGTCATGTAGCGATGATAGATACGCTTGTCGAGAATACGCTCAAGAACGTCCTTCTTTATGATGTTGCGATAGATGAGGGTCAGCACCAGTCGCGCACAGTTGAACTCGCGATAGGCCAGTTCCCGCCTTGGGAATCGCTCTTCCTGTGGGATGAAGGGCTTAAGCACAGCCTCCAGTAGGGATATGACGTGGTTGTGCAGAAGCTGGAACAGCACGGTTATTTGCGAGACGAGCGCATGCGCATCATTGCGCGGGTCCGCAAGCATCGCTTCCGTGAGGGGGGGTGGCTCGCATCCAGCCCGGCTGTGGGGTTCGGCGAGGGACTTCGCGCAATGTCGCGGAAAGGGCAGTAGGGATTGCCCTCGGGTAAGGGCTCATCCGGGCGGCGCCCTAACCGCAGATGGATGCGGGGAATCAGTCCCTGTGCCATCTGCTCGCTGGTGTATTCGTAGGCTTGCGGGCATTCGTCCGGCCCACTGCCATAGAGCGTCTCCAGACGCAGGGCCTCCGATCGTGCGTTGCGCGCGCCGGGAATGATATCGGCGCCATTGATATTGAACGAGAGGACGCTGTCGACCATGTCGTGGGCAATGAACTGCAGCAGGTAGGTGTATCCCGATGGAATGCCGGTGTTGTCGCCCGGGTCCTGCTCGGCGTGGTGGATTCGATCGGTCAGTTTGGCCATGAGCTGGTGCAAGGCGGTTCTGCGAACCTGGCCATCACCGTCGATATGACCGTTTGCTCCCCCAGCCCGGAACCGGTCGCTTACAGGGGCCATCGCCTCCCCGGATGATCCGAACAAATTGCGCGGCCGTTCTGCGAGCCCTTTCTTGCCCCACCACAGCTGCAGCGGCCCAGGAAAAGGATGACCATGCACGGCACTGCACCTCGCGCCCCAAACGCTCGGGCGATAGCCCGATCATCCGAACTTAAGCGTTGCCCGTCAATCCAGCGTGAATTGCGTCGAGCCCGACCCGGCACGGCCCGCAAACGATCGGGTTCGGGCTAGGTCGGCGAACCGGTGACGGCTGACTAACGCTCAGATAACGCCGGCCTCCTAGGCTCCGGCGGTGTGTTCGACGCGAGCCGTCACCAAAGACAAGATTAGCCCGCGAAACAATGGTTTCCGGCGAGCATCGCGACACGAAGGATGTGCTGGATAAGCTGCAATGCGAGGGTGCCGTGACCGATCCAAAATCCGTCGAGACCTGCAAATCTTCTGACCCGCCCACCTCTCAGGTGGGCGTGAAAAAGCATTCCGTGCAGCGAATGAAAGATGGTTTGCCGGCTGGTGAAGGCCTGCGGCTATTCCTGAAGCACAACACCTTTTTCGGCAGCCTTTCCGACACCGCGCTTGACGCCCTCATACAGCGCGGTCACATCAAGCAATACGCGACTGGGGACGTCATCTGCCGACGGCAGGAGCGCGGCGACACCCTGATGGTGATTGTCACGGGTCGCATCAAGGTCATGAGCAATAGCGTGGACGGTAAAGAGATCGTGCTCAACTTTCTTGGGCCGGGCGACACCACGGGGGAGATTGCCGTTCTCGATGGCAAACAGCGTACCGCCGACGTCGTCGCCTTGGAGAAATCCGAGGTCTTTCTGGTTCACTCGCGAGACCTGCTGCCCTTGTTGATCGCCCATCCCCAAGCCCTGCTCGAGGTCGTGCAAGTTCTTTGCGAAAAGCTCCGAGCCGCTTCGGCGATCATCGAAGACAGCTCGCTCGATGTGCGGCGTCGCACGGCGAGAGGTCTATTGCGGCTCGCGTTGCAACACGGCCGAACCAGCAAAGAAGGTGTGCGTGTGGACCTTAAGGTGTCACAAAGCGAGCTCGGCGGTTATCTCGGCCTGTCACGCGAGAACGTCAACCGACAGCTCAGTCAGCTGAAGCATGCCAACGTGCTCAGAAATACCGGCACACACATCATTGTCACTGACGAGGCGGCACTCTGTGAGATTGCGGAGACGACTTGGGCGGAGCAATGACGTCCCTGCCAGCTTCTCGGCTCCGACCAGCGACTGGCGGGTCGGATCGGACCTGCGCGGCGCCGACTTTACTGCCGGCGCCGGCACGGCTAATGACTCCGATCGGCTTGCCGCGCATGGACGCTTGGCCAATCTTGAAGGCTCTGAGTGCGAGGGTGACGTCCAGGCTGACGGTAAGGTTGTGAAGTCCCTCCGCATCAGGACGTCCTCGTTATGGCCCAGTGGGCGAGGCGCCCTCCAGGCGGCGATGAATAAAGTGCTGCTTGGCATTCTGCAGGTGGGAAGGCGGCGCAAGATCGGGCAATTGGACTTCGTTTTCTCGGGCTTGTAGCCCGGGCGGTGCAGCGAACCGACCTCGCACGATGAGCAATTGGAAGCCTACGGCCCTGCGGGGGGAGCTCGTCCCCTGAGCGACTACATCGCCAGATAAGTTGCCAGCGCTTGCAGGAAGAAGCTCACGCCCGCGCAGCTTGCCGCCAGACCATTCAGGCGCGCTTGCCGCCCGATCACATCTGAAATCGCGGCGGGTCCTCGCAGTTGCATCTTTGCGACCGCTGCCATTGGGATGCTGGCCGATTGGAACCAAAAGATCGCCGCGAATGCCGCAAAGAGGATCCCGCCCAATTGGCACCAGACGACCATGGTTTTGGAACTTCCACCGCTTTGGCAGATAGAATTCTACCTGATGAGGGAATTCTACGCCCCCGCCAAGCGTGGACGGCAAAGATCCCCACATGTTTGAGCCGCGCGCCCGCAGCGGCGGCCACTCGTGGGCGAGGGGAAGAATTGGAATGGGTCGCGCCCTGACTTGCAAAAAGCCGGGCGGCCCATTCCTGGCCGGCGCTCCTCGATCGAGGGCCACAAATGGCTGAGACGTCGCTGTCATGCTATCCCCCGTCTAGGGGAGAGCTAGAAAGGGGTGCCGGCTGTACGGCGAGGCCAATGCTCACGCCGCTAGCGGCCGGTCGCGGTGGGGCCGCAGCTGAAGAGCGGTTGGCGCCGCCCGCGTTCGGAGCCATTCTAGTGGTCAGCTTGCATCGGCAAGCGGGGAACGTGCGACGACCCACGGTGTGCGAGGGGAGATTTCCAAATGAAGGGCATCATTCTTGCCGGAGGCAAGGGCACTCGGCTCTACCCCATGACGTACGTGACGTCCAAACAGTTGCTGCCCATCTACGACAAGCCAATGATCTACTATGCGCTCACCACATTGATGCTCGCGGGCATTCGCGAAATCCTCATCATCTCGACCCCGCAGGACATTGGCAACTTTCGCCAGCTACTCGGCAGCGGCGAGCAGTGGGGCCTCAGCATGTCCTATGCGCCGCAACCCAAGCCCGAAGGCCTGGCCCAGGCCTATATTATCGGCGCGGAGCACGTGGGCAATGGACGCTCCGCCCTCGTGCTTGGCGACAATATCTTTTTCGGACACGGGCTCACCGACGCGCTCGAAAGCGCCGCGGCGCGGGAACGCGGCGCCAGCGTGTTCGCCTATCTCGTGAGCGATCCGGAACGCTACGGTGTCGTGGAATTCGACCGATCGGGTCGCGCCATCTCCATCGAAGAAAAACCAAAGGCACCGCGCTCACGCTGGGCCGTCACAGGGCTCTACTTCTATGATCACCGCGCCGTCGACATCGCCCGCAACCTGAAGCCCTCCCCGCGGGGCGAGCTCGAGATCACCGATCTCAATCGCGCCTATCTCGATGCCGGCGAACTCAGCGTCGAGAAGCTCGGTCGCGGCTATGCCTGGCTCGACACCGGCACGCCCGACAGCCTTTGCGATGCCAGCGACTTTGTACGCGCGCTTGAAAAGCGGCAAGGCATGAAAATCGCCTGTCCCGAGGAGGTGGCCTATCGCATGGGCTACATCGATCACCAGCAGTTGAACGCGCTGGCGCGGGCCCTCGGCGCCTCCGACTACGGGCGCTACCTCAGCGAGATTGCGAACGAGGAACTGGCCTAGTCGTCCTGAGCCTCAACCCGCTTCCTTTTGGGTCTGATGCCGACGATGCGGCACCGGCATAGGCGGGTGCGTCTAGCGTCCTGCGGCGGAGAGCAAGCCTAGGCGCTCACCCGCATAGACGCCGTTGCGCAACGGCTCCCACCACGCCCGATTGTCGAGATACCAGCGCACGGTCTTGGCCAAACCCGTATCGAAGGTTTCTGCGGCCCGCCATCCCAACTCACGCTCCAATTTGCTGGCATCGATGGCATAGCGGTGGTCGTGCCCGGGCCGATCGGTGACGAAGGTGATGAGCCGGCGGCGAGATTTCGGCCTGAGGCCGCAGCTCATCGAGGATGTCACAGATGCTTTCGACCACGGACAGGTTGCTGCGCTCGT
>CAVZKV010000021.1:0-60856 GCA_963775835.1 uncultured Alphaproteobacteria bacterium | reverse complement strand
CCCACGGCATCCGGGCCGTGAGCAACTTCGCGGAGGAGCTGCGCAAGCGCCGCCGCGGCATGTTGAGCGTGGTGGCGCTCCCGGCGATCGCGATGAGCTACCTGCCGCGGTTCGTTGCATCGTTCATCGCGGGCCGATCGCTTGAAAGCGTGCACGTCCATGGCATGCCGTCGCACCTCGTCATTGAAGCAGTGGCCTCGGGACAGGCCGAGATCGGAGTGGCCGCTCACCCGCCCGAGCGGCCAGGACTGAACCTCCAGCTGCTTCATTCACCTGCCGTGCTCGTGGTTCCGAAGAGGCATCGCCTCGGCGACGGTTGGTTGTTGGGCCAAAGGATCTTGCCGGCGAGCGGATCATTTCACTGGTCGAGTTACGATCTTCGCCACGAGAGCCGAAACGGTACTTGCGAGCATGTCGGCCAAGACGGTAGTCACGACGCCGCTCTCGGGCATCGCCTGCAGCCTGGTCGCCGCTGGCGCTGGGATTGCAATCGTCGATCCGTTCTCGGCTACGGAGTTTCAGGGGGTAACGGCCTTGCGGTTCCATCCGCCGATCGACGGGCGTATCGCCATTGTGACATCGGTGCACCGCCGTCTCTCCGCAGTGTCGCGGGAATTTATCGAGGCGTTTCGCAAGCATGTCGCGACCACTCTGGCTGAGGTGGGCCGGCGCAACCGCGATGGGTTGAGCGGCTAGCTGCAGCAAATGCCTGCCGACCGTGGATAATGCCTCGTTGGGCTCATCGCGCACGATTGCGGCCTCAGACGAACACGCTGGCGCGCTTCAATGAGGAGATCAGGCGGCGCACGCGTGTTGTGCGGATCTACCCCGACGATGCTCGTCTGTCTTGGCGGAGACGATGGCTCCAAGGCTTCGCCGTACCTCATAATAGCTTTTGCAACTTGGCGCACGCAGCTGGGTATGATCGCTGTACTGACCCCGCAGGTAAGCATCTGGATCGCGTTTCCAGCGCCAGGAAAAGATGCCCTCGTCTGCGACTTGCTGAGAGGGCTGTAGTGGGATGGATAGGGGACGCAAACGTAACAGGGCACAGAGGAGGCTGAAGGCCAGCGAAATTGCCAAGCTTCCCCCAGGAAAACACGAAGATGGCGGAGGCCTGCGCCTGGTGGTGGAGCCCAGCGGAGCGCGTCGCTGGGTCCAGCGCGTGACGATCAATGGAGAGCGCCGCGATCGGAGATTGGGGTCCCTCTCCGTGGCGTCCCTGGAAGACGCGCGCGACGAGTTGCTGAAATTCGGCGCGCAGCGCGCCAAGGCCGCGATCATATCGCCGACGAAGAGGAGCGGGAGGCCAGGATGGTCACGTTCCGCCAAGCCTTCGAAACAATGTTCGAGCTTCGGAAGGAGCAGCTGTCAAATGCCAAGCACCTGAACCAGTGGTCGCCGACGATGGAGACGTACGTTTTTCCACGCATCGGCGACAAGCTGGTAGCCGAGGTCACGTCAGCCGACGTGATCGCCATCCTCGGCCGATCTGGTTCAAGAAGGCGGAGACCGCCAGGCGCGTGCTGCAGCGCATGGCGGCGGTGTTCAAATCGGCATACCTGCTTAAGCAGAGGGAGACGGTCTCGCGCTGCTATGGCGTCCGAGAGCAGCTGGGCGTCAAACACCTCGACGTCGAGCACCACCGAGCCCTGCCTTACCGAGATGTTCCCAAATTCATCGGGACCCTCCGTGCCTCGCCCTCGCACCCGGCGACCAAGCTGGCGTTCGAGTGGCTAATCCTCACTGCCACGCGCTCAGGCGAGACGAGGGGCGCCAGGTGGGTCGAGATCGACGAGAAGGATGCCCTCTGGACGATCCCCAAGGAGCGCATGAAGGGGAGAAGGCAAAACGCCGCCCGCACGTCGTGCCGTTGCCGAAGCGCTGCCTGCAGATCCGACGAGATCGTTCAGCAGTTCAGGAGCTCATCCGCCAGGAGGTGACGCTTGGCCGACAAGCGCGATGCCGGTCGGCGCGCTGACCGTAGAGCAGACCGCTCGTTGCCTCGGTGTGGGCCAGCGCAGGGTCTGGTACCTCCTGAAAGAGGACCAAGCGTTTGCTGCGGCATCCTTCCCGAACGGCAACCGCAGGTACTTCCGCGAGGAGGCCTCGACGCGTAGATGGCAAAGCGGGCCAACCAAAACAATTCCGACGAGGCAGCCTGATCAGCCCTTGAGCTCCTGTCCTGCTCCTCAGGGGGAGGCACATTCGAATGGCGCTCCAGGAAATCGTCGACGTCGTACCGCCGTGGCTCGTCGGCCGTCGGTCTCACAGCCCTTGATCTCCCCCGACTTGGCCCACTGGCGCAGCGTCCTCTCCTTGACCCCAAGCGAGTTGCCATCCGTGATAAGGGTCACGTCCTAGCGGCAGCTTTGAGGGTTAAAGCCCAGGAGAACGCATGGTCGATCGGCCTGAGGGCGAGAAAGGCCCCAAGCTTGGGCACGGACCCGCGCTGGAGCGCCCGGTCGCCCCGCTTGCTCGCGATAGCCGGTTCGGCAGCGATGCTGTCGCCGAAACGCTGCGCGCGCTCGACATCCCCTATATCGCCATCAATCCCGGCGCCAGCTTTCGCGGACTGCACGACAGCCTGGTCAACCACCTCGGCAACGAGCGCCCGCAGATGCTGCTGTGCCTGCACGAGGAGCACGCCGTCGCCATCGCGCATGGCTACGCCAAGGTGACCGGTCGCGCCATGGCGGCGGCCGTCCATTCCAATGTCGGCCTGATGCACGCGACCATGGCCGATCTTCAACGCCTGGTGCGATCGCATGCCGGTGCTGGTGATCGGCGCCACCGGGCCGGTCGATGCCGCGAAGCGCCGGCCGTGGATCGACTGGATCCACACCGCGCGCGACCAGGGCGCGATCGTGCGCGGCTACACCAAATGGGACGACCAGCCGGCCTCGCCGGCGGCGGCGCGCGAGGCCCTGCTGCGCGCCAGCTGGATCGCCGAACGGCGCCGCAAGGGCCCGGTCTACGTCATGCTCGACGCCGGGATGCAGGAAGCGGAGCTCGACGCGCCGCTGCCGCCTGACGATCCGCCGCTTCATGCCGCCGCCTGCGCGCTCAGCCGCCGCGCCGGAGCCGATCGACCGCGCTGCGCGAATCGCTGCTGGCGCGGCAAGCAGCCGGTGATCCTCGCCGGGCCGCGTGTCGCGCAGCGTGGAAGCATGGCACGCGCGCGTCGCGCTCGCCGAGGGCTCGGCGCGCGCGTCGTGACCGACCTCAAGGTCGGCGCCGCTTTCCCGACCGATCATCCGCTGCATGCGGGCGCGCCGGGCATCTTGCTCGATGCCCGAGCCGCTGCGGGCGCTGCGCGAGGCCGACGTCATCCTGAGCCTCGACTGGGTCGATCTCGCCGGCACGCTCAAGGCGGCGTTCGGCGACGCGAAGCCGACCGCGCCAAGTGATCCACGTGTCGCTGGACCACGCCTGCACAACGGCTGGAGCATGGATCACCAGGGCCTGCCGCCGGTCGACCTGCTGCTCGCCGCCGAGCCCGGATCGGTCGCGGCGCCGCTGCTCGATGCTGCAAGCACGGCGCCGGCAAAGCCGCTGCGCCGAGGACCGCCGTTCGCACGACGAGCCGGCACCGCCGGGCGCGCTGCGCTCGGCTAGCAGCCGACTCACATGGCGCTGCGCGCAGCGCCCTGCGAGCGGGCGCGACGACGTCTCCCTGCTGCATCTGCCGCTCGGATGGGACGGCAAGCTGTGGCCGTTCCGGCATCCGCTCGACTTCATCGGCTCGGATGGCGGCGGCGGCATCGGCGGCGGGCCCGGGCATCTCGGTCGGCGCCGCGCTCGCGCTGCGGGACAGCGGGCGCCTGCCCGTCGCGATCTGGGCGACGGCGACTTCCTGATGGGCGTGCACGCGCTTTGGACCGCCGTGCACTACCGCATCCCGCTCCTGTTCGTCGTGGCCAACAACCGCTCCTTCTTCAACGACGAAGTGCATCAGGAGCGCGTCGCACGGATGCGCGGACGGCCGGTCGAGAATAAGTGGATCGGCCAGCGCATCACAGATCCGCAGCTCGACCTCGCCGCCCTGGCGCGCGCGCAGGGAGCCCAAGGCTTCGGGCCCGTCGCGCACGGGGAGGATCTGATCGGCGTCCTTAAGGCGGCCATTTCCGAGGTCGATGCCGGCGGCGTGGCCGTGGTCGACGTTCTGATCGAGCCCGGCTACACGCACGCCGATTGATCTGACCCTTTTGGAGGCCTGGGAGGCCTGGGTGGCCGCCGTCGGCGCGACCGGGCCCAAATCAATCGTGAGAGCTGGTGTGCGAGCTGGGCCCAATTCTCGAAGTCGGGTGGGCGCGCCCGCTTACCCGCTGCGGCGGATCACTGACCTCGGCACGCCACCGCGGTGGATCCCTCCTTAAATGTTCAAATCGTTACGGTCTCGTGCGTCGAGGGATGAAACAGCTCTGCCGGCACCAGAGTCGCCGCGACAGCCCCTGGTCGTGATGGTGGCGAAGAAAGCAGTGCATGGTGTTGAGGTTCCTCGCGAGCCCATAGGGCCAGTAGTCCTCGCCGAGCAGCGTGCGGGCAGCGAGCAGCTGCTCCTCGACGAACGGCAGCATGACCTTGCTCGCCGCCGTGTCGGCGAGACGCGCGAAAGCCAGGGCCTTGGCCTGGCTGAACGCCTTCAGGACGGCACTCGGTAGCCAGGGGTGACGGTCGGCAAGGCTGCGGCGCACGCCGACCAGGTGCATCATGGGAAAGACACGCCAGCGCCGGTAGTAGTCCGAGGCGGCCGCAACCGGATCATCGAACAGCCAGCCGATGTGGGGGTCGCCCCTGACGTGGCATGACGGGGCCCGCGGCGAGATGATTGCGTCGATCTCTCCGGCGGCCAGCCCGTCGCTCAACGATCCTCCTGCCAGTGCAGCCTCCAGGCGGATGGAAGCCGGTAGGGTCAGGCGCGATTTTTTCCAGGCGGCCCGGCTCCTCCAAACCACCGCGCACCCAGATCGGGTCGGACGCTGCGACCCCATGGTCGTCGGCCAGCAGCGCTCGCGCCCAGACATTGGCGGTGAGCTGATATTCGGCTACGCCAATTCACTGTTCTTCAGGTCTGCCGGCGTTTTGATCCGATCCTTGCGCACATAGATTGCGGTGTGGCGGAAGGCGCGCGAGACGAACGCCGGCACGCCGACGTAAGGACAGTCGCCGGCCGCCGCCTTGATGGCGAACTCGATAGCGAGAGCTCGCAGACGTCGAAGTCTTCATGCCGAAACGCCCGGAAGAAAATCTCCTCTGGGCTCAGCGTCATGGTGACCGGGCTTACCCCGTCGATCTGGACGCTGCCGTCGAGCAGCGGGTGCGTGCGGTCGTAGTCCCCGATTGCGACCGACAACTGAAGTTTGGCCATGGGCAATGATCGCGGCGAAGCGGCATGTGGAACGAGACCCTTAGACCGCCACCGCGGCAATGGGCAAGGCAACAGCAGCTGCTCGCAGGCGGAAAGGCAGCATCTTGTTGGTGATGCGAAAGACGGTTTCCTCTTCATAATCATCGCCGTTGGGCAGGATGCTGCCCAGATGCCCTTGGAGGTAATTGTAGGCCATCCTGGCCGTTGCGGCATCGATACTCACCGCCATCTACCACATGCTCAAGGACGGGACCCTGTATCAGGACCTCGGCCCCAACCACTTCGATGCCCGCAGCAAGGAGCGGCAGAAAAACCGCCTGGTTAGGCGCTTGACGGAGCTCGGGTATACCGTGGAGCTCGCGCCCATAACCCACGTAAAGCGCCCCGCCCGACCGCCGTCGCCTAAAGCCCTTTCCGCCGGGTATTTCCCGCCCGGCCTGGCGCTCCTTGTGCGCCTCGATGGCATGGCCGATGGCCTTCAGTTCCGCCTCCTCGGGCGAGCCCTCGATGCACCCCATGAGGTCGTCGGCCCGTCACACCAGCATCGCGTGCATGCCGTCGGCCCCCGCCGTGATCTCCAAGTCAATCGCTTTACGTGATGGTTCGGCCATCGCGGCACGGCAGGCGGCGCGTCAGCTGGGCTGTCTCTCCTTTTCATGATCCACCACGCCCCTACACACGGCTTGCCGCATTGCATCGGGCAAGGGGTGCCGCATTCTCGGTCGGTGTTCACTTAAGGCATTAAGGCGAGCCAGCGGCCATATCTAACGATGACACGACGAGGCGCGCTGTGTGGCTGAGCTGAAGCCGGCGACGGGCAAAGTTGATGGTACCAGCCGCTCAGTGAGCAACGAGCGTGGACAATCCGACCGTAATCTCTAACAGGTTGTTCCTGCAAAATAATTCTGGTCAGCGCAAGGCAAGAATCGACGCATTGTGTGAGATCCGGAGCGTCGGTTCGCGATCGTCAGGGCTCGGCATCAGAACGCTGGCATCGCACCCGCTTTCTACTCAGCTTGGCGGGCGGCCGTCGGTGGTCAGCCGGGCAAGCTCCTCGGCATTGGCGGCATAGCCGCCCATCGCCGCCGCTGCACGGCGGTCCAATTCCACTTGGCCGACCAGATCCTCCGTCCTCGCCCGCACGCCGATCGAGGCACCGAGGTCGCGCCCGCGGCCGACGATCCAATCGCCGAAGCGGCACCTCTCACGATCGTAGCGCGCGAGCGCCGCCTCGAGATCGCCCCCCGCGGCCGAGATTGCCTCCACGAGGCAGAGCGCGTCGAGCGCTGCCTTCGTCACCCCGGCACCGACATGCGGCCGCGCCACGAACGCCGCATCGCCCAGCACGGCCACCCGACCGAACACCACCCGGGGGGAGGCGAGATCGTGGATCGATTGGAAGAATGGCTGTTCGGTGCGGTCGACGACGTCGAACAAAGGCGGCGGCAGCTCGGCTCTGGCAAACTGCCGCAGGTCGGCGATCACCTCGGGGCGGATAAGGGGTGGGGGGATCGAGCCACCGTGCTGGCGCCCCTGCGCGTCGGTGCAGAGGTCTGCGAGTGCGGCTTCGTCCGCGGGCCGGTACCACACCAAATTGTAGTCGCGGTGACCCACGCGCGTGCCGCCGTCACGCGCCGGCACCACATAGCACAGCGCCAGCTCGCCCTCCGGCACGCAGAAGAGATACTCGCGCTCAAGCATCGCGCGCGTCGCGGGTGCCACGTCTCGCTCTGGCACCAACGCGCGCCAGGCGACGTACCCGGCGTAGGCGGGCTTGACGTCCGGGAGCAACTGGCTGCGCACCGTGGAGCGGATGCCGTCGGCCGCGACCAGCAGGTCGCCCGTTGCCTGCGAGCCATCGGCAAAGACGGCCGTGACGCTGTCGCCAGAGAAACGCACCTCTAAGCAGTCCTTGTCGCGGTGATACCTGGCCCGGCGCAGGTTGTCTCTGAGCCCTCGATACAGCGGCGCCCACGCGCTCATCATGCGCGGGGTAGGGAGCTCCAGGATCATCCGGCCGCTGCGATCGCGACAGATGTAGGAGGACGTTGCCACCACGATCGAGTTGTCGATCGAAAGACCCAGCCGCCGCATGATCTCCCGCAGGACCGGATGCGTGCCGATGCCGGCGCCGCGGCTGGCAAGATCGTCGTGGACGCGCTCGAACACGTCGACATCCCAGTCGATCGAGTCCAGCAGGTGAGCGGCGAACAGGCCACCAACCGAGCCGCCGATGATCAACGCACGGGGCTTGGTCATGCATTTCTCCCAAGGGCCCGCTGCTACCAGGCTCGACTAAGGCTGCAGCAGAATGGGACGCTCCGGCGCGTTCGGCAAGCCGGGTTGAGCCGCAAGCGTGGCGCAGTCTGCCGCGTGCTGTTAGTAGGCTTCGCACCCGCACGACTACTTCGGGCGATTAAGGGAGACGCCATTGCCTAGAACAGTCACTTTCCAAGCCGCGGTAGTGCTGATGCTTTGGTGCGTCGTACGTGCGCTCATGGCTGATGCATGGGCCACACCTCTGGAGCGCGTAGAGTTTGAAAGCGCCTCTCAACGGCTCATTTCGGGCGCGCTCATTCCAGGCGACCGCATACAGGGCGATCTGGCCAAGCCGAAGGGTGCAGGCCCTTTTCCCGCGGTTGTCGGACTGCATGGCTGTGCCGGAATGCATGACACGACAAAGCAAAGGCTAGCCGATGAGCTTGTCGCCTGGGGCTATGTCATCCTGCTCGTCGACAGCTTTGCAACGCGCGGCATAGAACAAGCCTGCACCGGGGGTAGTTTTTTCGCCAGAGCTGGCAGGCGCCCGCCAGATGCCTATGGTGGTCTCGCGTTCTTGGCTCGCCAGCCCTTCGTCGATCCACAACGGATGGCCACGGTCGGCTTCTCGCAAGGCGGTTGGGCCGCCCTCTCGGTGGCGGAGACCAATTCGTTCGAACTGTTCGTCCTTCCAGGCAACTTGCGGTTCCGGGCGGCGATTGCGTTCAATCCTCCGTGCAGCCTCGCAGGAGCGCATCCAGGGATACCCACGCTCATTCTCATTGGGGCCCTCGATGATTGGACGCCGGCGGCAGACTGTTCCAACAAAGTCGCCGCCTGGGGCAACGACGGGCCGCCAATCGAGCTAGTTGTCTATCCCGGCGCGCACCATGGATTCTATTACCCGCACCTCCAGCCCGGCAGGACCTTGTTTGGTCACTGGTTGGAATACAACGGCGAGGCAGCGGACAATGCAAGTCACCGCCTGCACCAGTTTCTCGATCGCCACCTCAACTGAAGGTATGCCGATAGCGGCAACAGAAATTGACTTCTTTTGTGGGTCAAGGGCAGCCTCGCACCGGAGTCCACAGACCTTCAAATCGGTGTCCGCATCTCCTTCGATTCCGGGCATGAGATCAACCAACCGGCGCGATGGCGCGGTGACCTTTTAGTAGGCGCCTTCGTGGCAGCAACAATCCGGGCCAACATTCTGTTGGGGCGGTAGCATGGCAGCTAGGCGCGAGACGCAACTGGCACGCAGGCAACGCAAGAGTGTTTGGGGTCTTAGTCAATCTGCCCTGATACGCATTGTTGCGGCGAACTCTCGAACTCTCGGGGTTTCCGCTGATACCAGCCCCCACGCCCCAGCTGCCACGTTCGAGCATCTGCCTCTTGGGCAGCATCGCTGTCGGCACCCGCAATAAGCGCGTTCCAAATGATGGCTAATCAATGCTCCTCCGTATTCGGGCTTTTCTCGGGGCGGTATTCGGTAGGGTTTTTGTATGGGGCTAACTAAGCAAGGTCTGTCCTGGCAAGCCCGTCCCAATGAGGGCAAAGGGTGCGTTGATCGCTTTTGGAAACCTCGAGATGGCGGCCGTTGGCCGCGCTCAACTGGGCGCGGCGGACGGCGAGGAGAGATCTGGCGCCGCCGTTCCAGGGCGAAAGGTTCGTCCAAGCCGGTCATTGCCCAGGTATCATTGTCGCTGCAAGCAGTGCCGAGACTGGCAAGTGGCGCGCCGAATTGCTATCTTGAAAGCATGAGCAAGCAAGGAAACAAGAACCGTTCCGCCGCCCGGCGGTTTGTCACTGTCCGAGTGAGCAACGCGCCACGGGAGTCCAAGATCAAGTTTGGCAGCGTGACGATCTCTGGCAGGAAACCGAACGCTGCAGTCGTCACTCTAAACGTGGAGCGCAGCACCGAGGCACTTGAGCGGGTCGGTAAGAGGCTGATCAAGCCGGGCGTCACGATCCGGCGCAAAAAGGACGTTCCGCAGTATTCGGTTGCTGAAGGAGAGACGGGCGTATTCATCCGTCGATTGAATGGCCGCACCGAGCGTGGTCGTTTGGTCAAAGGCGTGTTCCAGGTCATCGATTGAGCGCCTCCCGAGGGACCACCGGACTTAGCGAGGCCGTCGAGCAGATTCTTCAAGCGCAACGGAAGACGAAGAAGCCGCTTGCAATCGTGCTTGCGGGGCATAACGGCTCCGGGAAGTCCACGATGTGGCGCAAGAGGCTCTCTGGTCAGCTTCGCATTCCGTTGGTCAACGCCGACCGGATGATGCTCTCTCTCCTCCCTGAGCCGAGCGGCGACGGCAAACTTGAGCCATGGGCACAAACACTTCGGGACACCGATCAGAACTGGATGAAGGTTGCCCAGGATGGTGTCCAGGCGTTTGTCGGCCACGCCATGCAGGCGAAAGTTCCCTTCTCCATGGAGACCGTGTTCTCCTATTGGGAAGAGCAGCCCGACGGCTCTGTGCACTCCAAGCTCGATCTCATTCGCGATATGCAGAGGGCGGGATATTTCGTCCTGTTAATATTCGTTGGTCTTACGAACGTCGAACTCTCGATGCTGCGAGTGCAGACCCGTGTCGCTGAGAATGGCCACGGTGTCGAAGTTGAACGCCTGAAGCGGCGTTTCCCTAAGACACAACGCGCCATTCGAGAAGCAGCAAAGATAACCGACGCCACGATCTTCACGGACAACAGCCGGGATCCAAAGGAGGCCTTTACGGTGTGCCGCGTCCAATTGGGAGAGGAGCCGCTGTTCGACTTGCGGCAAGGCACAGGTAGCGTGTCGTCAGCCATCGCCGCATGGTTGAACGTGGTTTGTCCTTAAAAAACCCCGGGCTCTGGGACGCCCGGATCGCCCATGGGAACCCTCTCAGGCACACCACTTCGGGCCGAAAGGTAAGGTGATTCGCGACACCGGGGTGCGCGGCTCCACAGGGGGAGAGGGGGAGGGGGATAATCACGCGCCGCAGAATTACCCTCCCTGGGGCGCAAATGGTCAGCCATGTTCTTCGGTGGGTACCGCTCAGGAGGGCGACAATGCCCAAGGGATTTAACCTGCGGTGTGCGGCCGCAGAAACCGCGCGAGTGTGGCTGCAGGGTAAGGGGGGGAGCGCTCACGCCTGGACAGGTTTTAATGCTCCTACCAATCCAGGAGAGCGAAACCGATGACTCGCCGGTTGCCTATCGCGCCCCCTGCGCCAGGCGCTGATCGACGACAACACCGGCCACGTAAATATCGTGGTGTGCGAAATGCACTACAACGTTCAAGCGAGGCATCGAACATTTGCCGCCGGCGGTTCAGTAGATTGCGCTCTGTGTAGCCAATGCACCGTGCCGCGGCCGCCAAGATTGCCCGACACACGCGAGTGACGCCCTATCGGGGGGATGGGGACAGGCAAAGGCGCACAGGCTAAAATCGCACCGTAGTCGGTGTTTTCGACGACGATCTAGCGAGGAAACCGGGCGTTGCCAACCGGAGCAAATCAGCCGATCAGATCGCTGGGCCGTCGACGGACGACCGAATACCCAGACGAGGGAAGGCGTCCTAAGCTATCGCTTAGCGGTTCCAAAGAGTTTGGATTGTACGCTTTCATCAGCGTGGTTTGGAGCAAATGACTTGGATGGGATCATCACTCTATCTTCCGCAACTCGTCGTGATCGTCGAAATCCCCATAGCCCAACGCGCTCGCAAATAACCGCTGGCCGACCAGCGTTGTGATTGTGTGCGCGATGTTCTCCGCCTCGCGCCTGTCACTGAAGGTGGCGGCAAAGCGGCCAACCAACCTGATCGCCCTGTCGGTCGCCCCAAGGAGCAGGGCGCCCGGCCTTTGAGCTCCTCACCGTCGGAGGCGCCCACAACAGAGCGGCCTTCGATGGTGCCGAAATCCGGCAAATCCTGCCTACACTCTGTCGCCATCGGGTTTTTCCTCCGTCTCGCGCAAACTCGTTTCAGCAAAACAACTTTCGCTGATTGAGCCCCGATGTGCTCAGCTATCTTGAGAAGACCGGGCTAGCGGCTTGGACTGAACAACGGTCGTTTGCGTGATGTTATCGTAATCAGACTTGCCCATGCCCACCACTTTACCGTCTCGAATTGCGATTGGATTTTGCGAGCTGACGAACAACGGCAGGACGTACCAAATCGGTGTGTAGAAAAGGAACTCTGTGGAACCTACTGTTTCGCTTTTCTGCGGCGGTCCGAGATACCCGATAACGTCGCCCCTACTCATTCCGATCTTGATCTTGCCGTTTAAGAGCGCATTGCTTTGCGCGAAGTGCATCTGACCCGCACAACCTTGTAGAGTGCCAACGACAAGTGACAAAACAGCTCCTAGAAACAAAGAATGCATTGGGGCAATGGCAGTGAACGAATTCTGAGACATCGGAGATTCCCCCAAACCTCAGACTCAAACCCAATACGACGACCCAATTACTACACGACTAAAGGGGGGTTCGCCATTTCGTTCAGGATTTGCGTTGCGCATGCCGAGAGCGGCACACGTTGTCTTTGTCCGATTTCATCCGCTCAGCAGGGACAGTCCAGACAGGTTGTCCAAGGTCGATTTCCGTCCAATGAGCACCAAGCGCCTTTCCCGTCGCAATTAGCCCACTATTTGTAGTCCGCTGCTAGCCCGCGAGAACGATCAGCTACAGTTGTGCTCCTCCGGCAACGGACGTCTGCCCAGTCAAGGGCTCCGTTTCCTCCTTCTTATTCCCGCTACGATTGATGGCCGCCGACGCGCACGGGAGCCGGTCGAGGCTGGGCCCGCTTGTGGGCCTTGCGTCGGGCTTGGCCAGAACAATCGCCCGGGACTTTGCGATGCATCACAACACGACAGGTCGGCTGCATCTGCAGCACTGTCCACAAATATCAATCCGAAAAGCCTACTTCGTCTCTTCCTTAGGGCCTTTAGGCGGTGTGCGAGGCTGGCGCCTGCGCCCCGCCGCCTCCACGATCAAATCGCCCAGCGCCGCGAATTCACGCTTTCGGGGTGAGGTCTCGCGCCAGGCGATGCCGATGATGCGCTGCGGCTCGGGGTTAGTGAAGCGCATGAGACGGATGTCGGCACGCTTTGTTTCCAGCTCGAGGCTGAGTTCGGGGAGCAGCGTGAGTCCGAGCCCGTTCGATACCATTTGCACGATGGTCGAGAGGCTCGATGCGCCGAAAGTGTCGATACTCTCGACCTGGCGCAGGTGGCAGAAGGCGAGCGCCTGGTCCCTGAGGCAGTGACCCTCCTCCAGAAGAAGGAGACGATCCTCGCGCAGCAGATCGGGCGTGGCGCGCACGTTCTTGGCGATGGAGCGCGACGCGGGCACGGCCAGCAGGAAGCGATCTTGGAACAGCGACAACGTCTCGACGCCGGGATGTTCCATGGGCAGAGCCAGCAACACGAGATCGAGATCGCGGTCGACCAGCTCCTCAAGCAAGCGCTGCGTCTGCGTCTCGCGCAAGTGCAGGTCGAGATCGGGATGGCGCGCGCGGATCAGGGGGAGTAGCTGCGGAAGCAGGTAGGGCGCGATCGAGGGAATGACGCCGAGCCGGAACGGCCCGGAGAAGGCGTCCGAGAGGTGCCGGGCGCTATCCACCAAGTCGCGCACGTCGGCGAGCACGCGCGCCGCGCGAACGGCAATTTCCCGTCCACCCGCGGTCAACCCTACGCCCTTGCGGCCGCGTTCCAGCAACTGCAGGCCGAGCTCCTTCTCCAGCTCCTGGATCTGCATCGAGAGCGCCGGCTGGGTGACTGCGCATCGTTCGGCGGCGGCGCCAAAGTGGCCGGTGCGGGCCACTGTCAAAAAATACCGAAGCTGCTTGAGAGAGACCATCGGGATAAATAAATCTTATCGTAGAGGCAATGTAAAGCGATTGGAGCTGATCGCCGGCGTCACTCTAGAGTGGTTCAAGGTCAAACCCACAGGTGAGGTGCGGAGATGGACGCGAAAACCGACGACAAGAGCGCGGGGAAATGCCCGTTCTCGGGTACCCATGGACACCGGAACCGCGACTGGTGGCCGAACGCGCTGGACGTTTCGGTCCTTCATCGGAACTCCCATTTGTCCGATCCGATGGGCGAGGCGTTCGACTACGCCAAGGAGTTCAAGAGCCTCGATCTGAATGCCGTCATCAAGGACCTTCATGCCTTGATGACCGACTCGCAGGCGTGGTGGCCGGCCGACTTCGGTCACTACGGCGGGCTGATGATCCGCATGGCGTGGCACAGCGCGGGCACCTACCGTATCACCGACGGCCGTGGCGGCGCCGGCGCGGGACAGCAGCGCTTTGCGCCGCTGAATAGCTGGCCGGACAACGCGAACCTCGACAAGGCGCGCCGGCTTCTGTGGCCGATCAAGCAGAAGTACGGCCGCAAGATCTCCTGGGCCGATCTGATGATCCTCGCGGGCAACGTTGCGCTCGAGTCGATGAACTTCAAGACGTTCGGCTTCGCCGGCGGCCGCGCCGACGTTTGGGAGCCGGAAGAACTCTTTTGGGGTCCTGAAGGGACCTGGCTCGGGGACGAACGCTACAGCGGCGAACGCCAGCTCGCGGAGCCGCTCGGCGCCGTGCAGATGGGCCTGATCTACGTCAATCCGGAAGGTCCGAACGGCAATCCGGACCCCGTCGCGGCGGCCAAGGACATCCGCGAGACGTTCTTTCGCATGGCCATGAACGACGAAGAGACCGTCGCGCTGATCGCCGGCGGCCACAGCTTCGGCAAGACCCACGGCGCCGGTGATCCGTCGCTGATCGGTCCGGAGCCGGAAGGCGGCGCCATCGAGGATCAGGGCCTTGGCTGGAAGAGCAAACACGGCACCGGCATCGGCGCTGATGCCATCACCGGCGGTCCGGAAGTCACCTGGACGCAGACGCCAACGAAGTGGAGCAACCTGTTCTTCAAGAACCTGTTCGAAAACGAATGGGAGCTGACGAAGAGTCCGGCCGGTGCGAAGCAGTGGAAGGCGAAAGCTGCGGACGCCACGATCCCGGACGCCTTCGACAAGTCGAAGAAGCAGGTGCCGACCATGCTCACCACCGACCTGTCGCTGCGGTTCGATCCGGCGTACGAGAAGATCTCGCGGCGTTTTTATGAAAATCCGGACCAGTTCGCGGACGCCTTCGCCCGCGCCTGGTTCAAGCTCACGCACCGCGACATGGGTCCGCGTGCGCGCTACCTCGGCCCGCTCGTGCCAAAGGAGACGCTGATCTGGCAGGACCCGATCCCGGCCGTCGATCATCCACTGATCGGCGAGCAGGATGTCGCCGTGCTGAAAGCGAAGATCCTGTCGTCGGGTCTGACGGTGTCGCAGCTTGTTTCTGCCGCCTGGGCGTCGGCCTCGACGTTCCGCGGCTCCGACAAGCGCGGCGGCGCGAACGGCGCGCGCATCCGTCTCGCGCCTCAGAAGGACTGGGAGGTCAACCAGCCGGCCCAGCTCAAGACGGTCCTGCAGAAGCTCGAAGCAATCCAGAAGGAATTCGACAAAAAGACTTCGCTTGCCGACCTAATCGTTCTCGGTGGCGTCGCGGCGGTCGAGAAGGCCGCAAAGGATGCCGGCGTCGACGTGAAGGTTCCCTTCACGCCGGGACGCATGGACGCCTCGCAGGAGCAGACCGACGTCGACTCGTTCGCGCCGCTCGAACCGCGTGCCGACGGCTTCCGCAACTATACCAACAGCAAGAAGCTGCAGTTCATGGCGCCTGAAGAGGCGCTGGTGGACCGGGCGCAACTGCTGACTTTGACGGCGCCCGAGATGACGGTGCTCCTCGGCGGCCTACGCGTCCTCGGTGCAAACGCCGGCGGCTCCAAGCACGGGGTCTTCACCAAGCAGTCGGAGAAGTTGACCAACGATTTCTTCGTCAACCTGCTCGACATGAACACGGATTGGTCGCCTGCCGACGACAACGCGTATGAGGGCCGCGACCGCAAAACAAAGGCGGTGAAGTGGACCGGCACCCGCGTCGACCTGATCTTCGGTTCGCACTCACAGCTCCGCGCCTTCGCCGAAGTCTATGGCTGCTCGGATTCGAAGGAGAAGTTCGTGAAGGACTTCATCGCCGCCTGGACCAAAGTGATGCAGCTCGACCGGTTCGATCTCCGCTGAATTCTAGATCGACAGGTTCCGAGACCTTGTGAATGTTGCCACATCAGAATGGAGCGAGAGTAATGTCCGAGCGACAACCCAGCCCGGCTTTCACCCAACACAAGCAGGTGGGGGAGTTCACTACCGAGGCGAGCGTTGAGAGGTCTCAACGCCGAGCTCGCCGATCGGAGGATTAGATGCGACCGCATTATCACCGTGTTGCACGTGCCCGGGCAACCAATAGCCAACTCGACGACCCCGAAATTCCGCGTCCTATATCGCGCGGAGTGACAGGCTCGAACGGCATCACTACTCTGCCACTCGGCTACCGTCCGGCGGTCTGACGTGCAGCCAGATTGGTGCGGTGCGCGGTTTACCTTCGGGCACGGAGCTATGTCGACGCATGTCTGCTGGCTCTGGTCGGACCCGGCGGCTGGCCTTCATCGTGGCCAGTAGCTTCAGTGGTGGTGGACGGAGGGTCGGAACCCCGAAATGCCGTTCCAGGCGGTCCTTGCCGGGTGTGCCTTCGGACGTCCGGAGGCCAGCTTTTTTGGTAGTGGGGAGCCCAGCGGGGCTCCCGGTGGATCGTCTCGGCGACGGCGGCGAGCTCCAGGATATTATGCGCGTGGAAACGGATCAAAACAGCACGCGGGCAGCCTCGACCGCAGCATCAAAGCACGGCGGACAGCATGCCTTTCATCGATTGCGGAAGACCGGGCCCCAGCGCGCGCTTGATCAACATGGCGCCGCACGCGCTCTTAACGGTCACTTCCGCCGAGCGCCATACTCGGGCTGAGCCTGTTCTTGTAGATCTTCCCGTCCTTCATGATGACGAGCAGGGTCTTCCCTGGATCTTCGAGCAGCTTAATATTGGCGAGTGGGTCACCGTCGACCAAGAGCAGGTCGGCGAGCGCGCCTTCCTCGACCACGCCGAGTTTGCCGGGATAGGGATTGCGCTTACCGGACAGGGCCAGGAGTTCCGCATTTGTGCCTGTCGCCATGGCAAGCGCTTCTGCCGGGGTGTACCAGCGCACCAGCTTGGCCAACAGTTCCCCCTGACGCTGCGCGAGCTTCGCAGAGAACAGGATATCAGTACCGAATGCTGTCTTGATTTTGTATTTTTTCGCCAGCTCGAAGGTTTTATCTGTACCGGCAAACACCTGAAATGCCTTGGCGCGCTCTTGTGAGCCGGGTGGAAACGCGTCCGCCATCTCGTCGGGAAAAGGCTGGGTGCTGAGCCAAATAGCCTTCTCGGCAATCAGTTTTGCGGTCTCTTCATCCATCAAGTGGCCGTGCTCGATGCATTTCACACCGGCGGCAATTGCTCGCTGGATCGAGGCCGGGGTGTAGGCGTGCACGGTGACGTAGGTGCCCCAGTTCGCGGCCGCTTCGACGGCCGACCGTAATTCGGCTTCGGTGAAAGTGGAGGCGTCGAGCGGACTGTGAGGCGAGGCGACGCCGCCACCCGCTGTCAGCTTGATCTGCGTCGCTCCGAGCAGGAGCTGCTCGCGCACGCGCACGCGGACTTCATCGGGACTATCGGCAATCATGGCTGCGCCGGTCTGCTCGCCGCGAGACTGCGGTTGACCGAGAAGGCGCGGTAGCTCGAAGGGTTGTCGGAAGTCGCCGTGGCCGCTGGTGACGGTAATTATGGCGCCGGAAGGGTAGATGCGCGGTCCAGCGACGGTGCCCTCGTCGATCGCGCTCTTGAGGCCGAAGGCCGGCCCACCAAGGTCACGAACCGTGGTGAAGCCGCGCAGCAGGGTATCGCGAGCCTCGGCGCCTGCCAGCAAATTGAGGTGACCGATATCCCCGGCGAGGAGCGCCGCTGGCGTCGGTCGTACCAGCATCGTGTGCCAATGCATGTCGATCAGACCGGGCATCAGTGTGCGCCCGCCCCCGGCGATGACCTTGGCGTTGGCAATGAGGTCGGTCGGAGGGGTGTCTTCCGAGATTTTCTCAATCGTAGTCCCGCGAACGAGAACGTTCATGGCAGAACTTAACGCAGCACTCTTGCCGTCGAAGATGCGCACGTTCTGAAAAAATGTGACGGGTGGCTCCGCTGGCTTCGCGTCTTGCGCATGAGCCGGGCACGACAATCCCATTGCAATGACCGCACTTGCGACGGCGAAGGTTTGGCGAGACATCAACATCATGAGGCGACCGATTTGCGTTGACACGCCGTCATGATCGGTGGTCCTCGCCGAGGGCGCTATCGGCAAAAACCCGCAAGACGCAAGGCCGATCGATGGGGGTACTTTCTCGCGCTTTGGAAGCGCTGCAAGCGGCGACCTTGGTTACTTCGTCCGCCATTTTGACATTCAAGAGGGTCGCTCAGAGGTTTACTCGCGGTCAAAAGCAAATAGTCGCGCCTACTTTGGTTACCACTGCCTTGCGTCCGCTCTCTTACCAATCCGCACTCGGCGCATTGGCCGGCGTCGCGCGGCATAGTTCGCCAGACCGGCTCTGGCCGCCCCTCGATAAGCAATGGCCTTCGGCAGCTGGTCGTCCGTCGGCTTGGCCGGCCCCTCGCACCCAGGTTATGTGCTCGCCGGTTTCAGTGCTTTCACTAGTAGTGCGCCCGCTGGCTTCCATTTAGGTTTGGCCATATTCGCGCATCCCGTGCGTGAAGGCGGCATCCAACGCTCAGATTGATTCGATGGTCGATGTTAACTGCCTTCCAGCCAATGCTTGGTTGTAGGAGTTACCTCGACTGGAAGGCTGCCGTTTGCGCCCTAAGCTTCGCGGCGTTATCGGGCGCCGCCGCCGCGCAAGGCGCTCCACCGGCACCGGCTGTTTCGGTTACACCTGTGGTGAGCCGGCAGGTAACGGAGACAGGCGACTACATCGGTCGAGTAACGGCGATCGACAAGGTCGACATTGTCGCGCGGGTGCCGGGCTTCATCGAGCAGCGCAAGTTCACCGAAGGACAGCAGGTCAAGAAGGGCGACCTGCTGTTCCGGATCGAGCAAGCAACCTATAAGGCGGCCGTCGAGCAGGCACGCGCCGCCGTCGCCCGGGCCAAGGCCACCGAAGTCAATGCCAAGTTGCAGTTGGAGCGCGGCAAAGAGCTCGTGCGCAATAGCAACATCTCGCAAGCCACCGTCGACCAGCGCGCCGCGGACCAAGAAGCCGCGCAGGCGAGCGTGCTGGAAGCGCAGGCGCAGCTCGCGCAGGCGGAAATCAATCTCGGTTATACTGAGATCAGCTCACCGATCGACGGACGGATCGGGCTCGCGGCCTTTACCGTCGGCAATCTGGTCCAGCCCTCGTCCGGAAAGCTTGCGACGATCGTCAGCCAGGATCCCATCTACGTCATCTTTCAGGTCAGTCAACGCAATATTCTTGAGTACCGACGTAGGGTGGCCGAGTCGGACAGCAACACGCATGTGACCGTTCACATCAAGCTGCCCGATGGTAGTTCCTATCCGCATCCTGGTCTAAGCAACTTCCTCGACGTCCAGGTCGACGCCACGACGGACACCGTGGCGGTACGGGCGCAAGTGCCAAACCCGGCGGGACTTCTGACCGCCGGTGGAGTTGTCAGTGTCACCGTGGAACGAGGTGCGCCGCGCATGGCGCTGACAGTTCCGCAATCCGCCGTCCTGCTCGACCAGGCAGGCCGCTATGTCTTGCTGGTCGATGCGGAGAAAAAGGTCGAGCAACGCCGCGTAAGCATCGGCGTCGAGCAGGGGCGGAACGTTGTTGTGACCGACGGCCTCAAAGCGGGAGAGCTGGTCATCGTCGATGGGATCCAGAAGGTGCGCCCCGGTCAAGTCGTCACGGCGAACGTCGTGCCCGGAACCTGAGTCGAATGTTTTCCGACATCTTTATCGCTCGGCCGCGGCTCGCTTTTGTTGTCGCCATCGTCATTACGCTCGCCGGCACCATCGCCATCACGGCGATTCCTATCGCGCAATTCCCCGATATCGTGCCGCCCCAGGTGACACTCAATGCGAATTATCCCGGTGCCGATGCGGAAGTGGTCGAGGCCACCGTTGCCCAGCCGATCGAACAGCAAATCAACGGCATCGACAATGCTCTCTATTATCAGTCCGCTAGCGGCGCCGATGGCAGCTATATCCTCACTGTCACCTTCGCGCTCGGCACTGACCCGGATATCAACACCGTCAACGTGCAGAACCGCGCCAGCCTCGCCATCCCGCAGCTGCCTCAGGAGGTATCGCGATCCGGCCTGACCATTCGCAAGAAATCCGCTGCCCTCCTGCAAGTCATCAACGTCTATTCCCCCAACAAAACCTACGATGCCATCTACCTAAGTAATTACGCGACGATCAATCTCGTCGATCCGCTGGCACGGATCCGGGGCGTTGGGCAGGTAACTCTGTTCGGACCGCTCGACTATTCGCTGCGCATCTGGCTTGACCCTGATCGGCTGACCGAGCTCAATCTGACACCGAACGATGTCATCACAGCCGTGCAAAACCAAAACATTCAGGCGGCGCTGGGTCGGGTGGGTGCGGCGCCGATCACGAGCGACCAGCAGGTTCAAATCAATATCAAAACCACGGGCCGGCTGACGCGGCCCGAGGAATTTGCCGCCATTGTCCTGCGCGCCAATCCCGATGGCTCGGTTATCCGCGTTAAGGACGTTGCCCGCGTGGAATTGAGCGCACGATCGCAAGACCGCTTCAGCCGCTTCAATGGCGCACCAGCGGCCGCAATCGGCATCTACCAGACCCCAGGCTCCAACGCAATCGGTGTGGCGCGTCAGGTTCGCGAGACGATGAGCGCGCTGGAGAAACGCTTTCCCGCCGACCTTAGGCATACCGTGTTCTTCGACTCGACGGTTTTTGTCACGGCCACGATCGATGAGGTCATTCGCACCCTCGTTATAGCAATCATACTCGTAGCGGTGGTGGTGTTCTTATTCCTGGGGAGGTGGCGAACGACGCTGATCCCGCTTGTCGCGGTGCCCGTGTCGATCATTGGCACCTTCGCCGTCTTGCTGGTTATCGGCTATACCGCCAATACCGTCTCTCTACTGGCGCTTGTGCTTGCGATCGGCATCGTGGTCGATGATGCCATCGTCGTCGTTGAGAACGTCGAGCGGGTGATGGAGGAGAACCCCGAGCTGCCCGTGCCGGAGGCCTGCTCAAGAGCGATGGCAGAAATTACCGGTCCGATCCTCGCCATCACATTCGTCTTGTTGTCGGTGTTCATACCCGTCGCCTTTATTCCCGGCATCAGCGGGCAACTGTTCCGCCAATTCGCGGTGGCAGTCTCGGTATCCATGCTAATTTCGGCCGTCAACGCACTGACGTTGAGCCCCGCGCTTTGCGCCGTGCTCCTCAAGCCCGGCCAAGGGAGCAGCGGTCCGATGCGCTATGTCTTGCGTGCTATCGATCGTGCACGAGACGGCTATGTGGCGGTGGTACGCCGTCTGGTGCGCGTATCATTGGTCGGGATCGTGGCCGTGGCCGGGACGCTGGCCGCCTCGGTGTGGCTGTTTGGCAAGACACCGCAAAGCTTCTTGCCCGACGAGGACCAAGGCGCAATTTTCGCCGCGCTACGTCTTCCCGAAGGCGTTTCGCTCAACCGCACCGAGGACGTCGTCAAGCAGGTCGAAGAAATTGTCAGGCCGATCCCAGGCGTCGAAGGTGTGCTGTCGGTGGTCGGACTGAATTTCATCGACTACGTCCCATCGGCGAACCAGGCTTTCTTCGTCATCCGGCTCAAGCCCTACGAGACGCGCACCGACCCGGCGCAAAGCGCCGGCGCGATCATTGCCCGTCTGCGGCCCCAGATGGCCGCCATTCAGGGTGCCATCGGGTTCCCTTTCAACCTGCCGCCAATTCTCGGTTTGGGAAGCACCGGCGGTTTCCAATACGCGCTCGAAGCGCTGCAGGGCCAGTCGCCGTCGGACGTCGCCGCCGCCTTACGCGGGCTGATCGTGGCGGCCAACGCGCAGCCTGAACTCGCAGGTGTGTACAGCACCTATGCCGCTGACACGCCGCAGCTTTATCTCGACATCGATCGAGACAAGGCGCAGGTACTCGGTGTCAAGATAACCGATATCTTCAATGCCTTACAGTCGACGCTGGGCAGCTATTACGTCAACGACTTCAACGTGTTTGGTCGCACGTGGCAGGTCAACCTCCAAGCCGAGACATCGTTTCGCGACAATACCGACGACATCTACCAAATTTATGTGCGCAACGCGCAGGGTGGCATGGTCCCGATCCGGGCTCTGGCCGAGGCAAAGCTCGTACAAGGCCCGCAGACGGTCGTGCGCTACAATGGCTTCCGCGGCGCAATTGTGAATGGCGCGCCGAAGCCAGGCTATAGCTCGGGCCAAGCGCTCGCCGCCATGGAGCGCATTTCCGCCACCACGCTGCCGTCGGGCTACAGCTTCGAATGGACCGGGACGGCCTTGCAGGAAAAGGCGGCGAGCGGACGCACCGGCATCGTGCTGGGTCTCGCCGTCCTGTTCGCTTATCTCTTTCTCGTCGCACTGTATGAGAGCTGGAATATCCCGGTGTCCGCCCTCTTGTCGGTCAGCGTTGCGATTCTCGGCGCCATCATCGCCATTGTGGTGGCTCGACTGAGCTTCGATGTCTACGCGCAGATTGGGTTGGTGGTGCTGATCGCGTTGGCCGCGAAAAACGGCATTCTGATTGTTGCCTTTGCTGTGGAGCAGCGCCGTCTGGGAAAGGATATTCCCGCAGCTGCCATAGAGGCGGCAGGCCTGCGGTTTCGCCCGGTGATGATGACGAGTTTCGCGTTCATCTTAGGACTATTCCCCCTTGTTATTGCAGAGGGAGCCGGCGCCGTGACGCGCCATGCCGTGGGCACACCGGTGTTCGGCGGCATGATCGCTGCCTCGCTATTTGGGATTTTTATCATTCCGTTGCTCTTCATAACGGCAGAACGCCTGCGGCAATGAGCGCAGACAACCAAGGGGTCGCAAGCACGGTATCGGCCTTCACGCATATGCCCACGCGCCTTCCGAGGGCGTCCGGGTCGGTGTATGCGCTTCGCCATGACCTCGACGGCGTCCCAACGCGGCTGGGAACTTCTCCTCGCTGCAAACCCGCAGAATGTGCGCCTGCGGCGAGCCATCAGCAATCTGGAGACCACGGCAACGCGTCCGTTCTATCCAATCCTGTTCGATCCGCGAGACGGAGGGCGGTTTGCCTAGCATCCCTCCCGAGCGATCGCGCGCAGGCCGGCGTCGATGCCTTGTCTCGCGGCGGGATAGGCATCGGCCGCAAACGCGGGCTGCCTAATGCCGCGATCAGACTCGCAAGCTGCGATCAGGTTGGAACTTGAAGAAGCGTCGCAGCGCGCCGGAATTGGGGGCCGCGCTCCACGACAAGGTCGGGGAAAGGGCACGCGCGCCCCAAGCGCCTCAATCCATTCTCTGAGGCTTGGGTGTTATCGATTAGCCCCGTGATTCACGTGGCAAGCCGCGTTCAGGCGCCTCGATGGGGACGATGGGTCACTGCGAGGTATCAACGCGGATGAACGAGACGTTACGAAATGCATCCCTGCCGAGCGGGCATAGCCGATTCTTAACCGGTCCGATCCGCAGCGGCCGAGCCATGCGGGGGCGAGCGTGCGCATCACCCACCTCAACGCCAATTTGAAAAATCTCTAAAGGGCGCAGGTCCGGAACCCAGAAAAGATGTCATTGCGATCGGGGGGAAAGAAATTCCGGTACTTGGGTCGGGCAATCCGTGCGCTGGTCGCCCAGCACCCGCCGCGCAGTACCTTTCGTCTTCCAAACCACGGTTGGGAATAGTCTTCATAGGGGTCGGCGCTGAAGCCGGGAAAGGGCGCGAAGTCGGAGGCCGTCCATTCCCACACATTTCCCAGCATTTGCCGGCAACCGAAGGCGCTGTCGCCGCCGGCGCAAGCTGCAACGTCAAGCGGCCCGTCGAACGCAAAGTCGAGGTTTGCACGTTCGCGCGTCGGCGCAGCCTCGCCCCAAGGCCACACTCGTTTTACGTCGGCGAGATGCCTTCCCCCGGCGCCGGGTTCGCCGATTGCTGCTGCCTCCCACTCGGCTTCGGTCGGAAGGCGGCGCTTTGCCCAGCGACACCAGGCCTCGGCTTCGTACCAGTTTACAAAGACAACGGGGGCATCCAACTGCAGCGCCTCCGTTCGGTCATAGCGCCGCCACCTCCAGACGCCGTCCGCTTTTGGCTGCCAGTAAATGGGACGCTCGGCACCTTGACGCTCACGCCACGCCCAGCCGGCGTCGCTCCAAAATTCCCGAATGCGGTAACCGCCTGCTTCGAGGAACGCGGCGAACTCCCGATTGGTGACCGCGGCGCGCGCGATCCGGAAGGGTTTAAGCTCAACCCCGTGCGCCCATTTCTCGTTATCGAAAATGAAACCTTCGGCCCTTGTAGCGCCAAGTCGCCATGTGCCGCCCGGCACTTGGGCATCGCCAGCCAGGGCGCCGGCCGCCGGCGGTGGGCTTTCGCCTAGTCCAGCGGGTGACGGATAGGCCAGCGTCTCGCGCATGTAGGCCAGCGCTTCGACGTGCATGTCCTCGTGACGGATCGCCAGGTCGTAAAAATAGCGTGCATGATATGGAAAATCGTGGGCGGCGAGATGCTCGCATTGTCGCTCCTGTACCTTTGCCAGATAGGCGAAGGTATTGTCACGATCGGGCAGGTCGAGAGTCCAGCGCGTGCTGTGTGCAACGGTGCTCGAGTTCCAAAGACTATCGGCGCGTGCGATCAGCGGTGCCTGCCCGTGGCTGAAGCGGAGAGTCCAATATTCGTGGAACCACCCCACATGGCCAATCTCCCACAACACTGGATTGACGATGTCGAGCTTCAAGCCCATTAGCTGCTCGGACGACAGCCCATCGACCAATCGGTGGGTACGCGTTCTTACCTCGCGTAGCTGACAAGCGAGTTCCGCTGGGGAGGCGCCGCTGGTGGGCCGCTCTAAGACTGCTGAAGCCATGAATATCATCCTCGTCACGCCGCCGGGCCCGAGTGTACGCACCGGCAACGCAGTTGCGGCTCTGCGCTGGGCGCGGATTTTGCGGCAGCTCGGCCACCGCGTGACCGTTACCACCGACTATGCTGACGAGCCAGCCGACACGATGGTCGCCATTCATGCCTGGCGCAGCGCCGAGGCGATCGCTCGGTTCAAGACCCGCCACCCTAAGCGTTGGCTCATACTGCAACTCAGCGGCACGGATATCTACGAGCATCTAGCCAAAAATCCTCGGCCGACCCATCGCTCAATGGAGCTAGCTGACCGCCTCGTGGCATTGAATAGCCTAGCATGGCGGGTCGTTCCCGGGCGATTTCGTAAAAAGCTTCGCGTGATCCTGCAGTCGGCGCCTAAACCGGCAGCCCCACGCCGCCCCAGTGAACGTTCAATCGATGTTTGTGTGATTGGCCATCTGCGCGATGTAAAAGATCCCCTAAGGTCGGCATTGGCGGCGCGGCTGTTGCCCGCCGTGTCCCGAATTCGCATCGTTCACATCGGCCGCGCTTACGATCCCAAATGGGCTGCCGCAGCGGCGACCGAGATGGCAGAAAACCCTCGTTATCTCTGGCGCGATGAGGTTCCGCGCGACGCCGTACGGAAGGTATTGCTCCGAAGTCATGCGATGGTCCTGTCCTCGCTGAATGAAGGCGGCGCCAACGTGATTTCCGAAGCTGTCATGGCCGGTGTGCCCATTCTAGCTTCGCGCGTTGACGGCAATGTTGGGCTGCTCGGTACCGACTACCCCGGTTACTTTCGTGCCCGTGACACGCAGGGGCTCGCTCGCCTGCTGCAGCGCATCGAAACCGATCGGCCCTTCTTGGACCAACTCCGTCGCGCGATCGGGCGACTGGCGCCATTGTTTAGGCCGGAGCGCGAGGTCGCCGCCTGGGAACACCTGCTGGCTGAGCTCTCTGCCCAACGCGGATCGGCGCCTACGCGTGGGGGCGCCTGAGCACCCCGTCAGGCTTTGGGCCGATCCGGGCGCAACACCTGGTGCCCGGGCCCAGCCGTTGTCCCGGCTGTCGACGAGAGCTGGTTAGGTCTCTTGGAGCTGGCAAGTGCTGTGCCGCCAGCCTCCAGAGGCGAACTCGAGTTCTGAGGCTGTTCTCCTCCATCGCCGCTTGCTCCCTGTTCTCGACGGCCGACGTGGGAGTTGCCGGCTCAGACGATTTGACGTTGATCGGCTTGTCCCTGCGCACCGGCCCTCAGGATTTCTGCCCGGCGGCCTCCAGAACAAGCGCAGTGATGGCTTCGGGATGGGAAATCATCGACAGATGGCTTGATTTGAGCTCAATCGTTTTGGCACCCATGCGCTTGGCCATGAAGCGCTCAAGATCTGGATTGATGGTCCTATCTTCCGTTGAGACGGCATAGAAGCTCGGCTTGGAGCGCCAAGCCGCTTGGGTCGTCTTTCCTTGGAGGAGGGCTTTTTGAAAGGGCACTTGCACGGCAAAGAGCACCTTGGCACGGTCCTTGGGTAGATCGCCGGCAAAATCGCGAAGGAACGCGGCCTCGGTAAGACGACCTTCCTCGCCGTCAAAAACGATGCCGGCCGTTGCTGGCGGGGTTGGATAGGTGTTGGCCAAGGCTGTGTAATCCTCCCCCGCATCAGGCGCACGCGCAGCGACATAGACGAGCGCTGATACCTTGGGATGAACGCCGGCTTCGGTGACGATCATTCCCGAGAAGGAGTGACCAACCAGGACAGTGGGCCCATCCTGCCGGTCCAGGACCCGCTGAGCAGACGCGACCGCCTCGGGAAATGTCGTTAAAGGGTTCTGAACCGAGGTGACGTTGAGGCCTGCCGCCTGCAGCCCAGGGATGACCTCCGTCCAGCATGATCCGTCAGCGAACAGGCCATGGACCATTACGATATTGCTGGCCTTGATCGGCTCGGCATGAGCGACCATGCCTCGCGTTGAGATCATTGAAGCTGCCAAGCTGGTAGCCAGAGCGGTGGAAAAGGAGCGCCTGTTCATCACGATTTCTTTTCCCTGAATCGCACGGCGTTTCGGCTCTGCCGTTCACGAAGGTTGGCAAGTCTCGTTTTAATCCGCGGGGTCGTTGGTCTGGAATCCCTACAGGCGCTATTCGCGGGACGAGTGCAGGTGACTTAGCGAATGCCGAATGGCCGTTGATGTCAGCTTTCCTGCGCTCATGCGATGACAGGCGTGAAGGGAGCCCGTAGCAAACGCAAGGTGCTCCGAGCGATGGTCGCTGTCTATCGGGGTTAGCAGGTAGCGGCGGCCAGCCTCCGACCGCACGTGCAAATCCACGCCATCGCCCTGCCGATCCGACGGTGGCGCTCTCAGCCCTTGCTTGCCACCTTCCCTAGCTGAGGTCCCAAGCGACACCCGCAGCTAAACCCTTTATCCGCCCTAAGGTCATGAGAGAGGCCGACACCAGATGGCAATACTTCGCCGGATAGCAAACCGGCTCATGGCCTTCCTGCCTCCGCTTTTGCCGCGATGCACCGCACGACCGTCGGCGCCTATCTCGTTCGCCGGCAAGGGACACAATTATGTTGCAGGTTTGCGGCTCGCCAAAATAAGCGCGAGCGGATTGGGCTGTGCCGGTCCGATCCGACGCAACGTGTTTCGGTCAGTATGATCGAATGTCTGCTTGCCGCCGTGCACTGCGAGACGGGTATGCGTGACATAAGACCAGGTGTCGTCAGCATTGCAGGTAATATCGATGCGATAGGTATCGGTACGAAAGGAGTTGTCGAGAAAATCTGTCGAGCAGACGCCGTAGGTCGTTGCCCCGCGCGTCGACGCAACGTAGAAGCTTTTGTCCTCCGCTTTCGCATAGCCAGCGGCTAGCGCCACTTGCCCGCGCGGAATCGCCAACGTCTGCAGCACGAGGCCGGTGGCCGGCTCCCACAACCAATAACCGACCTGTTCGTGGAAGGTAATGTCCTCTTCGGCCGTATTGATGTGAATGTGATACCGCAGACCATAAAACAGCTGCGGGCCGTTGGTCTGTGGATCGATCGGATGCATGTGATTTGTCTCAATAAAAGTGCGCCGCTCCGGCCCCTCAGCCTTCGGGTTCACGTCCATGCCTTTCTCCGCGCGCCAGACGCCGGCCAGGGGGCGCAATGGCCCCAGGTTGGCTAGCGTGTCGGGATCGACGTCAGTGGGCTCTGTGAAAATGTCGAGTGGGAAGGGATGCACGAGGACCCCCTTTCATTGTTCGGGCAACATGCTCCGGCGAATGGTCACTGTCTATCGGGAGTTAGCCGCTGCCCATCGGCGTCCTCCGGCCGGACGTGCGAACCCGCCCCCTGTCGGTCCGACAGGGGCACCGTCCGGAACGACCAAGGTCCAAGCCACAGCGCTTGGTCGCCTCCTTTTCTAGCTGCGGTCCTGAGGACCAACCGCCGCTGGATCGTTAAGAGTGTCCTCAGATCCGGCCCGCGCTTATCAGGGATTGACCTGATCCTCGCCCTAAGGCTCCAACAAATTGAATTCATAGTGCAGTGACGCCGAACGGCTCGTTGCTGCAAGGTCGCACAGACAATGTGGCCACCTCCCTGCCAGAAAAACCCAAGTGGAGTTGCTGGCCTGCGGGCACCATCGCTGCATCAATCCTGGGGTTGCGCTTTTTTTCTCCGTTTTGACACCTCAGCACTATCCTTTCGGAAGGGGCGCGAGCGAGGGCACACTTCGGCCAGAAAATGCACGAGTGTGGCTGCCAGTGACGCTTCCTTGAGCCCGTAGTGGACGTTCATGCCGCGCTTCTCACGCCAAACCAGGCCGGCGTTCTCGAGCACCGAGAGGTGTTTGGAGATGGCAGGCTGCGTCATCATATCAGCGAACCGTTCGGCGATCTCGCCTGCCGTCATGTCGGTCTTCGACAGGAAGGCAAGGATGCGCCGCCGCGGGGCTGACGATAACGCCTCAAATATTTTGTCTGCTGACACTAACCCTCCTTCTCGCTGATCATTTTGCATCTTGCTATATAACTAAGAAGTTATATAGTGTAAAGGGTAGGAAAGATACGGATCACCTCAAGGCGGAGATGCGCCATGCCGTTGGCGTCAGCACCCAAGTTTGCGACTCTAGATCCAGTCGAAGAAGCGTTGCGCAAATCAGAGGGCTCGTTGCGCAGCGTGCGCATGCGGGATGCCGAGGACACCGATGCGGTCACGGGTTCCGTGCATTGGAAGCCCGGCAAGTCGGTGTGGATCAGCGGCATGACGCTCCTCACACTGATCGGCGGCCCGATCTACTTCACGTGGGGGGCGCTGGCTCTTTTTTTCTCGACCACCGCGGTGACCGTGTGTCTCGGCCACTCGCTCGGCATGCACCGGCGCCTTATTCACCGCGCCTACGACTGTCCATTGTGGCTGGAGCGGCTGTTCGTCTATCTCGGGACGCTCGTCGGCATGGCCGGGCCCTTCGGTATGGTCCGGCAACACGACATCCGTGACTGGGCCCAGCGCAAGACCACCTGTCATCCCTATTTAGCACACCGCTCACCGCTTCTGCGCGATGCCTACTGGCAGCTGCACTGCGAGCTGAGGCTCGTCCATCCACCCGATCTGGTCATGGAACGTCGTGTGTCCAGGGATCTTTTCTATCAGTTCATCGACCGCACCTGGATGGTACAGCAGCTGCCATGGGCAGTCCTGTTCTTCGCCATTGGCGGTTTGCCCTGGGTGGTGTGGGGAATTGCCGCTCGCGTAACGGCATCCGTCACAGGGCACTGGCTGGTCGGTTATTTCGCCCACAACCGTGGCAAACGCTCGTGGCATATCCGCGGCGCGGGCGTGCAGGGCTACAACGTGGCCTACTGTGGGCTGATCACGATGGGTGAGGCCTGGCACAACAACCACCACGCCTTTCCGGGTTCGGCCCAGCTCGGTCTGAAGCATGGGGAGACCGATCCGGGTTGGTGGGTGCTGATGGCGTTGGCCAAGTTCGGTCTCGTTTGGGGCCTCAAGACGCCCGAATTGTTGCCGGCACGGCCAAATCTCGTTCCTCTCGGCAACTGAGCCGGCCGATGTTTCGATTGCTCTCCTTCAGTGGGCGGACGCGACCGCGTCCTTACTTACTGTCGTCTTTGGCAGTGTTTTTCAGCCAGCATCTGATCACCATACTTGTCCTTGCCGCCGAGGGGGCATCGCTCGGGGCGGCTACCAAGGATTGGCAGTTTTATGTCATGCCATTGCAGACCTTGGCCAAGCACAGCGGTGCGTCTGCCCTGACACTCCTGTCGGCACTCAGCGGCCTGTTGATCGCGTGCTGGGCATTGGCGGCGTTGGCTTTCCGCAGAGCCGCTGATGCTGAAGCCAGCGGCTGGATTGCGGCCTGCGCAATAGCGCCCGTTGTCCAAATCGCCACTATCGGTCTGCTCAGCGCCATGCCCTCGCGCGCGGTTGCAGGCGATGCCGCTGTTGTTAACAGGCGCGGGCCGTTGGGTTGGGCGACGGCCGCACAAGGCCTCTGTCTCGGTGTCGCCGTGACACTCTTTGCGGTCGCAACTGGTGCGCTTCTGTTCGGCTCTTACGGGTTTGGCATATTCGTGGCTTCGCCGTTCACGATTGGTGCGACAACGGGCTATTTCGCCAACCGCAAGGCAGATCTGGGCACCTCGCGCACCGCGAAACTGGTGGCAGGTGCGATTTTGTTGGGTGGGATCGCGCTCGTCTTCGCGGCTCTGGAAGGGATAATCTGCATCCTTATGGCCGCCCCGCTTGCGATCGTCGCCGCCCTTGTTGGCGGGATGTTAGGTCGCGCGATTGCCATCTACTCACGCGGGCCTGCCCAACGGGGGTTGTCCGGTGTTGCCCTGTTGCCCTTGATCTTCGCCTTGGAGAGCATTCTTCCGACAACCGTTCAGTTCGACACGTTTGCTCGCATCCAAATTGGCGCACCGCCTCCTGCGGTATGGAAGGCCCTCGTGAGCACGGACTTGTCGGAGGAGCCGGTCGCCCTGCCATTTCGCTTGGGGCTGGCCTATCCCGTGCGCGGCGAGGTGATTGGAGAAGGGATCGGCAGCATTCGGCTTGGCGAGTTCTCAACGGGTGTGGTGCTCGAACGCGTCACGGAGTGGATCCCAAACCGCAAGCTGGCCTTCATCTTACTGAATGAGGTGCCGGCCATGCGCGAGTTGAGTCCTTACGCCAAGGTGCATGCGCCCCATGTTGTCGGTTACTTCCGCACGACCAACACGAGCTTCGAGCTTCTAGAGCATGAGGGCGGTGGCACCGAACTCATTGAGCGGACCTCACACGAGCTGAGGCTTGAACCCGTTCTTTACTGGTTGCCATTGGCACGTTGGGTTGTGCACGAGAACAATGCCCGCGTTTTAGCGCACCTCAAGCGGCAGGCGGAAACGAGCGCGGTGATCAACGATTGAAAAATTCGCTGTCGCAGAAAAGTTCGAGATTGCATCGAGCCTTGCATGCAATTGGCCAGGCCGTATGGAGGGGAGATAACCGTGAAAGAGGCCGATCGGCTTACTATCGGCAGGATCTTGAAGGTCAATCATGCCGGCGAGTACGGAGCTATCAGAATTTATCGTGCCCAACTCTGGGTTGCTCGTCGCCTCTATCCCGATGTCGCCGCGTTTCTTGAGGAAACGCTGGCACACGAAATCCGACACTGCGCGATGTTCAGGGAAGCAATGTCGCAAAAATCGGCGCGCCCCTGCCGCGTCATGTCCCTGTGGGGAAACGGCGGGCTGGTCCTGGGCTTCTTCACCTCTCTCCTTGGTCGGCAGGGAATTTGGATTTGTACGGCCGCCGTTGAGTTGACGGTTCACAAACACCTTGACGATCAGCTGCATTTTCTGCGCGGTCGAGATGAGGAGCTTCGCTCGCTTATCTTCTCGATTCAGGAGGAAGAGGCGGCTCATATGCACCATGCGCTCGTGCGCATAGCGACCAGGGCTCGCTGGGCAAGATTGCTCAATGCGATCATTTCAGGCTGCACAGAAGCGGTGATCTGGCTGTCGACCTGGGGGACATCGGCGAAAATGTCCAAGGCATTGACCGCCGCACGGTCGATCCCGGCTCATGGCTAATGGGACCAGCGGTCTCGCAGTGAGTGTGGGCGCACTGGCGAGGTCCCGGTCGCGCCGCGATCATGTAAGTGCTTCTATCGGCCGAGGGAATCGCTGCAGGGCCGAACGTTTGTGCAGGTCCAAGGCCGATGCAGAGCTCGTCGGTTCGACCCGCAGCTCAGCAACGCTGATTCCATGTTCGATCGTACAAGAGCGTTGCTGTCGGCTATACTGTCCAACCCTCGATCCGGTTCTTTCCCCTTCATTTTCCGGAAGGAACAGAGAATGGAGTACTCCACAATCCGACGGAAGCCGGTCGTGACGGCCATAGTGTTTGGCGTCATTCCGTGCATCTTGGGCGTCGGCATCGGCCAGTATTTGCGTTGGCGGGGGACGGTTTGGCTGACGAACGCGGGTGCGTTCTGGCCGATTATCTGCTTTGTGACTTCGGTTGTCGTCCTGATCTCGTTAGCAATTTCTTCGTCAAAAGACAGAACTGCACGCGTTTGGGGATGGCTAATACTCACGTGGACGTGGCTATATTTCCCGCTTTGGCTAACAGCACAAGAGATACCGCAATCGTCGGCAGTCGTATCCAAGGATGGACTTGTCTCCGTCGCCAGCGAATGGGCTCGACAGCCTTCGGACAGGGTGTGGCTCCTCACGGGTCGTGCCGGAGACAAGATTGTTCGCAACGTAGCCGGGACGGCCACCGTCAATGCCGCAGAGGTGCAGTATCGCTATTCAGAGCCGTACATTTCTAAGCGAAGTAACGAGGAAGACCTTTCGGCACCCGTCATAAGCGCGGCGGCGGCAATACTGGCGCAAGAGGCCGAGAAATCGCGCTCATGGCGGATAGCACTCTTCGACAAGCGCGAAGTACATGATGAATTGCTTGGCAAGCTCTGCCGCGCCATTGCGCCAAACGAAACGAGATGTCCGCTGAAGTTAAGCCTATCGCCTCAACCCGAGGCAACCATACCGGGTGCGGTTTGGAGTAAGGCCTATACCGAGCAGGAAGCAATCGATGAGAGGCATCTGCCCACCCTGGTGCAGTTGCTGACCCTAGACAATTCGCACCTCGTCGATCCAGACCGCGCGTTTGCGCTGTTCTTGGACCTCGCAAATAGCTCCGAAATACTTGCTACGGTGGCACGGAAGTCGAGCATCCTCAGTGCATCCCAGTTCGACGAATTGATCAAACGGCTCCTCGCTTCACCCGGATGTGGCAATGAAGCCGTAACCGTCCTTTCCAAAGTGAACCGCTTGACGGAGGACCACCGGCGAGAGCTCCGCGCCAAGGTCTTCCGTGAGGCGAGCCTTGCAGTCGTCGCCAACAACGCAACGGCGTTGCGGATCTCTGATTCGGAGATTGCGCAGCTGGCAGCACGCATGCGCGCCTCGTCGGAGCTAACTCCCGAAGTGGCCGTACTGGTCCTACAAATATTCGGTGAGAGGTTGCCGGTCGAGGCCCAACACGAAGCCGTAGCGTCGATCGTGAAGTCTAATGCCTCGCATGCCCTGGCTGCGTTGAGGCACGTAAATTTCTCGAGCAGCTTGCGCGAAAAGCTACTGGGTAAGATCGTTTCCGACGCGACCTATGAGGACTTTGAAGCAGCGCATTTGTCACGAGAGGCCTTGGAAGAATTTCTGACCCCGGCCGAGATGCGTGCCCTGATCGCGACTTTGATAAGAAGGAGCGAGTTGTCGGCAAAATGGCTTGGCTTTGCGGTGCGTGTGCTCCCCGTGCGCGCCATGACGCCGCTTGAGCGCAAATCGATCCTCAATGGACTCTTGTTCGAAAGCAGCAAGTCTGCGCTCGAGTTTGCCAGCGAACAAAAACATTATCTGGAAGCGGAGGATGTCAAGGAAATTACCTACGATTACACCAAGACCATAACGCCCGATTTCTGTCTGCACTTGTCGCATCGCAACAAAAACCGCAAGACCGACTATTTTAGCGAAGCCCAGCTGCAAATCTTCCGCGACTGCGCTCAGTCCAAATAGCATCTGCTTGGTCGCGTTGATCAGTGCGGCGCAGCTTCGATGCGGACCGAATGCTCTCCCCGCGGCCAAGCATTGCTCGGGTAGAGTGCGAGGCGCAAAGAAAAGCGGCTGCCAGGCTCGACTGTCACTCGATTGTGCGATGGCTGCCGGCCTCGACGGCGTGCACGAAGCCTTGCAAGCGCTCCATGCAGTCCTCGACCGCATCATAGAAGTCGTTGTCTAACGCGAATAGACGGCGGGCGTCCGCCTCAGAGAGCAACTCCAGCCGCGCTTCGCGATCCTCATCCGACATCGTTGCGGGGTCGATTGCGGCAATGAGGAGAGCTCTCTCCACGAGCGCCAAAACTTGGAAACAACCGATGGCATGCAGCGCTGCGAGTGTTCTCAGCATGCGCTTACTGGAGGTGTAAGAAAGCCACCCTTGGAAGCCGTTGGGTGCTATTTGGGTGTCGAGCCACGTGACATCGACGATGACCTGTTCATGGGCGGAGAGGCGCTGCCCGGTCGCTTCCTTTGTGGTGAGCTCGATCGCGAGGTCCAGCATGGCGCTGTGTGCATCTTTCATTGCACCGATCTCCCTACGCTTGCTGCTCAGCGGGTGCAGGCAGAAAAACCGTCACCCGGTGTCACCTTCCACCACCTTAGCCCTTGTTGTTGAGGAACGACCGTTGCGGGTCAAGGTCCCACGGCGCCGTGGTCGCGCAGAGAACCGTGACGAGGTGCGCGAGCGAGGGGGTGCGAGGCAACCGCGCCGAGCGCCGGGCGATGGAAGACCTTGCTCGCCTCCCTGCCAAAGACTGATGAGCCGCATAACGCGCCCGATCCTTGACGCCCGCTTGCACCTGCGGCCGTCGCCCCGCGATGTGCGTTGCCTCGTGCGCCTGGCCATCTGATCTTGCCGTGCCCGTCCAATGGACCCAGGACCAGTCCTCCGGCACGGACTGGGCCAGTCAAGCAAGGTGCTGGCACGGCACGGTGCGAAATTGGGCCGCGCTTCTTCTCCGTCGGGCCTTTCAGCGCCTACTTTAAGGCTGCTGGCGACGTCATTGCTTCGATTGGCGGACATGCCAACAGACACCGCCGGGATCGATGATGTGGATCTCGCGTCCCCAAGCATAGTCCGTCGGTGGCTTCAATTTGGCCATGAACCGATCTGGCAGCGCCCGCGCGCTGATGTCCCTCCAATACCCGTCGAGGTCATCGACTTCGAATGTGATCATTTGGTTGGTCTGCCACTCGGGTACATCGATGTCCTGCAGGATGAAATACGCTCCATCGAAGCGCAGACCTGCCAGACCCGCGCTCTCCCACACCTTCGCGAAGCCTAGTTCCTGAAAAAAGGCGACCGATCTAACGAATTGCGGCCCGGACGGGACAAACGGGTAAAGTGTCGTACCTCTTGGCGTCATCGGCCCTCCTTGGCTGAAAAACAGTCAGCACCGTCAATGGTCTTTAATGCGATGCTTCGAAAGCCGGACTCGCGCTTTTCGCTAGGAGCCCCGTCACCTGAAGTGAACATAGTGTGTCAGGAGGAATTGCGTCATTCCAATGCAACGAGCCAACCCGATCGACGGTAGATTGTCTTCGCCAACTTGGTAACGCGCCAATAGGCCTCGCCGAGCGAGTTCTGCCAATGCGGCTTGGACGACACGTGATCCAAGGCCGAGGCTGCGATGAGATGGCGAAGGAACAACCCCACCAATTGACTCGACCAAATAAGCGTTCGTGTCGTCGGGAAATGCCGTGATGCGCTTCAACAGAACGACATTGCGAAGCACATTGCGTTCGAGTGGCTGCAAACCTGCGGCGCGTGCGTAACAATGCGCATGAGCTACTTATGCATAGCGATCCGCATTATTGGAGATAGATCGGCAGCAGCCATCCCTAACCTTTGGACCACAGCCCTACGGGCACGAATTGGGGGGGAGCTGCAGCAACGGCCGCCCTATAGCATGCGATCGCAGCCCGATTAGCGCGAAGGATCGCGACTTTGTGCCAGCTGAAACACATTGCCTTCCGGATCGGTCCCGTCGCAGAGCGGGCCGGTGAGGCCAGGGTAGGACTTGATGCGGCCCATCGGCACTCCCCGGCGTATCAGCTCGGCTCGCAGCTCCTTCAACTCGCGCGTCACTGAAATTACCATTTTGGCGTTCGTCTCCACTTTCCAGGTGGACGCATCGGCGACGCGATAGGGCTTACCAACCCTGTGCAAGGCGAGTTCGCATACTCCGACGCGAAGGACGGCCCACTCGCCTTTGATTGTCTCCACGACCGGCAGTTGAAAGGCATCCTGATAGAAGGTCGAGAGGCGCTCGACATCCTGAACATAGAGAATGATCCGACTAAGAGAGGCGTTCATTGGATCTCCGGTCTTAGTGGCGACCATACCTTCTACCTCATGCGCGCGAGCCAAACCGTATGGCCGCCGCAGTTAGGGTCCTCCGCCACGTTTGCCATGACTTCAAAGCCATTACCGTTCTTCCATTGATGCCCAAACGCGTTTGGACATACGTTCAGCTTTGACTTGGGGAGACACCGATTTGAGCAGCCGAACACGCGCGGGAAATCTCCCACCATGGGGGAAGGCCCGTTGGCAAGATTCCTGCACTCACCATTAATGCTTGACCGAATAGACCCATCGAACAGGTTCTCCGCTTTTTTGGTCCGTTTCTCCACTCTCCGCCCGGATGACCACTTTGCCGAAAAGCGCCAGCCCCGGTGGAAGTAGGACGTTTAGTCCTTTTCCGTCGTCATGGTTCCAACCAGATCCTACTCGATGCCAGAAGTGCTCCTTCTCTCCTCCAGGCTTCGTTCGTTCTGCTACGACATAGACTTTGTACGTTGGGGCTGGGGCTCCCGTCATCTTTGCTCCTCCCAACTGTTGCATTACTGATCCCGCGCTCCCTTAGGAGCCAGGGTTTGCGACCTGGGCAGCCAGATGACCATTGCTTGTGACTGTTGCGGCCATTTAGCAGCCCGTCACCGGAAGCGGTGGCGAAGAGGCTCGGTTGGTGTACGGCGATGGTCTCGAGGACTTCCGATACGAGGCGAACGTCCCCAGCAACCGTTGTCCCACCTGGGGAACGAAGACTTCAAAGCGCTCTCTGCCAAGCCGGCGCGCCGATTCCTGCTCACTCTCTGGCAAGACGGGAGTGATGGTCAAAAAGTAGCGCACGAACAGGGCCAATGTCTCGGCGAGGATTGCCACATCGCGGCCAACGGTGGCGATCGTCTTGTCTAAGTCGTCGAGCCGTCGGGCCATTCCCTCCTCGATACCGGGATGTTGCGGCTGTTCCAGCTGGACGCGTATAGCCTCTTCGACGATCGCCGATTTCGCGCCATGTCGCTGACGCGCCACGAGGTCGAACTTTCGGGCGAGAGATCGAGAGAGAGAGAGAGATCGTGTAGCGTTTCTTGGTCATCTTTGGCGGTAGCTCCAGTGAGCGCAGCAAACGACACACATTTGTAGGCCCGGCTGGCCCTAAAGCTCTGCGAACAAGCCGCGTCCATCAGGGATAACTTGCGCCCCCGTCCGCGATTGCGATCTCTGAATGCTCATCGTGATCGGAACATTTGAGCTGATATCCTTCATTTTTCACCTGAGGCGTGGAAACCATTGCCTGAGACAATGTGAGGTCTCGCGCGAAACGTTAATGGGGAAACGCAGGAAAAAGGGGGAAGCGTAAAGAAGATCCGGGATGAGGTTACGCCGCTGCCCCATGTTCTAACTCACAGCATCGTAAGACGCACGAAGAGGGCGACGATTTAGCGGTTCGCGCGTCGAGGATCTAGATACAGAGTCAGATGATGCGCTGGCAAAACGCGGTGCCTTCCGGGGGCGTGCTGCCAACTAGAACGGTATCAACCCGCCTAATTGCTGGAGCCGCGATGGCGTCTAGCAACGGGGCCAGACGTCGACGTCCGGGATTTTCTTTCAGCATCAGGATTGTCTTTGCCACCGCCTTGAACTTTTTCGGCGACACTCTCATTTCACCTCGCCATCAGCAACCCCCGGGGACCGTTGCAATGGCTAATGATAGATTCGATGCCAAACTGGGGCGCATCCGCGGAGCGCGACGCGAGCCAACGGAGCGATACACCGCACGCATCCTTCGCGAAGCCGGCAAGCAGGGCTCTCGCGCGTTGGGGCGAAAGGGCCGCATATCCCCCGCAAGCCTCACGCGTGGAATGGGCACCGGCTTGCGCGCAGCCTTTGGCCTCATTGCGCCGAATGCTCGCCAAGTCATCGTCAAGGCTCGCTATACGCCTATCGTGGGCGGCAATCTTGGCGCGGCGAAGGCGCACTTAAGGTACGTCCTGCGCGATGGCGTCACGCGTGAATGTCGGCCGGGCCGACTTTATGATGCCACGAGTGAGAACGTCGATGGCGCGGCGTTCATAGAGCGCTCAGCGAACGATCCACACCTGTTCCGCTTCGTTGTATCCGCTGATGACGGCGCCAAACTTGCCGACTTGAAGCCTTTTATTCGCGACCTCATCGGCCAAATGCAGGTCGACCTCGACACAAAGCTCGACTGGGTCGCGGTTGATCATTTCAATACCGGCCATCCTCATACCCACATCGTCATCCGCGGCAGGGATGACCAAGGCAGGGACCTGGTCATGGCGCGCGATTACATTGCCCATGGTGTGCGGGCGCGGGCCCGATCACTCATCACTTTTGAGCTTGGGCCGGAAACCGAGCTCGAGCGAATACAAAGGCTGGTCAACGAAATGGGTCAGGAGCGGCTAACCAGGCTCGACCGCGCTCTGCTTGCCCACACCAAGGACGGCATTCTCGTTGTCACGTCCGCCCTCCCACCGGATCCAACGCAGCATACCCTTCGGATCGGCCGGCTAAGGACTTTGGAACGGCTGGGGCTGGCTGAGGAACGCAAAGCGGGGGTATGGGCACTCGATCCCAGGACCGAGACTAAGCTTCGCCAACTGGGCGAGCGCGCCGACAAGTTCAAGATGATGCAGCGCGCTTTGAAGGAGGCAGGTATCGACCGAGCGACGTCCGCTATGTCGTTGTTCGATCGGGGCCCGCGCAAGACCCCTCTGATCGGCAGACTCGTTGGGGTCGGGTTAGTCGACGAGATCACCGACCGGACATGGGCTGTTATCGATGCAGTCGACGGCCGTGTACACTATGCCGAGCTGGGTCGGCTGGGAGATACCGTCCTGCCCAGTCCAGGGGCGCTTGTTGCTCTCGGAGGTCAAAGCTTGCACGCTCGCCCATCATCGACACCGAAGTTGGACGTGCTATCTGCCGTCAGTCTCGAACAACAGATCGGCTACGACGGGCCGACCTGGCTCGATCAGGCCATACACTTGAAGTGGCGACCCGATGCCCAAGCGCCGGGCTTTGTAGCTGATGTGCAGGCTGCTTTGGCAGCCCGAGGTCGCTGGCTCGAAGAGCGCGATCTTGCGCATGTATCACCGAACGGCGACATCAATCCTTGTCCCAATATGACCCGGACGTTGCGGCAGCTCGAGACGGAGCGAATTGTGCGCGACCTATCTCGCCAGCTCAACGCCGCTTATATTCCTTCAGAGCCGGGCGGCAGGATATCTGGCATATATGAGCTCGCTATCACGACGCCGACAGGCAAAGTCGCCGTCGTCAGGCGAGAGGATACATTCACCCTCGCTCCCTGGAAGCCGCAGCTCGAGCCGTTCAGAGGGCGCGCCGTCATGGGAATGATTGGTTTGAACCGAGTTACCTGGTCCCTCGATCGAGGTAAGAGCCTATCGGGACGGCCGTGAAGCCACACCTTGTGTGAAGGCGTGTCGTTACCAACGGCCTAATCTCCGGCGAGGGCACGTTGGGGAGCGGCTCACTTCAATCCAGGACTCTACTCCTGATTGGATGAAAGAAGGGGCCCAGGTCAGCCTGGCGAAATCGAAACATCGGCCGCGCGCGCAGATTACGCCACAAGGGCGAAAAGACGATCGTCAGTCATGATCGCCATCCTCGTCGGTCTCTGGCTTGGCATGCGTGAGGACGCCATTGGTGTGAGCTTCGATGAGCTTTACGAACTCTGCACACGGGCGATTGTGAATGTATGGTGTGATCTTGGCGGCTTTGCAGGCGGCGGCTATGCGCCTGATCTCTCGGGTCGGTATGTAGGAGACAATCGAAGTCAGCTGGCCATTTTTGACTTCTGCTTCGAACGCGTAGCGGACGGGCGCGACCCCAATGTCCTGGTAGAAGGTACCACCGGCCTTCTCGATCCAAGTGACCCAGTTTCCATGTGCCTCGACCTCGTCGAGGTCAAAGTTGTCGCGAAGCCAAATCTCGGTGTTGATGAACCATCTAAGCTCGTCTCGTTTCGCTAATCTCCAGCCCGTCGCATTGGTAATAACGGCGCCGTCAGCGAAGAGGGCCATCGCCCCGTCGAGATCAGTTCGGCGCTCCGCTTCCATCAAGGCGTACAGAAGCGCCGACGCGTCGTGCTCAGCGCACGTCGCAACACCGATGCCGTTCGTCGCTAGGATAGCCACCGTGAGCCATACCGCACACGTCCTCATGGCCGCACCCTCAGGATGTCCCGTAACGCTAATGAGCCGTGGCAGCCAACCCGCAAAAATTCGCGTTGCCGGAGCGACGTTGGACTGTCACGAAACATGAGCATAGAGGCGCGACCTCTCTCTATGCAGTGACGCACATCACAGGACGGGCTCACGAAGGTTGCCGGCGTGGTCGAGGCGCTAGAGTGTTGAGCGCCCAGGTCATGCGAGAATTGAGATGCGCCGGGACGGACGCCGGCGCGCGTGTCATATCCTCTGGCCGGCGCGTTTCAGAGATCACGCTCCCAGGTCTCACCGACCAAGTCCTTGCCGAAGCTGCGGTGCGGCTCGCTGTGAACCAGCTCGAAGCCCGTCGCCTCATAGATCGTGCGTGCCGCCCTCAATACGTCGTTGGTCCACAGCGTCATGCGTTTGTACCCAAGCTTTCGGGCGTGCGTGATGCAGGCCTCCACGAGGCGGCGTCCAATGCCTTGGCCGCGCACGTCCGGTTCGACGTACAGAAGCCTTAGCTTCGCAACGGTCTTGGTCTTTTTGACCAGAAAGATGGAGCCAACGATCCGCTCATCAATTTCTGCAACCCACGCTCGTTCGCATTTCGCATCAAAATTCTCGATGAACTCGCCTCCGACCTTTGCAACCAGGGCCTCGAATGTATTGTCCCAACCGTACTCCTGCGCGTAGAGCAGAGCTTGCCGATGAACGATCCATCCCATGTCGCCGGGCCGAAGATCGCGGAAGATGCATTGGGATTGCCGGCTGTTGTCGCCCAAGAGCCCCTTTGCCGTTGCCAGGGCCGTGCGCAAAGCCTTGCGGCCAGAGGCTCCAAGCGGTTCGAGCAGTTTCCCAACTTCGAGATCTGAGCGTGTGTTGAGCTTATCGAATTCCCTGCGGCCTTTGGCCGTCAGTTTTAGGATACTCTGGCGGGCGTCCGTTTCCGAGGCGTTGCGCGTCAGGAAGCCTCGCTGCTCGAGCCCTTTGAGAAGACGGCTGAGGTAGCCGGCATCGAGATCGAGGTCTCCAGCCAAATCGGAAGCAGTTAGTCGGTGGCCGAGGGCCACCTCGTAGACGATGCGCGCTTCTGGCAGATTGAATTCGCTGCCGAGCAGCGCCTCCTGCAACACCCCAAGCCGGCGCGTGTAGAAGCGCGTGAAACCCCGAACACTTGCGACCGTCTCGTCGGACGTGCGAATTGCCATGTGCCGAGCGCCTCAATAGGACCATCGCAGCGTAGAGATGAATAGTTGCTTTTGTCAACTATCTGCCCTTAGCTTGGAAGCTGAGCGTCTGGTGGCGGGGGGCAGATAAGAGGAGATCAAGATGATCATTCGCGAATGGCGCGGACGCGCTCCCCTGGCCGACGCGGCACGTTATCCGGCGCATTTTCGCGGCAAAGTGCTACCCCAGCTGCAGACGATTGACGGCTTTGTGGGGGGCCATCTCGGGCAACGACAGCTCGGTGATAGCGTCGAGTTCTTGGTGCTGACGCGGTGGGCGTCAATGGACGCCATTCGGGCGTTTGCCGGCCCTGAAGTCGAGACGGCCGTGGTCGAGCCCGAAGCCGCTGCAGCGCTAGCGGATTACGACCCGAAGGTTCGGCACTATGAAGTGCTCCAGGAGGCGTGAGCTTGCCGGACCATGGGGCGGCCAATGGGAGGCGGATTCTTTTGTCGACCAGCGACCCAGGGGCCACGCGGTGCGGCCATCTCGCCTCAGTTCAAGCCGATCCCGGGGACCATCGACCGAAGGGTTGGTCGTCGGCCACCCCCGAGGCTGCGCTGCCTGAGGGTTTGCCCGGCTCAACAGGCCGCCGGAAAAATGCTAGAGCAGAGCCTGATTGGGCATGAGGAGGACGACGATCGTTCATTAGCCGACGAAGCATCAACCCCAGAAGGAGCAACCCATGCGTAGAGCTCTTTTGGTCTGCCTTCTCGCCGCAAGTCCTGTCGTAGCTGCCAGCAACGCTGCCATTGCTGAGACAGCGTGCGAATCGCGTTGCCAAGGCCACAGCGCCTGTTTGAAGAGATGCGCTGACGGGGTCAAGCGGCGGTCGCATGTCAGGCAGCAGCCCGTGGCGCCATACCTGTCCAATGATGCCAACGATCGCGTCAATGATTGGCGCGAGCGTGCCTTCCGCATCGAAGGTGGTGCCGGCGGTGGTGGCGGGGGCTCGATGTAAGCTTGGGCGTGCCAAATTATGGTTCGCGGAGGGGGCGCGTGCAGCGTCGACCCTCTCCTTGCAGTCGATTCTTTCGAGCTACCGAGTGCGCCCGCTTTGAAGGGCATGAGACGCTCTTGTAATGCGGCGAATGATCCTGGCCTAGCGGGCGTTGTTACCGCGCGATCTCGCGTCAGGGTGCGAGAAGGGCATTTTGTGCCAGGTGCCTGAGCGCACCCGCTAGATATTGGTGTGCTGCGTTTTCGATGCTGTCTTTGTCGTTGGGCGTATCGATCGATTGGCTAAGTTTGCCCTCCCTGAGCCACTGCACGAGGAGCGCCTGCAGCGCCGGACGATCGAGGCTCCCGTCGAGCTGGGCAATCAGGTCGGCATCTACGGTGGACGCCGGGATGGGCTCGTGGGTGAGCGAGGTGAGCCAGGGTTGCCGTGCCGAAGCCTCAAGGCGCGCCAACGGCCAGACCTTCGGATGACGGTCTTCGGCTCGTCCGCTAGGCGTTGGCAACGTCGAGAGGGTCGCCTGCTGTGCCATGACTAAGGCAAATAGGGCCTTACAAACGCGCTCCCGGACAACGTCTGGAGGCAGGGCTCGCTGCACCGGATTTGACCTAATGAGCTCCTCAACTTGGACATGTGAGGGATAGGCGGCCCCGAGCCTGGCCAGGGCCCGGTGCACGACGCTATCCTCGGTCGTGATTGCACGCCCCTCAGCATCCCGAAACCTGAACGCCCGGGCGGAAGGGTCCGGTGTGAGACGGCTTGCCACGTAGAGCGCAGACAGGCGGTTGGGGTCCGGCAATAAATCAGCCTGAAGATCACCGTCGCCATTGGATATCTTGGTGAGCACAGATCGGCGAAACGGTCGACCGCTGACAAAGTCTTTGTATTGCTCTTCGGCGAGCCGATCGGCACCGGCCTGCGCCTTGAGGCGTTCCGCGGCGGCCGGGTAGAGCATTTCACCAACCGACGAGCCGAGATCTGCCTCGCACAGAAAGCGCAACTGATGCTGCTGTGCCCGCGCGACGAAGGCGTGAAAGGACATTGGTGTATTATCGCGGGACAGGAATTCACCCAGGATGTAGGCGGCAGGGAGCTGTTTCAGGCGCTTGACTTCATTGCGAAGAAACACGCCATAGGGCGTTGTTTCACTCGTTAGCTCGGCAATCTCCGCGAGCACGCGACGAGCCTGCGCAACCCGCTCCCTCGGAGCTGCATCAGGGTCAACGTGATAGAGGCAAATCTCGCGCACGCTGCTGCGCATGTGCCAGCCGGGAAGGACATTGTAGCTGATGACCGCCAGCCCGTTGGGGGTGAGCGCGGTCCGGCAGATGCGCAGAATGCTCTCCTGTACCGCCTGAGGCACCCAGCTGAACACGCCGTGGCAAATGACGTAGTCGAAGGTGTCGGGGGCAAACTCGGCTTCGGCCAGATCGCCCTGGCGGAGGTCGATGTTCTTGAGTCCAAGCGTTGCAAGGCGTCGAGATCCATCGCGGATGTGCTTGGCAGACAGGTCGAGGCCGACGAAATGGGCTTTGGGGAACCGTGCCGCCAAGGGAATGATGTTGCCACCGGACGCGCACCCAAGCTCCAGGACGCGGGCGCTGTCGGCGGGGGGCGGCCGCAAACCATAAAGCGTTGCCAGGGCGGCCAGATGCGTGGGTTGCGTGTAGGCAAAGGGCATGGAGGGATAGGGGAGCTGGTCAAAGTCCACTCCCGTCGGTGCGGCCAAACGTGCCGGATCACCTTGCTGGTTCTGCTGCATCGTCCTCACGGGCAGAGAGGATGTTCATCGATCCGCGCGCAGGCGCTGTATCATCCTGCTTCGCGCTGCGGCTTCACTGTTCAAGTCCAGCGTCGCGAATAAATACCGATCGGCGCCGACCAGAAAAGTCTTGATGCTGTGATCATAGCTGTATTGGCCGTTCTCGCCATCGTTCCTGGCATAGGCAGCGTCGAATTGGGCGGCGACGGCGGCGATTTGCTCCGGGCTGCCGGTCAGGGCCGTGATCCCCGGATGGAAGGACTGCATGTAGGCCTTCAAGGCTTCGGGGGTGTCCCTTTGCGGATCGACGGACACAAACAGCACCTTGAAGGGTCGCGCCGGCGCGCTGAGACCATCGAGCACATTGGACCAATCGAGCAGCGTCGTTGGGCAGATGTCCGGGCAGTGCGTATAGCCGAACACCACGGCAAACGGCTGACCCTTGAGGTCGGCCGGGCTCAGGTGGCCGCCGTCGTGGGTGGTCAAGGCCGAAAGGGTCTCGAGCGCGATCATCGGCTGCGGCTGCTTGGACTTGGCATTGATGTAGGAGATGAGATCGGCCGCGTCGCTCTCGTGGATCTGCAGGTAGGGCATGCGCACGCCCGGAAATTTTGCCGCCAGGGCCAGTGCAATGGGATCCTGACGGGAGCGCATTTTGATGGGGTCCATGAGAAACTCGCTGATCCAGGCGCGGCTGCGGCGCAAGGTGAGGCCATCGAGGTCGGGGCCGACGCGGTCGCCGCCGCCGATCGAGTGACAGCCGGCGCAGAGCTTGGTGAATATCGCCGAGCCGGCCTGCCGGCCCTCCATCACATAGCCGGTCTCGTAGTGCACGGTCTTGACAGAGCCTTTACCCAAAGCTGCCTGGCTCGTCATGTCCTGGGGCGCGGCCCGCCACTGCGGATCCATGGCTTTGACCGCGCCCACGAAGTGGTCGAGGTCGCCTAGGGCATTTTCCCGCTGCCACTCGCCGGTGGCGCCGTTGCCGAGCACGACGTCGTTGCGGTGATCGCCAAGGTCGGGCCGGCGGTCGCCGAACTTGTAGCGGATTTCCTGAATGTCCTCCGGCAGCCCGGTCAGGAACAGCCAGCCGGGGCCGGCGTGGAAGGCATCGGCATATTGTTTCAAACGCTCTGGCGTGTCGCGTTCGGGTTCGATGCTGATGGAATAGAAGAAGATATCGCGGCCGAGCCGATCACCGAGCTTGTCCTGCGCCTCGCCGAGCCGCGCCGTGGCCAGCGGACAGATGTCCTTGCAGCTCGCGTAGATAAAACTCAAGACGACGATCTTATCCTTGATGAGATCGTCGTAGAAATTGAGGGTTTTGCCGTCCTGCGTGACGACGGGCACGTTGGGCACGTACTCTTTTCCCCAGCGTGCCGCCTGCGCCGACCAGGCGCCCGAGAGCAGGCCGGTCAGGACGAGGACGCTCGCGAGACAAAGGCGCCGCATAAACCCTCCCCAAACCATGCGCCGGGGCGCCAATCCGGCGCCCCGGCGGTTCTCTTCAATCGGCTAAACGTTCGTCAGGTGGAGCTTCCCGGCCCGAACAGGTCCGGCCGCTGGGCGGGATCGCCTTCGGGCAGGATCTCCGGTGTGGTGAAGAAGACGCCGTCGGGTGTCGGGTTCGGCGTCGCCGTCACGGCCGTTTGCGGTGAGCCCGCCACGCCGGTTAACAGCTGGATGCGCATGAGCAAGGCGAAGTCCTCGTGCACGGTGTTGTGGCAGTGGTTCACGTAGGAGCCGCCGTACTCGCCGAACTGGATCTGGAATTGCACCTGACCCGCCGGGCGCAGGCGCCAGACGTCCTTGCGCACCAGGTTCTCGGTTGCCGGCAGCACGCCGGTGCCGCGGTTCATGGTGATGCCTTCCTCGAAGTGCAGGTGGATCGGGTGATCCCAGCCGCCGCCTTCATTGATGTAGGTCCAGTGCTCGATCTCGCCGGCCTTGGGATAGACCATCGACACGCGGTTGGCGTTCATCGAGTGCGAAGTCTGGCCGTTGACGCTGATGGTCCAAGGGAAGTTGAACACCACCTCGGAGCAATCGGGCGTGCACTGGCCCGTGACGGGATCGCGGGAATCGCCGTTTTGCACGCGCCCAAAGCGGACCACGCGCGTGCGCACCGGCGTCACGATCGGAATTTGATCGGTGAGTTTGGTCGGCACCACGCTCTTGTCGTTGGTCCCGCAGCTGTTGGCCGTGGTCAGGGTGACCCCAGGCACGTCCACGCTCGGCACGGACCCGACGACACGGAACTGCAGCATGGCACCCAGCACCGGATCGAGCACGTCACCCTGCAGGGCTTGCGCCACGGACACCGCCCCATCGGGCTTGTTGCCGCTGGTCTGTTTCAAGACATTGACGAGGTGCAGTTTGTCGCCGATGCGGAACCTGCGAGAAGTCGACGACGATGTCGTAGCGCTCGGCGATGCCCTGCTCGTCGAGCCCGGTCAACAGGATCGGGTTGACGACCAGGTTGCCATCGTTGGCGATGAACTGGAAGGGGACCGCTGCCCCAGTCGGCCCGGCAATGGCGAACTTGAAAAAGCGCGACATGCAGGCGTTGAGAATACGGAAGCGGTACTTGCGCGGCAGCACCTCCATGAACGGCGCATAAGCGAAGTTGACCAGCGGCAGATCGCCGATCATGCCGTCGGTGGTGAAGATGTCGAAGAAGTACTGCCCCTCCTGATCGAGGGTTCCATCCGACATGATCAGATTGACGTCAAAGTCCGTATTGCCCCAGCCCAGCAGCTTGCCGCTGGGCAGGCGCAGGTTGGTACCATCGATGAGCGCCTCGTTACCGCGATCCTTGCCGCTGTAGTAGTTGATCATCATGAGCATGCCTTTGTAGACATTCTCGGCCGTGAAGAAGAACCTGTGGTCGTGCGCCCACATCGTTCCCTGGTACTCACGGTAGTCACCTGGCACCGGCATGATGCCGGTGTTGTCGTCGGGGCCGCCCGTGGTCGGGACCATGCCGTCGGCGTTGATCTTATCGCGCCGAGCGAGCGTCGTGCTCCAGCGATAGTCGTAGAAGGTGCCAGGGAAGTGGTGCACGTTGGCGGCGCCATCGCTTTCGGCACCGTTGTGGGCATTGTGGAAGTGCAGTTGGTGCTCGTTGCGCCCGAAGCCGCCGTTCTGGGTGCGATCGACCGGCAGATTGTTATAGATGCGCGTGATGATCGGCTCGCCGTAGCGACCCTTGATCAGAGGCGGCGGCAACGTGCCTGAGGGGGTGTTGTAGTCACAATGTCCAGTGGCATAGGTCCAACTGCTGTTGGGGTTCAGGTTGGGAAAGACGCCGGGGTAGAAGCATTGATTGCCCGCGACCTGGCCCAGGGTGAAGACGTAGCCGACCTTGGGAAAGAACTCGGTCCAGCGCTGATGGGCAAAGATCTCGCCGGGCGGGCGGCCCTCCATCGGGCCGCGCCCGGTGATCGGATTGGTAAAGTCGGCCTTGCTCATGCCGGGCGGTGGGTCTGAGAAGTCCGTGTGGTAGGAGAGCCGCCGGGCATGGGGCTCGCTGGCATAGGCGCCGCCGAACACCGCGTCGGTCTCCGACCCGCGCGTATAGGGTGTGATCGGCACCGGCTGCTGCAGGTTGAGGCGGTTGAGGCGCTGGGAGTACTTTTGGCCACCGAACAGGGGGCTGCGCGGCGTGCCCGTGGGCACGGCGGCGAAGGCGCTGCGCGCCAAGGGGCTCAATCCATTCTTGCAGGCGAGGACCCCGCTCGCCGTAAAGATGCCCCAGCGGATCAGGTCGCGTCGCGTAACCTGGCCGAGTGATCGCGCTTTGACGATCTCCGCCCGGTTGTCGCGAGCGCGCTGGGCTTCTCTTTGCCGGATCCGCGATGCTTTTGGTGAAATGTACATGCCTTTTCTCCTCAGTCAGATGACTGCCCCAATGGTTGACCAGACCTACAGAATGAAGTCCTGCGATGTGATGAGGTTTGGGACCACCCCATTGACACCCACCAACGTGAAGTGGTCGGTGCCGTCGATCGTGATCAGGGTGTTTCCGCTGCTGGCGACGATGCTGACATGGGCGGCGAAAGTGGCGGCCGTGAGCGCATAGGCGGAAATATCGAGCAGATCCTGGCCGCCGGTCGGGTTGGCATCGAAATCGGTGACGACATCGTTGCCAAAACCGGCATGGAACACGAACACGTCGTTGCCGGTGCCGCCGCTCATGGTGTCGTCGCCAGCACCGCCGGTGATCGTGTCGTTGCCGCCCAGGCCGCTCAGCACGTTGTTGCCGCCACCCGTATCGGCGATGACGTTGGCAAGCGCATTGCCGGTGCCGTTGATGCTGGCGAGCGCCGTTAGGTTCAGGTTCTCGACGTTGGCACCGAGCGTGAAGGTAACGGTGCTGTTCACCGTATCGGTGCCGGCACCGGCCCCTTCCGTCACCGTGTCACCGGCGCCGACGAAGTAGGTGTCATTGCCGACCCCGCCGGCCAGGATGTTGGCCGCCGCATCGCCCGTGAGCGTGTCGTTGCCGGTACCACCGGTGACGTTCTCGACGCCAAGCAGCGAGGCAAAGCCGGAGGCGGTGTGGGCCGTCAGGTCCACGTTCACGTCGACGGTGGTGCCGGCGTAGCTCAGCGTATCGGTTCCGCCCGCCAGGTCGGCCGAGATGCTTTCGATGCTGGTGATCGTGCCCCCGGTGAAGGAGGTGATCGAGGTGCCATCGAAGACCACACTCAGGGTATTGTTGGCGGCCGTGCCGGTGATGCTGAGCGCATCGGCTCCGGTTCCGCCGCTGAAGGTGTCGACGCCGTCGCCGAAGGCGTAGCTGAAGCTGTCGTTGCCGTCGCCACCCAGGAGCGTGTCGTTGCCGGTCCCGCCGACGATGGTGTCGTTGCCGGCACCGCCGTCGATCGAGTCGGTGCCAACGCCGCCCAACAGCTGGTCGTTGCCATCTCCCCCTAGGAGGGTGTCGTTGCCCGAACCGCCGTCGATGCTGTCGTTGCCGAGGCCGGCGCCGCCATCGAGCACATTATTGCCCGTCGAGCCGGTGATGCTGTCGCTGCCCAGGCCGCCGATCACGTTTTCGATCGTGACCAGCACGTCTTCGACCGGGGCCGCGGCGGAGCCACGCTGGGTCGTCCCGGTGGCGAGAGAGATGACCAGGGCATCCGTCTCGCCGACGTAGGAGACGGTATCGACGCCGGCACCGCCGGTCAGGGTGTCGACGCCCAGTCCACCGCTGAGCGTGTCGTTGCCGTTTCCACCGTTGAGGGCATTGGCGAGACCATCGCCGATCAGCGTGTCGGCCCCAGCGCCGCCGGTGACGTTCTCGATGCCAACAATGGAGGTGAACCCCGAGGCGCTGTTGGTCGCCAGGTTGACAGTCACGGCCGCGGTCGTGGTGCCGTAGCTCAGCGTATCGCTGCCACCCAAGAGGTCGGCCGTGATGATCTCGACGCCGGAGAGCGTGCCCCCGGCGAACCCAGTCAGCACCGTGCCGTCGAAGGCCACGGTCAAGGTGTCGGCAGCCGCCGTACCGGTGATGTTGAGCGTATCCAGCCCGACATCACCGATCACCGTGTCGGCCCCATCGCCTATCGTATAGAGAATGAGATCGTTGCCGGCGCCGGCATTGATGACGTCATTGCCCGTACCGCCGATGATGGTGTCATTGCCGCCAAGGCCGGACAGGTTATCGGCCCCGCCAAGTCCACTGATGGTGTCCTCTTCGTTGGTCGGCAGCGGTTGACCGGGCACGGTCGTCGCTGCGTTCACCGTGTTGGCGGCGTTCGTTCCGGTGATGGTCACGCCAGCGACGTTGGTGACCGTGACCGCGATCGCCTGTGTGTCGGTCAGGATGCCATCGGAGGCCTGCACGACGACGTCGTAGACATTGTTTGTGCCAGCATCCGCCGGGGCTTCGAAATCGGGTGCCGTGATAAAGGACAAGGCACCCGTCGTCGGATTGATGGTGAACTTGCTGGCGTCGGCGCCACCGGCGAGGCTGAAGGTCAGCGTTGCTCCGGCGTCGGGATCCGTGGCCGTCACGGTCGTCACCGCCGTTGAGTTCTCAGCCACGGAGGCCGCCGCGGCGTTGCCCCCACCGTTGGAGGTGATGACCGGTGCCTCGTTGACGTTGGTCACTGTGACCGCGATGGCCTGGGTGTCGATCAAGGTCCCATCGGAGACCTGGACGATCACGTCATAGACGTTGTTGTTGCCATCGTCCGTTGGTGCTTCGAAGTCCGGCGCCGTGGCGAAGGCCAACGCGCCCGTCGTTGGGTTGATCACGAATTTGCCGGCATCGAGACCGCCCGCGATCGAGAACGTCAGAACATCGGTGATGTTGGGATCCGTTGCCGTCACGGTGGTCACGGCCGCGGTGTTCTCGGGTACGGACACGGAAGCTGTTGTGCCGCCTCCATTAGACGTGATCGCCGGAGCCTGGTCGCCCGACGGCAGGACGTTGATAATAAAGTCATCGGTTACGGTGAGGCCCGAGGCATCGGCGGCGGTGACGAGGACGTCGATGGTACCGGGGCCGGTGTTGGGGGCACCGGTGATGAGGCCGCTGGTGACGAGGCCGGCGGCGTCGGTCAGGACCTCGAAGTGGAGACCGACGTTTTCGAGCGGGGTGCCATCCTTGAGGGTTGCGGTGTAGACGAGCTGGTCGGCGGCGGTGATGTCGTCGCTGAAGTTGGTGATGAGCGGCAGGAAGAGGCCGGGGTGTGCGGCTGTGCCAAGAAGCTGGCCGTCCCGGGCCGAGGTATCGGAGAGGCCTGGTGGGGAGATCTGCGGCACGACGATCGGGGCGTGGTTGACGGCTGGGTTCGTCAACAGCAGGGCGGTTGGCGCGGAGAACACGGTCTCCTTGACGCCGAGGCCATCGATGAAGGTTGCCTGCACTCTGAGCGGGACGCCGACATTCAAGCCGGTGGCGAGGAAGTCGGTGGGCGTGAAGGTGTCGCTGGTGGCCCCGACGATATTGACCCAGTCGCCGTTCGCCGGCTCGGCGTACTGCCATTGGAAGTTCAGCTCATTAAGCGGGATATTGAGGCGAGCGAATCCAGCGGTCTCCGCGTCGAGCACGCCATTGACGAGCACACCCTCGAAGTCGCTGATGGTGCTGCGGCCAAAGTTGGGGTCGGTCGGATCCGTAATGGTGGCGACTGACAAAACATCACCAACCAGCGGCGCGGTGGCCGCCGCCAAGGGAGTACCATTGTCATTGATGATCGGGACGCCCTGGGCAGCCTGGTCGGAGACAAGGGCTCCCGTAAAGAAGCCGGTGTCGAACGTGACGTCGGAGAACTGTAGGCGCTCGATATTGTAGAGGGTGTCGATGCCGTCATCGACAACACCGACGCCGCCCCCACCACCGCCACCGCCCCCACCGCCGGCTACCGGCGGGAGATGCGTAACGACGAGAGCAACGTTGCCGTCGGTTCCAAAGATAAAGTTGCCGTCCGCATCGGTCGCAAAGGCAATCTGATAGTTGGTGGAGACATCGGTGAAGACTGCGGTGTCGATGTCGCCAGCCGCGACAACTACTTCGATGGGCTCTCCCGTCAAGGGATCGGTAGTTGTGCCGAAAGTTGGCCCTACGGCCTGATCGTAGAGGACCTCTCTGATGATCTGGCCGCCGGCGGCACGGCTGGTGAGCTCGACGTGCAGGCGTGCGTCACCGTCGATGATGTCGTTGCCGCCCCGGCCTTCCAGGAAGTCGCTGCCACCGCCACCGAACAGGATGTTGCCGCCGGAGAAGGCCACCGGACCGGCCGGGAAGTAGTCGGCAAGGCCGTCGATGAGATTGACGTTGGAGAGCTCATTGAAGGGATCGAGCTTTGGAGTTGTTGGTGCCCTGGATGAAGTCGCTGAAGGCCGAACCGCTGGCGGCTTCGGTATCGATGAAGAAGTCGCGGATGGCATCGCCGCCCAGCGCCTGCGGCTGGTCGACGAACTCGCGCCGTTCCATGTCGACGCTGACGCCATGGTCCTCGTTTTCCCATGAGGCCCAGTCGAAGCCGAGCCGGCCCTCGAACTTGTCGAAGCCACCCTGCCCGAGCATGATGTCGTCGCCGCTGAAGCCCTGCATGCGATCGCCGCCGAGCCCGCCGTCGAGCACGTCGTTGCCCTGGATGAGGGGGATCTGGCCGGTGGGCGCGCCCTGATCGCCGACCAGCAGGTCGCCGCCGATGCCGCCCTCGATCCAGTCATCACCCTCGTTGCCCTGCAGCTCATCGTCGTCTTCGCCGCCGAGGATGATGTCGTTGCCGAGACCACCCAGCACTTCGTCGAGACCCTGGCCGGCGTCGATGAAGTCGTGGCCGTCGCCGCCGAACACGACGTCGTCGCCGATGCCGGCGCTGACGGTGTCGTTGCCGGTATCGCCGTGGATGATGTCGTCGCCGGCCGAGTCGGTGATGACATCGTCACCGCTGCCGCCAAACAGCTGGTCGTTGCCGTTGCCGCCGTCGATGGTGTCGTTGCCGCCGTCGCCCCACACGGTGTCGTCATCGGCCTGGCCGGCGAGCAGCTTGTCGGCCTCCTCGGTGCCGCCCAGCACCATGGTGTTGCCGAAGAAATTGTCGTCGCCAATGAAGTGAACCGTGCCGTCGTCGAGCACTTCAACCAGCTGCGCGCCGTGACGGGGTTGTGCAGCCAGGTCGATGGGTCCGTAGCGATCCGGTTGCCGTTGGCGTCGTGCAGGAAGTTGCCGGCGGCATCCTTCTGGAAATAGTCTGCGGCCTCAACCGTATACTCCGGGGTGAGGAAGATGCTGGCCGGCAGGTGCTTGGCGCCGGTGTTCTCCATGATCATCGAGGCGAAGGTGTTGCCCTCGATCTCGCTGCCGAAGTGGATGCCTTCGATGCGCGGCAGATAGTAGAGCCTGTCGCCGTCCTGCAGGTTCTCCATCTGGTTTCGAAGATGAAGTTGAAGGTCGAGCCCAACAGGCCGCCGAACAGGTTCTGCTTCTCGGCCAGGCCACCGATCCACAGATCGACATTGTCGAGACCGGTGATCGAGCCGGTGCTCCACTGGGCATGCACGGCGAACGGGCTGGCGAGATCGTTCGCATACAACCCCAGGCTGTGCATGAAGTCGAAGGCGTCTTGGCTGAAGCTTGGATTGGGCTGGGTTGGATCGTTGGGATCAAACTGCTGGGCGTGCAGGACAAGATCAAGCGCGGCGGCGCGCTTGTCGGCCAGCGTGGTTGCTCCGAGGATGGAAGCGTGTGTGCCGTAGGCGGCTAGGAAGTTGACGATCGAAGCATCGTGCTTCAGGAACTGGCGGAACTCGTCCCAGCTCTCGTAGGGCTTCAGCGCCGTATCGTGCGTCTGGCTGTAGATCTCGTTGCGCACCAGGTTGAGCGGCGCCACACCCGTGTCGCGGCCACGCGCGATGTTGAGGGCGGCGAGGTCGAGCGGCAGGCCCAACAGGTTGTTGCGCAAGGCGCCGGTGACGAACTCGTCGATCTCCGAGCCGATCTGATGCGTGGTGCCCTGCACGATCTGGGCTGTCATGTCGGCGCCACCGGCGGCGAAGGCCAGCGGGTTGGTGAAGGCCTCGATCAGGCCGACATCGGTGACGACCGGCTGGCCGGTTAGCGGATCGATAACCGGCGTGCCGTCCGGATTGAGTTGGAAGATCGGCACGTTCTCGTCGAGCATGGAGTGGCCGAAGCGGTAGACCGCATTGGCAAACTCGGAGACGATCGCCGCGTCGAGATGGATATCGGTGTTGCCGAACAAGTGGATGGTCGGCGCGATCTTGCGGGCGAACTCTTCAAACACCAGGTGCTGGTACTGCGTCTCGGTGCCGAACTTGGCCGCTTGGAACAGCCGATCGCCGTTCCACTCGTTGTCCTGGATGCCATCGGCCAGGTTGGCGCCGGGCAGCACCCAGTTCAGGGCGAACGATTCGTTGCCGTTGGCAAGCTCGGCGCGGATCAAGTCCTTCGTCTGCTCGACAAGCCGGTTGTGTTCGTCGTGGAAGATGGTGTGCACCGCCGTCAGAGCGATGTTCTCATTCGCCCGGCCATCGCCGGCGATGTAGTGCGCGTCGAGCAGCTCGTTGTCGTAGGTACCGGGCTCCAGAACATTGCCGACGTCGCTGTCGGCGTCGGGCGCCAGCGCTGGACCGGTCTGCTGGTCGAACGGCACGGCGAAGAATGCCGTGTCATTGATGAAGGCATGCCCGGTGAAGACTACCGTTGCGGCGGGATCTAATGCATCGGGATGCGTGAGATCGAGGCCGGCGGCGGTGCCTTCCACCAGCGTGGTCGTGCCATCGGCGTGCCGGACCACGACCTGGGCAAAGCCGTTGGCACCAGGAATAAAGTTGCCGTAGGCGTCGGTCGCCAGCAGCGGCACGTTACCGACGTTGTAGTCAGTCAGGATGATGCCGAGCTTCAGCGCATTGGCCTTGACGTCGGACCAGGTCGCCATGCCCGTGTTGTCGTCGGCGTTGCCGAGAATATTGTCCGGGCCGGCGGCGTGCTGCAGCAGCTTGCCGCTCGAGTGCAGTTGACCGTCGACACCGGTCATGTACTCGCGCAGGAACACCTGATGCGAGGGATGCGAGGTGTAGGTCTGGTTCTGGTCGACGAAGGGGGTGGTGGTGTTGATGTTCTGGTGGATGTCGTCGGAGGTGCCGACCACGCCGTCGGGACCTGGCAGCACCGCTTGGTCCGTGGCACGGGTCAGCACCATGAAGTTGGTCGGCGAGCCCGGCACGTAGAGAGGATCATCCGGCAGCAGTGGGATGAACACCGTCCCTGCATCACCCTTGGTGATCAGGTCGAGGCCGTGGTCGAAGAATTGACCGAAGAAGGTCATCCACGAGTTGAACGGGGCGGAAAGACCGGCATCGGGCGTGATGTTGCCGATGAAGAGGTTGGCCGGGTCGGGAAGCGCCGGATCATCGGCCGTGCCGAACAGGCCATCTGGGCCGGGATCGAGCACCAGGCCGGCCGGATTGCTCGACAGCACGGTATAGCCGTCGCCCAATTGTCCGCCGAAGTCCTGTGCCGCCTGTAGCGCGGCCGGATTGTTGGCGCTGATGTCGGAGATCAGGTTCGAGATCGTGCGCGGGGCGGTATCGACTACCAGGCCGTTCGGGTCCGTGCTGGCATAGGAGGTCGTCATCACATCGCCGGCAACATCCGGATGGGCATCGAATATCGTGCCGTCGACGTTGACCGTCACGGTCTGGAAATACTGGGTGGTCTGGGTCGGGAATGCCTGATCGGCCGACCCGAACGTGTCCTGCCCCGGCACCGCATTGTTGTTGGTGCCAGAGACCTCGCGCAGACCAAACGCCAGATGCGGATTGACAGGGGGCTGACCGGCTTCCGCCTGCAGAATTTGCGTCAGGATGAACTCTAGATCAGTCGTGTTGAAGGTGACCCCAATGCGCGGCGCATCCGTCGACTCTATCGTGGAGGGCGTACCGTCTGAGGGCAAGACATTGATAATAAAGTCATCGGTTACGGTGAGGCCCGCGGCATCGGCGGCGGTGACGAGGACGTCGATGGTGCCGGGGCCGGTGTTGGGGGCACCGGTGATCAGGCCGCTGGTGACGAGGCCGGCGGCGTCGGTGAGGACCTCGAAGTGGAGACCGACGTTTTCGAGCGGGGTGCCATCCTTGAGGGTTGCGGTGTAGACGAGCTGGTCGGCGGCGGTGATGTCATCGCTGAAGTTGGTGATGAGCGGCAGGAAGAGGCCGGGGTGTGCGGCCGTGCCAAGAAGCTGGCCGTCCCGGGCCGAGGTATCGGAGAGGCCTGGTGGGGAGATCTGCGGCACCACGATCGGGGCGTGGTTGACGGCTGGGTTCGTCAACAGCAGGGCGGTTGGCGCGGAGAACACGGTCTCCTTGACGCCGAGGCCATCGATGAAGGTTGCCTGCACCCTGAGCGGGACGCCGACATTCAAGCCGGTGGCGAGGAAGTCGGTGGGGTGAAGGTGGCATTGGTGGCCCCGACGATATTGACCCAGTCGCCATTCGCCGGCTCGGCGTACTGCCACTGGAAGCTCAATTCGTTAAGAGGAATGTCGCTCGCCGCCCCCACGGTGGTAGGGTCGACCAGGCCATTGACCAACACGCCTTCAAAATCGCGAATGCTGCTGGTTACCGAGAGGACATCGTCCACCAGCGGCGCGGTGGCCGCCGCCAAGGGTGTACCGTTGTCGTTGATGATCAACGTACCCAGCGGCACCTGATCGGTCGAGAGGCGGAACGGGTTCTCGATTGTGCCGTCGGCGAATTGCAGGCGCTCGATATTGTAGAGAATATCGGTGCCGTCATCGAGGACGCCGCCGCCCCCGCCGCCCCCACCACCGCCACCGCCCCCACCACCGGTCACCACGTGCTGAACGGTCACCGCGCGGGTGCCGTCGGTGCCAAAAATGGGTGCGCCTGTATTTGGATCGACCGCCGCGGTGATCAAATAGTTCGCAAGCACATCGGTGAAGACTGCGGTATCGACATCACCTGCGGTAAGGACGGCGCCGGTCAGGGCATCAAAGGTTGGGCGGGCGGCCTGATCGTAGAGGACCTCTCTGATGATCTGGCCGCCGGCGGCACGGCTGGTGAGCTCGACGTGCAGGCGTGCGTCACCGTCGATGATGTCGTTGCCGCCCCGGCCTTCCAGGAAGTCGCTGCCACCGCCACCGAACAGGATGTTGCCGCCGGAGAAGGCCACCGGACCGGCCGGGAAGTAGTCGGCAAGGCCGTCGATGAGATTGACGTTGGAGAGCTCATTGAAGGGGTCGATCTTGGAGTCGTTGGTGCCCTGGATGAAGTCGCTGAAGGCCGAACCGCTGGCGGCTTCGGTATCGATGAAGAAGTCGCGGATGGCATCGCCGCCCAGCGCCTGCGGCTGGTCGACGAACTCGCGCCGTTCCATGTCGACGCTGACGCCATGGTCCTCGTTTTCCCATGAGGCCCAGTCGAAGCCGAGCCGGCCCTCGAACTTGTCGAAGCCACCCTGCCCGAGCATGATGTCGTCGCCGCTGAAGCCCTGCATGCGATCGCCGCCGAGCCCGCCGTCGAGCACGTCGTTGCCCTGGATGAGGGGGATCTGGCCGGTGGGGGCGCCCTGGTCGCCGACCAGCAGGTCGCCGCCGATGCCGCCCTCGATCCAGTCATCACCCTCATTGCCCTGCAGTTCGTCATCGTCCTCGCCGCCGAGGATGATGTCGTTGCCGAGACCACCCAGCACTTCGTCGAGACCCTGGCCGGCGTCGATGAAGTCATGGCCGTCGCCGCCGAACACGACGTCGTCGCCGATGCCGGCGCTGACGGTGTCGTTGCCGGTATCGCCGTGGATGATGTCGTCGCCGGCCGAGTCGGTGATGACATCGTCACCGCCGCCGCCAAACAGCTGGTCGTTGCCGTTGCCGCCGTCGATGGTGTCGTTGCCGCCATCGCCCCACACGGTGTCGTCGTCGGCCTGACCGGCGATCAGCTTGTCGGCCTCCTCGGTGCCGCCCAGCACCATGGTGTTGCCGAAGAAATTGTCGTCGCCAATGAAGTGAACCGTGCCGTCGTCGAGCACCTCAACCAGCTGCGCGCCGCTGACGGGGTTGTGCAGCCAGGTCGATGGGTCCGTAGCGATACGGATGCCGTTGGCGTCGTGCAGGAAGTTGCCGTCGGGATTCTTCAGGAAATAGTCGGAGGCTTCAACCGTATACTCCGGGGTGAGGAAGATGCTGGCCGGCAGGTGCTTGGCGCCGGTATTGTCATGATCATCGAGGCGAAGGTATTGCCCTCGATCTCGCTACCGAAGTGGATGCCCTCGATGCGCGGCAGATAGTAGAGCCGGTCGCCGTCCTGCAGGTTCTCCATCTGCTTTTCGAAGATGAAGTTGAAGGTGGAGCCCAACAGGCCGCCGAACAGGTTTTGCTTCTCGGCCAACCCGCCGATCCAGAGGTCGACATTGTCAAGGCCGGTGATCGAGCCGGTGCTCCACTGGGCATGCACGGCCAGAGGGCTGCTGAAGGTATCATCGGCGGTGTTCAGAAGGCCGTCTGCCCCGACGCCACGGGTAGCATTTGCGTACGCACCCAGGCTGTGCATGAAGTTGTAGGCGTCTTGATGTGCGGCATCACCGGTCTGGCTCGCCGGGTCGACGCCCATGGTCACCAGGGCCAGCGCGGCGGCGCGCTTGTCAGCGAGCGTCGTCGCGCCGGTGATTGAGGCGTGTGTGCCGTAGGCGGCGAGGAAGTTGATGATGGAGGCGTCGTGCTTGAGGAACTGGCGGAACTCGTCCCAGTTCTCGTAGGGCTTCAGCGCCGTATCGTGGGTCTGGCTGTAGATCTCGTTGCGCACGAGGTTGAGGGGCGCGACGCCGGTGTCGCGGCCGCGCGCAATATTGAGCGCGGCAAGATCGAGGGGCAGACCCAATAGGTTGTTGCGCAGGGCGCCAGTGACGAACTCGTCGATCTCCGAGCCGATCTGGTGCGTGGTGCCCTGGACGATCTGGGCGGCCATGTCGGCACCACCTGCGGCGAAGCCCAGCGGGTTGGTGAAGGCCTCGATCAGGCCCATGTCCGTGAGGACGGGTTGACCGTCGGGTCCATAAGCGGCGTGCCGTCAGGGTTGAGTTGGAAGATCGGCACGTTCTCGTCGAGCATGGAGTGGCCGAAGCGGTAGACCGCATTGGCGAACTCGGAGACGATGGCTGGATCGAGGTGGATATCGGTGTTGCCGAACAAGTGGATGGTCGGCGCGATCTTGCGGGCGAACTCCTCGAACACGAGGTGCTGGTACTGGGTCTCGGTACCGAACTTGGCGGCCTGGAACAGCCGATCGCCGTTCCACTCGTTCTCCTGGATGCCATCGGCCAGGTTGGCGCCGGGCAGCACCCAGTTCAGGGCGAACAATTCGTTGCCATTGGCAAGCTCGGCGCGGATCAACTCCTTCACCTGATCGATCAGACGATTGTGCTCGTCGTGGAAGATCGTGTGCACCGTCGTCAGAGCGATGTTCTCATTGGCGCGGCCGTCGCCGGCGATGTAGTGCGCGTCGAGCAGCTCGTTGTCGTAGAAGCCGGGTGCTGGCGGCGTTGCACCACCCGCGATTGTGTCAGCATCGGGCGCAAGCGCCGCTCCGGTCTGCTGGTCGAATGGCACGGCAAAGAAAGCCGTGTCATTAATGAAGGCATGACCGGTGAAGACCACCGTTACGGTGGGGTCGGCCGGATCGGGATGTGTCAGATCGAGGCCAATGGCGGTTCCTTCGACCAGACCGACCGTGCCGTCCGCGTGGCGTACAACCACCTGGGCAAAGCCGTGGTCACCAGGAATGAAGTTGCCGTAGGCGTCGGTTGCGAGCAGGGGAACATCACCGACGTTGTAGTCGGTCAGGATAATGCCGAGCTTCAGCGCATTGGCCTTGACGTCGGACCAAGTGGCCATGCCCGTATTGTCGTCGGTGGTGCCGGCGATGCCGTCCGGGCCCTGGGCATGTTGCAGCAGTTTGCCGCTCGAGTGCAGTTGGTCGTCCGAGCCGATCATGTACTCGCGCAGGAACACCTGGTGCGAGGGATGCGACGTATAAGTTTGGTTCTGGTCGACGAACGGCGTGGTGGTGTTGATGTTCTGGTGGATGTCGTCGGAGGTGCCGACAACGCCGTCGGGTCCCGGCAGCACCGCTTGGTTCGTGGCGCGCGTCAGCACCATGAAATTGGTCGGACTGTTGGGATCGAAGAGGGGGTCATCCGGCATGAGCGGGATGAACACCGTGCCGTTGCCGCCCTTGGTGATCAGGTCGAGGCCGTGGTCGAAGAACTGGCCAAAGAACGTCATCCACGAGTTGAACGGGGCTGAGAGACCAGCGTCGGGTGTGATGTTGCCGATGAAGAGGTTGGCAGCGTCAACATCATCATCAGTGCCCTGGACGCCATCCGCGCCCCAGAAATCGTCGGCCGTGCCGGCGATCCCGTCGGCACCAAGCGTGAGCGCAAGGCCAGCCGGGTTGCTGCTTAAGACGGTATAGCCGTCACCCAATTGACCGCCGAAGTTCTGCGCCGCTTGCACCGCGGCGGGATTGCTGGAGCTGAGATCGGAGATCAGGTTGGAGATCGTGCGCGGGGCGGGATCGATGACCAAGCCGTTGGAATCCGTGTTCGCATACGTCGTTACTGACGTATCCCCTGGAATATTTGGATGAGGATCGAAGATGGTCCCGTCGATGTTGATCACGGTCTGGAAATATTGCGTTGTCGCCGTCGGGAACGGCTGATCCGCCGAGCCAAACGTGCTCTGGCCCGGCACCGCGTTGTTGTCCGTTCCCGCGACCTCGCGAAGGCCAAACGCCAGGTGGGGATTGACCGGAGGCTGCCCAGCCTCCGCCATCAAAATTTGCGTCAGTACAAACTCAAGATCCGTCGTGTTGAACGTGACTGCCACGGCCCCACTCCTGGTCGAAGGATTTCTCGCGGGATTACGAGGCCGGACTATCAAGAGCGCAGCGAGATCGCGTCAGGTCCAAAGGATATCCCTTATGTAAGGGCCCAAGTCCAAGGCCGAAGGTCCTAAGCCCATTAGGACCTCTCGCCCGTGCGACCCGCGCTGCGCGTGCGCGATCGCTGAGTTGGTTGATCCGGTACGGCACCGGAATCTTCTGGTGACCTGCGTGGCTAGCGCTGGAGGTCGAGCCTGGAAACGCTCGAGGCCCGGCCTCGCGGCGGAGG